>OMXX01000195.1 GCA_900315105.1 uncultured Prevotellaceae bacterium | reverse complement strand
TCACTTAATGTAAAGTTAATGAATAGCTTGCAAAGCTGTAAAAATCAATTAATCAATTTAACTAATTGATTAATTGATTTCCTAAATGATTTCTCAACAAAGAGAACTGATTCTTATCTTACCCTAACTGTTTTTCTTATCCATAACTTAAAAATAGGATCACTGATGTATATCCGCTCCCCGTCAGTGTCGATGAACTCCTTGGACATTAACGACTTCTTTATTCCTTGTACGTTGGCCGATGTCTGTAGATGGTATTCTCTAATGACTTCATTCTTAGTCAAGCCAGTCTCTACACCGTCTGCAAGAGCTACGATGAAGTTGAGTTGTAGTTCTGTCAGAGACTCTATGTCACGTTGGAAAAAGACCTTGTTTTGCTCCAATAAATCCTTAACTGCATCGTCAATCATAGAGTCTGTGACAACTGGATTGGCTTTGTACCAAACAATCCAAGCCATCTGTTGGACATAAGAGGAGAGATTGTCGGTAATATTGCAAATTCTCTCAGCTTGCTCTTCTGTGATGGTCTTGCCTGTTGCAGAGAACCTGCTGGTAATGAACGCCACCCATTCCTTTGTGGGTATTTTCTTCAAAAATAAAATGTCACCGAACTTATACAGAGGACATGAAGTATCGCTGAACATACTCTCCATCATGTGCATTTTGCTGCCGAACATACAATATGTGACGTTCTGCTGGTGCTGCCAAACGGAACGTAGCTTCTTTTGAAAAATCAAAGGGTCTTCGAATGTCCCTATTTGCTGGAACTCGTCAAAGCAGACGACCACACGGATGCCCTTCTTTTCCGCAATCTTCTCGGGAAGTTGCAGTATTTCTATGTCCGTGCCATCTTTTGGATTCCACTCAAAGGAGATAGAGAAGTCGTTCAATGGATCGGATCCGAAAGAGAACTTCGGTGTGATGTTGGACAAAAATCTCTTGCCGTTTTCAATCCATTCATCCAATTTGGATGATGTCTGCTTGATTATCTCGTTGGCAAGCAGGTGGTAGAAAGCAGCTTCTGATTTACAGTAGAACATATCAAGAAGGACATAACGAATGTCATCACGCTTGTTGTTAGCTATCACTTTTCTTACAAGGGATGTTTTACCCCATCGGCGTGGGGAGATAAGGACGGTGTTGATACCATGAGTGAGATTGGCTTCCAGACGTTTTGTTTCCTCTTCTCTGTCAGTGAAGTAGCTACCTTCGACTGATTTGCCGAACACAAAGGGATTCTCTTCCATATTGCTGTTTACTTTTTAGTAACCACAAAGTTACTAAAAATATATTTAGTAACAAAGTTTTTACTAAATAATGTTTTTCTTTGCAGCGTAAAAGTGGAAAAAACGTATTGATAATATACGCCACCCGTGAACTGCTGAGCGTAGCGAAGCAACTTCTGTAAAGGGATGACGGGTGCGTGGGGTGGAAAAATGGTGCTTTTTGATGCCTTTCGAATGAACTAGGAGGGGGCGCTTCGCAAGCTTGCTTTGCCGCCATGGCGGAACAGAGGATGGCAGGCCGGGCTTCGCCACGGCTTTCCTTGTTTGATTCCGCCCCCCTACCCGGGGAGCGGAAGAAGTTGATATTACGCAAATGTGTAGTTTACTACAGAGAACGATTTTTTTCTTCTTATCTTTGCAATACCAAAAGTGCGCAAAAAAAATGTATTGATAATATACGCCCCCCGTGAGCTGCTGAGCGTAGCGAAGCAACCTCTGTCTTAAATTCCTTCTGATTTTGTTGGCTGATATTATTTTTCTTCTTATCTTTGCAACGCCAAAAGTGGGGAAAAAAAACATATTGATAATATACGCCCCCCCATGGGCTGCTGAGCGTAGCGAAGCAACCTCTGTTAAGGAATGACGGGTGCGCGGGGTAGGAAGTTGGTGCTTTTTTGATGCTTTTCGGAAGAACTTTTTCTTTGTAAGAATGCTCAGCCCATAGAGAATAGATGGTACGTTTGTTTGATGTGGGGTTAAGTAGTCTTTCAATTGTTAAAGGGTAGGACTAAGGCGAAATGTTAACGAGTTTGGCGTTTTTGTTAAAATGTGTAAGACGATGGAAGTGATAAAAGGTTTTAGTGATGATATATTATCCGACCATTCGGTTAATGGATCCTCTGAATGGCGACCTTCTGATGAAGACCGCCCTAAGACTCGGCACATCATTGTCAAGAGCATGGAGAATGAGAAGCAAGAGTTCGAGCAGAGGAACCAGTATCTTGCCAGTCTTCCGGCGAACTTCCAACTAGATTTGGAGGAAATTGACTGTCGGGAGTTTCTTGCCTGGATCTTTGAGAGGAAGATTGAAAATAACAATGATGTGGTTCCGTTCGAGGACATCATGAGCGATGAGTATCAGCTCTGGTTAAAGCAGAAGAAAGCCGGTGTAAAGGACATTGACTATCGTGGCTATAGCTGTTGGAGATACAATCCTGTCCTCTTCTACTCTGAAAACAAGAAAGGGCATCACCGAATCATACTAAAGGATGATGAAGAGACTATGTCTTTTATTGAAGGACGACAGTTTGCGCTGTTGGCTCCTATTACATATGTGGGTAGAACCAACACGTCCGTCAATGCCAGATTTCTCTACGCTTTTGGCTTCGATTTGGATGGCGTTGGGTTAAAGCAGCTCCGTACCCTCGTCCGAATGATGCAGGACGACTATATGCCCATGGCCAATATCATCACTTCTTCTGGACATGGATTACACTTATATTACCTACTCGACAAGCCGATGCCCCTATATCAAGAGAATCTTCCTATATTGAATAAACTAAAGCACGGCTTGACAAACCTCATTTGGAATGACAAGACTTCTATCTATGAGGATAGGCAACATCAAAGTGTATTCCAAGGATTCCGCTTACCAGGGACACTCACTAAATTTGGTGAAGTTATACGGTGCTTTCATATTTTAGAAGCTCCTGTATATTCTGTTGAGAAGTTGAATGGATATCTTTCTGCATTCAAACTTTCGGAAATCGAGTTGAAGCAGCTGCATAAGGCTCCAACATATAATCCTGATCGGACACCCATGGAAAAGGCAAAGGAAGAATGGCCGGAGTGGTATGCTGCAAGAATCCTTCGTAAAGAACGTGTAGGCAGAAAGTGGCACGTAAAACGTGATGTGTATGACTGGTGGTTACAGAGGCTCCGTGATACTGATGACGAAATTAAGGTACATCACAGATACTGGTGCATACTTACACTTGTGGTATATGCTGTGAAATGTGATATTCCTCGTGAAGAGGTGTATTCCGATGCGTGCAGCCTTGTAGATAAGATGGATTCCTATACAGAGGAAGAGGATAACCATTTCTCTGTAGAGGATGTGGATGACGCTATGAAGGCTTATGACAACAACTATAACAAATGGCCGATACATACCATTGAAGCAACGACGCTGCTTCATATTGAGCGGAACAGACGTAATGGTCGGAAGCAGGAGGAGCATTTAGAAGAGGCTCGCTTACTGAGAGATTTTAGGCGAGAACGTGGACATAAAGAGAGATGGGATGCACATAATGGCAGACATAAGGAAAGCTTTGTCAACGTAGAGAATAGCAAGAAAGCTCAGAGAATTACGCAATGGCGTAAAAGACATCCTGATTCAAAGAATAAATCCGCTTGTGCTCGTGACTTAGGACTTGACCGTAAGACTGTTTGGAAATGGTGGGACGGTACAAATAAAATTGCTGAAAAACAATGGGAACGGCAGAAAAGAACCAAAGTTGCTTCCTTACCAATAGGGGAATCTGATGATGTAGTAGAGAAGAAAGAACCTGCCAAAGAGTATAAGTTCATCAACTATCAGGACGGAATGATAATGTTAGATTCTGATCAGATAAAGTCTGATGAAGATATGCAGGAGGCTTTGAGGGAGTTCAATGAAGCTGTGAGAAAAAAGCAGAAAGACAAGTAGAAAATATAATGTGCTATATTCTGCAATATTTGCAATAAAATTGCTATATTTTCGTTATAGCAAAAATATATCAACAAAATATAAATCTCTGTATTACAATAATATATGGATAATGAAAAGAAAAAGCGGGAAGGCTCGACCATCTTCATCGAGAAAAATACCGCTGATAGACTTGACAAATATGTGAAGGAGCATAATCTTACACGAAAATCGTTTGTGGAGAAGGCTCTCGCATACTTTGAGCAGACAGGATTGGATATTGAAGTGTGGGCGTTTGAGAAAGAAACTGCCGTTCCTCTGTCACAGCTCACGGCCAGACTGGAAGCAGCCGTGAAGCAGACCGAGGAAGAACAGGCATTCCGTCACTCCCTCAAATCTTTCATGACAGACTTTGCAAATCGTCAGCAAGCTTTGCCTCTGTTGGATGATTTGCAGAAAAAGGTCAATAATAGAGACCATGAGTTGACAGCTCTCAAAGAACAGCTAACCAAACTCAAAGAAGACATTGAAAAAGAATCAGGATGGGGAAGTAAAAA
>OMXX01000028.1 GCA_900315105.1 uncultured Prevotellaceae bacterium | reverse complement strand
CCTTACGGACTGCCCTATTAGGTGTCGGGCTTTCAGCCCTCGCAGTCTTGAATTATTCGCTGAAGCTCATCAAGCTGAAGCAAGTCGTCGAACTCACGTAGGATTACTGTGCTGTAGATGATTTCACGGCAATGATAAGCACTTGTTTCCGCAAGCCAAAGGAGAACGAACAGGGACGACAAATGACAAGTCTTGAGATTCTTGCAGCCGTACAGCAGAGGTATCCAGAAGTGGAATTGACTCGCAGGAATCAGTCGCTTCTCGGCATCAACCTCTCGTCAATGGGCATTACGAATCGCCGAAACAAGAACGGCAAGGTGTATGAGGTGGTACAGATAGCTGCATAGGTGTGTAAAAAAGTATTGGTGTCCGCTAACTTGTTTCCTGAAAAATAAGTTTAACAGACACCAATATAAAGGTGGGTTCTATAATTTACTTCACAAGTCGTACTTCGTAGAGTTCGCCTACCTGACGGTGTGGCTTGGCAACGAACTTTACTCGTACCTGCTTCTTGCCTTCAAGGGCTGATGCAGGAATCTTGTAGGTCTCGTACTTCCATTGTGAAGAGCGCCATTTCTTTGAGTTGTTGATGCTCTGAACGAGGACGTCATCTACATAGAGGTCGTACTCGCAGGTGCGCCATTCATCCTGTCCCCAATAGCGTATGCGGAGGCTGAGGTCTTTCTCGCCCTTTGTCTGCATGAGGTATGAGAAATAATGGCCGTTGCGGGCATCGCGGAAAGGAACATCGTTGGTAACGCCCTTGTTTGACTCGTCGGTCTCCATGAAGTGGTCGCTTTCTGGCTGCTGCTCTCCTGGCTGTACCTTGTCTATGGTACGTGCATCGAGAGCCTGACGCTCTGCCTCTTCCTTGGCAAGACGGTCCATATAGTCCTTATAGTCGTTCTCGCTGAGTGCGAGCCAGTAGAGCATATAGCGTGAGTCGTGAATCTCGAAGAATGGCTGAAGCTCACCCTCAATCTTGTTCTCCATACGGCAGTTGAGCTTGAAGTGGAGAGGCTTGCCCTCAACAGGTGTGAGGTTCTTGGCGATGTCGTCAACCTCCTTTGCTATGAGATAAGGAGCCTTGTCGATAGGGAGTTTCTTGCCTGAAGCCATCTGACCGAAACGGCTGTCATCAGCCTTGAGATGGGCAAGGTCCTCTGTACCGGTCTTCATGCCGAGGGTGATAGGACCGTGGAGAATGGCAACATACTGTGGTACGTTAGGCATATATTCCACGCTGTTGTGCATAGGGAATGAGACCTCAACAACATCACCCTTCTTCCACTTGCGGTCGAGAGCTACGTACTTGGCAACAGAAGACTTGTCGGTTGCTACAACCTTACCATTGACCTTGACTGAGAAATCGTTACACCATGCTGGCTTACGAAGCTTCATAACAAACTCGCCAGCTCCCTTATTGACGGTAATCTTACTTGTCTCGCCATAAGGGAAAGCGGTCTCCTGACGAAGCTCTATGTTCTGTGCCTTCCAGTTAAGCTCGGAAGCAGCATAGAGGTTTACAAAGAGGGTAGTAGGAGTTGAAACCTTCGGATCAGAATGAGTATAGATGAACTCGCCGTACTTGCCGTGGTTCTCCATACCTGTACCTACGCAGCACCACATAGCCTCGTTAGGCACGGAGTAGTTGCGGTAGTGGCGTGGGCGTGCGGAGGTGAAATATACATATCCGCCATGCTCAGGATGCTGGGTAGAGAGGATATGGTTGAAGGTGGCACGCTCGATGAAATCGGCATATTCTGCATTCTCTGGGTCCATGCGGTGGAGGTCTTCGGTGAGCTTGAGCATGTTGTTTGTGTTACAAGACTCAAGTCCGTCGATATCCTGTGTGAAGTCAATACATGCCTCCTTGCTTGGGAAGTGCTCACGACGGCTGTTTCCGCCTACAGAGAGGCTGCGGTTATGGGTTACCTCTTCCCAGAAGAAACGGCTTGCCTCAAGGTATGTCTTGTCGCCAGAAAGCTCAGCTATACGTGCGAAGCCTACAATCTTAGGCACCTGAGTATTGGCATGCTTATTGTCGAGGAATAAGGCGTTGTGGTCCTTCATTGGGGTGAGAATCCACTTATGAGAGAAACGACGTGCGCAGTCAAGGTACTTTTTATCGCCAGTAATGGCGTAAGCATCGGCAATAACCTCATTGATACCGCCATGCTCCATTCCGAGCATATTCTCCATCTGCTCGTCGGAGAGCTTGGATGTGATGTCGATAGCCCAGTCGCAGAAGCCGAGGAAGAGTTGCTTTGCATCTTCGTTGCCGCAGTAGAGCCATGCGTCGCGCAAACCGGCATACATCTTATGGATATTGTAGAGAGGAACCCATGTGGCGTTGAAAGTACGGAAATCACCTTCCTTGAATGTTGACCATATCTTATCGCTGTTAGGCACACCGCCAACATATCCCTTGCCCCATGCAGGATGGTTCTGGGCACAGGCAGCAGCACATTCCTTCAGCTCCTTGATCATATACAGCATACGCTCTTCGCACTTCTTGTCGCCTGTAGCGGCATTGAAGGCAAGGGCTGTGAGATAGTGACCGCCAATGTGGCCGTCAAGACCGTCCCAGTTAGGGAATCCCTTTGCCTTTTCAGGAAGACCAGCCTCCTTGCGGTAAGGAGCCAGGATACGGTCAACATCATACTGAAGGAGCACGTTGACGTTAAGGTCGCGAGCATGCTTCAGAGGACCGTCGAGAAGGGTGACGTCGCCAAGAGGAAAGGCGTCAGGGTAGAGGGCGGTCTGGGCGTAGGAGGAGGAGCAGGCTAGCAACAAAAGACCCACCCCCAGGCCCCTCCCATAAAGGGAGGGGAGTAGATAGTATTTCTTGCTAAAGAAATTCGATATTTTGCAAAATGTTTTATTCATAATTACGTGTTTTAAGTTCCTATTATAAATTATAATTGTACCCTTTACCATAGCGATAAAAGGTAACTACTCCCCGCCCTTTATGGGAGGGGTAGGGGGAGGGTCTTTTTTTGCCCATTATATTTCACCTCTTTCTTCTCTCCTCCTGGAGTTTTTACGATGAAAGTACGGGTGGTGAGCATTCCATCGAATGAGCCTTGACGCTGACCGATAGTGAGAGTCTTGGATTTATCGTTCCATGTCATCTTGATGGTAGAGTAGGCACCGTTCTCATAGTTGAGGTTATCGCCCTCGTCCTCGTAGAGAGTGAACTCGCCATTGGCTCCAGGGTAGATGAGAAGCTCAAGATTATCCCATTTCTTCTCGGAAGTGTATTGCACGTCAGGACCTTGTGGAAGGATTGTGCCAGCCTTGATATAGAGAGGAGAATGAGCAAGAGGAGCAGAAGCCTTGATGCTCTGTCCGCCATCGAGAAGGGTGTTGGTCCAATAATCGTACCACTTAGCACCTGCTGGCAGATAAACCTCAAACTGACGCTCTGCCTTCCAGTCAGGAACGAGATAGCCGTTCTTCTTCTCAAGCTTTGCGTTATTATCCCAACCGGTCATAGCATCAGTCTGAATCTTCTTCTCTGGAGTATAGAGAGGATCGACAACAGGACATACAAGGATGTTTCTGCCGAACATATACTCGCGGTTATTGTTCCATGTTTTCTTGTCAGCCTTGAAATCCATGAAGAGGGCACGCATGAATGAATCGTCATTCTTTGATACCTGCCATGACTGGCTGTAGATGTAAGGAAGGAACTTATAACGGAGCTTCACGGCATCTACAAGGGCATCATATACAGGTTCGCCTTGCTTTCCGAAGTAATAGAGTTCACGATATACATCTGTGCCATGACTACGCATCATTGGACAGAAAGCACCGAACTGCATCCAACGCACATACAGCTCCTGATACTGAGGATTGCGAACACCGCTGTTTCTGCCTTGGGTGTTATAGCTTCCTGCGAAGAAACCGCCTATATCAGTATTCACTTGTGGGTTAGCGGTAAGGGTATAGTTGAGGCAGATAGGAATCTGCTTGCGGAAACTATCCCATGAAGAGTTGATATCACCGCTCCATGTATTCGCACCAGTACGCTGCTGACCTGCAAAGTAAGAGCGTGTGAGGATGAACGGACGCTTCTTCTTTGAAGGATCCATATTCTTCTCAGCCTCACGCTGATGGTCATATACTCCGTTCACGCACATGAATGGGAAGATATTGCGTACAGAGCGGTATGTACCCATAGAGCATTTCTGGTCGAGCTGGTAGTCCTTGAAATCCATCTGGTCAGGGTCGGTAGAATCCATCCACCATGCGTCTATACCCATCTTGTGAAGGTTGCTAAGATATTTCCAGTATATATCGCGAGCCTCTGAAGAATAGCAGTCATAAACACGAACTCCTGATGGGTAGTCCTTGCGAGGAGGCCAGAAACTGAGTCCGCTCTGAGGCCATGTCTCGAAGTCGAAGAGCAGATTCTTCGATTTCAGTTCCTTGAATGCCTTTGTCTCAGGACCGAAACTGGACCATATAGAGATGCTCATGTGGGCATTCTTCTCGTGAACCTCATTGATAAGGTCCTGTGCACGACCGAAGTCCTCATTAAGGAACTCCATAGCGTTCCATGTATAGTTACTGCCCCAATACTGCCAGTCCTGAATGATACCATCGAACGGAATACCAAGTTCGCGGTACTTGCGCACCACTCCTATAGTCTCATCCTGAGTCTTGTAACGCTCACGGCTCTGGTGGAAACCGTATGTCCAGAGAGGAAGCATAGGAGACTTGCCTGTGAGGTGGCGCATCTCCTTGATAACGCCATCGGCATCCTTGCCATACATGAAGTAGTAGTCAGATTTCTTTCCTACCTCACTCTCAAGAACAACCTCTCCAGCTTCGCCCTGCTTTGGAGTAGCGAGGTGGGTAGGAGAGTAATTATCCCAGTAGATTCCGTAGCCCTTAATGCTTTGGTAGAAATGAGCAAAGTCCTCAAGATTGCTCTGCTCCATACGGCGGTTCTCGTCACGCTGACTCATCTTGCCGTTCTGGAGAAGTCCGACACCATATATTTCCTCATCCTTGTCGAGCGAGAAAGTCTGCTTTACCTTGAAGGCATCAGCATTAGGCCCTGAAGTGATAGGCGTAAACTTTGATTTGCCCTCAGTCATGAGCGTTTTGCCTTTGGCATCGGCAAAGGAAACCTTGCCATCCTTTACCGTGACGGTAAGGGCAGACGACTTGTAGATGGTGGCATTGCCGACTGTTTTCTTCGTCACCTTTACCTTTTCTGGCGTAGAGATGACGACAAGAGATTTCTGGTCGGAAGTCTTTCCATTGTCTCTGAGCACTCGCACGGTCTGCGGAGTGAAGAACTCAATGGTCTGTGCCGACATAAGCGCTGACAAAGGCAGCGCAAAGAGTACGGTTGTCGTTAATAGGCATCTTTTCATAATTTTAATAATTAATCAGTTAAAGTTTTATGGTTGTTTTTTGTCCTTTATATGTTACTGTCTTTTCCCCCTTCGGAGTTTTGACAATGAACGTGCGAGTATTGAGCATTCCGTCAAATGAACCTTGACGCTGACCAATAGTAAGAGTGTTCTTCTTGTCATTCCAAGTCATAGGAATTGTAGAGAAAGCACCCTTCTCATAGTTGTAGTTATCGCCCTCATCCTCATAGATAGAAAACTCACAATCTGCACCTGGATAGATATTGATGGTTACAGGCTTTCCAATCTGTGCAGCAGCGTATTCTGCAACCTCTGTTGTAGGGATGATAGAACCAGCCTTTACATAGAGTGGCAAGGTTGATATTTCAGACTTGCATTCAATCCACTTACCACCTTCTTCCGTCTTGCCAGTCCAATAGTCAATCCATTGTGCGCCCTTTGGAAGATATACCTTACGTGTAGCAGATTCCTTGATAGGCTGTGTTACAGGACATACGAGGAAATCACCAAACATATACTCATCCTTCATGTCGAGCACATTGTCGTCTTCAGGGAAATCGAAGGCAAGAAGGCGTGCCATGGTGTATGAGCCCTTTGACTGCATTGCTGCGAGGCTATATAGGTAAGGTATATGCTCATAGCGAAGGTTTATCATCTTCAGGATAGCATCATAATACTGAGTGCCAGGCTCACCGAATCGCCATATCTCGCGTGGAGTATCACTTCCGTGGCTACGGAGCATTGGAAGGAATGTGCCCCATTGGAACATACGTACATAGTATTCCCTGTAGTTCTCATCCTTAACACCTTCAGGGAACTCACCCTTATAGAACCATCTGCGTCCGTCGCCTCTTGTGAAGAAAGAACCGACATCGACAGTCCAGTATGGGTTTCCTGTTGCCATATAGTTGAGACCAGAAGGAATCTGCTGACGGAACGACTTCCATGAAGCGTGGGTATCACCATTCCATACCACCGTGCCGTATCTCTGCTGACCAGCAAATGTAGAACGGGTGAGGTTTACCACACGCTTTGTATTGTTAGGTTCTGCACGCTGATTCTCGTAGATACCCATAGAGTGATATAGAGAGTACAGACTGCTTCGCTCCACTCCGAGAGCCTCGCTGAGTACGTCCTTGTTCAGTTGCCAGCGATATTCCTGATCATCCCAACTGTAAGGCTTGCTCTCATCCTTCAGGGAATGTGAAGGAATGCGGTTCCAGTCACCATCGAGAGGTTCGCTTGAGTCGCACCACCAGGCATCGAAACCCTGAGAATAGAACTCATTCTTGGCATAAGACCAGTAGTGTTTGCGGGCTTCAGGATTGAACACGTCATACACGTCATGCTCAAGCATCATACCGCGTTTCTTGAAGTCTTCAGCCTCTGGGCACCACTGAGGATTAGGCCAGATGCTAACCATGAGTTTCGCATTGAGAGAGTGAACAGAGTCGGCAAGAGCCTTTGGTGACGGATAGAACTTAGGGTTCATCTTCATATAACCCCATCCCTCTGGCCAGTAGTTCCAGTCCTGTACAATCATATCAATAGGTACATGACGACGGCGGTATTCCTTGAGAGTATTTATGATATCGTCAGAAGAGACATAACGCTCCTTTGACTGAGTATATCCAAATAAATAACGAGGCATGAGTGACACTCCACCTGTGAGATAACGATAGCCAGCCACTACATCATCGAGCCTTGCGCCCTTTATGAAGTAATAGTCGAGTGTCTTTGCGCCCTCAAGTTGCATAGTGGTGATGCTACCATCATTCTTGAACTTCATGGCACAGCCAGCATCGAACAACAGACCATAGCCATTGGTTGAGCATAGCATAGGCAGCATAGCCTTTAGGTTGTGCTGAGTAAGATAGAGAGTCTTGCCCACAAGGTTGAGATAGTCCTCCATGTGAGAGCCAAGACCATAGAGAGCCTTCTCGTTTTGGGAAGAGAATGACACATAGTAGCGTGTGCTTCTGCCTATGGTGTCTCGACGGATGATATCCTTCACCGTCACTTTGCCGTTAGCAGTTTCCTCTACATGAGCAGATTTCTCATCGTAGATAATCTTCTCCTGTACAGAAGGTTCTGCTTTTAGCGAATTTGGTATTTGGTTGAGGATTATATTTTTATCCTTATCCTCAAAAATGATTCCGTTATTTGTCTTTGAATATTTTATGGTTAGTTCTGAACTTTGGAAAATGATTTCGTCGCCA
This sequence comes from uncultured Prevotellaceae bacterium, assembly GCA_900315105.1. Next base: position 38,069 of record OMXX01000028.1, on the reverse strand, counting down.
TTTTCCGTCTTTTCTACTTTTACACTCTGGTTAGTATAAACGCATGCCCCTGTGTTGTTTTCTTGTAATGAACCGTCATTACTCCATTGAACACGTACAATAGATGGGGTGATAAAGTTTATTCTTAGTACTGGATCAGCAAAAGCTGCCAATCCAATACCAAGAAAAACAGATAATATAATGGTCTTTAAAATACGCATTATTACATTAGTTTATGAGGAAAATCTTATTTACACCTTTGTAGGTACAGGTGATAGTTGCACGACCGTCATTGATCTTACCTATCTTTACCTGTACTGAAGGATCAGAAGCCTTGACCTCAAGCTTTGAGGTATCAGTCAGTTTTCCATAAACCTGATAGCGGTTGCACTCCATATAGGCGTTTGTCTGAGAAGTGAAGATTGGGCTTTCAGGAACAATAAGCTTAACGCCATCAGCATAGATATCAACAGTAGGAACTACAGGGATATTACAATCAAGCCCTGGCTTTGAGAAGCCCATACCTCTCATGTCGAAGAGACCGAAAGGACGGTTGTTATTCGGACGCTGGAAAGGACGTTGTGCAGGAGCCTGAACCTCAGGACCTTCTACTACGAAGTAAATAGCATGCTTCCCCTGAAGGCCTTCAACTGCTGGTACTGCTGCTGTAAGCTTTAGAGCCTTATTTCTCTGCTTGCCGTCAACATTGATAACTGCAATTTCCTTGCCGTTCCATGCAGAGTTTGCATAAGGGCCGTCGAGCATTACATGAATCTTGAATGCCTCGTCTGTGCGTGGAGTGATGAACAGATTGAGAGTTGTGCCATCGCCAGCCTTTGTGCCGGCAAATGCATTGCATCCCTTTGTGTTCTGAGCAAGACCTCCGAAACCGAAGTACTTAAAGCCGATGATACCACCGTTCTTGATGCCCTGAAGCTCCATCTCGTTCTTCCACATATCATGGTTATCCTGCATCCAGTTCTGGTCGCTCATGTAGCAAGCGATACCTGCTGAATAGTAGTTGTATGGGTTGAGACCGAAGATTTGGAAACCCTCACTTGTTACCTCAGCACCTGTATATTCATTGCCGTTGGATGCCTTTGCTGTCCACTCATTGTTTGGTGCGTATGGGTCATATCCTGTGATACGGACTTTACCGCCCTGAGCAACAGACTTCTTGTCCCACTCAATCTTTACAGGAGCTACCATTGCCTGACGTGCATTGCCGAAACCGCGTGGTGGACGATGGTAGAACACATACCACTGACCGTTGATCTGCTGAAGAGAGCCGTGAGTGTTATGTGCAGAGTTTGTTGTGGTGAGTGCAGAGCCGTCAGCATTGATTTCCACACCACGAGAGTCAACGAGCACACCACCTGAACGCCAAGGGCCGAGTGGAGAGTCACCATAAGCATAACGGAGGGTAGAGTTGCTTGAACCTAATCCGTAGTCAGGACCACTATGTCCTGAGAATACCATAACATACTTGTTGCCTACCTGACGAATAGAAGAAGCCTCGAAGAAGTTGAAGTCGCCAGGCTTCTGTCCCTTGTAGAGAGAAGGATACTGTGTTCCTTCCGGATCACGAACCTCGCCATAGCGGTGGCTTGCAGGGATGAAGTAGTCGTGAATCTCTGTTCCTGGACGAACGGCCCACATATTATCAGGATCAAGCTCGAAGGCAGTAGAGTGCTGGAAACCATAGAATACGTATGCACGATAGCCCTTCTTGAAGTCCTTATCCTTCTTGTTCGTTACAGGCTCAACGAATACAGATGGGTCGAAATCAATTTTACTGCCTTCAACACAAGCTGTACCGTCTGCATTGAGGTTTACAGGAGTGAAAGGACCGTTTGGACGGTCACCCTTACAAACCATAGCTGTTCTGCGCCATCCGCGAGAATGAGGATATAGCCAGTATGTTTTCTTGCCTGTTTCCTTGTCTGTTGTCTCTACAAGGTCAGGAGCATACATGATATCCCACTGACCATTAACATAGTGTGAGAACAATGGACCTTCGTCACGCCATTGTGAGAGGTCCTCAACAGGAGCAGACCACATGCGGATATCAAGTCCGCAGTATTTGTCGTAGCTCGTATCATGTGAACCTATGATATAGGCACGGAGTTTTCCTGGGTTATCAGGATCCTCGAATACACGTGGCTCACCATCTGGGAGATGTTCCCAGAGTGGGAGGTAAGGGTTCTGCGCATTTGCCGTCAAAGAGACTGCTGCGAGAAGCGAAAGAATTGTTTTCTTCATAAAATGTAATATGGTTAATTATTTTTTCTTTGGCTGATCTACAAGTTCATTCTTCTCAATAGTCCAATCCTTGCGCTGTGACATTCCGTTATCATTACCGAGGAACATCTTAGCCGCATTCTTGTCACCCTTGAGATTCCAGTTAAGCCATGCAAGAGCAGGAATAGAGAACTCGCCACCGTAAGGCTGGCTGTATGTGCCGCCATGACCAACAGGATAGTTAACTGCAATAGCAGGAACGTGCTTGATTCTCTTGAAGTCATCCATACCGTTCTCGTATGCTATGTCGTCCTTACCACCAAGTACATACATGATTGGCACCTTGATCTCATTAAGCTTATCCTTTGATGGCATTGGCATACCAGGAACGGCAGAACCGGCATTACTGTTGTTGAACAGACCGCTATTCATAATCATAAGAAGAGAGATACGTGGATCGGCAGAGTTAGAGAGAGTCTGAAGACCACCGCATGACATACCTGCCACACAAATCTTCTTCACGTTGATCTTACCGAAGTAAGGAGAATTCTTATCATTATTCTGAGCAATAATCCAGTCAATTGACTCCAGCTGCTGCTCAGAAACTGAACGCTCATATTTCCAGCCATTTACACCTGGTGCAGGATAGTAGCCTGTTGCTATTACCATATAGCCGTGAGATGCTATCTCGTTGAGGAAGTTCATGTGCTCGAAAGGAGAATTGTTGCAAGCTCCGTTACCCCATACGAGTACAGGGAGAGGATTCTTCTTATTGAACTTTGACAAATCCTGTGGGCAGAAGATTGTGTGTGCCTTCAGACTTGCCTCTTCCTTCATGATAGCAGGATATGCGCCTGTACCGCCCTTCTCAAGAATGCTTGACTTAGGATCAAGACGAGCAGAATTGAACCACTCCACCATCTTCTTCAGGTTTTCTGGAGTGTACATGTTAAAGCCATGACCACCTTCAGGTACCTCTACGAGGAATGACTTCACGCCATTAGCCTGAAGCTTGTCATAGAACAAAGAACCCTGGCAATGAGGTACTACGTTATCCTTGATACCATGGAAGATACCAACAGGAACATCCTGTGGGTCAACATAGTAGAGTGCAGAAAGCATTTCGTAGTTGTCGGTATGTCCTTCCTTATCCATACCCATTACAGCAACCTCCGGGCTCTTTGGATCCTTTGCCACTCCGTCACAATCCATGTGGAGGAGGTCAACAGGACCAGACCATTCACAGCATGCGTTCACATTACTTTCATAGTCGGTAAAGATACCGAGCTTACCCTCGATGTCATACTCTTGAGTACCGCATTTTGCCACCTTCACGCCATTTGATGTAGCCATGACAGAAGCAAGGTGAGCACCAGATGAGAAACCTGATGTAGCGATGAATGATGGGTCGAGTTTGAACTTCTTAGCCTTTGCACGGAGGAAGCGAACTACAGCCTTGATGTCATTAATCTGTGCAGGCCACTTAGCATCCATACTTGAGCGGTGGTTAGGTGTTACTACAGCATAGCCAGCCTCAAGGAGAGCAGCACAGATAGTATTGATATCAGCCATACCCTTAGAGCTATTGCTGAACCATGCGCTACCGTAGATATGTACCACTACTGGGAATTTTTCCACGCCCTCTTTCTTTGGGATGTAGATGTCGAGGTTGTGATACTCTTCACCATCACCTACATAGTTGATGTCACGATAAATCTTGCTACAAAGGCTGTCAGCACGATTGTTTTTTAACTGCTGGCCGCCAAATCCGAAAGGACCAGGCTGTTGTGCCTTTGCAGGCATCAAGCAAGCAGCCATGAGAATAATTGATGAAAGAAAAGTTTTCATTTGGTTATGAGTTATTGTTGTTATTAAATAATTAGCCTAACCAAGCCTTCCCAAAGGGAAGGATGTTTTATACTAATATTCCTCCCAATGATTAGAAATACTAACCACTCCCCCTTGAGGGGGTAAGGGGGGAGGAACCCTCCCTTTGGGAGGGACTGGGTGGGCTTTTACTCCATTTTCCACCAGTCGAAATTGAAGAGATTGCGCTTCTGCATCTTTCCACCCTTGAACACTAAGTAGAGGTCGTGCTTGCCACTTGCGTTAGTGAGGTTTGTGGTAAACTCCTGATACTTGAACTTTGTATTAGGAACTGTGATTTTACCAATCATAGGACCGTCAACATCGTCAATGTGGATTTCCATCTCACCACCATAGAGATGAGCAGAACAAGAAGCCGTGAACTTCTTTGCGCCCTTGCCGAAGTCAACACCCTTGAGCATGATGTACTCGCCATCGTCAATATCTGTAACAAAGAGTGTAGGGTTCCAAGGACCGGATGGGTTTTCGCGTGTTGTCTTCAGACCATATCCCCAAGCCATTGTCTCTGCCTGAACCTGACGGAAAGGGTTGAATGAGCCCACCTGTTCGAGTTTGCAGTCCTGGAAATATGGAAGTTCCTGTATAGTGCCGTCTGCATTATATGTCATCTCGGCAGCAGAAACAGAACGCTGCTCTGCATGACGGCTTGTCTCCATGCGGAAGATGTCATAGTTGAGACCGAAGCAATATGACTTGCCCTTATAGTCGATGATACCAGGGTGATTGCCACGAGTACGTGGAGTATGATCCATGATATGTCCCTTATACTCCCAAGGACCAGTTGCGCTCTTGCTCATGGCATAGCCGATACCCTCTGGACAGCAGGTTGAGGCAAATGCCATATAGTAGCATTTCTCGCCCTTTGCATTCTTGCGGCTCCAGAACCAAGGTCCTTCCTGATAGTCCTTGATCTTAGGATGCTCCACAATTTCTCCAGAATAAGATATCATATCCTCGTTGAGCTTAACCATATAGAGGTTTGGATTACCCCAGTACATATATGCCTGTCCGTCATCATCAATCCATACGGTAGGGTCAATGTCGTACCAATGCTCTTTCTGCCAAACAAGTGGCTTTCCGAGTGGGTCTTTGTAAGGACCGAAAGGTGAGTCTGCCACGAGCACGCCTATACCATTACCATGAATAGGACAATACATATACCACTTTCCATTACGCTCAATGACCTGTTCTGCCCATGCGCCATTATTGCCCTTGTACCACTCAAAATCCTTGAGAGAAGCCACAGCTCCGTGATCCTCCCAGTTCACCATATCAGTAGAGGTATAGAGAAGCCAGTCCTTCATCATAAAGCCGCCAGCTCCATCCTCGTCGTGGGTGGTGAAGAGATAGACAGTATCGCCATGCACGTATGGTGCAGGGTCAGCTGTGTACTTTGTCTGGATAATAGGCATATTGAGCTGTGCAAAAGCTGAAGTAGAGCAAAGCATAGCCGCCATTGTAATTGCCTTGGATAGTGTTTTAGTTTTAAGCATGATTGTAAATCTTTTTTGTTAATGGTAGTTTTTAAACGAAATTGTCATAAGAAAGAAGCAAGTCCAATTCAGCTCCAATCCAGGTCCAATGTAAGTCCAATCCAACGCCTATTCTGAATTGGAGTCAGATGGGACTTACAACGGACTTACAACGGATTCACAACGGACTTACTCTACCTTTATTCCGATGGCCTTTGTTGCATCGGAAGAGTTGCCATATACAAGCTCGTAAGAGCCTTCCTTTGTGTGTATGGTGTTTGTGCCCTCATCAAACCACTCAAGACTCTTGTCGTTGATGGTGATAGTGGCATTGACTGTCTGACCAGCCTTTACGTCCACGCGCTTATAGGCACGCAACTGCTTTATAGGACCATTAGGGTCGCTTGGGTTCTTAACATATACCTGAACAACTTCTGTGCCATCCTTCTTGCCCTTGTTTGTTACAGGGATAGTCATTGTAACGGTCTGTCCCTTAGTTATTTTATCAGCAGAGAGAGTAGCATTGCCAATCTCAAAGTCTGTATATGAAAGTCCATAGCCGAATGGATAGAGAGGCTTGTCGTTCTTCATATAGCGATATGTGCGACCTGCCATGTTATAGTCCTCGAAATCACCAAGTTGTTCTGAGTTCTTATAGAATGTGATAGGGAGCTTACCGCTTGGGTTCACCTTGCCATAGAGCACGTCTGCAACAGCCTCACCACCCTTCATGCCAGGATACCAAGCCTGTACGATAGCGTCACATGACTCTGTCTCTGGCTGTAATGCAATGGCAGAACCTGAGCAGTTTACATAGATAACCTTCTTGCCGGCAGCCTTGAGTGCCTTGAGGAAGTTACGCTGAACAGCAGGAAGCTCGATGTTTGTACGGTCACCTCCCTTGAAGCCTTCGATAGTAACAGGCATTTCCTCACCTTCGAGTGAAGCTGCAATACCACCTACAAAGACAACCTTGTCATATCCTGCGAGCTTCTTGATGATATCGTCATAGTTGATGATTGACTCTGTACCTACGTTTACACGGATACTTGCACCCCATGTAGGAACGTGAGCAAAGTGAATCTCAATCTTGTATTCCTTGCCAGCCTCTACCTGAATAGGTGTGCGGGTAGGGGTTACGCGCCATGTATTGAACTTCTGCTTAACCTCACCATTAACGATAACGTCAAAGTCAGAAACAGACTCTACGTTGATAACAACTTCGCCTGACTTCTTAGGACGGAAAACTGTCTCATACTGAGCGCTGAAGTCTGTTAGGTTTACACCTGGAGCCCACTGATAGTTACCTGCTGTTGTCTTGAAGAAAGGAGAAGCGTGCCAAAGTGTTGCGACAGGAGCCCCCTCACGCTTTGCATTATTCCAGAAAGTACCCTTGAATCCCTTCTTTCCCTCGAATGAGAGCTGGTCGAATACATCTGTGACAATCTTATTATCAGTAAGGTCGCATCCCTGCATATACTTTGCCTTCTTGTTGTAGAGACGAACGCCGTCAAGAACGGTTGATGTAGTTGTAGGAGTACCGTTATAGTTACCCCACATCATCACCTTGTCGTTTGCGTTAGGACCAATGACAGCTACCTTCTCATTCTTAGCAAGAGGAAGTACGTTGTTTTTGTTCTGAAGGAGTACGATAGACTGACGAGCGATGTCAAGGGCTATCTGAAGATGCTCCTTGCTCTCAAGTACAGAAGATGGGATCTTGCTCCACTCTACGAGTGAAGGATCATCCATTTCACCGAGATCAAAACGGCCTTCAAGCAGACGGATGACGTGCTTGTCAACCTCTGATTCCTTGATAAGGTCACGCTTAACAGCCTCTGGAATACTCTTGTAGGCATAGTTGAAACCACACTCTACATCAGTACCGGCAAGTGTGGCACGGGCAGAAGAGTGAACGGCATCGCTTGCCACCTTATGATTCTCGTGGATGTCGGAAACAGCTCCACAGTCACTAACCACGAGATACTTGAAGCCCCACTCATTACGGAGAATATCCTGAAGCAGACGTGTGCTTGAACAACAAGGCTCATTGTCATAGCGCTGGTATGCACACATCACCTCACGTACCTTTGACTCCTCTACAAGATACTTGAAGGCTGGGAGATAGGTTTCCCAGAGGTCACGGGCAGAGATGTTATTGATATCTGCTGTATGGCGGCTCCACTCTGGTCCTGAGTGAACGGCATAGTGCTTAGCACAAGCCCAGAGCTTACGATACTTAGAGTTCTCAGGTCCCTGAAGACCGCGAACAACGGCATCACCCATGAGCGAACTGAGATATGGGTCCTCACCGTATGTCTCCTGACCGCGTCCCCAACGTGGGTCACGGAATATGTTTACGTTAGGTGTCCAGACAGAGAGGGCATGGAAACGCAGAACATCATCACCTGATTTCTGCAACTCATTCCACTTGGCACGTGCTTCTGTGCTGACAGCGTCGAACACCTTATATACCAAATCATTATTAAATGAAGCAGCCATACCGATAGGCTCAGGGAAGTTGGTCACATTTCCCATATTGGCATAGCCATGAAGAGCCTCGCTCCACCACTGCCAATGCTTAATGCCGAAACGTGGAATTGCAGGAGAGTCATCAAGCATGAGTGATGCCTTCTCCTCAAGTGTGAGGCGTGAACACAAATCCACAGCACGCTCATGGGCTGAGAGTGAAGTGTTCTGATAAGGGTATTGTTGAGCATAACAGCTCATTACCACCTTACCTGAAGGCAGTAATCCAGAGAATAGTAGGATAAATAGTTTTTTCTTCATTTTAATTGTACCTTTACTAAGGTTGAGATCAATGTCCTTAGACCTTCGTCCTTAGTCTTTTTATTTAATTACAAGTGCACCATTCACAGGTATTGTTGCGGAGAATCCTTTTTTCAATAATGTATTTGCAACCTTCATCTCCTTAACAGAGCCATTAGGAGTTACACCTTTAATGCCTTTGTCACTATCGCTATATACACTTACTGTGCTTCCAACCTCGAACATATCCATAGGAATAGTTACCTTCAATGGTTGCTTCTGACCATTAACGGCAGTTACATACCACTTACCTTCCTGACTCTTACGAGCAAGAACGATATACTTTCCTGGATAACCGTCAATATAGCGGATGTCCTCCCATTTTGTTGGAACATTCTTCATGAAGTCAACAGCCCATGCTGGAGCATCATTGAGATTGTTTGGAGCCATAGCAAAATGCTGAACAGGACTCTGGAACAATATTGCTGTTGCGAGGGCGAATACATCGGAAGTTACACGATGACCACCCCACATCTCGTTTGAGTTCTTTGGGTTATAGTACCAGTTGAGTGTTGAACCTCCAAAATCCATGCTGCCTACTACATTACGGATGAATGGAAGGAAAGTAGCATCCATTGCCTCACGGTCGCACTCGTTCTGACCAAAGTGCAGGTTCTCAGAAGCACGTACAGCCTCACTTGCCACATAGTTAGGGAAGAGATATTCCCATCCGCGTGGAAGTGTACAGCCGTGGAAGATAACGAGGATGTTATGCTTCATAGCATCCATGAGGATATCACGATAAAGCTCCATGGTGCATTGCTTGTCACCTCCGAAGAAGTCAACCTTGATACCGCGGATTCCTATGCTCTGCATCCATTCCATCTCCTGCTGACGACGGAAAGCCGTGCTCATGCAGTTTCGTGGAGTCTGAGGTGCATCATTCCAGATACCGTTTGAGTTGTACCAGAGATAGAGATATACGCCCTTCTCCTTACCATATTTTGCAAGTTCTGCAATACGATCACGACCAATCTGTGTATCCCACTGTGCATCAATGAGAAGTGACTCCCATCCCATTGCAGCGGCAAAGTCTATATACTGCTTCTGTGTGTCGAAGTTACAGCTCTCGTCGTTAGCAATAATCCATGACCATGCACCACGACCATATGACTCCTTCACCTTGTCACGAAGCGTAGCAATAGTATTTGCATCTACCTGTGCAGAATTCTGTGCAGCGAGCACATCCCATGTAATTGTTGACTCTACAATATTCTTGAGGTTGTCAGAGATAGTGATAGTACGCCAAGGTGTTGTGTCAGGCAAAGCCATCTGAGCACCTGTTGAGCCATATCCGTTGTTCTCCTTCTGGCTTGGGAAAGAAATCTGATAGTTTCCTGCTCCCTTGTTCTCAAGTTTGCAGCCAGGATAGTTACCTGCAGAACCTGTCTCAGAAACGAGAATCCAGATATTCTGTTCCGAAGCACCAGGAGCCTTGAAAAGACATGGGAAGGTATAACCTAGTCCCCAACCATTCTTGCCCGTCTCCTGATCAGCGTCATAATGGGTTTCATAGCTAGGTGCTGTACGTGCGAAACCTGTCATCTCACCCATCTGTGGGCACATGAAGGTTGTTGTACCGTCAACCATAGAGAAAGATGTAGCCTCGCTGTTCACAACAACGCACATAGCCTCTTTTTTTGACTTCAGCAACTCATACTGGAAAGCGATGTTATTATTACTTACATTGAATGTAACCTTCATCACATCCTTACCTTCTTTATTAGCGAAGGTATATACCTGCTGGTTTGCCTCGTAATGATTATTCTTACGCTTTATATTATATAAGGTGTAGTCAGCTACAATAGCCTTTACCTCAGAAGTGCTTTTTAGGGTGAGATCTTTTGTGAAGTCACCTATGTTCGTATTCAGACCGAGGTCTGACTTTCCTATACAAGTGGTGTTATTATAATTTACAACGTATGAAGGCTTACCGTCTTCACATGTTACGGTCACTTTCAGTTTACCGTCAGGAGATACCTGTGCGTAACAGTCTAAACAAGTCTTCCCAAAGGGAAGGATGTTAGATACTAATGCCAATAAAAGTAGTCTTTTAAACATAATATTATTTACTATTTAGCTATTTACTATTTACAATTTATTCTGTAATTTTTATATTTACTATATATTCCCCTATAGCGATAAAATGTATCTACTCCCCCTGTGGGGGTAGGGGGATAGCTTCCTCCCTACGTGGAAGGGCGGAGGGGGAGAGGCTGTTTATTCTTTACAGAACCACTTATCAAGATTAAACAGCTTACAGCCTTTTAATCCTTTGAACAGGAAGAACACATCGCGGGTGCCCTGTATCTTTGTGACAGGAGCAGAGAATTCCTCCCATTCCTCCCAGCCACCAGTTGGGGTAATATCCACGGTTGCTATCTTCTCACCCTGAATAGAGTCAAGATGCACCTCAATCTGTCCGCCCTGAAGAGCACTTGCTGCTGTAACGGTTATGGTAGAAGGTGTCTTTGAGAAATCCACCTCACGAAGCTTTATCCAGTCACCATTGTGTATATCACTTGCCCAAACGCGGTTCTGCTTCTTGTTCCATTCTGACTTGATACCCTGCGAGAAAGCCATTGTCTCACCCTGAACAATCTCAAATGGATTGAGCTTGCCGATAGGAGCAGGACCTTCATGTGTTGGCTTGATGACAGGCAATCGACCATCCTTCTGCCATTCAAACTCCTCTACACATGCACTTCTCGCAAAGCCTCCACCCTTAGGAAGCCAACCTGTATGGTAGAAGAAATAGTTATGTCCCTTAAACTCGATGATACCGCTATGGTTTGTAAACGAGTTTGTTTCGTTTGTCTGTGGCATAACCTCACCAACGTAAGTCCAAGGTCCCTGAGCCGTAGGACCCTCAGAATATGCTATGCACTCAGGAATACCGCCAGCAGCATAGATAAGGAAATACTTTCCCCAAGCAGAGGCAGCAAGTTCCTTCTTTGTCAAACCTAACTTCTTAATCTCGTCCTTTGAGAGAGAACGTTGCTTGTGAAGCCAAGGACCTTCAACATATCGCTGGATAGTAGAGTCGCATTTCAACTCTGAATCCAGATGAATCATGTCCTCTGATAGCTTCGCACTATAGAAACGTGGGTTTCCCCATCCTATATATGCCTGATTATTCTCATCAATCCATACGGTAGGGTCGATGTGATCCCATTTACCGTTTTCAAAGAGTGGCTTGCCGAGAGCATCGTGATAAGGACCTTCTACCTTGTCAGCAACTCCTACACCGATAGCCATACCACCGCTGATCTTTGAGTGGATAGGCACATATAGGTAGAACTTTCCATTACGTTCAATACATTGTGGAGCCCATGAACGGTCATCAGCCCATTTGAAGTCGCATTGGCTCAAAGGACATCCGTGATCAGTCCAGTTCACCATATCAGCTGTTGAGAACAAACGCCACTCGTTCATCCAGAAGAAGTCAGCATTCTCCTCATCATGTCCAGTGAATACATACAGTCGATCTCCACTCACCATAGGAGCAGGGTCAGTGGAGAAGCAAGTTTGAGCGATTGGGTTTTGGGCATAGGAAAAGCCCCCCATCCCCCCAAGGGGGAGTAATGTAGATAGTAATGCCAATAAAAATATTTTCTTAAACATAAATTTTATAATTTGCCTTTTACGATTTTCCCCCCCATAGCGATGAAATGTATCTACTCCCCCTGGAGGGGGTGAGGAGGGTGGAGCCTTCCCTTTGGGAAGGACGGGTTAGGTCACTTTATTATTTTCTTGTTATTTACAATATAGATTTTTCCTTTTTCCAACTCATTTTTGTTTACCCTTTGTCCCTGAAGGTTGTAATAGATAGCGTTCTTTGCACCTTCCTTTGCAGCCTCTATTTCCTCAATGCCTGTAGCCTGTGGAAGAAGCTTCAGCATCTGCTCTGCATAGCGCTTGCCGAACATGCGGTAGCCTTCTGCTGAGAAGTGCCATGCATCCTTTCCGTTTCCTGGGATATCCTTTGCTGAGATCACGTAAGAGTTTGGAACGGCTTTCTTGAGCTTTGGCAAAGCAGCCTGATTATGCCAATAACAAGCACCACCCTGATCCTTGTAGAGAGTCTCACCTGCGAGAAGTGGAGTCTGTTCTGGGTCAAGACCGAGATAGTAGCAGATACGCTTGTAAATCTCAGCCACCTTGTCACACCAGTCAGAAGCACCATTATTTGACTCACCCTGATGCAGGAGAATACCCTTGATAGTACCTTTCTTCTGGGCAATCTTACCCATCTCGATCAATCTTCCGAGAGGATCGTTATCGTACTGAGCACAATAGGCCCGGAACCAATCCTTCTCACTTGCGATATACGCATCCTTATATTCCTGCATGAAGAGCTCAATCTTCGCACCTCCTACAGCAACATTAATCACACCAACGCTGATATTCTCTGGAAGCTTCTCCACAAGTGTACGACCGAAGTAGTCAACAGGAGTAAGACCTGTACCTGGACGGCAGAGAGGTGGAACGGCTGTGCACCAGACTCCCATTTTCTTGCTTGAATTGAAATCAACGGCAGGCAACATCTGGAAACGCTCTGGAACATTCTGCTTGTCAATAGCCTCTACTGCTGCATTTCCCTCCATGTTTGACTGACCAAAGCAGAGGTAGATATGGAAGTTAGCATCTCCCTGTTCTGCAAACTCCCATGTGTCAGGAATCTCTGGAGCCTTAGGCTCTTCTATTTTACCATCAGAATTTACGAGAGAGAAGGTTGTTCCATTATATCCTGTTACAGTTGACCAACCGTCTGTATTGCCAGCCTCAAAGTCACCATTCTGCACAAGATCCACGCCGTATTCGTCGTCAGAGAGCTTTACGTCGTCAATATATAGAGAGCCGTTAAGTTTGCCAAACTCGAAATCAAGTCTGTCATGAGGGAAACTTGCTGTGAAGTTCCAAGTGTAGGTAGCCCAGTCAGTCGTTATTTTCTTGGTGTCAAGATACTGTACATCGGCTGAATTATTCCACTCGTTCCTGTTCGAACTCTTTGTGTCAATAGGCCAAAAAGCAAAATCACAAGCTGCGGAAGCTTTAACCTTCATAGTGAGTGTGTATGCCCTGCCCTTTTCGAGAACTGTATTCAGACTATAGTTTGCCTGATTGTCCCATGCATCAGAACCACCTACAGCCTTATAGCAGATGCAAAGATTTTCATCCGTATTGTTTTCTTCTTGAGCCTGACAATTCAAGCATAATGTTCCTATTGAAAGAATGTTTAAGAGTAAAATTGATAATAAACGTCTCATTGTATTGTTAAGTTAGAAAATTGACTGTTTGAAAGACAAATGATAAAAGATATTACCCTTTAGTCTTTGGTTATTGAATATTTGAGTGCAAAGATAATAAAAAAACGTAGAAACACCAAAGAATATGATACATAAATTTTGGAAAATCTTCTGTCATTGCTTATAGCAAAGGACGAAATAGTGTAAAATCGACAATTATTCTCTCTTAATAGGACTTTTCCGACGTAGTATTCCCTGTCTCTCCTCGCTTGCCTTCGCTCCTCCTTCGTTCCACCTTCGCTTTACCTTCGTTCTCTCTTCGCTTAATATCGAAGGTAGATAGGCGATAAAGGAAACTTACAAAGAAAGAATAATGGAGTCATAGCTGTACTTATAGGGATAAATCAATACTTTTGCCACGTTTTATTTTCTTCATAAAAGATCTGTTCCATAAAATCGACAAAACGCGTATAAATTTACCAAATCTGCATTAAATAGGCAGGAGATATCCTTAAAGCCACATTTATCCCGTACAATTTTACCAATTTGGTACACAAAGAAAAGTATAAGGAACAAAAGACAAGGTGTATGTCGATATTATTCCATACCTTTGCCGCCGAAAATTCCAACTAACTCGACAAAGAAAAACTAACTCGACAAAAAGAAACTAACTTGGAAGTAAAAAACTAACTTGGAAGTGTAAAACTGATTTTTTGCGTGTAAAACTAACTTTAAGAGTGTGACGTTTGGAATTATTGAAACTAATTTTAACTCAAAAAACATTTTTGTAAATGAACCTAAACTTAAAGAAGGCGACATTAGTGGTTACCATGTCCACCGTTATGATGGGCTTTACGCCACTAACTGTAGCAGCGGAGACAGCGGGCTCTATGCCTACTGCTCCTGCAAAAACCGGTAAGGTTGTTAGAGGTACCGTAGTTGATTCGCAAGGACCACTGATCGGTGCAACCGTAATGGAGAAGGGTACGAACAATGGTACAGTTACTGATTTCGATGGTAACTATTCTCTCAAGGTATCAAATCCAGACGCTGTTCTCGAAGTAAAATATGTAGGCTACCTCACGGAGGAGCTTGCTATTACTGGCATGAGCGTCGTTAATTTCAAACTTAAGGAAGATGGTCATAACCTCAACGAGGTTGTCGTTATCGGTTATGGTACTCAGCGTAAGGAGTCTGTAACTGGTTCTGTGGCTTCAATGAAGGGTGACATTATGCGTGAAGTTCCTGGTGCAGACATCACACAGGCAATGCAGGGACGTATAGCTGGTGTACAGATGATGCAGACTTCTTCTAAGCCAGGTGCTTCAATGCAGATTCGTGTACGTGGTACTCGTTCACTCACAGCAGACAACGATCCTTTGATTGTGCTCGACGGTATTCCATTCGCTGGTACAATTAACGATATCGACCCAAGCAGCATCAAGTCTATGGACATCCTCAAGGATGCTTCAGCTACAGCAATCTACGGCTCTCGTGGTGCTAACGGTGTCATTATGATTACCACAAACAAGGGTATTAAGGGTAGCAATACTCAGATTAAGTACAACATGTACGTGGGTCTGAAAACCAACTTTGCTGAGGTTCCTATGATGAATGGTGATCAGCTTTCTCAGCTTCGTAAAGTTTCAGGAAAATACAAGAACTCTCTTGACGAGATAGATGGCACAAACACCAATTGGCAGGATCTTCTCTATGAGAATGCCTTTACTACAAATCATGATATTTCTGTATCTGGCGGTTCTGCAACAAATAGCTATAACGCAGGTATTTCATACTTCCGTGATGAATCTATTATCCCAACACAGAATTTCAAGCGTTACGCTATGCATGGTGCTTTAGATCAGGAAGTTGGACGTTATGTAAAGGTTGGTGTAAGTTCAAACTCCAATTTCTCAGTTTCACGCAATTCAAATCTTGGCTTATATTCTTCGTTGAGCTGTTCTCCACTTATCAGCCCATATAATGAAGACGGTTCTCCACGTGAAATTGCACAGATGCCACAGGATAAGACATGGGTTGTAACAGGTGACCGTTATAAATCGCTTGGTGATACCTATGGAGATGAAAGCAACACAATGGCTACCTACAACAGTTTCTATGGTGAGCTTAAATGTCCATGGATTGAAGGTCTTAAGTATCGCATAAACCTTGGTCTCAACTTCCGTTACAGCGATTACGGTACATACACAGGTTCAGGCGTATTCAGTGCAGATGCCACAACTCCAGGTGAAAACTCAAATACTGAGTCTAAGTGGAACTGGGCTATTGAGCACCTCCTCACATTCGATAGGACTTTTGGCAAACACACTATCAATTTCGTAGGACTTTTTGCTGCAGAAAAAGCATATTTACATAAAACCGTACTGGGCGCACAAGATGTATTCTCTGATTATCAGCTTTGGTATAACCCTGGTTATGCTTCAACTCAGTCAGTTGGTCCAAACGATCAGAAATATGAAGATCCAGGTCTTCGTTCTGTCATGGGACGTATCATGTACAACTACGCTGATAAATATATGCTCAGTGTAACTGTACGTAGAGACGAATCCAGTCGACTTGCTTCCGCAAAAAGAAGCCATACATATCCTGCTATCAGCCTTGGCTGGAGTATCGCTAAGGAAAACTTCATGCAGAATGTATCATGGGTTGACAACTTGAAACTCCGTGCTGGTTATGGTGAGACTTCTAACCAGGCAGTTGATCCTTTTAAGACTCTCGGTCTGCTCGCTCCTGTAGCCTATAACTTCGGATCAAAGTATGCTACAGGTTTCTATCTCAAGGAAGCCAAGAACGAACAACTCGGTTGGGAGTATTCTAACACATACAACGTTGGTGTTGATTTCTCTCTCTTTGGAGGTCGTCTTTCTGGTACTGCTGAATACTATATCCAGAATACACACGACTTGCTCCTGTCACTTAATCTTCCAAGCACATCAGGTCTCAAGTCTCAGATGGCTAACGTAGGTAAGACTCAAAATAGAGGTTTTGAGCTTTCTCTTAACGGCATAATCATCGAGAACAAGGACTGGACTTGGGAGGCAGGTCTCAACTTCTATTCTAACAAGAACGAAATCACAGAGCTTGCTGACGGTTCTACACGTGACGAGGGTAACGGTTGGTTTGTAGGTCATCCTATCAACGTACTCTACGACTACGAGAAGATTGGTATCTGGCAGTCCGACGAGGAAGAGCTTCGCAAGATTTTGGAGCCAGGTGGTAACGCTGGTATGATTAAGGTTAAAGGTGGATATGACGAGAATGGCAATCCACGTGCAATCAATGCCTCTGACCGCCAGATTATTGAACTCGACCCTTCATGGGAAGGTGGTTTCAACACTCGTGTTGCTTACAAAAACTGGGATCTCTCAATGGTAGCAAGCTTCCGTCATGGTGGTAAACTCATCTCTACTCTCTATGGTGCATCTGGCTACCTCAATATGCTTACAGGTCGTCGTAACAATGTTGACGTAAACTATTGGACAGAGAATAACCCAACTAACGATTATCCTTTCCCTGGTGGTATCCTTAGTGGTGATAACCCTAAGTATGGCAACTCTCTCGCACTCTTCTCAGGTTCTTATCTCAAGTTCCGTACTATCACTCTCGGTTACAACTTCAAGGGTGAGTGGATGAAGAAGGTTGGTCTTACAAGCCTCCGTGCTTATGCTACTGTGACTAACCCATTCGTTCTCTTCTCTCCATACAACAATGAGAGCGGTATGGATCCAGAGACCAACTCTAAGGGAAATGAGAATCAGGCTTCATCAAGTTACAACTCAAAGATTCTCGTAGTTGGTACAAACACTCCAACAACTCGTAACTACCTCTTCGGTCTTAACGTAACATTCTAAGTTGTAAGAGATTAAAGATTAGAGATTAAAGTAAAAAGATTAAAGAATAAAAATATGAAATCAAAGATATTTTTAGCTGGAGCAGTAATGATGATGGGCATTGGCTTCACATCATGTGACAATGCGCTTGATGAACATCCACGAGCAATCATCACTCCAGATTATTTCAATACAAAGTCTGGCATAGAGAAGGGTATCAACGCGCTATATGCCAACCTTCGTAATACTTGGGGACAGGGTTACTACTTCAACTCTCTTGAGACTGGTACAGACGAATACACTTACGGACAGTCTGCCGACGAGAACTTCAAGTGTATGGATATGACGGCTGACGTTTCACCTCTTACACCTTCAAATTGTCGTGCTGACGTTCTTTGGAACAACGCTTTCATCGACATCAATACAGCAAATGTTGTAATTGAGAAAGGTAAGGAGCTCGGTATGGATGAAAGCTTGATTGCAGAGGCCAATTTCTTCCGTGCATTAGATTACTTTGAGCTTGTTCAGACTTTCGGCGGCGTACCATTGGATCTCGGTGCTGGTGAACTTAAGTTCAATGATTCTCCAAACCGTGAAAGTAAGCGTAATACCGTACCAGAGGTTTATAAGGCAATCTTCGATGACTTGGTTTATGCTGTTGAGACTCTCCCTGACAAGTCTCGTATGACAGGTACCGTAACAAAGACAACAGCACGTCTGTTCCTTGCTAAGGCTTACCTCACATACGCTTGGTGGCTTGAGAACCCAAACAACATCCCAACATACCCAGAGTGCACACGTGATGCAAGCAAGGCTAAGGATTATTTCCAGAAGGCTTATGACACAGCAGTAGAAGCAATCAACAATCCTGCGGGATATGGTCTTCAGCCTGCTTTCTTTGATACTTTCTATGGTCCTAATGATCGTAACTCTGAGATTCTTCTCTATGCTGACCACACAGCTCAGAATGAGTACTATAATGGTGGTGTAGGCTATGGTTATGGTAGTGGTGCTGCTCCTGACAACTTCTCTCACTGGATGAACCGCTGGAACTACACTAATGCTCGTGCCGTTACAGCTGATGGCAAGCAAACCGACCCTCTCAAGCGTGAGGCTGCTGCAAGCTATGATCGTCCTTGGACACGTATGGCAACTCCTTGTGAGGTTCCTGCTATGTTCACGGATAAGAATATCGACTCACGTTTTGAAACTACCTTCGTTACAACATTCTTCGGAAACTGGAATAAGGGAGGTGATGCAACAGCGTCTTATACTTGTGCTAATGGCATGCCTGTAAAGAATGGTGAGGTTGTACTTACATTCTATGGTGAGAATGACCCAGAGGTTGTTTACAAGGCAAATCAGAGCGGTATAGCTGCTGGTGAGAAGCCAGGCGTTGCATCATGGATTATCACTCCTGACCACCTCACACGTATTGCATACCTCAACGTATGGAAGAATGGTTATTACAACGAGACTGACGATGGTACAGGCCTAGGACAGCCAAATGGTGCAAACCCACGTCCTGCAAACATTGCTCGTTTTGCAGAGTTCTACTTCATCGCTGCTGAGGCTGCTGTGAAAGGTGCAACAGTACAGGGCGACATGACTGCCTACAACCTTATCAACGTAATCCGTGCTCGTGCAGGTAAGTGGAGAATCGCTGCTAATGCCGACAAGGATCAGAGAGACATTCAGGCAGGTCCTAAGTATCTTGACGTATATGAGGATCATAGTGCAGAGATGGTGGCTGCAACTCCTAAGGATATCACTATCGACTACATCCTTGACGAGCGTTTCCGCGAGTTCTATGGTGAGGGCCTCCGTTGGTGGGATCTCGTTCGTACTCAGAAGTGGGAAGAAAAAGCAAGCACATACACCATAGGTGGTAATGATTATGGTTCTGCTGTAGAGAAACATACTCGTGAGATTAAGAAATCTTACTACCTCCGTCCAATCCCACAGGGTCAGATAGATGCTCTTCAGATGAATGCTGACCAAAAGGCTGCATACCAGAACCCTGGATATTAATACTGAAGGAAAATCTAAATACTTCGTATAAATAAAAATTTGGTTTTGAGAGTGACAAACTATGGAGTGCCATAAGTTTTGTCACTCTCTTTTTCTTTTTCATAAGCTAACGTGAGTTCGACGAAAAAGCATTTAACATACCATTGTAGGAATAGTTCGTAACTATTTTTCATAAAACTTTTGGCAATTTCGAAATAAATCAGTATTTTTGCACGCAGATACACGAGTCGTTGAAACTTGGCAATACAAATAAAATAAAAAACGATGATATGGGCAAACTAATATATTTTCTCTGCTTTATCTTATCTGTATTTCCTGCGGACGCTAACGAGAACAGAAGACACATTCATGTTACTCGCAAGGGCGACAAGAAAACCCATAGAGGCGATACCGTAGCAAAAATATGGATAGAGGAGAACGGAAAGAAGAAGATTGAAGTTTGTTGGTCGGAACTGAATGCCAAAGATGAATCTGCCATCATTGATGTAATAGATAAAAACTGGGACGCAATAAACGAAATGATAAACAAAGTTTTCGCTGGCGAATCAGTTGACATTATAAAAATTCGTAAAAAATAATATTATGTGCAAGTATAAAGACGTAACAATAGGTATCAAGAAACTCGATTTCTCAGAGAAGCGAGGAATGATGGCTGTCTATCTTACAGATGGTCGAGAAGTACTTGTACCAGTATCAATGTTTCCAGAGATACATAAACTTCGCAAATCACAGCGTGAAGACTACATGATTATGGACGATCAATACTTCACCTTTGATGCAATCAGCAAGATTTTCTCTGTGAAAGATGTGCTGAACTACAACTTGGCATAATCAGAAAGCTCACATTGGTACTAGTACCATAAATGAGGAATTAATATAAACCAAAACATAAAAACAGAAGAAAGAAAGTAATTTAGACAAATAAAATATTAACAATATAGCAGCATCAGACTATCATTGTGGTGTTCCAAGAATAAGCGTCCCAAATATTTATTCTGAATAAAAACCACATCAATGATGGTTGGCTTTGGCGTATATGCGTCCTTGAAGCCTTCCGCGTATCAAGATAGAAATGATGTTTGCACCCGATTGGGTGTAAGCATTTTCTTATACGCGGATGAGGTTCAGAAGGGACGCTAACCTCGGAACACCATAAGAAGGGCTTGCATCCTTTTTATGTATCTATACCCAATATAGCCATTCTATTATTAGCGATAGTGTTTTGCGCTTTACATTAAAATCTAATAATAGAAAAAAAATGACAGAAAATGTACAACAACCTAACGATGGTTATTTGATTGACTACATTTCTGGAATAGAGGTTAAGGCTACTCCAGAAGAAGTTGATGCTGTTCAAGTTTTCTCAAGAATACTTGTTGAAGACTATAACTATCCTAAAGAATATATTCAAACAAGACCTCAATTCCACGTCAAAGTACGCCCTTCTGATGTGGCAAAGGAATATCCTGTTGATATTTCTGTTTTTTCTGAAAAAGACCACAATGACAATAATATCTCCATTATAGTTGAATGTAAAAAGAAAAACAGGAAAGATGGTAGAACTCAACTTCAAGATTATCTAACATTATCAAAAGCTAGAATTGGCGTTTGGTTTAATGGACAAGAGAGATTTTACATCTATAAATTCAATGAACCTGATGGTTCAGTGATATTTAAAGATATTCCAAACATTCCAAAGTTTGGAGAATCAGTCAATGACATTGGCGCATTAAAGAGAAAGGATCTTATTCCTACTCATAATTTGAAACAAACCTTTAAAGCTATTAGGAATTTCCTAGCAGCAAATGCAGTTGGAGCAACTAGAGATGAAGTCATTGCTCAACAATTAATAAATGTAATATTCTGTAAAATATTTGATGAGCGCTGGACATCACCTGAGAATCCAGTAAAGTTCAGAAGAGGTATTAATGACAAAGAATCTGATGTACGTAAAAGAATCGAAGATTTATTTTTAAGTGTCAAAACAAAATATCGTGAAGTTTTTAATAACGATGAGAGTATATCATTGGATGATAATTCTTTGGCATATATCGTTGGTGAACTTCAAAACTATTGCTTAATAGAAGCAAAAAGAGATGTTTTGTCTGATGCATTTGAAACCTTCATTGGTCATGCATTAAAGGGAGGACAGGGACAATTCTTTACTCCTAGAAATGTTGTAAGAATGATGGTAGATATGATTGATCCAAAACAAAAAGAAACTATTATTGATCCTGCCTGTGGTAGTGGTGGTTTTATCATAGAGTCTTTACGTCATATTTGGACTATTGTAAGAGAAGAGGGAGAAAGGTTAGGATGGCCAAAAGAAGCTATTAGAGAAGAAGAAATGGATCGTGCAAATACCTGTATCAGAGGTATAGACAAAGACTACTTTCTCGTCAAAATAGCAAAATCATATATGGCAATTATGGGTGATGGAAAAGGCGGAATTTTCTGTGAAGACAGTCTTGAAAAAACAGGAAATTGGAATAACGCAACCAGACAAAAAATTGCACTCGGCTCGTTTGACATTGTACTTGCAAACCCTCCATTTGGCTCGAAAATGCCTGTTACAGGTTCTGAAAAATTAAGTCAATTTGAATTGGCACACAAATGGACAAATAAAAAGGGTACAAATGAATGGACGAAAGGCAAACTCTCTGATAAAGAAGCTCCACAGATACTCTTTATCGAAAGATGTTATCAACTGCTGAAAGATGGTGGTAGAATGGCAATAATATTACCAGAAGGAGTCTATGGAAATCACTTGCTAGGTTATATACGTCAATTCCTTTTGAAAAGAGGACGTGTTATAGCTATAGTAGATATTCCTATTGAAACATTTATGCCAAATACATCGACAAAAACGTGTATCTTATTGTTTCAGAAATTAAAGCAAGAAGACATTCCTGCAGACTATCCTATCTATATGGCAATAGCAGAATCCTGCGGTCACGATCGAAGAGGTAAGGAAACCTCGTCAGATGACATATCAAAAATAGCATCTGATTTTAAGAAATGGAAAATAGAAAATAAAATAAATTTCTAGATGATAAGTTTTGAGATAAACAAAACGGATATAGTTCTTGATTATCGTTTTGAACCTTCTTACTATTACTATAGTAAAGTTCTACACAAAGAATTAGAAAATCGCGGTATTCAATTTGTAATGCTGAATAAATTATGCGATTACATTTCTGATGGAGAACATTCTGCTTTACCAAGATTGAAAGAAGGCACCAAAAGGTATTTATACGGTAGAAATCTGAAAGATGGTATTGTTAATTACGATAGCATTACAGATTCATCTTATATTTCTGATGAAGATTACGAAAAGTACCCTAGAATATATATTAAAGAAAATGATATTCTTATGACTATTGTAGGGACTGTTGGCAATGTGGCCTTGTATCGCTCTTCATATATTGGAATTGCTGGTATTAATAGAAATATAGCAAAAATTGCTATAAAAAAAGAATCATGGGCTACACCAGAATATATCATGGCATATTTCATGTCAAAGATGGGCAAACACCAAATCTCCAACATTACAACAGGAAATGTACAACCATTGTTATCACTGAATAACATAAAAAAAATTAAAGTTCCTCAACTACCAGAAAGTGATGTTGAAAAAATTACTGTGTTTGTCCAAGAGTATATTGACAAAGAAATAGAAGCATTAAGATTAATAGAACAAGCTAAAGATATCTTCAAAAAAGAAACAGGTTTTTCTTGCTATATAGAGAACAAATGTAACTTCTTTGAAACAAACCTGTCCGAAATAAATAAAGAAGGAATTTGGACTCCAGAATTTTCTCGACCTAGATATAGCAACATAATAAATTTTTTATCTCAAAAACATAAATTGGTAATGTTGAGAGAACTTATTTCTATAGGTAAAGGCGACGAAGTAGGGAGTGATAATTATAAAACTGATCTTCAAAAACTTGATTCTGATGTACCATTCATTAGAACATCGGATATAGTAAACTATGATGTTGATCTTTATCCAGACTATTATATTCAAGAGTCTATTTATGATGAGTTGAATCAAGAAATAAAACCTGGAGATTTGGTGTTTTCTAAAGATGGAAAAATTGGTGCTTTAGCCATGATAACATCATTTGATAAAATAATTCTATCTTCTGGATTTGCAAGAATGAGATGTAAAAGAAACGATTATTCTGTAACTCCAGAATATATCTTTATTGCATTGTCAATTAATGAAATTGGATATTATGGAGCCAAAAAAAGAACTGTTGTAGCATCAACAATTCCTCATGTCAGAGAAAATCAAATACTAAATATTGAAATACCAATAGTAGATAAATCCATCATAGATGAGATTACAAATCTGGTAAAAAAAGCGTTTTTATTAAAAGATGAAAAGAAAAAAATCATGAAAGAATTGAAGTTATTTATGGAATTAAAATTATTGTAAAAGTATGAATTATCATACGATGTTTATTTGTAACAAATATCTTCAAAGATTATTTGTTCAATGTATTTTAGATAAAGCTAATCCTTATTTAGCTATTTTTACTACAAGTTTATGGAGCATTTACATAAGAGCACAAGAGAATGTGACAATTCAACGTTTTAAGAAATGGCCAAAATATAGTTTCTACTCAACCAACTCCTATGTTCCTCCCATGTAACTCCTATGATCCTTCGCTCTTCCTCCCATGATCCTATAGTTCCGGAACGGACTTGAAACGGACCTGGAACGGACTTACAACGGACCTACTGTTATGGCAAAAATAGGGCAAATGCGATTTTTTTTAAAGAATTAAATGCCAAACACGTACATGGGGGTTAAAATCGCATGATAACACATTGTGTATCAAAGCGTTTATAGGCATGTACGTGTTTGCTTAACACGTACATGAGTTGTACATAACACGTACATGATTTGTGCTCATTTTATAAAAAAACGAATTATGACGACCTATGTATGTGTTATGTACGTGTTTGACAAACACGTACATGCTCTTAACTTGTTTGTTATCAGTATATTTACGGTCGATCTTAGCTGTTATGTACGTGTTTGGCGTTTAATTCTAAAAAATAATCGTTTGTGTTTGAGTAAAAATTAAGGAGTCATTTTTTTTTGAAGAAAAATCTTCGTGAGATTCAACAACTTACAATCATTTTAACATTTTAGACGAAAATATACAGAGAAAATTTCTTGCGAAATATTTGCATATTGAAAAATCATTTTGTAACTTTGCACACCAAACATAATCGAAAAAAAGGGAAATCTAAATCTTACGTTTATCGTAATTAACAATTAAATTTTTGTCTTATTTAAATTCTAACTTATGAAGAAAAAACAGCAACTAAGTGCACAGGTTGCCGAGGAATTCCTCGCGCAAAACTATGCCTTCCGTAAGAACATTCTTAACGGAAAAGTGGAGTTCAAGAATCTTGAAAAGGATTCTGATTATCGTATTTTTACCAAGGAGGCACTCAACTCCGTAATCCATCGTGCAAAGGTGGAGGGCATGGAGTGTGAAGGCAAGGACATCAAGGAGGTTATCTTCTCCGAGAACACCGTTATCCATAATCCTATCAAGGAGTATATGGACACTCTGCCAGAATGGGACGGCAAGGATCGTATCACGCCTCTCTGGCATCGTCTGGGTGATGTGAGTGATGAGATGTGCGAATTCCTGCGCATATACCATCGCTCTTGCGTGGCTCATTGGCTTCAGCTTGACACTCTTCACGGTAATGAATGTGTGCCAACTCTGATAGGCGATCAGGGTTGCGGAAAGACGACCTTTGCCAAGCGTCTGCTGCCCGTAGAGCTTCGTCAGTATTTTCTTGACCACCTCAATCTCTCTAATAAATTTGATAAGGAGATGGCTCTTACCAATAACCTTCTTGTCAATCTTGATGAGCTTGAGGCTATCCGTCCTTCTCAACAGGCTTCTCTCAAGCAGACTCTCTCAAAGTCAAAGGTCAATGGTCGTCCTATCTTCGGCGGTTCACAGGATGACAAGCCTCGTTTTGCATCTTTCATAGCTACGACCAACAATTCGCATCCTCTTAGTGACGTGACAGGTTCACGCCGTTATCTCTGTATCAAAATCGCAGAGGGTTGTCTTATTGATAATGATAGTCCTATAGAGTACGAGCAGCTCTTTGCCCAACTGAAATATGAGGTAGAGATTGATAAGAAATCCTATTGGTTTACCAATGAGCAGACAAAGCGCATTCAGGAACTCAACGCTCCGTTTATGCAGACATCAGACCTTGAGCAGATGATAGATTCTTGTTTCCGCAAACCAAAGGAAGGTGAAGAGGCTGAGGTGATGAGTACTAATCAGATTATCAATGTGATAAGGAAGGAATTTACTAATCTTACCGTTAGCCACTCCACTATCGTGAACCTTGGTCTCAGGCTCAAGGAAATGGGGTATGATGTGCATCGCACTTTCAAGGGAAGGGTGTATAGCATAGTACAGAAAAAGAAGGCGGCATAAATATAGAAACTGACAATAATTACCAATCTACGCAATCTTTTTCCATAAATATCCATTTTTATTGGTTGAAGATTGGTAAGATTGGTAATTATTGTCAGTTAAAAGCAGCTTGCTGCTTGTCCTCGTCAATTATTCGCTGAAGCTCATCAAGCTGAAGCAAGTCGCCGAGCTCACGTTAACTTTTAATTTTTACTTCAACGTGATTGTTGCCGTACCGCCAGCTTGTTTTGTTGGATAGTAGAAAGCGGCATAGCGAGTGCCCATGAAGAGACGGCGATAGTCGAATATCATCTTATACTCGTTGCCGATGCTCTTCCATGTCTTGCCCTTGTCGATGCTGTAAGAGAAAGTAGCCATGTCACAACCAGGATTGAAATCGCAGTTCATTACCATGCGGATGTCCTTAACCTTGGAAGATGCAAGAGGCACGCGGGCAACTTCCTTGCGCTTTACCTCAGTAATCTCTTTCTTCTGGTCGGAGAGCTGCACGTTTTCTTCCGTAAAGACGAGGAAATACTTGCTGCCTTCCTTCTTTACGGTAAGGAGGGCTGCATCGCCGTTGAATGCAGAGAGTCCTACGCAGTCGCCATCCTTGATTTTTGAAGCATCGATAGTGATAGTGTCAGAACAGGTAGGTCCCCAAGTGCGCCAAGTGAGGGTGTTGCGGGCAGAATAGATACCGCCCTTTACGTTGTTTGGCAGGTCATTGTTCAGAATGCCCTTTAGAGTGATTGTAGAGCCTTTAACTATCTTTGTTGGGGCAATCACCTCACCCTGTGGGTTCTTTGCGCTTATAGCCTCTGAAATGAAGTTGTGGTTCCATTGATAGTCCTTTGTCAGGGTTACGCCATTGGATAGCTGTTGGTTCACAGGTGTCAGGTTTTGGAAGGTAGAGGCATCAACATCATAGAGCTTAACGGAATCAGGAATGAGTCCGTCGCCTTTGTTGCCGAGCATTGGCCAGCCGTCAATCCATGAGCATGGCTCGAGGGTGAGGATACGTCCTACACCTCCGCGGTCTTGGAACATAACGCCATACCACTCTCCACGCTTGCCGTCAACGATAGTGCCCTGACCGGCAAATGGGAAGCCTCCGAATGGGCTCTTGAAGATAACCTTGCTCTCGTATGGAC
Source organism: uncultured Prevotellaceae bacterium (assembly GCA_900315105.1). The sequence goes on along the minus strand of OMXX01000028.1, from coordinate 10,906 downwards.
CTTCGATATTCTTACTACGATAGCAGATTTCCTGACGACCTGTTCTTGGCCAAGAGATACAGAGGAGGTAGTACATTCCGTCGTGCTTGATTACTCGGCTACCTTCATGCAGACCATCAGGCTTGCCCTGAAGTTCGAGAACCTTGTTCACGCCACCTTTCTTCTCTGCTGTAAGGTCAGGCTCAAGTTCCACGAGACGGATGTTGCCGCTACCTGAGAATACATACACACGGCCGTCATCGTCGAAGAAAAGGGAAGAGTCGTGGTATGCAGGAAGACGGCTATGCAGTTTCCAGCCCTTAGCTGGATCGTCGGTCTTGAAGACCATAGACTTATGCGGGTCGTCGTTAGCTACGAAGAGAGCCCAGAACGTTCCCTTGTTATAGCGAAGAGAGGTAGCCCATTGTCCGCGACCATATACCGTACCTTCATTAAGATCATAGCGTGGTGTGTCCTTAATGGCATCTGTTAGATATGAGACTGTCTCCCAGTTTACGAGGTCTTTGCTTCGCATGATAGGGCCTCCCGGGAACAGATGCATGGTGGTTGTTACGAGATAGTAATACTCGCCTACGCGGATGATGTCAGGGTCAGGATAGTCAGACCAGATATAGGCATTCTTTACGCTGCTTTGAGCGTGGCATTTGTCAGCTTCCGAAAATGGAAAAAGACTGAATAATGCAAGTGCTATTGTAATGCACTTTAGGGTTAGATTTTGTTTCATGTTTGGTGGTTGTTTTTTTGGTTTGTTTTTTAAAAATTTATAAGCAATTACTAAATGCAATTTACCATTTACAATGTACAATTACGGCAAATTGTACTTTGTAAATGGTAAATCGTAAATTATTATATCTTACTTCTTAAGATTCCACTTAGAGTTATCGCTATTGAAATCGTACTTCTCAAGAATTGGAGTACTGTCAGCGATAGAGTAGAGAACATACTCCTTGTTCACACCTTCCTTACCAGGAATCTTCTTTGGCATGATGCGGTATGTTCCGTCGGTAAGCTGCTCAATGCGCCAGAGCTGTGAATCGTCGCCTGTGAACTTAGCCACAGTCTCAACTTCCATATCTGCGGTAGCGCAGAGTGCACGCTCTGTACCTTCGATTGTGATCTTGAAGTATGGGTTAGAGAGATAGCCTCCAGCCTCTGGAACTGCTGTGATAGTCCAGTTCTGGTGAGGACGTCCCATATAGTCACCAATGCGGACACCGATGTTACCGTTCTTCTTCCATGCATCAGCAATAGCATTCCAACCATCCTTTACCTGATCGAGAGTCTGGTTAGGAATAGACTTTGTTGGCTGATTAGGATTTACGCGGTTCCACATAGCACGCTCCTGCTCCATACGCACGAAATCTACAGAAATCTCAAGACCGTAGCCACGGCGCTCAGAGATGATTGAGTATGTGCCTTCCTCCAATTTCTCACCAGCGTAAGGCCATCCGTTCTTCCAGAGGAGAGGACGAACAGCAAGAACGCTGCGACCGCTACGGTCAAGGTCTGCCTCCCAGTGGAATGATGTTATCTCAACACCTTCATCGATGACTGTGCGTCCGAAGTGACCTGCACCTACTGCACGCTTACCGCCTGCAACAACCATACGGCCACCGCCATGGAACATATCGCGTCCTACGTTGTCGATGTATGGTCCTGTTGGCTCCTTACTGCGTCCGCATACGATATTGTATGTTGAGTTCACACCGTCACAGCATGTGCCGTGTGTTCCGAGCAGATAGTAGTAACCATCCTTATAGATAAGGTCGGAAGCCTCACAGTCGATAGCTATATCCTTCGCCTTGTTGCCATCCTTACGTGCACCGGTCTTAGGGTCAAGCTCCACGATACGGATGTTACCGAAGTAAGTACCGTAAGAGAGCCACAGACGACCGGTTGTTGGGTCGAGCAGAAGACCTGCGTCGATAGCATCGCAATCCTCATCACCGTCAGAAGATGCAACCTCTATAGGCTCTGTGAACTTGAAGCGAGGAGACTGTGGGTCAAGTGTCTCGTTCCACATAGTGAGTACTCGGCCGTTATGACCACCACCTAGACCACCGCCTGTGGCACTATATGCGATAAGGTAACGGTCACCAATCTTCATAGCATCTGGGGCAGCACCACCACCAGGACGTACCGGACCGCTGTGCCATGACCAACCATCGTCGGTCACAATACCGCCACCGCCTGTGCCGAATGTGTACCATTTGCCGTCACACTCTACGAGGGTAGATGGGTCATGAATCCATGGCTGACCTATCTGAGCAAAGGCAGAACCGAGCCAAGCCACGTTTAATGTTGCTGCTAATATAATTCGTTTAAACATCTTTTTTCAATATTTATTTTTAAATTTTCACTTACTTATGGCTGCACGATTCTCAGATTATACTTATCGGCATTGATAATACGGAAACAGAAGTCACTCATACCAGGACCGTTGATAACGGCACCTGTGATTACGTTGCGACCCTTCTTGAGAGTAACAGGACGTGAAACAACGTCATCACGTACCATACGACGGTCACCAGAGAGAAGTGCACATTCCTCACCGTTTATCCACCACTTAGAAGCAGAGTTAGAACCGATGGCAAAGCGTACGTTCTTGATTTCCTCATCGCACTCGATAACTGTTGTTGCCCAGAAGATAACACCGTACTTCTGCTGCTTTGTGCATGTAGCCAAACGATAGAGCTTCACATGGAAGAGCTCGCTGTCGTATGCGTGCCAAGCCTTATCCTTCTTATTATATGTAATAGCAGAAGGGAAGGTCTGGTTGAGGTATGTGTCAACGAATACTGTATTTGACCTGTTTGGCTTGTCGATAGGATCACGAAGCATCCAACGGCGAACGAAGCCCTCAGAGTCAGGAGTTGCTGTTGGAGTTGTAACAGGTTTCATGTAGCTCTCGAGCTGTGGAGTTATCTCGATAACACGATAGTGACCGCTGAGGTGCATGAATGCGAACAGGCGGAGCAGACCGTCATAGTAAGCATCGAAGTAGCCGTCAGCATCTGGCTCGTGCTTAGCCTCCCAAAGACGCTTGATGAACTCGTCGCTCTTTGGATGTGAGCACATGATAGAAGCTGCTGCTGCTGTTGCCACAAGACCGATAGAGTGACGAAGCTTCTCTGGGTAGTTACCAGCCTTCAGAATCTTCTCAGGAGTTGTACCATCTACGTTGTACTGGTCAACGAATGTGTCGATACCCTGTGAATAGAGGAAGTTCTGGAACTTCTGACCATACTGCTGCTGCCAGTCTCTGTCAGAGCATGACCAGCTATAGTCGAGGGCGATGTTCATAGGAACGCGCCAAGAGTCATAGCGGAAGGCATCGCCGAGTACGTGTCCGTTATTGAGAAGTGAACCGTCGAAGTTGTTATAGTCAGGGTTGAGACCTGTCAATGGATGGATACTCTTGTGCAGATACTCGCGGCTCTTCTTAGCGCAGTCACGCCAGTAAGAAGCACGTCCGTCCTCTGCATAGCGAGCCCATACCTCATAGAATGCAGGAATATGATATGAAGGGTCGGTATAAGGCATACCTGGTACGAAACTGATAAGACCAGTCTTCTGATCCATCAGAGATACGTTACGCTTCATTGTTATAGGCTTCTCAAGAGGCTTGCCGTCTCTGCCGCGGTTGATTGTGAACTCAACCTCATGTGGCTGGATGCAGTCAAGGATATACTGAGCTTCCTTCAGATAGTTGATCTCACCCATGCTTCCCCAACGGTTATTGGCAAAGATGAGAGATGTGATGAAATAGAGCTCACCGTCAGATGCAGGACCCTGTGCGTTGGCTGTACCGTCGCGCTTGCAGCTCCAACGGAAATAACCCTTCTGAGGACCGTCCTCCATCTGCATATATTTCTTGCTCCAGCGCCACAAGCGGTCGAAGATATCCTTGCGGTCGAACTGTACGGCAATCATCATACCGTATGACATACCCTCAGTACGAACGTCATCGTTCTTGATGTCGCAGATATAACCCATGTCCTTGCCTGCCTCGAAGTAGCACTTGTTCTTGCCTACGAATACATCGTTGAATACTTCCTGAAGCTTAGCCTCTACTTCTTTTTCGCCATAGCCTGCCTCTACGAACAGGTTGCGATAGCTACCGGTAGAAAGACCGCCTGCTGTTGCAGGAACCATAGGCTTGTGAGAATTGAGAGTAATCCAGTCAACCTCAGCAGGTCTGTCGCCATTGTTCTGAAGCACAAGCTCATAATAGCCGTTTGGCTGCTTGTTGACCTTCAACTCGAGTTTTGTTGTCTTGATATCTACTACCTGAGCTCTGCCCCACATACCAGGCATATTAACCCAAACGGTATAGTCGCCTTCTGGAACCTTTACGTTTCCGTAAGATACCCAACCGCCCTTAGGAAGGATTGTTCTCCAGCCAAGGAAGTAGTTTGTAGTGTCGTTATACTGAATTGTAGCACCACCGCCAATGTGGCTGTAGCGGTCCATCTGCACCTGTGAGCGTGCATCGGTGATACCTACGCCACGCAATGTAGGCTTAACCTCCTGAATAGTACCGTCAGCATTGAAGAAAAGGGAGTCGATACATACAGAGCGGTTCTTGTCGAATTTTGGAGAGTATGCGTTGTTATGATAGAAGAGATACCACTGGCCCTGATAGTTTACGATACTATGGTGGTTTGTCCAGCAGCCATTCTTATGTTCTGCCATGATGAGACCCTTATACTCATAAGGACCCATAGGATTCTTACTCATTGCATAGCCGAGAACCTCTGTTGAGTCTCTTACGTAAGGGTAGGTGAGGTAATAGTTTCCGTTGTACTCGAAAGCGAACGGACCCTCAGCCTGACGGCTTGGCAGACCTTTGAGGCAGTTGACACCCAACATCTCAAACTCGCGGTCGCCGAACTTCACCTTTTCCTTTGGTGTGTCGTCAGCAATTTCCTTCATGTTTGGCTTGAGCTTTGCGCAACGGCCTGCACCCCAGAAGATGTAGGCATTGCCGTCAGATGCCTGAAGCACACATGGGTCAATACCATTGATTCCCTCAATACTGTTCTCCTCTGGCTTGTAAGGACCGTAAGGGTGGTCGGCTACAGCCACACCAACACCGAAGCCACGGCCTCTGCCGTTGTTTGCGCCCTCAACAGGCTTGTGAGTATTAGGGAAATAGAAATAGTACTTGCCATCCTTCTCTACACAGTCTGGAGCCCACATTGAGTATCCTTTTGGGTTGCCCCAAGGTACCTGCTCCTGAGAGAGAATGACACCGTGATCTGTCCAGTCTGTGAGATTATCAGACGAGAACACATGATAGTCAGCCATACAGAACCATTTTCTCTCTGGCTCTACCGGACTGATGATGTCGTGCGATGGGAAGAGATATAATCTCCCATTGAAGACACGTGCGGTAGGGTCAGCGGAATACAGATTGCGAATGACTGGATTCTGGGCTTTTGTACCCAGCACTCCTACGAGAGGAAGTGATAGTAAACACGCTAATAGAAGTCGCTTCATAAATTACTTATAGTTGTTATTGTTTAGTTGTTTAGCAAATGTATTTTTTAGGAAGCCGTAATAACTACTGCTTTTCCCCCTGTAACATTTATCTCATATTCATATACACCGAGATCCTGATAGGTCTTCACGAGGTTTCCCTGACTGATTGGTGTCTTTGTGCGGAGAATCAGCTTGCCTGATTCCTTTGGCATGATGTTTGCCGATTTCAGTTTGCCGTCCTTCCAGGTGATGTTAACGGTATATCCGCCACGTGCCTTGAAGCCTGAGATACTACCGTTCTTCCAAGCGTCTGGTAAAGCTGGCAATAGGAATATTTCTGGTGACAGATCCTTTGCATTAGGTGAGAGCTGACTCTGCATCAGCATCTCTGCGATACCTGCCGTTACACCGAAGTTACCGTCAATCTGGAATGGTGGGTGTGCATCGAAGAGGTTAGGGAAGGTACGACCGTTTGGATATTCACGCATCTTATTCTCATCAGGAAGCAGACGGAGCATGTTTGAGATGATAGTGAAGGCGTGATTGCCATCGAGCATACGTGCCCAGAAGTTTGTCTTCCAACCAAGACTCCAGCCTGTCGCCTGATCGCCACGCTGATTCAAGGTCACGCCAGCTGCCTTGAAGAGGTCTGGTGTGAGGAATGGTGATATCTGGTTTGAAGGATACAAGCCATAGAGATGTGAGATATGGCGATGCTCATCCTTTGGATCGTCGATATCCTCGCGCCACTCCTGAAGCTGACCATACTTACCTACCTTCATAGCAGGAATCTTCTTTAGTGCTGCGTTGAAAGCAAGGAGCGTAGCGTTCATCTCTGCCTTGTCCTTGTCAGCAAGGGCTGTGTCCTGAAGCATAATCTCCGTTGCCCTTATCGCCTGTGTGAGAGCGTCGCGCACAATCTGGTTATCCATCGTACAGCCTGCACATACAGGTGACTGCTTGCCCACGCCTCCATGCTCTGGAGATACAGAAGGCACAACGAGCAACTCACCGTCACGCTCCACCATATAGTCGAGGTAGAAATCGGCTGCACCTTTCAGGATAGGGTAGTACTCACGAAGGAAATCCTTGTCGAGTGTGTAGAGATAGTGCTCCCAGATATGTGTTGTGAGCCATGCACCGCCGTTAGGGAACATTCCCCAGAATGCACCGTCGATAGGTCCTGCCACACGCCAGATATCTGTGTTGTGATGTGCCACCCAGCCTCTGCATCCGTACATCTTACGGGCTGTCTCAGCACCTGTCACACTCAAATCCTTTATCATAGAGAACAATGGCTCGGCAGCCTCGGTAAGTCCGCATATCTCTGCTGGCCAGTAGTTCATCTCTGCGTTGATATTGATAGTGTATTTACTATCCCAAGGAGCCATCATCTTATCATTCCAGACACCCTGAAGGTTAGCTGCCTGACCGCCTTGCTGTGAACTTGAGATGAGCAGATAGCGGCCGAAGTTGAACATGAGTGCAACCATACCCATATCATCGCTGCCATAGAACTTATCCAGACGCTGGTCGGTTGGGAGTTGGGTGTTAGGTGATGGCTTTGCCGTTCCTGCTGAAAGGTCAAGAGCCACACGATTATACTGTGCCTGATACTTCGCTATATGGCGCTTTAAGAGCTGATCTGCGGTTTTGTCCTCAATAGCCTTGAGAGTAGCCTTGTTTTTTTCAGAAGCATTACCGCTAACATCATGATAGTTCACGAAGTTGGTAGCAGCTGTGATTATGATGGTTGCTGTCGTAGCATTCTTCACATTCACCTTACCGTCAGCAGAAGAAACATTGCCATCAGCAATGACCTTTGCTACGAGTTCAGCCTTCAAAGCTGATGCTACACCTTCCTGTTCTACTCCTTCGATAGTTGTCGTGAGCATTCCAACTCCCTTCCCTTTGGGAAGGGCTGGGGTTAGGCTTTTGCTTTTCAGCTTACACTCATGATCAAGCGTGAAGTTCAGTTTCCCCTTGCCAGAAGCCTTTATGCGCATCACGATAACGCCATCCTCAAGAGAGGCGAATGTCTCGCGAACATATTTCACGCCATTGGCTGTATATGAAACGGTAGAAACGGCATTGTTAAGGTTCAGTTCTCGGCGGTAGTTCTTTGCATCCTTATGACCGAAATCGAGTTTCAGCGAACCGAGAGTGAGGAAGCGCATACCGTGAGGACCTTTTATGAACTCCTTGTTGATAAGATCTTCTGCTTGTTTCTCCTTTCCCTGGAATATGAGGCTGCGCACCTCGTTGAGGTAATAGATTGATGATGTGCTGTTATTGTTGTGAGGACCTCCACTCCAGAAGGTCTCCTCGTTGAGTTGTATTTCCTCTACATCAGTCTTGCCAAAGACCATAGCGCCAAGTCGGCTATTGCCGAGTGGTAAGGCCTCAAGCCAGACATTTGCAGGCTTATCATACCAAAGTACAGAATTTGTGTTTGTGTTAGCAGCATAACACATCATACCCTTGCCAAACGGAAGGATTGCACACATAGTTACCAAAAGAAAAAATCGCTTAAGCATTTAAGTTCTTGTTTTATTGTTTTAGGTGAAGTCTATAAAATGTGGCACAAATTTACTTATTTCTTTCCTAAAATCCAAATTCCTTCGGAAAATATGAGATTAATTAACGTTTTCATTTAGCCTTATGATCAAATAGATGCTTGCATCTGTTTGTCATGGAGAGAAAAAGTCGGATATAAGCCAACTTAGCACCACATTGCCTGCATATATAAATTCCACGTATTTATTGACGAAATTACCTCTCATAGGTTTAATCTGGCAGAAAATAATTTATCCCTTCAATACAAATACGCACCTTTGGTGCTGAACTGACAATATTCTATATCCCGACTTGCGTAGCTTGTTGAGCTTCAGCGAAAAATAATTCGAATATTCGAAAAAAAAATCGGGACAGAGAAAAAATAATTTATAGAACCCACCTTAACAGTAAAAAATAATAAGGGAAACAGATTTATCTGATAGCTGACGCAGTAATATTTTCGCGATTTATTTCAGATAAATCAGATAAATCCGCTTCCTTTTTTTCATTGAACTATGTTATTTATTGAAAACTTTCTTTGTTTCTCCGTTCTTATAACGGACTATATTCAAACCGCTATTCATGTTTTTGATAGGAATGCCGGAAACATTATAGATACTTTCAATCTCCATATTGCTTTCTGACAAAATAATACCATCAATAGGAGTAGGTATATCTTCAGGAACACTTGTATAACCCAAGTAGCTGTCTTCAAGAGCCAGACGGTCTGAAATCCACGTTTGCACAAGACTTGCATTATCTGGGGAAGAATATCCCAGTTTTGAATATGGCTTTACACCTGTAGTGGTTCCTGTTGCAATCCATATTCTGTATGACAACTTACATGTATCACCTTCGTTATATGTTACAGACGCATCATAATCTGCAATAGCATTATATCCAGTCCAATCTTCCGTGGTCGTCCAATTCGGATTACATATTAGTTCATTATAGCAATAACTATCTGGCCATCTTTGTTTTTCACTATTATAAGTTTCTTCTCCACCAACCCTATTATACCAGTCGTGTATGTATTGCATGATGTGTTCTGGAGTTAGTATGCCTCTTGAACGTAAATCCTCATATCTGTTTTTTATATCATCCCAGAAATATGTTCTTACCCAAAAGACAGGACCGGCACTAATCAAATCCTGCATACGATAATCCTGGAATACATATGACCAATTAGGTGGTAATACCGCAGTTCCAGACGATACATTTCCAAAAATGCCATCTAAGTCATATGGGGTGACAAACCATTTTACGCCATCGTATGTAAGCCATTGCCAGTTTTTAATAAATCCATCATAATTTGCGGTTACTAAGCCGAAAACATAATAATCAATTATTCCTGTAACGTCAAATCTCTCAGCAATAGCAGCACGTATGGTTGCGTCATCAGCATTCCTGTATCTAAGGGCACTAAGTTCTGCCCAATATCCGTTTAGACGTAGAATGTTGTTTTTGACAGTTGCAGATCTTACATGATCAGGATTGGAAGCATTAAAGTGTTCTGAGTTTTCATCAATCAGTTCAGAAGGCTTATCGCCATCATAATCCGCATAATCATATCCGCTTAGTTCTGTCAATTTATAAAATTTGATTTTTCCTTTGTTCGTTACATACTTATAGTATAACGGTGATGAAGCTGACAGTTCTTCGCTCGTCATGTCCTTCGGATTGCTTGGAGCATCAACCCATGAATCATCCATAGCGACTATTTCTTCCTCATTATCAGTTATCTCTGTGTATTTATATCCAGAAATCGATATTGGGGTTGAACACTTCAATCCCTTTGGATTCCTTATTTCAAACTGACTCCAATCAACGGGTCCATTCCAAATATACTCATAGGATAATGTTCCGTCTAAATGAATATGATTGGCATTGTCTTTTGTCTGGTTGGTATTCTTCCTATGTTTTTTTAGTTGCCATGCAAATATACCGTAATAATCACCATTAAGATATACAATGCATGGGAAACCATCTGGATAGCAGCGGGCTTTTACATCATATTCTGTAAAGCCTGCACGATCAAGATATGAATCATGATCGGCTATTATATCGTCAAACAGCTTATAGCCTATTGTTGCAACACCACGAAAAAAATCTGTGTAATAAGCCTTGAAATGAAAAGCATCTTGAGTAACCCAGTTACCAATGCTGATATTCGTGGTTTTATCACCAACCCATTCATCTTCGCAAAAGTCTGCTGCAAAGTTCTTTTTAACAAAGTACATGGAAGAATTTCCCTGTGCATTCAAAATCACTTTCTTTTGGAAATAATGCCCATTACCATCATAGCATTCAAACAAGGCATGCATATCTGCTGTCTTGGTTGTCGGCATCTCTGTCACATTGGTAATGTTGATGTAAGCGCAACTCGGCTCGTCTATCGCTATCGTCTTTTCTGCAGATAGGTCGGTTACGGTAGCCGGATCAAATCCTTGGCTTACAATTTTTTGATAATAAGGAGTTGTTGGGTCAAGAGATTGAGAAACGGCTCTCGCTACTACCCCATATAAGATGCTGATTGTAAGTATAATGGAAAGTTTGACATTTCTCATTTTAAGATTTCCTTTTTTATGGTTTTTTTTATAATAGAAATAGAGTTTTCTGCAATAAAAGCAAAAGGGTATTCATTTGAATGCAAAAATAAACATTTTTTTGCAATTATCCAAATGATAGGTGTAAAAAACCGCTTTAATTGAATTTTTATATATTGCTGTCCGGTAAAAACAAAAACCAGAAAAAAACATTTATGCCCCTAAAAGGCTTTCAGCCTTCATAATGTATTGCTTGTCTGAAAGCCTTTGTAAGCCTTTGGGGCTTCCAGTCTTTCATCCAACCAATCCATTCCCCTCTG
>OMXX01000194.1 GCA_900315105.1 uncultured Prevotellaceae bacterium | reverse complement strand
CTTTAGTTAGGGGTAACCAAAGGTAGTGATAAAATCTTAGCTATCTTCATTTCTGTCCATCTTTTTGGCACAAAAACTACGCATTTGTCGGATGAGCCTCAATAAAGACACCTTTGATGAGGATGTACAAAAACTGTGTACAGTTATTAGGAAATAGTGTTTATGTTGAAAACACTGAAACAGCAAATATTTGCACAAAAAGTCTATCTTTGCTACGCCATGCAATATCATTGCAATCGAAAAGATTGCAGGAAACTTCACATCATAACTTTTTTGTCACGAATTTCACCTGAATTTCACCAAAAAGAAAAAGAGAGTCACGAAATATTCGTAACTCTCTGATTTTCAGTGTGGACCAGCCAGGGCTTGAACCTGGGACCTCCAGATTATGAGCCCCAAATAACGATTTTTATGATACTCTATGACATGTAACTATATTGATTTTCAAAAACTTATACTTTTGTGATTTTCACAGAATCTTATAAAAATACCCCTAACTGAAATAAAATGTTTACGCATTGTTTACGCAGACATGATTTTTGCCTATTTGTCCATATTTATAAAACCCACAGACTACTTGTTTTCACTTATTCATTCGTGGAATAATAACCAAATCTTTGTTTTATTTGCTCTGTTTACGCTCTGTTTACGCATTGTTTACGCGATGTTTACGCATTGTTTACGCGATGTTTACGCATTGTTTACGCAAAATTCGAGAATAAATAGCTGTATATCAATGTATTTCGATGGTTGTTTGCATTTGCATTTACTCTTCTGACGGCACTTTTGTTGAATAATCGCATTTTTGAGATAAAACCTTCAGACTATTCATTGGTAAGGTCTCGCAAAAGCATCCAGACTACTCTTTGTTTACGCAAGATTTTCCACAATGTGATTTTTGTGGTATTGGGTGAAGATTTTTCAACTTGACTTATACATTCTGGATGCTCTTTTTCGTTGATGTTTTGCCTTGATTGAATGTACGAGTTCATAGTATTCGCTCGGACTCAGTTGTTCTTCTTTCACCAAAGGCTGAAACACATTGAGTTTCCCTAATGTCCGCAATACTCTCAGCAGCGAATTAAACGAGCCAATCTCTCCTTTCTCAATTTTCTTCAGAGAGGAAAGAGAGATCTGCCGCATCAGCCAAGCTTTGTCGAGTGATATTCTGCTTCAGTCTAGCTGCTTTCAAGTTACCACTTATTCTATTAAAGATAATGGTATCTGCAAGCATGTAAATGTCATCCATAATAGTTTATTATTGAACTTTTGTGCTGCAAATATACGAATAATAGTGTGATAATAAACTGTTATATTGAAACACCAATGTATAGCTTCAAGAAGTAAAAACTCACGCAATTATTTTTGCGTGAGTAATGTTATTCCTTAGCTTTTTCTTGTTAAGAATAAACCGATAGATTCATGCTTCTATAATATTGCCTTTGTTTGTTATCAGGAAGGCCCTGCGACAATCTAAGCATGCATATTGCTCTGTGATGACAGGTTCCGATTCCTGTTGGGTATGCCCAAAGACTTGATAGACATTGGGCAATCGTTCTCTCATGTATTGGTGGTCCGTTTCATCTGTCCATACTGGTGAGGGATATCGAGCATAGCCCCAACGTGAAGCGGAAACATCCATCAAGCCATTGAAAACAAAATCATAAAGACTCTCTTCTGTCATCAGTTTGTCATTGAGAGATTTGCAGATGTCATTCACATCTTTCGGGTTGACATCGGGCATTCTATACCTTAGCCAATTGATATCTACACCGGCATGAGTGAAGAGGAAATCCTTCTCTTCTGTCCTTACCGTCATCGCTAGTTTGAACATAGACAGATTTTCACTGAAGATTTGATGAATCTCATCATAGTGTTCTTTGTCTTTACGGCTGCTATTCATATCCTTGTCAAAGTAGTGGATGTCGTGATTACCCAAAAGCAGAGTAACCCTTTCCATGTTGGCTTTCTTGAAGTCAAGGATTTCCTTGAAATTCGCAAGAGCCTCACTTGGAAGGATGCCCTCATAATGTGTATATGGGTCCAGATAGTCTCCCAGGAAAATCACAGGCAAGTCAGGATACTTCCTTGTGGCCGATATCCAGAACAAACGCCCATGTATGTCTGGTATTATTAACAATATCGGGTTGTTATCTTTTTGTTTCATGTTCTTAACTTTTTATAGTTCAACGTACTTCCCTGCATCAAATCCGTTCGAAAGATGCTCGTCATAGAAGACATACCCCATTTGGTTGCTGACGATTTTCGTCTTGCCAATAGTAGCATCTATATTGGTATGGGAATGACCATATATCCATACATCGATACGGCTGTTGGATATGAAGTCCCCCAATTCCGTAGCGAAGGCACTGTTGATGAGCGAGTCTAAATGCTGTGGTGCCACCACCTGCCGTGTAGGCAAATGGTGGGTAACCACAACGATTTTTTCAGCCGTACTCTCTGCCACACTTTTCCTGATGAAGTCCAAACAGAACTGGTGCAGTTGGTTATACTCATTCACCTGGATGAGCTTTCCTTTGTATTTAGTCTGACGGAAATCATTCAATCCTTTCCATACGAAATACTCATCCTGTGCTGGAATGTTTGACCACAAAGTACTCAGGACGAAATCAGTGTTGTCAATCCGAACTACCTGGTTCTGATAGATGCCCACATTGTCTTTGAGCATCCATTTCCATTGCAATCCACGCTCCATCACATCGCAAAACTGGTAATACTCATGGTTGCCTGGGACTATCAGAACCTGACGATAGTTGGCCGATGCCCACTTCCAGAACTTACTGAGCGGAGCAACCGTATTGTTCAGGTAGAACGTATCACCTGCCAACACAAGCACTTCACCTGTAACTGGAAACTCATTATGTTTGATGTACCTGCTGTTCTCTGCGAACTCCATATGCAGGTCACTCATGTATTGTATTCTCATTGCCTTTGTTCATTAATTGGTTTAACTTTTCTAACAGGTTCCCATTCCGTGGCATCTATCACATCGGCCACTTGCTGAGCCGTAATATCTTCATCCACACAAGGGAGTGTTATCTCGTTTCCTACCTTCTCATCATACGAGTACTTGTTGGCACCGGGAGTTATGCCGACATAGTCAGTCTCTTCTGCGATTCGGAGGAGCCTTGCGGTCTCGTCACATACGACACCTATTCCCTCATCGCACAGTATTTCGAGCATGTTGACTACATCATTTGAATAGCCATAGACGCAAAATCCCAAGGAGAAATACCATTGCCCGTCGGCTACAGGAACATTCTCATTGCCCCAGCGGTTCGTCTTCCTACGTGCATGAAGGTGGATTCTTGCGTAGGCAACATCCATGCAGTGATATGAACTGTTGTCATCATACCATTTTTGATAGTCCTGCTCGCTGTCGAGGTCCAAACCTTTTATCTCACGTCCCTTGCTGTTGTACCTCACAAATACTTCTTCGTCAGACTTATTGGCGAAATCAGACTTAGGTTCAGGACGATAGCGATCCTGCGTCCTATATGCTTCATAAAGAATACGCCAGACGTGTATGTAGATTCTGAGCGTCATTTTATCAGCTGACCACAGGGGCAAACTATTACTCTTCTTTACAATATCCACCACTCGCGCGGGATTATTAAACATCCTGTAAACAGGACAGATGCGATTCAAGTCAGCACGCTTGATGATTCCATCCCGCTTAGAGTAAGGCAGACTCTTCTCGACATAGGCATTGTATTCGTCAGCATTCTCACAGATGCTATCTACCAAGACGGTGATATGCTTCTCAAGCTTCAGTAGAGACTTCGACACATTCCCATGCCAGACATCAGGTCTTCGTTCTCCCCCAATGTAACTTGCACTCCTAAGGTCAATATATCTCCACTGGCGGTTTCTGATTATCATGTAGTGGAAACCCTTATAGTTAGCCGTAAACACCTGGTACCAGTAATTCCCGTTAGCATCAGCAGTTTCCATACGATTACGCTTGCCTGGTGCCTTGAGTTCTATCCAGAGCCACCGTTGCTCATCATCACCCATTTCCTCCAGTCGCTGCATGGTCTTCTCAATACGGAGCATCACTTCAAGTGCCGCATCGTCTACTACCACACCGTTCAAGTGGTGTTCATGGGTTAGGTACATCAGATCTCTGAGATCATTGTACCTCAATACAGGTATGTGTTTCATTGTTTTACTACTTTTGTTTGTTCAGTTTGCTTATTTATAATTCTCTTTACTTGCCCAAATGACACTGGAGCAAAGCCATTGTTGTCCACTCCCACATCATACTGGGTCGGATAGAGAAACTGGAGCCTCTCCGCGTCATTTCCTGTGTTATTCCTTCGGGTATGGACATGACCGAACAACTGCCAGACATCCTTGTAACTGCCTTCAAAACAAAGGAAAGGATAGTGACAGAGGTATATTCTCTGCTTGCCGACTTCGATGTGCATCTGCATGGCTACATGCTCAAAGCGACTGATGAATCCTTGTCGAATATTCTTCAAATCGTGGTTACCCATGATTAGATAAATTTTGCCATTCAGACGGTCGAGTATCTTTGTCCAT
>OMXX01000190.1 GCA_900315105.1 uncultured Prevotellaceae bacterium | reverse complement strand
ATTGGCCTTGATACCAAAACGTAGTTCCAAACTGGAAATGACCTCTTCCAGCCATGCATTCTTTGGACTACGGTAACGTCCAAGCATATCAATTGTCGAAAGGAGATTCTTCACTTCTTCAACAGAAAGTTCATTGCTGAAAATGGAAAAACGAGGGTCTTCATAAGTGTAATAGCACCTTCTGCCTTCAATAGGACGCGCTACAATAGGGGCATTGTAAGAAACCCGATCACGCATGTAAGTAATATCGGCACGTATTTGACGAAGACTAACCGTTTTGCCATACATGTCGAGCAACGCCTCATTGACTTTGTCAACGAGGTCTTCTATCTCATAGCGTCGATGACGATCGCTGAAGCAGCGGTCAAGTATCTGGTAACGCAAAAGCGCATTCTTATTGATAGGCATAAGCAGAGGGGATTTGTTGTTACTCTTGATTTTTGAGAATCGTAGAATCGTCCATGCGAACAAGGTCACCAATATTACATTTTAGTGCCTTTGCAATCTCAATCAGGCTCTCTAAGGTGGGTTGGGATGTATTGGTCACCCATCTGGAGATTGTGGCAGTGTCCTTATTAAGCATATCGCTCAATTCTTTGTTCGATACCATACGCTCTGCCATCACTACCTTAATTCGGTTCAACGGTTTACTGTCCATATACTTAATTTAATGATTATAGGCTGCAAAAATACGAATATTTCCTGAGAAAGCCGCTGATTGCTGCACGAATTTCTCATTTTTCTTGCAAAATAATTGATTTTGGGGTCAATTTTTGATATTTCTTTGTAAATTTGCAACTTGAAACTGACATCTTCTGTAATGATGAAAGAAAATTGATAATAGCTGCATTTTCTTCTAATAATGAAGATAGACTGCACAATAAGACTCTAAATTTGCGGCTGAGATTTCGAAAATTCACTCTTAAACAAAAAAGTATGGCAACATTAAGAACTTACAGATGTGAATGTGGGTATGAGGTGCAAACAGAACCCACAGGCCATTATGGGCTTATGTCAGGAGAGTTTTACAACTTTCACTGTTCAAAGTGCAAACAAATCATTTCCATTTCGGCTGACGACCTTGCCAGCCAGGGATATTTCCCCACATGTCCTGAATGTGGTGCTAAGAACGATAAGATACACAATTGGAATCCCATCGAGGGACGCTGCCCCAAATGCAGCAAGAAGATGAAAGTGGTTCCAGGAATGATAATGATGGCAGATTAAAACTTCACAATTATGAGAAAAGCAGTATTATTTCTTTTATTGATTTCAGCAATCAATATAAATGCACAGACAGCAAAGACAACAACAAACGTAAAGGTCAACAAGCATGAGCAAAAAGTCGATTCTCTATTATCCAAAATCGACACGCTGCTAATGATTAACAATCAGTTATTGGACCACTTGGACATAAACTCTTCCTTGAAAGGACGCTATAAGCTGTATCAGACCGAGAACATATATACGTTTCTTCAGCTGGACACAAAGACAGGAATGATTGAACAGGTTCAATGGTCTTTGGATTCTGACAATGAAGGTAGTGTTTCCATAAACTCAGACGACTTGACTTATGGCTTAGGCTATGGATCTGGATCATTTGAGTTGTACCCAACAAAAAACATGTACCAGTTTATCCTTATCGACAAAACAACTGGCAAGAAATGGCATGTTCAATGGGGAATGGAAAGCAGCAAACGATGGATTAGAAGAATTTACTGATTACGCCATAATGAAAACCTATCTTGAAATAAAGGTTCCCATCTCATTCGATGCTCCTTGGTTCATCGAACTAAGAAAGGCATTGAAAGATTTTCCTGTTTATTGGCAAAACGGGTACTACCATATCACTATGGCCTTTCTTGACGAGACAAAGAATTTACCAAATGTTGAAGCCATTATGCGCAAATACCTGGACAATGCAAATTCAGTTTCTATCACATTCGATAAGTTGGATGTGTTCTCTACCTGGAGCGGCTTGTTTATTGTTCACTTAACAGCAACTCACATACCAGAGGTATTTAAATCTTTGGTGAATGAGATTCGTAACGATATAGCTCTTACAGGCTCCAATATTCAGTCTAACTTTCGACTACATGTTACGTTGGGACGTATTTCCAATCCTGGAGCTGATATAAAAGACATAGGGTTTCTTATTGACGAGGTAGATTTCCATCCTTTGACACTTACACTTAATGAAGTAGAGTATCGAGAGTTCAGAGGAAGAAGTATTTATAAAAATTACTTGAAATAGAAAGATAGGCGCATGAAATATAATCTTCAATTCTTAACACTCAATGAAAATGTTTGTTTCGATATAGAATATACCGAAAATCCAATAAACAATTCTATTATAAATGAGTTTGTTAACGATGTTCGCATTACCACTTATGGCACAAAGAAAGTGAAACACGAAGGTTTCATAGTACTTCTTAATGAATTCGCAAAAGATAGATACAAAGCATTGTTCGCTAAATATACTAAATACACAAATTTCAAGAAACTATTACAATTAAAGAACCTTATAGAAAAAAGCACCAGTAACAATTATATGGCTGTCATTTTTGACAAGCAATTATCTCATATACAACTTAAACAGACATTTGCATATTTAAGCGAACTTGAAACAGGAGTTCCTGCGGATAAGACGATGGAGGAGTATATTTATGAAAATGGGAATTTCCTTTCGATATATAATCCTTATGCCATTTCCCCCGATAAGTCAACAATACGTATTGGTACAAAACAAAAGGACAATAGAGTTTGCAGATATTGCAATAAGACAATGCCTGAAGTCACATTTAAAAACAAATCACACACAATATCCCATGCACTTGGAAATATTTGCTTTATAACTAATGATGAGTGTGATAGCTGTAATACAAAGTTCGGTTTATCAATTGAACAGGACTTTTTTCACTATGTAGAAATGTTTAATTCACTTGCACATAACAATTTCCGTTTAGGTGGTATTGATTTTTCTAAAGATAATGATGGCCATATATACGTAACAAACCTCGATAAAAACATATTGCTCAAAGAAACGGATTCTGAAATCATTTATAATTATAAAGGGAACGTAATTAAATTACAGAATGTCTATAGAGCAATGTGTAAGTATGCCATTGGGTTCCTACCGTCAAATATACTTAAAGACCTAACAAACACAATCAAATGGATAAATGGTGATTATAATATAGAATCATTGCCAATTGTTAAAAAAAGGCTACATACTTCGTTGCAAGAACAACCAATCATGAATATATTTATTCGCAAAGAAGTGACTGATATGTCATATCCTTATTTGTTCGTTGATTTTCATCTCAATTATTTAGAATTCTTATTTATTGTCCCGAATACACTACAAGATAAAGTGGATTTTACTAACGAATTCAATTATTCAAGATTCTGGGGGTTATTATCTCCATTCCACGATAATATATGGGAGGATGTTGATATGTCATCAATGAACAAATCTGTTATGAAAGGACAAGTTACTTTTCACAAAAAAAACAAGTCATCGGAGAAACACTTGCCTATTTGAATTAGATTCCAACAGAAAATTACTCATTGCATAAGATAAGACAATGCCACCGCCAAGTACATTTATTGCAGCTTTGGCGGTGGTTCCTGTATCGACTACATTATCCAACAGATATGGGACTTTCCCTTTAGGCAGAGGAGCCACTTGACGGAAGCCCAGTTCTTCAGCAGGAAGCAAAGAACCTTCTTTCTTGGCTTGATAGTTAGACATTCTGCTATTGCCTTTGAGTACATTGGCAACTGGGATGATTCCACCTGATTGTTCATTGATGGCTCTTGCAAGATAGAGCGTCTGTAGTGCAAAGCCATGATGCCCGGGAATGGGGATTACAACCGCATTCTCGGGCAACATCTTTGCTAACTGACGGGCACAATGAGCGATGGCTTGCGGGTCATTCTCCTTCAATTTGTGGCAAAGCCAGTTGTTGATGCCATCATAATAATGGCCATGAGAGATAAACCGTATGCCATCAACCTCAATGTCTATGGTTCTATCTTCCATCAGTTGATGTATAATAGTGCCAGTTCTGCATATCGACGACGTTCAATGGAAGGAACTTTCTTTCCTTTCCAATGACAGAACCGCACATATTCTTCCTTGAAGTCACGGATTCCAGCTTCGATTTTCTTCAGCAGCTTGCTTTTAGGCCACTTTCCTTTACAACCAAGGACTTTGCCTGGTCCTACGTTGTAGGCAAGTGCTGCAAGCAAAAGGGAGTCTTTGCCATACTTGCTGAACATTGCACACAAGGACTGCAGGTCTCTTCTGAGCAATGCTTCAGCTTCTTTGAGAGACATATTCGATGAATAAGTCTCACCTGACCTTAGTTTATGACCATAGCCTACATAAGGATAGTCCTTCTTGCGGTGCATACCTTCATAATACTTGATACAGCATACGGCGCGCTCAAAGGGTGGCAAGGCGTAGATGCTGCTTACTGTCTCTAACGAGCTTTCTGAGGGTTCCCGTGCCTGTGCATTTGCGTTCAGGCACATTACTGTCAGAAAAGCCAATACTAATGTTCTTGCTCTCATTTCTTTTCTGTGGCCCATTTCAATGGGACTTTGTTAGCGTACTTTGAATTTGTTTATCTCATCGATCATATTCTTCACATCGAGGTTGACTGAAACGAAATTCTGGTACAGAATACGTTCCTTGGCATCAACGGAAGGGAAAGAATAAAACTTAGGA
>OMXX01000170.1 GCA_900315105.1 uncultured Prevotellaceae bacterium | reverse complement strand
CCCTTACGGACTGCCCTATTAGGTGTCGGGCTTTCAGCCCTCGCAGTCTTGAATTGTTCGCAAAGCTCACCAAGCTGAAGCAAGTCGTCGAACTCACGTAATCTTACCAATCTTCAACTAATAAAACAAATTGAAAATTATTGGAAAAAGATTGCGTAGATTGGGAACTTGCTTTGGCTTGTTGAGCCTTGCGAAAAATCATTGTCAGTTAAAGCACCAGAGGTGCATCTATATTGAAATTCGCCGAACTGACGTTTTATTAATAAGGTATGCCAACGTTTTCTCTCTAAAAAGGAAAAAGCGTAAGTCCTAAAAAAGACCTACGCTTTTAAGGGTGGAGGGTGGGGCTCGAACCCACGACATTCAGAACCACAATCTGACGCTCTAACCAACTGAACTACATCCACCATTTGGTTATATTTGCTATTGATTTCTCAATTGCGAGTGCAAAGGTAGTAATTATTTCCGAGAATCAAGAATGATATGATGAGATTTTTTCTGCCTTTTTCTTTGAATTGATTTATATCAAGCAAAGAAACTGAATCAATCCATCCTATCACGATAATCCTCGTATGAATACTCACGAAGGGTGACAAGTTCATTATCCTCACGCAACAGACAGATAGCAGGATGACTAATACCGTTGAACGTGCACGTCTTTACCGTGGTATAGTGAAGCATGTCCTCGAAGATGATGGTCTCACCTATCTGAAGCTCGTGATCAAAACGCCATGCAGACATCCAGTCGCCAGAGAGACAGCTGTTACCACCAAGGCGGTAGAGATAAGAGCCGAGGCCTCTCCCCCCGCCCTCCCCCGTAGGGAGGGAGCCGCTATCGCCATCACGTTCGCTATCAAGGGCATTCTCTATGGTCTCTGCTCCTCGAACTGCTGGATGATAAGGCATTTCGAGACAGTCGGGCATGTGACAAGTGAAACTGACATCAAGAATAGCCGTACGAATGCCGTGATTCTCTACAATATCAACAACATGAGATACTAAAGGGCCTGTCTGCCAACCAAAGGCAGAACCAGGCTCAAGAATAACCTTGAGGTTAGGATAACGCTTGCGGAAATCAGTAAGAATAGAGACAAGCAACTCCACATCGTAATCAGCACGGGTCATAAGATGTCCGCCACCGAAGTTTATCCATTCAAGCTGCGGAAACCACTTACTGAATTTCTCCTCTATATGAACGAGAGTACGCTGGAACACATCCGAACCACTCTCACAATGACAATGGCAATGAAAGCCCGTTATATCCTCTGGAAGCTTATCTGGAAGGTCTTCTGCAAGAACGCCAAAACGCGTTCCAGGAGCACAAGGGTTATAGATATCCGTACCAACCTCGGAATACTCAGGATTAACACGCACACCAAGCTTTATAGCCGAATTAGCAGCCTTTGCACGATTATGATAACGCTCATACTGCGAGAGAGAGTTGAAGGTGAGATGACTCGACATCCGCGCAATATCATCTATCTCATAATCGGTATATGCAGGAGAGAATGTATGTGCAGGAGCACCAAACTCCTCATACGCCAAGCGAGCCTCAGAGAGACTTGAAGCCGTTGTGCTTGAGATATACTCACGGAAGATCGGAAAGGTCTTCCAAAGGGCATACGCCTTGAAAGCAAGTATTATCTCAACGCCAGAGCGCTCTGCCACATCACGGATGAGTGCAAGGTTTCTGCGCAGACGTTTCTCTTCCAGCACGTATGCCGGACGGGTAAGTTCCTCGTATGTTTCAGGATTAACTTTCATTTTTTCAACTTTCGCATAGCTCAAGTGAAAAGTGAAGAGTAAAAAGTGAAGAGTGAAAAATTTAAGTTTGTATTGCAGTTTATAGTCGATAATAAAATTATCGCAATAAAAGGTAATTCAAATTTTTCACTCTTCACTCTTCACTTTTCACTTCTGGTAAAGTCTTATTGCAGCCTCAAGAGCTACGGTCATCATATTCTTAAAAGAGTTCTGACGCTCGTCAGAGGTCAGTTCACGCTTATTCACGAATGAATCGCTGATAGTAAGCAGACAAGCGGCATTCTTGCCAAGGACATTGGCATTATGGAAGAGGGCAAAAGCCTCCATCTCTACGCAGTCGCACTTGGTACGTGCCTTAATATCCTGCCATGACTCCTTAGTATAGAAGACATCAGAGGAATGAACACGCGCAAGCTTGCACTCAATATCTGCATCCTTCGCAGCCTGAATAATAACATCATTCACACTCTTACTCGGAATGATTGTATCCTTGTCATATCCGCTCAAAGTTTTGGCAAACGAAGACTCGCTATAAGCCTCCTTTGCAAGAACAACGTCGAGAACGTCAAGCTGGGCAGAATAGCTTCCAGCCGAACCTATACGGATGATATTCTCTACGCCATAGAAAGAGAACAGCTCCCAAGAATAGATACCGATACTTGGCATACCCATGCCAGAAGCCATAACGCTTACAGGAACGCCCTTATAAGTACCCGTATAGCCATATATATTGCGAACGTCAGTTACGAGTTCGGCATTCTCAAGAAATGTATCAGCCAGGAGCTTAGCACGAAGCGGATCACCCGGCATAAGAACGGTCTTTGCGAAAGCACCATCCTTGGCATTAATGTGTGGTGTCATAGAAAACAGTTTTAATGATTATTATTGAGTGCAAAGATAGTGATTTTTTCCGTAAAAACAAGGATTTGTCTCTTTTTTATTGAAAAAGTGAAGAGGACAAGAGATCAGCAACCACATAGCTACTGCCTCCTACGAAGATGAAATCAGCATCAGAGGCATCTTCCTTTGCCTTTGCATAAGCCTCCACGACAGAAGGAAAGCCCTCACCCGTGAGATCATGCTCTGTGGCCAACGCAACAACCTTTTCCACAGGTATAGCCCTATGCGTAGAAGCCTGACAGAAATAATAGCAAGCATCTTTTGGTAAGAGTGCAAGAACAGAATTGATATCCTTGTCGTCAACCATTCCAAAGACTATGCGAAGCCTTGTTTCAGGATTCTGCGCTTTCTTCTCCTCATACACCTTATATATATGTGGTGCAAGAAATTCCCATCCCGCAAGATTATGACCTGTATCACATATAATAAGAGGCGTTTCCGAAAGGGTTTCCCAACGACCACGAAGACCTGTCAAGTCACATACACGAGCACAACCTTCAACAATAGGCTTTTCATCAGAAAGAATACCAAGACGGATAAGTTCATGGGCAGCCGTTAGAATCGTCTGGAGATTACGCTCCTGACACGCTCCTTTAAGCTGGAATTCAGGAACTGAATACTGCCCTACCCTATCCTGCGCAAGTATCAGTTCTGCATTCATTTCCTCTGCTTTCTTACGGAATACAGGAAGAGTCTCAGGCAAATATTCTCCTATTACCACAGGAGTCTTAGGCTTGATGATTCCAGCCTTCTCACCGGCTATTTTTGCAAGGGTATCACCAAGAAAACCTGTATGGTCAAATGAGATGTTTGTGATAACCGACAAGACAGGAGAAATGATATTTGTACAATCAAGACGACCACCAAGTCCAACCTCAACAACGGCTATATCTACGTGTTTCTCTGCGAAATAGCGGAAAGCCATAGCCGTAACGATTTCAAAGAAAGAAGGATAAAGTGGTTCAAAGAAATCCTTGTTATCACGCACGAAATCAACGACATACTCATGGCTTATAGGCTCTCCATTCACGCGGATTCGCTCAGAGAAATCCACAAGATGCGGAGAGGTATAGAGCCCCACAAGATAACCCGCACTCTGGAGTATAGCCGCAAGGGTATGTGAGGTTGACCCCTTACCATTAGTTCCAGCAACGTGGATGGTTTTGTAAAGGGTATGCGGATTGCCGAAATGATTATCAAGGGCTATGGTATTCTCCAAGCCCTCCTTATACGCAGAAGCACCCACTCGCTCAAAAACGGGGGTGCTTGTGTATAGATATTCTAATGTTTCTGAATAGTTCATAGGCCTCTCCCCCCGCCCTCCCCCGTAGGGAGGGAGCCGGAAGGCTACAACTTTAAGTTTGATTAGAAATAATTCTTGAATCTATCAAATATAGACTTCTTCGTCTGCTTGTCGCCTTGGAAGTTCTCACTCTCGCGGAGAGCCTCGATAGCCTTGCGTTCATCCTTGTTGAGAGTCTTAGGAACGTATATGCTGACGTTAATAAGAATATCGCCCGTGCCATAGCCGTAGCCGGAAACAGCAGGAAGTCCCTTACCACGAAGTCGCATTACCGTACCAGGCTGAGTACCAGGCTGTATCGTTACCTTTGCCTGATGTCCATCAACCGTAGGAACAAGAACCTCGCCACCGAGAGCGGCTGTTGGGAAGTCGAGCAAGAGATTGTAAATCAGGTCGTTGCCGTCACGAACAAACACATCGTTCTGCTCTTCTGTGATGAACACCTGAATATCGCCGTTCACGCCATTGTGCTTGCCGGCATTACCCTTGCCTGCAACGTTGACGACCATACCGTCCTGAACGCCAGCAGGAATGTTGACCTCAACAACTTCCTCGCCAAGAACAACGCCCTCGCCGTTACATTTCTTACACTTATTCTTGATTACAGTACCCTCGCCACCACAGGTAGGACAAGGGCTCTGTGTCTGCATCATTCCAAAGATGCTCTGCTTTGAACGAACCACATAGCCAGAACCGTGACATGTGCTACAAGTCTCTGTTCCGCTACCAGCCTCTGCACCAGAGCCGTGACAGCAATCACAGGTAACGTATTTACGAACCTTGAACTTTTTCGTAACACCTGTTGAAATCTCCTGAAGGGTAAGCTTCACCTTCAGGCGAAGGTCTGCTCCACGATGCTGCTGACGACCGCCACCTCTGCCGAAGCCGCCGAAACCACCTCCGAAGCCGCTATGACCTCCGAAGATATCGCCGAATGCTGAGAAGATGTCATCCATAGAGAATCCACCTCCGAAGCCGCCAAAACCACCGTCTCCGCCAAAGCCATTAGGACCGTTGAAGCCGAACTGGTCATATTGCTGACGCTTCTGCTCATCAGAAAGCACAGCATACGCCTCAGCAGCCTCCTTGAACTTCTCCTCAGCCTCCTTATTGCCAGGATTCTTGTCAGGATGGTACTTGATAGCCAACTTACGGTAGGCTTTCTTTATCTCTGCTGCGCTTGCCGACTTATCAACGCCAAGCACCTCGTAATAGTCTCTTTTTGCCATAATTCCCTCTTTCTTTTATTATTGTCCCACAGCTACCTGTGCGTGACGTATTACCTTATCATTGAGCATGTAACCGGTCTTTGTGCAATCGATAACCTTACCCTTCATCTCATCACCAAGTCCCGGAACAAGAGCGATAGCCTCATGGAAATCTACGTTGAAGTCTGCGCCCTCAGTCTCGATTTTTTTCACGCCCATCTTCTCAAGCGTAGAAACAAACTTATTAAAAATAAGCTGCATACCCTCACGAATCGCGTTAGGGTCTTCGGTCTTGTCGGCAAGAGCACGCTCAAAATCGTCGAGCACAGGCAGAATCTCCTTGATAGTCTTCTCACCGCCACCGAGGATTAGCTCAGCCTTCTCCTTGATAGTACGCTTACGGTAGTTCTCAAACTCAGCCTGCTTGTAGAGCATCTCCTTCTTGAGTTCCTCAACCTGATTCTGGAGTTCTGCCAAAGGGTCAGCAGGTGCTGACTCTTCGTCAGTCTTAGCCTCTTCTTCTGTGACATTTGTGTCAGTCGCAGCCTCAGCGTTAACGTTCTCTTCAGACTCAGGAGCCTTTGTTTCCTGCTCATTCTCAGCCTTTTTCAGCAGTTCCTCTATGTTTATTTCCTTTTCTTCCATTATTAATTTGATTTATAATTTACCACTAATTAACAAATGCCGTGCCAAAAGCCCCAAATCCGAAAGGAAGGCTCCTCAAACTAGTAAAAACACACATTTCCACCCAACAAAAAAAACTATTGCTGTCCGGTAAAAACAAAAACCAGAAAAAAACATAAAAAAGCCAATCACAACCTTACGCTGATGGTTATATGCTTTTTCCTGTTTTTAACCTTAATGTCTTGCCGTAGGCCTGATATGTGGATT
>OMXX01000198.1 GCA_900315105.1 uncultured Prevotellaceae bacterium | reverse complement strand
GAAGGGGATAAGGGATATACCCTTCTTTTTCTATAGATGTATTACCGTCTTTGGTTAGGCAGCGGCATCCGCCCGCCACGGACAATCCCCCTTGGGCCCATTTATGACGCTACGGGTGGGCAAATTATTGTAAAAGAGGATGGTGATATTGTATGTTATCACATTTATGAATTGAACAGGTTCCGAGAGTTTTTGTTCAATTCCACCAAGTTTGAAGGTGCATCAACAAGTGAGGATGCAGGAAACCCCGGCCATCCTCGTTCAGATGCCAAGAAAAAATTCTTCTATGGATGGGTATATGAGGAAGATGGGAAGTACTACATAAAGATAAATTTGCAGGTTAGATCAAAGTAAAAATGAACGATGTCTTGACCATAGAACAACGTCACCGCTGTATGAGCCATATTGGGGCAAAGAACACAAAACCCGAGATGGTGGTGCGACGTTATCTGTGGGGGCATGGCTACCGCTATCGTCTGAATCATCCCAGACTTCCAGGGAAACCTGACATCGTGTTACGGAAGTATCGAACATGTATCTTTATTAATGGTTGCTTCTGGCATGGACATGAGGGCTGTCGTTACTACACCATACCAAAGACCAATACGCAGTTCTGGACCAATAAAGTACAGCGGAACAAGGAGCGTGATGTGAAAGTACAGCATGAACTGGCCACGATGGGCTGGCACTCTATCACCATATGGGAATGTGAGTTGAAGCCCATCAAAAGAGAAGAAACATTGAAGTCTCTGGCATATACGCTCAACGGAATATTCCTGCAAGACAGGACTGTCAAGCGGTATGAGATACTAGAGGAAGAGCCAATGATGGTAGCAGAAGATAGAACAGGATATTAACGATATACTATTTGAATAGGTACATATGAAAAGATTTTTTTTAACTCTTGCCATGATGCTTTGCGTCTTACTGGCTTTCGCGCAAAAGGATGTTACAACATTCTTGGGAATTCCCGTTGATGGTTTTAAGTCTGATATGAGGAAATCCCTTATTGCTAAGGGATTCACACCTAAACAGGTTTCTGGACAAGAATACTTTGAGGGTGAGTTTAACGGCACGGATGTTCATGTTTATATAGCGACAAACAACAACAAAGTTTATCGTATCATGTTGTGTGATGCTAATACTCAAAGTGAAGCAAACATAAAGATTCGATTTAACAAGTTAGTCAGTCAATTCGAAAACAACAAGCGGTATACAGCATTAGACAGCTATACTCTCTCGGATGATGAGGACATTTCCTATGAAATGCTTGTCCATAAGAAGAACTACGATGCACTATTTTACCAAAATCCAGATTTTGAAAAAATTGACACACTCACACTACAAAGACAGGTCCGAGATGAGCTGTTGAAGAAACACTCTGAGGCTGAATTGCAGAATCCGACAGAAGAAACGGAAAAAGAGGCTCAATCCATTGCTCTTAAAATAGGGATGGATATGTTGTTCAAAAAACCTGTATGGTTTAGAATAAGTGAGCACTATGGGGAATATTATATCACCATGTTTTACGATAATGAATATAACCACGCTAATGGCGAAGATTTATAATAAAAGATAGCTATGGCAAATGACACACCAAAAGCGCCCCAACAACAAGGGCAAAAGCCCCAGCAAGGACAAGGAAGTCCACAGACCCAACGCTCCAAAGGACCATCTGGAAGTCCCATCAGGCGAGGAAAATAGTTTCGAAAAGAGAAAACAAGAATTGCAGGACGAGACACAACAATTCATGTATGCTCAGTCCAGTAAATTCTCGTCTGTTGCAAGAAACCTCATTTTAGGTGTCATTGGTACAGTCTGGGTTCTTACATATGCTGAAGGTACGCTAAACTTCCCTAATGGCTGGCTTTTTTCCAGCCTTTTAGCAGGATTGTCTTTCCTGCTTATTGATGTAATCCATTATTACACAGACTCCCTCAGTTACAATAGGGAACTGTATCGGTTGGATAAATATGTCAGTCAAAGGGATTTAGATGTCAAGCATGAACCCAAGATGGACTCCATCAACAAACGAAGCCACATTTTTATAGTAATGAAGTTTTGGGTTCTGATACTCACATCCATCCTTTTCATAATGGGCTTATTGCTGAAAACCTCTGTTATTCAGGGTTTTTTAAGCTATTTTGGAAATAACTCATAAATAGTTATGAAAGCATTTCTAACATACGCTCTTAATCAAGAAGGCCTGTTGGTACATGTTGATAGCGTGCCAAATGGAAATGAATGCAATTGTATCTGCCCTGCATGTAAGAAACCGCTTCAGGCCAAAAATGCAGGTAGAGTACGAGAACATCACTTTGCTCACCAACCTGGGGTCGATTGTCCTACAGCAATAGAAACAGCTTTACACCTTCTTGCTAAAGAAAAGATACAGAAAACTTTCTACGAACAAGATGTCTTCAACATGGAATTTGAGTATCGTTCATATTGCAAGAATGAAAAGACGTGTCAGTTCGTTAGATATGACAATTGTTATTCGCATGAACGCAAAAAGTTCAATCTGAAGGAATTTTATGATTCATGCGAGCAAGAAATTCCTTACGATGAGATAAGAAGAAGGTCTGACCTGAAAATTTGGTCTGTTGCCCATCCCGAACGAGAACCAATTTATAT
Source organism: uncultured Prevotellaceae bacterium (assembly GCA_900315105.1). The sequence goes on along the minus strand of OMXX01000198.1, from coordinate 1,574 downwards.
CGAGATCTTTGTGACACATGCAAGCGAATTAGAAAAGCTCCATAGTGGCAGCAAGATTATCGAGATTAAAATAGAAGAAGAGAAAGATATTGATAAAGTGGTTGAAGCGGGGTTTTCTGAAGGTAGCCGCATAGAAGATTACCATAGAGAAACGATTGTGGCGTCAAAAACTTCGTTTTATGGGTTCAAAACAGAAGATTACAATAACAACAATATCAATCAAGAGATAGCCTTCTCTCGCTATATACTCTATCAGTCTGGCAAGTTCCAATGTTATCAGGATGCTTGCTTGTGTAAGGACATAAAGAGAGAACGAAAGAACTCATTATGTGAGATATGCTTCCATACTGATGTTGCCTTTGGCATTCATGAGCTTGCAAAATGGATGGGTTATAAAAGGTTTGGAATTAAAAATTGTTTGTTATGCAAGAACTACGTGGATAGCTATAACGGTATGGGAAAGTTATGCCGCTTATACAAGTCCATCGGACTTAATCGTTTTGAGCCACATGATACAGCCAGAGCTAAGACCTGTACATCGTTTTCTCTTAATGAACAAGAAATGGATGAATTCTTGGGGAATAACGATGTAACGGTTCCAATTACAGAACTATGAATTCTGAATCACCATGCCCGTAAGATGATGACATCACGCTATCCAATGGAAGTACACCCAGAAGGATATGTATATCACCCAAGCAATTATGGAGAACAGGGCTATCGGTGCAATGATGTAGAACACACGTAGTGACATCCAGACACCTTCGCCTCTGCGAACAATATCTGCCAAATCTTCTGACTGGTCACGGAACATGGCTTTCAGCTTTTTCATATGTTGGGCAAGGACATCACTCTCTTGTTCTATTGCCTTGCGGTTTGTCTCCTGAACCTGAGCCACGCTGCCCTCGTCCAGATGGGCGGTGAGGTGCATGTTCTCTACACGGACAATCTGCGCCACAATACCAGTGACGATATTGTCAGCAGAATCCTTGGCGGCATAGAAAGCCTTCATGGTTTCACCAAGTTCACCTTTGGCAGAATCCTGTGCCTTGGTTGCCTCGTTCAATGCGGTGCGCGTGAGTTCCATTTCCTGGATCTCCTTGCGCAACAAGCCCAGCTTCTCCTGAATCGCATTCTCGGCTTCTGCCACTTGCAGGACATCCTCCAGTCCTGCGCTCTCGCCAGCATTGGCGGTGGGTACCGCCTTCGGTTCTTCCGTTGGGCGGTATTCCTGTATTGGTTTCTGTCTCAGTCCCATATTATCTTCGTTTATATCCGTATTTCGGTTTTGGTGTACTCATGTGTGTGGCCATCTGCGCACATCGGCGTGCCCACTCCTCGTCATCGTCCTTGTCACGTCCCCATCCGCTGTCTGGTGCGCTGCCACCTCCGCCGCTGCTCTCGCTCATGGCGGTGGCTGCGTCGATATATCCAGCAAACAGGAGCATGGCGACCTTCACGACATCCTCATGTGCGGCAGTCTCGTTGTCTGGATGCACGGACACCTCACGGTCTATCAGGTCGTGAATGGCCTGTGGAATATCAATGTGACAGTTCTCGTCCTTATAAGGTAT
>OMXX01000064.1 GCA_900315105.1 uncultured Prevotellaceae bacterium | reverse complement strand
CAACATTTCCCAGTACTGGTAGTCAACCTTTTCTGTATGGGTAGCCAAATGTTAAAAATCTAAGCCTGAAAAGAGTCAACCTTTTTTAGGAAAAGACAACGAGAATAGAAACTATCATAATATCTGATAGTTTAAACAGGGACAGTATGATATTTCTCTCTTCATAAAATACTTCAAAATATAATATATAATAATATTATATATTATATTTTGGGGTAAAATTCACCGACATAGTGTGTGTGTGATAAAACTATCTGATATTATGATAGTTTATCTATGCGACCTACAGTCTCCGAAAATATTCACCTGTATATCAATACGTTACAGACATGAAATACATTTTCTTGGAAAGTCTCATATATTTTTCTGTTGTTAGTTGGGACATTCGCGAAAAATGTAGTAACTTTGCACTCGAAAGTTAGGTGATGCGTGTTGGGGTGATAGGTTCCAAGTCCGTTGTAATACCGTTATAAGTCCGTTGTAAATCCGTTCCAAATCCCATCCCTGAGAAGGGAACTCGATAGTACTATCCGCGAGGACACATGTTAATTGTTAATTGTTAATTGAACATTTCCACTTCGCAAGAAAGGCTTTCTTCTTGGCTGTGACCTTGGCGAGAAAGGCTTTATGTTCTTCGCTATCGGGATTGAACGGACGATGTGCGAGTGCCGCCTTGATGGGTTCCCATTCAGCAACCATTGCATTTGCCTCTTCAGAGAAATACGTTTCAGCAAACCGCTCGTAGATGTAATCCACCGCCTGCTCCGAAGGGTGAAGCATATCAGGTTGATAGAAACGGTAATCGCGCAGTTCATCGTTCATTATCTCGTAGGCAGGGAAATAGCTGATGCTCTCAGGCGATGCGGTGACGAGTTTGTCAACAGCCAGCAATAGCGTTGCCTTTGACAGTTGAGAGCCGTGGAAACCGTACTTCGCATATCTTATCGGGCTGACCGTGAATATCACCTTCACCTCTGGATTCCTCTCCTTCAGAATTGCCACCGCCCTTGACAGATAATCTGCACACTCATCCACCGACAGTTTCTCCTCACGAAACAGTTTCTGCGGACGCTTCATACAGTTATCCACTATCTCATCCGTATCCTTCAGGATATAGACGTGATTCGTGCCGAGGGTGATGATGGCGAAGCTGAAAGCAGAACGGCTACGGCCCCTCACCTGCCCTACGGGCATCCTCTCCCCAAGGGGCGAGGAGGAAGTTAGTATTGATCCCTCAAAATCATCTCCATTAGCGGCAAAAGGTAACTTTTCCCTCGTCCCTTGGGGAAGTCGGAGATTGAGTATCTCCGAGTATGTGTCAGAGGGTGCCCGCAGGACGGGTGAGGGGCTGTGAGGGCGTGGTGAGGGGCTGCATCTCTCCACCATATGCAGCACACTCGCTGGATTATACATAGTGCCATACGGATTGACGATTGCATCAAACTGGTTCTCCACAAACCGACGCCCGATGTTCTCGGCAAAGCAAGAGCCAACGAACAGAAGCCTGTCCGATGGATTTATCTTGAATAAAGACTTTACGATATTTACTTTTGTCTGTAGTTCCATATAATAAAAGACCTCTACCCCCCCAAGGGGGAGTTATTTGATTGTTTGGAGGTCAAAAACATTCGCTCTTATTACTATATAAAAGACTCCCCCTTGGGGGGCTGGGGGGTCAACTCCTACTCACCTGCAATCCCTTCTCGCTCAGAGTCATATCCACGAAACGGGCATTCGAATTCTGAGGATTAGCGTTGAGAATCTGCTTGATACGTGCCGCAGCATCGGGATCTTTCGCCACCATATAGAGATAGCCGCCACCACCAGCACCGGGGAGCTTATAGCCGAGACAAAGATCGTCCACCATATCACTTATGGCCTTGACACCTGCGGGATTTGTACCACCGTCGATAGCCTGATTCTGAGCCCATGTCTTGCGGATAGCCTTCCCCAAGCCCACGAAATCGTTCCTTTGAATCGTTTCATAGAGAGCAAGCGTGTGCTCCTTCATATCGCGCAAAAGGGCTATCTCATCGTGGTTGTTCAGGAACATCCTACGGACAATCTCAGCCAGCAAGGTCTTTGCCGTTCGCGTGATACCTGTGTAATACAAGAGGTGGCATTGACGGTATTCCGGTTGGGTATAGAGATCTGAAGGCAGCCAATGAACGGTAGGACTCTGGTCAAAGCCTCGCTTTGTCTGAAGAAGTTTGATGCCTTGCAGCAAACCGCCAAACTGATCCTGCCAGCCACCGCCTGTTGTAAGGAGCTGTTCGAGAACAAGCGTACGACGACCAATCTCCTGCTTATCCCATGCCAGTCCGCAGAAATCATTCAGAGCGCCCAGCACGGTACTTGCAAGGATGCTGCTCGTGCCAAGTCCTGAACCGGCAGGAATAGCAGACAGCATGGTGAGTTCTATGCCACAGCCAAACGCCTCCAACTGCTTTTCCAACGACTCAAACTTCTCGATGCAGAAGCCCGGCTGGAAACCGGCAAGCACAAGGGCAGCCTTCGGAATGGAGAAAGGCGAGCCAACGTGATAGAAATCGGCAAGTTCCTCGTAGGTCTTAACGACCTCGGATGCCCCTAGATCAATGCTTCGGAGAATGATGTGGTGCTCCTTGCAAGGTTTCACGTATGCCTGAAGAGGCGGCTGACCGTTCAGTTCTATGGCAAGATTGATGACATTTCCACCCTCCATCAGACAATAAGGAGGGGTGTCCGTCCAACCACCGGCTATGTCGATACGCACAGGCGACCTACCCCACACAATCTGATCGCCATACACCGACATACGAGGGGATTTCTGATTCGCGATCTCTGCCTTGACGGTCTCGGTGAGTCCCTGACGAAGAAGTCGGAATGCCTCCTGAGCCTCTTTCGTATCGTCCTCGCCACGAAGACGCTTCACCTCGGCACGGAACATATTATCGTGTATTCGTGTGAGTAGCGGATTATCCTCGCTGATAGGCTGTGGAATAGCGATGCCGTTAGCCGCAAACTCCTGAGCAGCATCTCCCAGATCGGTTTGGAAGAACACGCTATGACGATAATTTTCGGCAATAGAAGGCCAACAAAGCGCACGGAAACGCTTTCTCTGAGCCGTCAGACGACGAAGGTTAGCTTGAGATGAGATATGCTCGGCGGAGAGACATCTGGGGTCTCTCCCCCCGCCCTCCCCCGTAGGGAGGGAGCTGCCCCCCTCACCCCCACAGGGGGAGTAGTTACCATTTTTCGCTGCAAGGTATCCATTATCGTACCCCTTTGAGCACTCCGGCTCCCTCCCTACGGGGGAGGGCGGGGGGAGAGGCCGCAACTTCTCTTTCAACACCTCCCCTATTTCCTCTATACTTTCCACGACAGGGAACATCGGTGTGAACTGCAATTGCCCTGCAAACTTATCATTAAATCCGTATGTTCGAACGGCATATCCCTTCTCGCCTATCGGAACGATATCGACACATTGCCCCGGCTGAAGACTTATCTCCCAGTCATTCTCAGGAACACCCGTTATGACGTTATCCCTTGTAAGCGACCATTTCTCGCCTATCCATGAATTCTCTATCCAGATATTCTGATTCTTGTCCGTTAGCTTTATCTTCAGCTCCGAATTCTGCACAAACATAGAAGGATGCGGCCTTCTGGAATGGTGCATTATCTCTCGCTGATCGTTCACAATATTCTGAACGGCAAGGGTGGAAGATATGATCTCGTGCGTTGTGCCATAGTGGTAGAACTCGCCACCAGGCAACGGAAGTATCGCTACTGAGAGCTGGCTAACCTCATCATCAGGAGTGGTAGGATCAGTACCCAATCCGCATCCGAACTCAGAGTATAGGTCGTATTCCCTTATGCTCCCGTCTGCATTAAGCGACTTATTCCTAAGCACTTGCATAGCCTTATCAGACAATAGCCAGATACCGATATCAGTAAGGTAATAATGATTTTCAAGGAGCTGAGAGAGTGTCTTGACAGATGGCTTTTGCATCATGCACTTCAGTATTCCCGGTTTCTCATGCGAAGAAACGAAGATGCCGTGGTCGCAAGCAATCTCAGGACCGAGCCAAAGACCATAGCATACCACGTCGGCATCAGGAATATCGCCAATTGGCTGAGTGGCACGGATATACACATCGCCGCTCACAATCATAGTGCGGAGACTATCTGGTGCGACCGACATTATCTTCTCATAGAAAGGCACTTGAAGCGAAAGAAGGTCCTGAGACAATCGTTGTCCTCTCTCCCATCGGAACACAGGGATAGGAGTAAGGATTTTTCCCGATGGAGCATACGCAGGAAGACGACGGCTCTGACCTCCGGCATGGAGGATAAGGCGCTTTTCGGACTTTCCTTCGGTTGCCTGATTGTCATAGTATTCCGACTTCTCATACTCCTGCATAAGCCACGTTGTGCCACCGCCAGAACCGAGTTTTGCACCAACAGGGTCATTGGTACAGAACCATTCCTCGCGAGACAATCCAGTGATATCGTGAAAGCAATCCACCAGATTAGGTGGTAGGGATAGTAGTTTCTTCATAATAGATATGGCCTCTGATTAATAAAAAATCTCCAACATGACACCCAATTAAATGATGCCTTGCTGGAGATCCATCCGTTAGCGTAAAAAGATTACTTACGCAGACCGAGAGCCTTGATGATAGCACGGTAACGGTTGATGTCACGATCCTTGAGGTAGTCGAGGAGAGCGCGACGCTTACCTACGAGCATTGTAAGACTACGAGCAGTCTTGTAATCCTTATGGTTCTCCTTAAGGTGCTCTGTGAGGTGCTTGATACGGAATGTGAAGAGAGCAATCTGGCTCTCTGCAGAACCTGTGTCAGTAGCTGACTTACCGTACTGACCGAAGATCTCAGTCTTCTTGGCTGAATCTAAATACATAATGTAAAAGAAATTTTATGTGATTAATAATTAATTGATTATTACATCCTTCTGATGCATAACGTCTAATCACTGACGCTTTTGCCATCATCGAATGCAGCAAATTTTATTTTGCGGGTGCAAAGGTACTAATTTTTCCTTAGATTAAAGAATAAGACTGAAACTTTTTTTGCGAAACTAACGCATTTTTAACATTTTTCGCTCAAGGTGGTTATAATTAGCGTGACGGATTATTTTAACGGCATGGCATTGGACTTTAAAGACGATATGCAGAGAAACATGATAAAATCATCTGAATTTCTTGGAGATACAAATAAAAATGCGTAATTTTGTGATGATGAAAAATAAATTGGGACGATTTAACCTCAGATTTATGAGATGTTTTTGAATACACGAAGAAGGAGTGATGCGGGCATCATGACTGATGAGTGGATTCAAAACAGCCAGAAAGATGAGGCGCCACCAACAAAAATCACTTTATAAATCGTCCCAAGTTATTATTTTATCATCACTTAACACAAGAATTCAGGATTTTTGCTTTGGTATAAGCCTGTATATTCTTTAATCGTTTATAAAACCAGCCTTGGCACTTAACATGTGCCAAGGCAATTAGACTAAACAACTAAACAAAAGCGGTATGAAAAAATTAATGTCAATGTCAGTTGCTCTTTGTCTGGCAACAGCTCTTTGGGGGCAAAGCAAACAAGAGAATTTTGACTTTGGATGGAAATTCATCGAACAGGATGTAAAGGATGCCCAACTCACTTCCACAGATGATTCAAAATGGAAGAATGTGGACCTTCCACATGACTGGGATATATTCCATGCTCCCGACAGTACAGCCCCAACAGGCAATGGTGGCGGATATTTCCCTGGTGGTACTGGTTGGTATCGCAAGCAGATAAACGACACCAAACTCAAGGTTGATGCCGGCGAGAGTATTTGGCTTCATTTCGAGGGCGTTTATCAGAATAGTGAGGTGTATGTCAACGAGAAAAAGGTTGCCACACACTTCTATGGCTATACTCCTTTCAAGGTCAATATCACACCTTATATAATTAAGGGCGTGAATACTATTGCCGTCAAGGTGGATAACTCCCAACAGCCAAACTGCCGTTGGTATAGCGGTTCGGGCATATACCGTCACGTATGGCTTGAAAAATACAATGCGAACAAGATGGATGACCCTCAGAAACTCTTCGTCCGTACAGAAAACATCTATGGAATGTCGGCTGACGGCACCCACGCTGATTCTGCTGCCATTCATATCACGTACGCAGACAAGCTCAACGAAATCCGCATTCTGAAGGATGTAGAGCTTTGGTCGCCTGATCAGCCTAAGCTCTATGACATCACAGTTGGCGAACTAACCGTTAAACATGGTGTACGTTCTTTCAGCTATGACTCCCAGCGTGGTTTCCTGCTCAATGGGCAGCCTACCCTTATCAATGGCGCATGCGTGCATCATGATGACGGAGTTATTGGTGCTATGGCATTCGATGCAGCCGAAATCCGCAAGGTAAGACTTATGAAAGATGCAGGTTTCAACCTGATACGAACATCACACAACATTTCTACACGCGCCCTGCTTGATGCCTGTGACAGCATTGGTATGATGGTTATCGACGAGGCCTTTGACGGATGGTACACAGAGAAGAACAAGTATGACTATCATCTTGTAATAGACTCATGTTATACAGAGGACCTTACAGCCATGGTGCTTCGTGACCGAAATCATCCAAGTATCATATCATGGAGCATCGGCAACGAGGTTATCGAGCGTAAGGACATAAGGGTAATCCATACGGCAAGCAAGTTCAAGAAAGTGATTACCTCTCTTGACAACACACGTCCTGTCACAGAGGCATTATGTGCATGGGACAGGGACTGGGAGATATACGACCCGCATGCTGCCGTACTTGATATCGTTGGCTATAACTATATGATGTTCAAGGCAGAAAGCGACCATGAGCGCGTGCCAGAGCGTGTGATGTGGCAGACGGAGAGCTATCCTCGCGATGCCTTTGCAAACTGGAAGCATACATCAGAGCGCCCTTATATCATAGGTGATATTGTATGGACAGGACTCGATTACCTTGGAGAATCATCTATCGGACAGTTCCACTACGAGGGTGAGTCTCGCGCAGAAAGCTGGCAGGCAAAGCATTTCCCTTACCATGGTGCATATTGTGGAGATGTAGATCTGACTGGTTGGAGAAAGCCAATTTCACACTATCGTGATCTTCTCTGGAACACTAAGGAAGGAGATTCCAGACTCTATCTCGCTGTTCGTGAACCTGATTTCTACTATAAAGGTCATGTGTCTGAGACTATGTGGTCGGTATGGCCTACATGGGAATCATGGAACTGGAAAGGATGGGAAGGCAAGGACATTGAGGCTGAGATATACACAAAGGCTCCAAAGGTGCAGCTATTCCTCAACGACAAACTTATCCAGACAAAGGACGTGAACTTCTCTACAGAATACAAGGCAATAATCAAGTTGCCATATCAGCCTGGTGTTCTCAAGGCAGTTGCCCTTGATGCCAATGGAAAAGCCATAGCAGAAACCACGCTTCGCACAAGCAAGGAACCTGCTGCAATCAGAATGACAGCTGACCGTAACAGGATAAATGCAGATGGCGAGGATCTTGCCTATGTGACTCTTGAGATTATCGACAAGGATGGCAATCTCGTACCAGATGCCACTATCCCTGTAAATGTAAGCGTGAATGGTCAAGGCTCTCTCCTTGCTGTTGCAACGGCTAATCTCAAGGACCTTGAGCCTAAGACATCTCCACGCGTAACTACTTACAAAGGTAGGGCTACCATCGTGGTAAGAAGCGGAAAGAAGGCAGGCAAAGCCACTATTACAGCATCTTCTCCAGAACTGAAAGGCTCTTATCGCAAGAGCATCAACATCAAGACAGCCCTCTAATCGCAAGTTTTTTTGCTAAACAAATGCCGCTCATAGGTTTTCAAACGAATTTCCCATGAGCGGCATTATTATATCATCCCATAATCTCTTTCAACGGTATCATGACAAAATCCCTTTCTTCCATCAATGGATGGGGAATGGTGAGTTCTGGGGTATTGATATGCAGATCGTCATAGAGGAGGATATCAATGTCAATAATTCTGTCGTGATATTCGCCATTGGTGGATTTAAGAGTTCTCCCTAACTCTCGCTCTATCTCCTGCGTCTTTGCAAGGACCTCAAACGGATCAAGGGTCGTTTCCATGCAGATAGCAGCATTAACAAATGAGTTGTCAGACTGAAAGCCCCAAGGCTCAGTTTCAAGAAAAGCAGACTGACGTAGCAATACGCCAATCTGCTCTTCCATTAATTTTATAGCCTTATTCAAGTTCTCACGCTTGTTGCCAAGGTTAGAGCCGAGAGAGAAATAGACGAGATGAGACCCCCTCCGCAGCAGCCCCTCACCTGCCCTACGGGCATCCTCTGACACATACTCGGAGATACTCAATCTCCGACTTCCCCAAGGGGCGAGGAGAAAGTTAGTATTTTCGTTAACTTTCTGCTCTTTGCTCATAAATTCAATTCCTCCAATGATTTGAAATCAACATTGTCAAGGTTCTTGCCATAGATAGCAAGAATGGTCTTTGCCTCGGCATTAAGCTTTTCTTCTGGCATCTTCGAAATTTTCCAATGGATTACAGAAAGCATCATCCTATGCTTCAGAGTCAGATTGCTGTAATCTATAGCACCACGAAGATGATATATCTGCGTTTCATCATAGAGATGCGCTGGAACTTTGCCCTTTATAGAACGACGGATATAGTCAATATTCTCAAGATTAGCAGGATCAACCATTCCAACCGTAATGATTGTCAGCTTTTGTCCGACAGACATCCTACTGGCTGTTTTCCTTAATCCCAAGACACTCCCTGCAAAAAGAGCACCCATATAGATAACCCTGTCATACTTAGCAATATCCTTTGCTTCCTTGAAGGCTACAGCTTCTATACCCGTAATCTCCGATAAACGCTCAGCATATCGCTTTGTTGAGCCATACAGACTACCATAAATGATGATTTGCATCTCGAGAATATACTTGGCTCCCCACTTTCAAAAGTAGTAACTACTCCCCTCCCTTTATGGGAGGGGTAAGGGGGGGGGCTTTTAGTCGTTAATTATCAGCATCGCATCTCCGAAACATCCGAATTTATAGCCGTTATCGACAGCGAGCTTATAGCCCTTCATAACAAGGTCGTAGCCACCGAATGCTGCAATCTCCATAACCATAGGAGACTCTGACTGATAGAAATTAGCCATCATACAATCGGCAAGTCCGAAGTCGTATGGAGGGAAGATGAACTTATTTGTCCAACCCTCAAACTCCTTCATCATACCGTCAGTACCAACGGCACTCTCAGTTGCCTTCACAACACTTGTTCCGATAGCACAAACATGATGTCCGGCAAGCTTTGTCTCGTTCACGAGCTTACAAGCCTCTGCAGAAACGAACATCTCCTCAGAGTCCATCTTATGCTTTGTAAGGTCCTCAACCTCAATCTCATGGAAGTTGCCAAGACCGCAATGCAGGGTGATATATGCAGAGTTAATGCCAATGATCTCCATTCTCTTCATCATCTCGCGAGAGAAGTGAAGACCAGTTGCAGGAGCCGTTACAGCACCCTCATTCTTAGCGAAGATACACTGGAAATCCTCGTGATCCTCCTCTGTTGCCACACGGTCTTTCTTGCCATCAGCCCCCTTATGCTCAAGGATATAACGAGGAAGCGGAGCCTCGCCCAAGCTATACAGCTCGCGCTTGAACTCATCGTGAGGACATTCATAGAGGAAGCGGAGGGTACGGCCACGACTTGTCGTGTTGTCGATAACCTCGGCAACCATAGTATTAGTGTCATCAAAGAAGAGTTTATTGCCGATACGAATCTTTCTTGCTGGTTCTACGAGCACATCCCAAAGACGCATTTCTGCATTGAGCTCACGAAGAAGGAACACCTCAATCTTGGCGTCTGTCTTCTCCTTAGTACCCCAAAGACGAGCAGGAAACACCTTTGTATCGTTGAAGATGAATGTGTCTCCCTCTGTAAAGTAATCTACAATATCCTTACACATGATGAACTGCTTCTTGCCATCAGCATCAAGAATTGGCTTACCCTTTGCGTCGGTCTTGTACATCTCGATGGTCTGCGACTTTTTGTGAAGCACCATCATCCTTGCCTCATCCGGACGCTTGAGTGTAAATGTAGTAGTTTCGCCTGCCGAATTAGTTACAGTACGCTCTATGGAGTGTGGATAGATAGCTATCTGACTCTCCGGGAGTTTGAATTTGAAATTAGAAAGTTTCATCTATATTTTAAAAAACAAAGTAATTACAAAACTACTGCCTCTCCTCCGCCCTTGCCCATAGGGAGCTGGAAGACAAAAGGCATGCAAATTATATGCCTAACCAAGCCTTCCCAAAGGGAAGAATGTTCGATTGTATAATCGCGAAAGGCATGTTAATTTTTAATTATTCGCTAAAGCTCATCAAGCTTCGCAAGTGTTAATTGAAATTGGACTCTCCGGCTCTCTCCCTTCAAAGGAGGGTGTTGAGACAGGCCTCTTTCTCTTCTTTTTATTCTTTTTCTTGCCTGTACCTGGAGGATTCTGAACACATTCTATGTATGGAGCAACCTCCTGAGCATCAAGCCATTCCTGAAAATTGTCTATTGTATGGCAATCCTCTATCCTCACATCGCCGAGACGGGTCCTGCAAAGAGCCGTGAGATAAGCCCCGCTACCCAAAGCCTCACCTATGTCACGTGCAAGAGAGCGAATGTAAGTGCCTTTTCCGCACACCACCCTTATACTTGCCTGCTTGAGTTCATCGTTAAAGTCAAGAAGTTCAATCTCATCAACCCTTACCTGCTTTGCCTGAAGCTCAACCTCCTTATCCTTTCTTGCAAGTTCGTAAGCACGTTTTCCGTTCACGTTACAGGCAGAAAAGACAGGCGGTACCTGCATTATATCTCCGACAAACTGCTTTAGAGCCTCTTCTACCTTCTCTCGGGTGATATGCTTCTTGGGATAGGTGTGGTCAACCGTATATTCCTTGTCATAGCTTGGAGTAGTGGCACCAAACTGCAATGTGGCGGTATATTCCTTGTCGTTAAGCTGAAGCGACTCTATCTGCTTGGTAGCCTTACCAGTACAGAGAATCAAAACACCTGTGGCAAGAGGATCGAGAGTTCCGGCATGTCCGGTCTTTACTCTCTTTACATCCACCCTTTGGGAGATGCGAGTGCGAACGAAGGCAAGTGCCCCGAAACTCGACATTCCATAAGGCTTGTTGAAGTAGATGAATTCTCCTTGCTGGAAATCAAGAGGCCCCTCACCTGCCCTATGGGCATCCTCTCCCCAAGGGGCGAGGTTGGAATTACCTTCTTTCGCTTGTTTGAGCATTTAATATTTAATTGTTAATTGAAAAATACTAACTTCCCCCTCGCCCCTTGGGGAAGTCGGAGATTGATTATCTCCGAGTATGTGTCAGAGGGTGTCCATAGGACAGGTGAGGGGCTTTTTATTTTTACAACGTGCTGCAATACAATGCGATAGCAGCTACGATAGCACAGTAGATGGCAAAATATATGAGCTTGCACTTCTTAACAAGTGATATCATCCACTTGCAGGCAATACATCCGCTGATGAAGGCTGCTATGAAACCAACGACAAGTGAACTTGTAGGTATTGTCGCAGTAGCCTCTGCTCCATGTTCTGCAAGATATTCTGCAGAAGGAGCAAACATATGCTTGAAGTCCAAGAGAGCCTCACCAAGGATTGGTGGGATAACCATCAGGAATGAGAACTGCGCAAGGTTCTTGCGGCTGTTGCCGAGGAGAAGTCCGGTGGCAATCGTTGAGCCTGAACGTGAAAGACCAGGAAGAACAGCACATGCCTGAGCAATACCGATGATGAACGCATCCAGACGTGAAATCTTATCCTTCTCTCTTGGTCTGTAGAAATGCGTGAGAGCAAGAAGCAGAGCTGTCACGAGAAGACAGCAGCCAACCACTACTATCACGTTATTGGTATAGAGAGACTCTACGTAATCCTTGAAGAAAAGTCCCACGACACCAACAGGAATCATTGAAATCAGAATATTGATTACATATTTCTGCTCATCGTTCATACGTCCGTCAAAGCGGAAAAGACCTGCGAAGATCCACATGATTTCCCTCCACAGAATCACGAGAGTACTAAGAACAGTAGCAACGTGAACAGCGATATCGAATGTAAGTCCGCCAGCCTCTGCTTCAGGACCGAGAATTATCTTACCCAACTCCAGATGTCCGCTTGAACTTACTGGAAGATACTCTGTAAAACCCTGGACAAGACCAAGGATCAATGCCTGTAACTCGTTCATTTACTTCTGCTTTGGGCGGTACATAATGCCCGCAATTATTGAAACAAAACCAACGAAGCAAACAACAGGAGCTACCTTGATGCGCATCGCACTAAAGATTTCAGGATTGTACTGGGTGGTATCTGAACTTGCACCACTCATCATTACAAAACCTATCACAACAATCACCATGCTTATGGCAAGCATGATGAAATTAACTTTGCCTAAGGCTAAATTCTTTTTTTCTTCCATTTAAATAAAAGTAGTCAGCCCCTCACTTGCCCTTTGGGCATCCTCTCCCCAAGGGGCGAGGAAAAAGTTACATTTGTTTGTGAATGGGGCACAAAATTATAATGGTATATTTTTATTATCGAATCCTTATGCCTTCCGGCTCCCTCTCTACGGGAGAGGGCGGGGGGAGAGGCCTCTTTTTACACCTTATACAAATCCCTCGCCTTCATCTTCAGGAAATGATTCAAGGAGAGATAGACGCAGAATGTTGTGATGATAAGTCCGAAGAGGACAACAGAAACACCCGTGATGACAAGAGTCTCTACCGTAACAACTTCAGTTATATTAGGCTCGACCCTGTAAAGCCACGCAATACATCCGGCAAGGGCAGCATCGGCTATCAAGGCAGCAAGCAATCCCTGCAAGGCACCCATCTTGAGGAACGGAGCACGGATGAAAGACCACGAAGCACCCACGAGTTTCATAGTGTGGATAGTGAAACGACGGGCGTAGATGCCAAGTCTTACGGTATTGCTGATAAGGGTATAGGAAACGAACGACAAAAGCACGGCGATGAAAATCATCACAAGCATTATCTTACGCAGGTTATCATTAACCTTGTTCATGAGATCCTTCTCGTAAGTCACCTCAGAAACCTGCTTGTCTGCCTTCAACTGCTTTGCAATCCACTTCATGGAATCAACATTTGCACATTCAGGCGTAAGGTGAATTTCAGCAGAAGGAGTGAATGGATTCTCGCCAAGAAATTCTTCAGGATTTGCACCAAGTTCTGCAGTCAGTTCTTTCAGAGCCCGTTCCTTACTGATATAGTCCAGACGATATACATAATGTTTCTTCTTTATCTTTTTACACGCAGCCTTTGCCTGTTGGTCAGACACATTGTCTGCAAACATGACGGTTACGGTTAAGTTTTCCTTCACGTAATTGGAGAGATTGTTAGCCGTCAGACCGGTGAACACGACCATGCCGAGGAGTATCAGCACAAGAGCCGTACTAATACAGAGCGTCACCACCTGAAGACCGATTCTGTTTTTTTCTCCTGACTTCTTTTTCTTCTTCATTATTTTTATTAAAATAAATATCAAATCCAGCGCATAGGTACACAATACGCCAAATTTCGGTGCAAAGTAACTAAAAATTCTCCAATCTCACAAGTATTTAAGCCTTATTAACATTAAATTTATTTTTGTTCTTGAGGTAAAATAGTATT
Organism: uncultured Prevotellaceae bacterium; assembly: GCA_900315105.1. The sequence goes on along the minus strand of OMXX01000064.1, from coordinate 13,074 downwards.
GTCGGGATTTTTGGTTACTTTTGCCAAAAGAAAGAACAACATCATAATATATAGAGCAGACCAATGAAAAGACTATCTTTGTTATTACTCTTCTTTTCTTCTGTAATAATTGCTATTGCCCAAGAAAGAAAGGATTTCGATTTCGTCATCGTTGTAGATGAGGAGTTTGGATCTATGTCAGCTCCATCACACATCAGTCTAAAAAAAGACAATGGTGAAACAGAAAACATAAAGTTCTTTTATCATCCTGGATGTCTGTCATTAGACATGGATGATTATAACAAGCTAAAAACATTTGCTGGGAAAATCGAACTACATTTCGGTTGGTACAAACACACGAATGGTGAGACTCGACATTATTTTTATGACATACCATTTGATCCATTTGAAAAAAAACTATTTGAAGATTCATTTGTGGTTATAAAAATATACAATTTAGACGATAAAAAAAATAAAAAACTGTACTATCCATTAGAAGGCAAAAATTACAATTTCTCATTATACACATCTGAGGGGATAAGAGGACTACTAACGAAGAAGGAAATAAAAATGTTAAAACGGAAAAAATTATGGCCAACAGATTCGAAATAGCCATATCGAAGAAACAATAACAGAAATGTATCCCTATCCATAACTTGTGTTTTCCCACACCACCAAGTTTTTTTTCCTTGGCCGTGTGGGATTTTTCTTGCCCTTTTCTGAATGCTTCTGGTATAATGGCAAAATACGAGTAATGTCGTTTCTCCTCCGTTGATAATACCATTATAATACCATAATAATACCATTATATTACCATTATATTACCATTAACTATGGTATTATCATGGTATCTTTATTGTAATTTAAAGGTATTTATATGGTATTTACATCGGACTTACTTCCTTGCAACAACAAAGAAGCATTAATGCTGGGACTTACGATTTTCTTAAACGACAAATAGTTTTCCGGGGATTTTCTTGGTGGTCTTGGAAAATTTATTTAATTTTGCAAAATCTACGAATCTAAGCAAAAAAAAGATGAAGACCAAACTTCTTGTATCTTTCATATTGCTAATTGCTTGTTTGCCAAAGGGAATACAAGCAAATAATTCCATACAGCAATATCATGCCAAGCAAGATACTGCGAGTATGAAAAAATATCAGACTTTTGACGAGTTCACTATGCGTGGCATTGGAACGGCAAAAGCCTCTCCTTTTGTTTATGTAAAAGAAATGGGAGATTCTGTATATGTAGTAAGTTCATATCCCAAGGATTCTGTACGCTTGTATGTAAAGCTCGATGATAATCTTTGGTATAACCACATGGAGTATAGGATGTGGAAAAAAGATTCTGTAGCTTACAAAAGCTTGGAATGGCGAATTGCAAAGACATACGATCGTTACATTTATAACGACACCATTACAGAAATCTGTACTGGTTATATTGAAGGCGAAGAATTTCCAAATGTTATTGTTAGAACTCAAAAAAAACTATTTGAAATTCATATTGACAGTTTAAAACACTCAGATGCTCAAACTCTTAGAAATATTGTCTATAAGTTGTCTAACTCAAACAACAAGAACGTTTTTAAGTCAGAATTGAAAGAATCTGACAATATGTATATGTATTCATACGTAGATGGCAAAACAAACAAATATGAATACGAGAAAAAAACCTATGGCGTATGGGGTATTCTACCTGGTGTGGATGAGACATTCCTTTATTTTGGAATTGACATACGTGAATATTCTGATCATTTGAAAGATTTTCAGAAGAAAAATCCGAATTTTATATATAGTTATTCCGATATTCCACCAGAATATCCAAATGGTATGATGGCATTCATAAATTTTTTAAAAGAAAAAATCGATAGTTCCCTTATTACAGAAGACAAAAAAGCCAGAGTAATATTTGATGTAATAATAGAAAAAGACGGAAGTATTACAAATCCCGTTTTAACAAAAGGCATAGACAAATCACACGATGATGATGCTTTGAATATTATTCGCCAAATGCCTAAATGGAAACCTGCCCAATTGAATGATAGGCCTATACGATACAAGACGAATATTGTAATTCCATACAACAAATCTTATTACGACAGAATATATCGATAGAGCTATATACAATCATTTTTCTGATAGAATCATGAAATATCTGCTATTCATATTATTACTGATAACTTCATGCAAGGCTGCAACTCCGGAATATAATCCTGAGACGATATACCTTATTGTCCAGTCGCCAAAATACAATCTATATTTGCCTAAAAATGACATGATTAAGAGTTTAGATAAAAAATACGAACACGAGAGACAAAAGCTAAACTATGATTGTATCAAGAAACTTAGTCAAACAGATAGTATAAAAGTCTCCAGTGACTTCAGCTGTTTTAACCCCAGCTTATTAGAAAATAATATGGAAAAATACGAAGAAGAGAGTGACAGATACGATGCTTTTTATTTTTGTGCGATAGACTTGTTTAAAAAACATAAGGTCTTGGTATATGACAAAATACAAGAAAAATGGATTTCAAAATACAAAATAAGGCATCGTGTTTTTAAAAATGTAGAATACAATGCATTTTATGAAGTGTTGTATAATGATAGTTTGATATACATTCATTGAGATCTGGAATTTTGAATTATCAACAGAAATATAGTTTCACAACAAATTTATTCCAAGACACTTGGATGTCTATGTTTTTGTTCAAAACAACTTCACGATTTTTAAACAAGAAATCATGCGATTAATAAAGTCCATAGCAATAATTACCATAGCAATTTCAAGCATAGGATGCAGTACAAATCGTGTTATCTCTTATGGTGCTGATATAAACGATTCAACATTTATATACATCCGACATACTTTAGGCGAATTCGATCATAAGAACGATGAAGGTTTATTGTGCGAACAAATTGGCAATGACCTTGTGGGATGTCGTTATATGTATTGGATAAAGAATGACAGTATTTATTTGGATGATGAATCTCGACTATACGATCCCTGGCCGATTAATGTTTCGAAAAAGAAAATCATCATTTACAAGAACAACAATAAAGAGGCATTGTTTTATAACAAAGAGGACTTAGACAGCATTGTATTTCATAAAGTTTCAGAGTCTTATATAGATTCTAAAGTCTCGCTTTTACAAAAATATGGCACAATAGAAATACATAAATAAAAGTATTGAAATTTTATTTGCCCTTAATTCCCATACTCAACGCTTGGCATTTAGCTGTTTCTGCAAAAATTAGCTTCTGATAATTGAAAAGTTCCATATTTATTTGGAATTTACATTTGTTTTTTTTACCTTTGCACTCAGGTATTTTTTGAGAAAGCACTCATCTAAATCGTAGAAAATCATAGAAATCGGAACAATGAGCACAATAATCTATCCTTCTCCAATTTTCGGACCAATACATAGCCGGCGTCTTGGCGTCTCGCTTGGCGTTAACCTTCAACCGGGTGATGGCAAGAGCTGCACTTTCGACTGTATATATTGCGAGTGCGGATTTAATGCGGATTTCCGTCCTCATACCCCTCGTCCTTCGCGTCAGGCTGTGGCAGAGGCTCTTGAGAACAAACTCATTGAGATGAAAAAGGAAGGAGTTACACCCGATGTGCTGACCTTTGCCGGTAATGGTGAGCCTACCGCCCATCCTGATTTCCTCAACATAATAGAGGATACTGTCAGAATCCGCGACAAGTATTTCCCTAACGCAAAGGTTTCGGTTCTGAGTAATGCCACGATGATAGGCAAGGAGGATGTCCGCAAGGCTCTGATGAAGGTTGACAACAATATTCTGAAGCTCGATACAATAGATGCTGAGTACATAAGGCTCGTTGACCGCCCTACACAGCCTTCATACGAAGTGAGGAATGTCATTGAGAATATGAAGAAATTCAACGGCCATTGCATCATCCAGACAATGTTCATGACAGGAACGACGCAAGGCAAGAGCGTTGACAACACAGGCGAGGAGTTCGTTGCTCCGTGGCTTGAGGCTGTAAAGGATATTGCTCCGGAGATGGTTATGATATATACCATAGACCGCGAGACACCTGACCACGACCTAAGAAAAGCATCCCACGAAACCCTCGACGCTATCAAGGCTCGCGTAGAAGAATTAGGAATCAAATGCTCGGCAAGCTATTAGAAAAGAGGCCTTGGCCTCTCCCCCCGCTTGGCACATACTCCGATGTTATCAACATCGGACTTCCCTCCATAGGGAGGAAGCCGGAAGGCGAAAGCGATCTGTAATTAAATTAGTAATCTATAAATATAACCAATTCCCCATTGTCGAATCGTCTCCCTCTCTACGGGAGAGGGCGGGGGGAGAGGCCTATTTCCAACTATGAAGAATTTATTTCTACTAATCCTCTCAATTCTGTCTCTGGGTGGCGCTAACGCCCAGACAAAAGACGAAGTGCTCGAATTGGCACGCAGGGCAAACAATTATTTCATGAATAAATGGCATGACCCTACAGATTCTGTTGATTTCGTAACAGGCCATGAAAGCAATCTCTGGACACGCTCCGTATATTATGAAGGACTTCTCGCGTTATACGACCAAGACCCTCAGGACAAGTATTTGGCGTATCTTGACAAATGGGGGAACTTCCATAAGTGGGGACCTTATAGGGGCGATTATGAGACATCGGATGCCGACTATATGTGCTGTGGTCAGGTGTATTGCCAAAGGTACTTCCTCGATGGTAAGGAGGATAAGTACAAGAACATACAGAAGGTGTTCAACAACCAGATTGCAAACAACCGCCATAATGCGTGGACGTGGATTGACGCCATACAGATGGCTATGCCGGGATATGCTATGATGACAATGGCGACTGGCAATCGCAAATACCTCAACTTTGCGATGAAATCATACATCTGGACACGAGACACCTGTGGAGGAAAAGGCCTCTTCAACAAGAATGAAGGACTATGGTGGCGTGACAAGAATTTCGTTGCCCCATACAAGGAAAGCGACGGCAAGAACTGCTATTGGAGTCGTGGCAACGGATGGGTATTCACCGCCCTATGCCGTGTGATGAACTGCCTCCAGCCTACGGACAAATATTATGATCAGCTTCTTGGCGACTACAAACTGATGGCAAAGGCGCTTCTGCCAATACAGCGTGAGGACGGCTTCTGGAATCCGAGTCTCGTATCACAGGATTTCGCTGGTCCCGAATTCTCAGGCACAGCACAGTTCTTCTATGGTCTTGTCTGGGGAGTGAACAATGGCGTGCTCAACAAGAAAACGTATATGCCTGCCATCAACAAAGCATGGAACGCCCTCAAGTCAAGCATCCACAAAGACGGTTTCATCGGCTACGTACAAGGCTCTGGTGACCGTCCGGCATCCTCACAGCCTATCGATTACAATCGCGAACCCGACTACGACGATTACTCCCTCGGTCTCTTCCTCATGGGTGCATCCGAGTATTGCAAGATGCTGGAATAGAAATGAAACTTCCCCTCCATATTAACCTCTTGCTGAGCACAATATTTCTGTTGTGCTCTTCTAATGCTTTTGCCCAAACAGAAAAAGCGCGAGAGGTGGTGAGCCTCAACCGCGGATGGCTGTTTCACCTTGGCGCAGCCTCACCATCCATAACCGTTTCCCAAGCAGAGAAAGAGGGTTGGAAGACAATCAACGTGCCACACGACTTCCAGATAGAGCAGCCTTGGGTAGCACCTGCCGCCGATGAGAAGCCCGACAACAGCGATGCCGGAGCCAATATCCGCAGCCGTCTCTCAGCACGTGGTTTCAAGGAGATGGGCGAAGGATGGTATGTGCGAACATTCACCCCCTCCGTAGAAGAGAAAGGTCGTCGCGCCCTACTCGACTTCGAGGGAATAATGTATGTGGGAGATGTCTATCTTAACGGCAATAAGATAGGAGGAACAGACTACGGATATTTGGGATTCGAGGTTGATGTTACCAATCTTCTGAAGTACGGCGAGCCTAATACCATAGCCGTACATTGCGATACGGGCAAGCCGAATTTTTCACGTTGGTACACAGGAGGAGGCTTATTCCGTGATGTGAATATCATCTATACAGATGCACAGATGTATTTCCTTCGCCATCCTCTTTATATAACGACAAAGGATAATCGCGAGGTGAACATCACGGCTAACGTGCAATGTAACACAAAACAGCCGACAGTTACAATGCTTGTTAGCATTATTGCTCCTGATGGTTCAGAGGTCAACAAAAGCAAATGCGAGATAAAGCGCATAAGGAATTATAAATATGGTCAGGAGTTAAGGATTCCGACTATAACGATAGACAATCCGCAGCTCTGGGATTGCGAGCATCCCAACCTCTATTCTGCAAAGGTTCAACTTCTAAGGGAAGACGGAAGTGTTGCTGACGAGATTTCTGAGACATTCGGAATAAGGACTGTGGAGATAGGTCCGGACTTCGGACTTAGGCTTAACGGAAAGAAGGTTCTTCTCAAGGGATATGCCAACCACCATAGCCTTGGTGCTCTTGGTGCGGCTGCATATCCTCGTGCAATGGAGAAACGTATAGAGCTTATGAAGTCGTTTGGTATCAACCACATACGTACTTCACACAATCCATATTCAAAGTCGTTCCTTGACCTTTGCGACAAGCACGGAATACTCGTACTCGATGAACTCTACGACAAATGGAACGACCTGTATGTAGGTGCTGGACGAGTGCATTATCAGGACCTTTGGCAGACGCACGTCAAGGAATTTGTAACCCGTGACAGAAACCACCCATGCGTGGTGGCATGGTCTTTGGGTAATGAGCTGCAATCGTATAACGATATGCCGTTCAACGATTTCGGAGTAACACAATTCAAGTTGCAGAAGACTCTCCTTCTACGTTACGACGACTCTCGTAAGGTGACAGTTGCTATGCATCCTCGCTATCGCAACTGGGAAACAGATTCTCTCCCCTGCGACCTTGCTATGGTCACCGATTTCCAGTCGTATAACTATCGCTATATGTATTTTCCCGGTGACAGCAAGCGATTCCCTTGGATGACCTTCTATCAGTCGGAGGCATCCGTTGCGGCCATGGGTGAGAACTATTTCGCTATGGACCTCAACAAGGTTATCGGACTCGCCTACTGGGGAGCAATAGATTATCTCGGAGAGAGTCAGGGATGGCCAAAGAAAGGTTGGGCGCAAGGAGTCTTCGACCTTTCACTTGAGCCCAAGCCTAAGGCATACTATATGAAATCGTTCTTCAAGGATGATGAACCTCTCGTGCATATTGCCGTTACAGACACCAAGACCGATGCTATGTGGAATGGTATTCAGACAGGCAACGATGGTATGAGCGACCATTGGAACCGTACTCCCGGCAAGAAACTTGCCATCACCACCTATACTAATGCCGAAGAGGTAGAACTTATTGTCAACGGCAAAAGCTATGGTACAAAGAAGAATGACCTCCAAAGCGCAAAAATGAGGAATCAGATCCGTTGGAAGGACATAGAATATCAGCCCGGATACTGCGAGGCGATAGCAAGAACCGATGGAAAGATAGTCGCACGGCACAGGATTGAGACGACAGGTAAGCCCGTCAAGCTCGTCATCGAGAACGACAATGCAAACTGGAAAGCAGACGGTATGGACCTCCAGCATCTTCGCATCATAGCCCTCGACAGCAAGGGCCGCCGTGTGGCTACCGCTCCGGGTGAAGTAAAGATAAAGGTTACGGGCGATGCCACCATAGCAGCTATGAGCAATGGCAATATCAGTTCCGACGAACTTGCCGTTACTGATCACCAGTCTCTCTTCAACGGTTCATGCCTCGCCATTCTCCGTTCTGGTTTCGCCCCTTCACAAGTCACCCTCACCGCAGAATGTGAAGGAATGAAATCAGCAAAGATAAAGTTGACAACAAAGTAAAATAGGATATCACGTATCTTCTTTTTGACCTTTCTTTTTGCTGTTTCATTTTTTTTCTCTAACTTTGCATTCGCAAAATCGAAGACCGTGCGCCAGCCTTTAGGGGCTGACACGCACCAGCCTTTAGGGGCTGACACGCACTTTTTGCTTCATGCGAGGATGCTTGGCACGTTGCATTCGCAAAATCGAAGACCGTGCGCCAGCCTTTAAGGGCTGACACGCACTTTTTGCTTCATGCGAGGATGCTGCACACGTAGCAGTGTCATTTGACATTTGACTTCATTAATTAATGAAACATGGTATATAGTATAGAGAAAATCACCACGCTTTTAGGCGCGCGTCGCTATGGTGAGAAGGATAGCAATATCGCATTCCTCCTTACAGATAGCCGTTCTTTGTCTTTTCCGGAAGAGACTCTTTTCTTCGCCCTCCAATCAGAGCGTAATGATGGCCACAACTATATAGAGGACCTGCACCGCAGAGGCGTTAGGAACTTCTGCGTTAGCAACTCATATTCCATCCCTACGGACAAGGAATGGGAAGATACAAATTTCCTTGTCGTTCCCTCTACCCTCGCTGCCCTACAGAGACTTGCAGAGCGTCACCGCGATGAGTTCGACATCCCTATTGTCGGCATTACGGGCAGTAATGGTAAAACTGTGGTGAAGGAATGGCTTTATCAGTTACTCATGCCTTCAATGCACGTTACACGCTCACCACGCTCTTACAACTCACAAATTGGTGTACCTCTATCAGTATGGAAACTGCAAGAGAGGAGTGCCGTGGGTATCTTCGAGGCAGGAATAAGTCAGATGGGAGAGATGCAGCGCCTTGCGGATATCATACAGCCTACCATTGGTGTATTCACCACATTGGGGCAGGCTCATCAAGAGAATTTTCACACACTCGAAGAGAAATGCCGTGAAAAGTTCTTGCTTTTCAATGACTGTGAGGTACTTGTCTATCCACAGGATAACGACATCGTTTTCCGTGAACTCAGAAGAAGCGAGTTCAAGGGCAAGAAACTCGGTTGGTCATTCACCGACCCTTCCGCAGCATTCTATATTAGCAAGGTAGAACAGAAAGAGACGGGGACGAAGATATATTATACTTATACACAGCCCCTCACCCGTCCTTCAGACACCCTCTCCCCAGGGGGCGAGGGAAAAGTTACTAATGAACCTTCAAGAGAATGCCCACAACAAGAAAATGTAACATCCTCCTCGCCCCTTGGGGAGAGGATGCCCGAAGGGCAGGTGAGGGGCTATTCCTTTACCATTCCTTTCATCAGCGAGGCGTTTATTGAGGATTCAATAGCAGCAGCGGTGGTGGCATTGTATCTTGGAATAACACCAGAACAACTTGAAGAGAGGATGCAGACTCTTGAGCCTGTAGCCATGCGCCTTGAGGTTAAGGATGGACAGAGAGGATGCACGCTTATCAACGACTCCTATAACTCTGACCTTGCATCGCTCGACATCGCACTTGACTTCATGCAACGCCGTCCTGACCATAAAGGACGTAAGCGCACGCTGATTCTCAGCGACATATATCAGTCGGGTGTGAATGATGCAGAACTATATAAAGAGGTTTCGGAACTTGTAGTAAGCCGTGGCGTAGAGAAGTTCATTGGTATTGGCAAAGCTCTGAAGAACTGTGCTGATATCATAAAAATTGAGGATAAGTCTTTCTTCAAGACAACAGAGGAGTTCATTGCAAGTTCAACATTCGCTTCACTTCATGACGAGGTAATACTAATAAAGGGCGCACGCAGTTTCGGCTTTGATAGGATTACCGACCTGCTTGTAGAAAAGGTTCACGAAACCACACTTGAGGTAAATCTTAATGCGCTTGTGGACAATCTCAACCATTACCGTTCTTTCATGAAGCCTGAGACAAAGCTCGTCTGCATGATTAAGGCTGACGGTTATGGAGCTGGTGCAGTGGAGATAGCCAAGACATTACAGGATCATCGTGTCGATTACCTTGCCGTTGCCGTTGCCGACGAGGGAGTGGAACTCAGAAGGGCAGGCATCACAGCAAATATCATGATCATGAATCCGGAGATGACGGCATTCAAGACCATGTTCGACTATGAACTTGAACCTGAGGTGTATTCCTTCCGCCTTCTCGAGGCTCTTCGCCATGCAGCAAGGAAAGAGGGTATAACAGGCTATCCTATACATATCAAGCTCGATACTGGTATGCATCGCCTGGGTTTCCATCCTATCGACGATATGCCAAAGCTTATTGAGTATCTGAATAATCAGAATGCACTCATTCCTCGCTCTGTGTTCTCTCATTTCGTAGGCTCTGACGGTGACAACTTTGACGAGTTCTCTGACTATCAGTATGACCTCTACCTGAAGGGGAGCAAGGCTCTTCAAGATGCTTTTGAGCATAAAATCCTACGTCATATCTGCAACACGGCAGGCATTGAGCATTTCCCTGAGCGTCAGATGGATATGTGCCGTTTGGGACTCGGTCTCTATGGCATTAATCCACGAAACAACGAGATACTCTCGAATGTCAGCACATTGAAGACGACCATTCTGCAGATTCGTCATGTTCCGGCAGGCGAAAGCATAGGATATAGTCGTAGGACTATTCTTGACAAGGACAGCATTATTGCTGCTATCCCAATCGGATATGCCGATGGTCTTAACCGTCATCTCGGCAATCGTCACGGCTATTGTCTTGTGAACGGCAAGAAGGCTGAATACGTCGGTAATATCTGCATGGACGTATGTATGATTGATGTGACCGACATCCCATGTAAGGAAGGTGACAGCGTTGAGATTTTCGGTGACAACCTGCCTGTAACAGTTCTGTCTGATGCCCTTGACACTATCCCATACGAGGTATTGACAGGAATCAGCAATAGAGTGAAGAGGGTGTATTTTCAGGATTAAATAATGTTAATTCTTTCCTGTTCTCATTATTATTCACTACCTTTGCAGACAATTAACTATAAACATAGAATCTTAAAAGGCCCTCTAAATCCCCCTGCATAGGGGGACTTCCTTTCACATTCCGACTTCACCTCTACGGGAGAGGGCGGGAGGAGAGGCCGAGGGCCTCCTAACTAAAACTATGACTCCAATACAGACAAGCAAAATGACCAACTGGCGTTGGGTTATGTGCGCGATGCTCTTCTTCGCCACAACAGTAAATTACATGGACCGTCAGGTTCTGTCGCTCACATGGAAGGACTTCATTTCGAAGGACTTCAACTGGACAGACGATGACTATGGTACAATCACAGCCACATTCTCCATCTTCTATGCATTCATCTCGCTCTTTGCAGGAAAGTTCATCGACTGGATGGGCACAAAGAAGGGATACATCTGGGCGATTGCAATCTGGAGTCTCGGTGCATGTCTTCACGCAGCATGCGGATGGGCTACATTCCACCTTGCCGATACAGGTTGGTTCGGTGAGAATGTGGTAAAGGGCACATTGATGTTTACATCCATTTCCGTATATCTCTTCCTCGCATGCCGTATCGTACTTGCCATGGGAGAGGCTGGCAACTTCCCTGCAGCCATCAAGGTAACAGCAGAATACTTCCCTAAGAAAGACCGTGCATACGCCACAAGTATGTTCAACGCAGGTTCAAGCGTCGGAGCACTCGCTGCCCCACTCACCATACCTATCCTTGCAGCAGCAATGGGATGGGAAATGTCATTCATCATCATCGGTGCTATCGGTTTCATCTGGGCTGCAGCGTGGGCTTTCATGTATGAGCACCCACACCAGAGCAAGAACGTGAACGAGGAAGAACTTGCATACATCAACTCTGACAATAAGCAGGAAGAAACGGGACCTGTCACAGAAGAAGAGGGTATGCAACTCTCATTCGGACAATGTTTCACATACCGTCAGACATGGGCATTTATCGTTGGTAAGGCACTCACAGACGGCGTTTGGTGGTTCTTCCTCTTCTGGGCACCAGCCTATTTCTCAGAACTTGGCTATCCGTCAAATTCATTCACGGGCCAGATGCTTATCTTCGTGCTCTACCTCATCGTGACCGTACTCTCTATATACGGCGGTTATCTACCAAAGCTATTTGTTGAGAACAAGGGCATGAATCCATACGCAGGTCGTATGCGTGCGATGCTCATCTTTGCATTCCTCCCTATCTTTGCAATGTTCGCACAGCCACTTGCAGGTGTTAGCGTATGGTTGCCATGTATAATAATAGGTCTTGCAGGTGCAGGACATCAGGCTTGGAGCGCAAACCTATACTCTACTATCGGTGATATGTTCCCAAAGAGCGCCATCGCCACTATTACAGGTATCGGTACCATGTTCGGCGGACTTGGATCATTTCTCATCAACAAAGGTTCAGGTAAGCTCTTCACCTACGCAGAAGGACAAGGTGACGCTTTTTCATTCTTCGGAGTCACAGGCAAACCAGCCGGCTATATGATCATCTTCTGCTACTGTGCCGTTGCCTACCTCATCGCTTGGATATTGATGAAGACACTCGTGCCAAAGTATAAGCCTATTGTTGAATAAGGTTAGAGGTTAGGGGTTAGAGATTAGTGTGGAATGCACACCCTCTAACCCCTAACCTCTACCCCCTAACCTCCCCTCCCCCTATGCAGGGGGACAGAGGGGGGCTCTCTAACCTCCAAACATGACCGAACAACAAGTACTCACCAAACTCACGACATTATGCGCACGTGGAGAGCATTGCCAACAGGAAATGCTCGACAAGATGCGTCGTTGGGAAATTGACAAAGCCACACAGGCTCGCGTCATGGAATATCTCATAAAGGAGAAATTCATTGACGAGGAGAGATATACGCGTTGTTTTGTTGAGGAAAAGATAAAGTTCAACGGTTGGGGACGCAAGAAGGTAGAGCAAGCCCTATACATGAAACGCATCCCAAGCAGCATTTATAACCCGATACTCGATGAAGTAGATGAAAAAAACTATGAGGAGATACTTCGTCCGCTGATTGAGGCAAAACGCAAGACCATTACGGGGAAATCGGAATACGAGATAAGAGGAAAACTCATTCGCTTCGCCCTCTCACGAGGGTTTGAAATGGATGAGATACTAAGGATATTAGATTAATGTCAGTTCGACGACTTGCTTCAGCTTGATGAGCTTCAGCGAATAATTCAAGACAGCGAGGGCTGAACGTCGAAGAGGTCGGCGGCCGAAGGGAAAGCCAAAG
>OMXX01000184.1 GCA_900315105.1 uncultured Prevotellaceae bacterium | reverse complement strand
AACAGGTTAGATGAGTATAGAGCTTGACGTTAATTTCTGAGAGAACCATACTTCCTAACAACTAAGTGAAAATTAAACCGATACATTAACCCAAACACAAGCGCAATGAGAGCAAAACTTACTCTTCTAAGTCTGTTGATGTGTTGCATCTTATCTTCTGCGGCATTCGCTCAGACTCACAGTGTTTCTAAAGCAGAAGCACTGACGATTGCCCAACGGCAATTTCAAGGGAAGGATGTTGACTACTTCATCCTCCAAGACAACAGCCAAACAGCATGGACTATATTTGTCGATGCCGAACCGATGAAAGGATGGGAGCATGAGTGCTATGTGCTCACGGTTCCCAAAACCATCACGACATCAGTCAATGCGGCGGTACCATCAAGCAAGGTAGAGCGAAAACTGCCACCATCCGGCAACTTCGCTCCATTGTCGGTCAAAAACCGCTACGGAACCAATGCGAACTCAAAACCGACAGTTGTCAAGGTGTCACAGTCAAATGCTGCACAAGAAGCTGCACACAGGACCTATGCGATTATCCTAAGCGGTGGTGTCAACAAAATGTCCAATTACGAGCGTTATTGGAATGACTGCTCGTTTATCTACCAGACTTTGGTTAACAAATATGGAGTTCCCAAAGAAAACATCTTCCCAATTATGTCGGATGGCAACAATCCTGCCGAAGACATGAGATTGACAACCGGAGGATTCAAATCCCAGCCTCTTGATTTGGATAATGATGGTGTAGCTGATATAAAACTGGCTGCAACCAAAGCCAACATTCAATCTACTCTCAATTCATTGAAAACAAAACTTGGAGAAGATGACCATCTCTTCTTCTATGTTATAGACCATGGCGGTTCTACTGACAACCAATCTAAATCATACATATGCCTATGGGGTGGAGAAAATCTCCACGACTATCAGCTGGCTTCTATGTTGTCTCCGTTTACGCAGAAAAATGTGAACGTAAACGTCGTTTTAGGTCAGTGCTTTTCCGGAGGTTTTATTGATGATCTTACAAAAGCTGGTTGCGTTGTGGCTACTGCTTCTACTGGCAGCGAGTATTCTTGGGCCTGCGGAGACATTCCTTACGATGAGTTTGTATATCAATGGACAACTGCAATAAACGGTGCTAACCACCGAGGTGCGAAAGTATACCCTGATACTGACAAGAATGGTCGTATCACTATGGATGAAGCGTTTATTTATGCCAAGAATCATGACCGTCGCAGTGCAGAACATCCTCAATATGTTTCTACACCATTATCCGTTGGGGAAGATTTAGCTTTCAATTATCTTGCCCCGGCCGTTGATCTATATGTAAAAGATAATCCTGAAGATACTGGTAAGGAGCCAAACACAACCACTGATAAATTTTGGCTGAGTCCGTCAATTTGGATAAGAAACAATGCAGATGGTATATGTGAACATGAAAATCCTGTTTATTCTGCAAATCATACATCTGCGACAGTTTATGTTCGCGTTCATAATAGAGGGAAAAAACAATATGATGGAGGCACCCAATATGTTCACGTGTATTGGGCAAAAGCATCAACCGGATTTAGGCCTCAAGCTTGGATGGGACAGGAGGTCTATACTAATGGAGAAGTAACAGGTGGACCAATGACACCAAGTGTCATAAGAAAAATTCCGGCTGGTGGTTATATCGACATCCCTATAACATGGGCTCTCCCAGCAGATTTATTGGGAACTTCATCTGACAATGGTACTGAGAAACACCATTTTTGTCTGCTGGCACAAATTTCCAATACCAACCTTGAACCATGGTATGATGGAACCTTCACATACAATACAAGGAATTCAAATAATGATGCACAAAAGAATGTTTCAATAATAAGCCAAAAAGAACTTAATAGTGGAACGAGTGTTTTTGTTCGTAATATATACGATGTTAATAAAAAATACTCATTGGAGTTAATTCCCCGAACTAGTTCTGATGAGGCGATCTATTCCTATGCTACAATAGAAATGGAATTGTCTCAGCCTATTTATACAGCATGGGAGCAAGGAGGTTCGCAAAGCAATAACATCATGTATGCACCATCTGTTAGCCCACGAAAAGTTCAATTTATATCCAAGGAAAGTCGGCTTGAATCTATTTTGTTGAAAGGCAAAGAATTTGACAAAGTAACACTTAGATTTGGATTTAAAAAGGTTCCAACAATCTCAAGAAATTACACATTGGATTTGATTCAACGAGATGAGTATGGAAATATTATTGGAGGTGAGACTTTTATTGTGAAATCTCCACTTCCCACATATACTCCAATCTCTATCGTGCAAACTCCGATTATAAACAACGGATTGATTCTTTCAACAGATGCAGAAGAAAACTCCCAAATCCGTTGGGAAAATACTGATGGTGTAACCATAAGTAATGAGAACACTCTAACTCTAACTTCGGGCTCTCAAGGGGGTACATATTATGCATATAGTATAAATGAGAATGGAGAGTTAGCAATGGGTTCAATAACATTGGATAGACAGATTGGAATGTCTAATATATCAGTTGAAAATGGCAGTTTAATTATCAACTTGCTAGATTCTGCTCTGCCTAATTCAACCATTGCTATCTCATCAGTAGTAACCGGAGAATTAATATCCTCAAATAACATTGAAATAGGGGGTAAACGTTGCATGCTTGACATATCTACATTGCCAAAAGGTGTATATGTTGTGTCCTATATTCTTGATGGGGAAATTGTAAATAGCGCTAAATTTACTAAATGATACGAATTTAATGTTTCAAGTCTGAATTAAATTCAGACTTGAAACATTAAATTTTACATAAACATGCAACATCTCAGATATTCGTATTATGATGAATTTTAGGAGAGCATTTCTTCTATTATTGATATTGACATTTCTCCAGAGTTATGGAATGTCTTATGAAGAAATGGACAATATACTTAGTTTGCCATCATGCTATGAGAAATCAGAAATAAGAAATGGCATTTCGCATTGTGTGCCTGTCGATTTATTTGAAGGTAATGACAAATTAATGCATTTGCCCTCATACGCTAATGGGAAACAAAACGATGAAACATCGATACCAGATCGATGTGGCGAATCAAATGAAAATGCTGTAAATCTTGTAGGATTTAAGGCTATAACAAATGATTATGGTCAGTTACGATCCATTCTGGAAGCTAATAAAGGTTCTGAAATAGATTCCCTTATAGTTGTGGGACCAATGAACAAAGAAGATTTCAAGGCCATATGGGACTGTGCTGTATATGGCAATATGCAAGTGCTGAATCTTGAGAATGCAACGATGGAGAACAATGCTATTCCCGATTATGCCTTGTACCAACCTATACAGTTCGAGACTGGCTTTTGGCTTAAAATGAGACATATCATTTTACCGGAAGGTATTGTCAGCATAGGGAAGGCGGCATTTGCATTTATGGGTCTGGAAGAAATTAACATCCCTACGACTGTAAGGGAAATTGGCTCTACAGCCTTTGGATATGATCGATGGCTTAACTGTAAATTGGTAATCCCCGAAGGAGTCGAGGAGATAAGATATCAAACATTCAATGAATGTAATCGTTTGACTATAACTCCAAGACTGCCTAAATCATTGATAAAAATTGGGGAGCATGCTTTCTCTATGACAAGATTCGACAATCTTATATTTCCGGATGGGCTCGAGGAAATAGGTCAAGGTGCATTTCAAGATTGTGGATTAAGTAGTGTGTATCTACCAAAAACTTGTACCACTATCGGGAACATGGCATTTCAATTAAGTAAAAACA
This sequence comes from uncultured Prevotellaceae bacterium, assembly GCA_900315105.1. The sequence goes on along the minus strand of OMXX01000184.1, from coordinate 1,174 downwards.
TCAGAGAAATAGTACTACCTGAAAATCTTGAATGTATTCCCTTTGGACTATTCAGTATGTGTGACGGCTTGGAAATCTTAAAGATTCATGACAATTGTAAGCGTATCGAAGCCTCCGCATTTATGTTGTGTTCAAATCTACGTGAGATAAGTTTTAATCAAAAACTTGAAGCAATAGGAGAGGATGCATTTTACGGATGTTATCTTACTACACTTAATCTCCCTCCTTCATTGTGTCAATTGGGCGCATCAAGTTTTGGTGGGATGTCACAGACGTTGCATGAGGTAAGATGTGCCGCAAAGATTCCTCCGATTTGTAAAGAAAGCATATCATACCCGGGAGAACTACCTTTTACTCCGCCATATGATGAAAGTGAAGAATTTACACTATATGTGCCTTATGGATCCAAAGAGGCGTATTCTACACAATGGGGATGGAATTGTTTTTTTAAAATCGTTGAAACTGATGATTTCCCTTTCTCCGGTGTCCATGATACTGTAATAAATGAAAATAGACAAGACAACTCCATATACGATTTGTCAGGAAGAAAAATCGAAACGCCAACCCCGGGAAACATCTATATCCGTAATGGGAAGAAAATCTTGATAAAATAAAAATCCTTAATGGACTTTCACGTCGGTTATCTAATCTTTTGGATAAACAAGATTGTTTTTGAGCAGTAGATATATCGTCAAATGATACACGTCGCGGCATTCCGATAACTATGGCATATAAAATAAATCCCTTCCATGCATCACAAATGGAAGGGAATTTTTGCTTATGGCATCTATATAATTGGGATTACTGGCAGAACATAAGTTGAAGTTACTCAGTTCTCTTGATTCGGTACTATTTTGACATAACGCAGTTCTATCCATCAATTTGGGTATCCATTAAGTTGGTATGCCGATTGCACCCTCGCATCTAATCCTCATTTCAGAAATTTTCTTATAGATGTATTTTCGGTCCTATCGACCTTTAATATATGGGCGAGACTACTGAATGTATCTTTCACGATTAGTTCGGTGCCGAAGCATGTGGCGGCCTTTAAAGCGTAGTCTAACTCTACAAGGTCGGTCTTGTTGGCTTTCCAGTCTAATCCAAGACGGTCTGACGGTTCGGGAATCTATTTTTCTTGTAGTGGAATAAAGTCTGACGCACAAAGTATAGGGGG
>OMXX01000234.1 GCA_900315105.1 uncultured Prevotellaceae bacterium | reverse complement strand
GTAAGCATCCAACCCCTTTTTAGGTGGTCTAGGATATAGTTATTACCTTTGCGCCATGAATTCAAAAATTTGAGATTATGGCAGTAAGTATTAAAGACATTGAAACACTGTGGAAGAGGTATCAGGAGGATGGCTGTAAACGAGGGATCTCGGTCGCCAAATTCTTCGAGTCCAATGGCGTTCCGTATCACACATTTGAAAAATGGTACAAGAAAAGAATCGCCCAACCTGAGGTTGTCGATTGTGTTGTAAGAGAAACGCCGGAAGTGGTGACCAAAGTCGAACGCGAGGAAGATGTGGCAGAAACTACTGCAGGCATTGAAAACGAAGAGACCAAGAATATCTCCTATGTTTACGTTGGGTTTACTGATGGTATGAAAATAGAGCATCATAAGTTGAGCTATAATGAATTGGTAAGTTTCATTCAAAAGATCCAGCCGTTATGTTTGGTTTGACAGGTGCTACAAAATATAAGTATATTCCTAATTATAAGGATATGCGAGGTGGGTACGATAAGCTATGTGGTGTTGTCCGTACCCTGACAGGGAGGATGGAAGAAGGTACGGCTTATATCTTTACGTCTAAAGACCAGAAGCTGGTTAAGATCATCCGTCATGAGCATAATGAATGCCAGTTGTATGTACAGCGTTTTGATCATAATATGAGCTTTGTAAGATTGGATTTCATAAATGACAAGCCGATCTACGTCCTCGAATATGAGTTCCTTGTTGCTTTGTTGACTTGTCCCGTAATAAGGAAGATAGGTCCGATTCATCAAGGTTACAAAGAAAAAGTAGCTTAGATGGCTTCATTTTGGTGTTAAAAAACTGTAAAGCATTGCCGGTTCAACTGGTGTAAGAATATGTCCAGCAATCTGATAATCAGGTATTTAATAGGTTTCGTGATTGTTAAAAAGAGGCTATTGGGAGTCCTTCTGACGCTCTTTTTGAGTATGCAGAATAGGGGAGTATTACAATACTTTCGGATGGGTTGTTATTGGCGCAAAGTGCTGATTTTCAGTGTGTTAAATAATATTTTTACTCTTGAATTTGCCAAAGAAAGTATGTACCTTTGCAGAGCAAAAGTCCCATATAATGGCAGATTTGAAGATAGACATAGAGCGCATGATTATGCAAGCCCGTTACGCGATGCAGCTGGAAGCAGAGGCATCGTCTGTAAAGGGTGGAGAAATGTCTGATATGGAACGGGAGCAGTATCAAAAGCAGATAAAGGATCTTCTTCAAGCCGTTGAGACTCTCTTGAAGTCCAATAATGCAATGGGTGAAAGAGTGGCTCAATTAGAGAAGATAGCCGAGGACTATGAGGACTTGAAGGCTGAGAATGCAAAGCTGAAGGGCGAGCTCGCTATGCGCAAACGTGCTCAGTATGGCAAAGGTAGCGAGAAGCCTAAAGAATCCTCTGAATCCAAATCTGCTTCTGACGGTAGCAAGGATGAGGATGAGGAAAAATACATTGAGAATGGTAGCAAGAACAATGTTCCTCCAACTGATGATGACGAGGAAGAGGAAGAAGAGAATGCCTCTTCTGGAGCCCCCCAGGAGCAGAAGCCTCGTGATCTGAGTAATCGCCCAGATCATTACAACACTATGCGTGCAGACATATGCGTCGTCCATGACTGTGACCTTGACAAACTGAAGGAAAAGGGGCTTGAATTTATCCGCTATACAAGACCTGTTGACCAGTTTGACCGTGTCAGTCTCACCCGCCAGGACAGATACCTGTATGTGTGGGTACGTGACAAGAATGGCAATGAATTTCCCTTCTTCATACCCAAATCAAAGGAAGATGAGAAACGTGAATGTGTGTTTGTCAATGAGTCGAAATATGACATGCCGTGCCTTGTACCTCATACAAGTGCTACTTACTCTATGCTCTCTGACCTTGGTGTAAATCGATTCCAGTATGCGCTGTCAAGCGGACGTGAGATGTACCGCATGTTCAATGAAAAGATGCGTATGTCGAAACAAAGCATTCTGAACTGGCTTACCCGTGGAGCAGAACTGTTAGAAGGCGGTAAGAAGTACATCAAGAAGATGCTGTTGAAGATGGGTACGAGCATATACTGCGATGAGACTTGGGTATGGACCAAGGTAAAGGTTAATGGCGTATACAAATATGTGAAGCGTTATATGTGGGTCATCGTCAATCTGACGACGAAGGTATGTTATTATCTCTTCGGTCGCAGGAAGCGCAAGGTGATAGAGGAATTCCTTGGTGAATTCAAAGGAACTCTGATGACTGATGCCTACAATGCATATGTCTACTTCAGCAAGCTTGATGGCTGCACCCATGCATGTTGCTGGGCTCATGTTCGCCGGATATTCTGGTCGGCATTGAAAGACTACAAGGATGAACTGGCTCAGGAGTTTATTGATTTGATAAGTATATTATATAAGGTGGAACTGGAGAGCATTCTTCTCCATCGGACAGAAGAAGAGGTGCTGACAGCCAGGAAATTAGAGTCAATACCTGTACTCAATGAGCTTGATCAGCGGGCACTTGCACTGCTAGCCAAGATAAAGAGTAAAAAAGTAAAAGCATCCAGCAAGTTAGTGCATGCATTGAATTATATGCGCAACAACTGGACGGAACTGATTGCCTACAGAGATATAGGAAGTGTTTTGATAGATAATAATTGTTGCGAACGTGCAGTCCGGCCATTTACCAACCTGCGGAAGAGCTTTGGCGGCTTCAGCAGCGAGAAGGGCGGTGAGGTTGCAGCTGCATGGCTCACATTCATAGAGACATGTAAGCTACAGAAGAAGGCTGCATTTGATTTCTTCAACGACTTCTTCAAGAAGGTTACCGAGGGCAGGAGTGATTACGAACTCATTGCCCAAGAGGTATTAGGTTAAAAACGTATAAAAACAACAAAATCCAATTACCTTATGATTTCCCAGAACCCCAGCAAATGCTGGGGCTAAGGCTTATGGCAAAAAGGGGTTGGATGCTTAC
>OMXX01000193.1 GCA_900315105.1 uncultured Prevotellaceae bacterium | reverse complement strand
TTTCACCCCTGGGCCTGAAAAGTTTTTATTGGATGCCCTGCAGACGGCAAAAAGTTTTTGAAAAAATTCGAGGAATAAGGCACCTGGTACTTGCAGAATGCGGCTTGCACTAACTTCGCGACGGAAAAAGTAAGTGTGATCACTTCGCCCGAAAAAGGCAGGCATGAAGATGGTCGGATAAGAACAATCGTGGCGGGATAACCAGTAAAGGATGCTATCCACGAAGTTTCGGTAAGAAGTGCCTATTGACAAAGTATTGCCAGGCAGTATGATGAAACCGAAAGGGAAAACAAATCGTTAGCCTTGATGAGTAAAGAGGCAGAAAGAACGAGATAGTTTTTAGCAATTACAAATAGAATGAGCACGGACGGGATAAAAGCAGAGGATGAAAAAAGGAAAGACGGCAAAAGCACACCTGCTATGAGCCATAAAGAACCTGTGGAAAAGGAAATGAAAAAGATGAAGCATAGGTAGGAGGCTCATTGTGAATCTTCCGTTCCTTCTCCGTCATAAACTGCAGTAACGAGGAACTAACAGGATAGGTAGGAATGATATCTTGGCTGTCACACCTGATTTAATATTGCAATTGCTCTTTTTGCAATTTCTTCGTCAAGTCCATTAAAAGGATTGACGACAAGTAATCTAGACAGTTGATGTTCGTTGAAATTACTACCATCAAGGTCATCTATAATAACATATTGGCATTCAACGGCACATTCGTCTAACCATGCATCAATCTCATCACCACGATTTCTTCTGACATCTGGCGTTGGCGTTACATCTGTTACAAAGCCCGGCAATTTCCTGTATTCCCACATATCAAGGAAATCCTTATAGGACATAAAGTATTTCCATGTCGATGAAACAACTATATCTGCACCTGTCTTTTCAATAATCTCCGCCAGATTCCGAACACAATTAGGGTCAAAGACGGTCCCGAAAGAATCGTTTCCAGGAAGTCCATCTCTGCTCAAAATATAATCATAGTAAGCAGTGTCCATTACACCATCAAAATCTAAAAAGATTATTTTCATACAATATTGTGCTTACTTCAAAACTATAATATCACTCCATCGAGTCGTTGGATTCTTACTCTTGAAATCATGCTTGATGGCATTGGCAAAGACGTTAGCCTTTCCCTTGCCATCTTTTTGGGTGTATTGCTGACTGCCAAGCACAATGGTCTCTGTTCCATTGACCTTATTGATGCGGTCAATAACGGCATCCAGACGTTTCATCTTCTCGAATTGTTCAGCATTTATGTCGAACAGATCCTGCTGAATGGGGCTGTTCGGCCCTATTCCCATCACGATGACACCGGCTTTCTTGTAGTGATAGCCCTGGCGGTAGAGATTCTGAAGCAATTCATTGGCAGCCTTGACAATAGTGATTGTCGAGCTGGAAGGTGTGACGAGTCGCATTTCCTGAAAGTTCCAGTACTGAGGCAGGTCTTCACGAAAAGCATTGGTGTTAAGGAACACACCCACAATAGAAGCAACCGTACCCTGCTGGCGCAGCTTCTCAGCACATCGGGCTGCATAGTTTGAGACGTGGGTGCGGAGTCCGTCGAGGTCGGTTATCATTCCATTGAAGGAACGGCTGGTGCAGATGCTCTTCTTCTTGGCCATTTCCTCATTGGGCACACAGTCTTCACCGTTGAGCTCCCGCCAAGTACGCTCGATGACGATATTATTGAAAGTGGCTTTTATCCATGACTGGTTATGCTCTGCAAAGTCGTAGGCTGTCTTCACGCCAAGGGCTTCAAGACGGGCCGCATAACGTCGGCCAATGCCCCAGACTTCATCTATCGGATAGAGTTTCAGGGCCTTAATGCGCTTCTCGTCAGTATCAATCATGCAGCAATGGCGGTAGCCCTGGTATTTCTTGGCGAAATGGCTGGCCATCTTCGCAAGGGTCTTGTTGGGAGCCAGTCCGATGCTGACGGGCATTCCCACGTTTCGCTTTATCTTCTTGTGCAGCTCCTCGCCCCAAGCTTTCAAGTCCATCTTCTCCATGCCGTCAAGATAGACAAAGCACTCGTCGATGCTGTACCTGAAATATGCTGGAGCCTCATTGCGGATGATTGAAACCACGCGGCTTGTCAATTCACCATACAACTCATAGTTTGATGAGAATACTACTATCTTTTGATTGGGGAACTGCTCTGCCAGCTGGAAATAAGGCGTTCCGGCTTTGATTCCCATCTTCTTGGCTTCATTTGACCGTGCCACAACGCAGCCGTCATTGTTCGATAGAACAACGACAGGCTTGTCTTTCAGGTCGGGCCGAAAGACACGCTCGCATGATACATAGCAGTTGTCACAGTCTATGATGCCGTACATTCTTTACTTATGGGTTTTGTTGTATTCTTCCTTTGTCATTATGCCTTCTTTGGCTTTTTCAATGGACTCTGCATCTTTGTAGAATATCCAATGTATGATAGGGTGACTGCCATAAGCTGATGAATATGCTTGTTGAAACTGCCATCCCTTTTCTACCATATAATTTGCAGCATCAACCATGCTATTGAATTTTATTTCTTCCCCATTCTTTTCGTCCACAAATTTAAGTTTGCTACTCAGATCTCCCCACATGTTATATGAGGCATGATCACCAAAATCAAATATGATTTTAAGACCTGAAGATAATTCTTTCTCAATGCCTTTCACTTCACAATAATAACGCTTTGTCTGTGCATATGAACACATGACAATGAGAAAGAGTAAGATACTCATTAAATTTCTTTTCATAATTTATGTATTTAATATTTACGCCAGTTCTTAATTGTCCAAATAACCACGCCCCACACCTCAAAGTCATCATCCTCATCGATGCGGATGGGGTTGAAGTCTTTGTTGGCTGGGCGTAATTCAATATAACCGTCTTTGCGATGAGTTAAATCGAGGTACTTGATAGTGAACTCCTCATTGACATAGCCCACTACAATATCCCCATCTCTTGCTTCAAGTGAACGGTCAATGACAGCGATGTCACCATCATTGATTCCTGCCTCAATCATAGAGTCGCCTTCCACTTTCCCGTAGAACGTCGCTTCAGGATTACGGATAAGGTCACGATTGAAGTCCAGCGTCTCGTGATTATAGTCTTCAGCTGGCGAGGGAAAACCAGCCCTGATGCTTGGGGCGAACTGAAGTTTCAACTTCTGCTCAAAGTCTCCTTGTATGATTTGAATGTTTGCCATTATCTGTCTGTTCGCTAAATTGGAATTTAACCATTATCTCTCTCTACAAACGCCTTGATTTCTTGTCTCAAGAGGCGGAATACATTTGCAACCAGATAGCCATCAGCAATCGCATGATTCAGGCGAACAGTCACTGGCATGACAAGCCTGCCGTTTTCTTTCCTGTATTTCCCCCAGTTGACGATAGGCGCAAAATACAGATGTCCATCGGGCAGTTCTATGTTCAGCGAATCGTATGAGAGCCATGATATGAACGATGCATCAAACCAGTTCGGGTGGTTCGCCATATCCAGTCCGTATTCCCTTGTTTTCTTTGCCTCTTCAACATCCCGCAAAGCAGAAGCATAGAACTTTTCATAGTTCTCAAAGTATTCTGTATAGACAGGTGTGCATGTTTCCGTATCTTCATGAAAAACATACTGTGTTGGATTTATCACGTCGTAGCAGATGAGTTCATCCGTCTGCCAAAGATACCCCATTCTGTAGTCTTCACGGGAATTCATCACCTTGGAGAGGACATACAGGAAGTTGATATAAAACTTTGTCCCTGTTTTCTTGGAATATCCAACAAGTTCTGTTACGTCTATCCTCGCTGTTATGGAAGTAGAGCATTTACAATCTTCTGAAAAGTGACGGAATACACCTTTCCTATAGTATTTATCTCTGTCAATTACCTTATAGTTTGTCTTCATCATTGTAAATTTATCTATTTATTATTAAGCTTATGATTTCCATCGCCAAGTCTTTCTGACGATCGAGGTGATGGCATGACCGATAGTACGCAGATGGAAATTTTTGCCAAGCACAATCAGCAGGACGGCTGAAAGGATGAGTACGATTCCAACGGCAAGACGCAGGGTGAGCGATTCGCCAAACACCATTACGCCTATGGCTACCGCAGTCAATGGCTCCAAGGCTCCCATGATGGCTGTAGGCGTGGCTCCCACTTCGTGAACGGCAACGGTCATCAGCACCAGCGAGAGCACCGTCGGCACCAGCCCCAGCCAACAGGCAAAGAACCATGCCCGAGGCGATGGGGGCAACATCAGATGCAGGTCAGGCGAGGTGAACGAATAGGCAAGCAAGCACAGCATACATATCAGCAGCACATAGAACGTGAGCTTCAACGACGACATGCGGATGCTCGACTGGTTGACCACTACGATATAAATGGCGTAAGTCAGCGACGACACCATGACCAGAAGGATGCCTAAGGTGCTGAGCGAAACGCCTGCATCGCCCCTGTATAGCAGGCCGATGCCCACCAAGGCGAGGATGATGGCTATAACCGTTGAAGCCGTTACTTTCTCCCGGAAGCATGTAGCCATAATGACAGCCACCATCACAGGATAGACAAACAGGATGGTGGAGGCGAT
>OMXX01000244.1 GCA_900315105.1 uncultured Prevotellaceae bacterium | reverse complement strand
ATTTAAGCACATGAATTGTTAAAAAATAGCTTCTTTTTGAATTTTTGTCTTGTTTTGTGGCTTAAAAACGAGACAAAATATGTATCTTTGCACCAAATTCGTAATGCAATAGCAATTATGTTACAGTCAAAGGCTATAGAGCAGACCGTGAATTCATTCCGTTCAGACTATGTTTTCACGTATCGGGATTTGGGATTGCCTCCTGAATCCAGTGCCAATGTTATACGTAAGCTAAACCGTATGGCAGATAGCGGTGTGATCCAGCGTCTTTCTAAAGGACGTTTCTATAAGCCGAAGCAGACGATGTTCGGTAGCTTAAAGCCTAGTCAGGAAGAGGTTGTTAAGGATTTATTGGAAAAAGATGGCCAGATAATTGGCTATCTGACTGGTAATTCCATTTTCGGACAATTGGGTCTTACCACACAAATCTCCAATATCATTGAGATTGGGGTTAATGGGAAGAAAAATAATACTCGCAGAGGTTCTTTTACTATACGTTTTGTACAGCAGCCCAATGTGATAACAAGGAATAACATTCCTCTACTTCAAGTACTTGACGCTATCAAAAATATTAAGTCAATTCCGGATACGACACCTGACAAATCTTACAATAGGATAAGGGCTATCGTACAATCACTTGATGTAAGAAGTGTGGAATTGATAATCAAGCTTGCCTTGAAGTATAATCCAATGACGAGGGCCGTGACTGGCGCTATCGTTGAAGATCTTTATGGAGAAGAGAAAGCACAGGTACTGAGAGATACCCTTAATCCAATTACTATATATAAAGTTGGCTTGACCAAGAAAGTTTTATCGACTAATAATTTCAGAATCGTATGACACTTGACAACAATAGGCAACAGCTATCCGATGCTATCCGTGCAGCATCTGAGCATTTGGACATCGCTCCCGTTTATATCGAGAAGGACTATTGGATAACCAAAATCCTGCAGCAACTCTCCCGAACCTCACAGGCAAACAACACGGTTTGGAAAGGTGGAACCTCATTGTCCAAGGCTTACAGATTGATAGACCGTTTTTCCAGCGACATCGATGTTGCCGTTCTTGCCGAGGGTATGAAAGGCAATCAAATAAAGAACTTGATCTCGAAGGTCAGTAAAGGCATGACTGAGGGAATACCAGAAACTGACGTGCCAGGTGAGACAAGTAAAGGGTCTCACTATAGGAAGACATATCATTCCTATACGAGTACATTATCAGGAAGTGATCCGCGAATGAAATTGCTGGGGAACTACGTTATCGTCGAGATTAATTCTTTTGCCAATCCCTATCCGTATGTGAGGTTGGAAATAGAAAGCTTTATCACTCAGTTTCTTAGGGAAACAGGAAGGGAGTCGCTAATTGAAGAGTTAGATATGGCTCCTTTTGAATTGAACGTGCTTGACAAAAGGCGTACTATCTGTGAAAAGCTTGTTTCTTTACTGCGTTTCTCCTTCACTTCTCAACCATTGGATGGGTTGAATAAGAAAATCCGTCACTTCTATGACCTTCATGCGTTGGTGAATGACGCAGAATGTCGTGAATATCTGAGTCAGAGCTTTCTTCAAGACCTGAAAGACCTGTGGCAGCATGACCAATCGGTATTTGATACGCCAGATGGATGGCAAGGAAAGAATATTGATGAAGCACCGTTGATTAAGGACTTCTCACGGCTTTGGACAGATTTGAGTGAGCATTATGTTGAGGAGTTAGGGCAGTTGGCATATAGACCTATCCCTACGCCAGAAGAAATAGCGAAAAGCCTGAACGAATTGCTTCAAATTCTTCAGGGGAAATAATAAACACAAATATGGCTCGGTACTAGTTAGGAAGTACCGAGCCATAATTTTGTTCCACGTTAATGTTTATGTTTTAATTGAATCCTATACCGATGAAGTCTTTATCAAAGAGTTCGTCATGGTAGATACCTGTACTTGTGATATTCCTTTCGTCATCTGTGTCGAAGCAAGCAATCATGCCATCATGCTTACGAAATTTTTGGATGCGACACATCTGTACTTCCAGGGTGTCATTTTTCCCGTTATTGGAAAGGCTTTCCAACTTGGTAATTAACTCTCTCAATGTTATGCCGCGAAATTCGCTCGGCGTTGTTTTCTTTATATTCTTTGCCATAAGTCAATTCTTCAATTTGTTATTTCTTTGTTGTGCAAAGTTAGTGTTTTTATCAGAATTACGATTCTTTTTATTCAAGAATTGAAACACTCTCGATTAAAGTTTCTTGTTATCCTTGAACGAATAGTACTGTTCATCCGCAAGGATGATGTGGTCGTGCAAGGTCATCCGTACAGACTCTGCAGCCTGTGTGAGCTTAGCAGCAATTGTGCTGTCGAATTTTGTGGGAGAGGGGTTTCCACTGACATGGTTATGTACTGTAACAATGTAAGTTGCATTGTAAAGTACCCCGAATCGCATGATGTTCCTCGGGTCGGCAGCGTTTTCTGACACCTCTCCCCGGCAGATTCTGACTCTTCTGAGCAATTCATGCTTCGGATTGAGGAACAATGCCCAGAACTCCTCCACATCTAGGTCTTCAAGTTGTGGCATCATGTAGTCACCGATGGCCAAGGCATTCTTCAGAACTGGCTTCTCTTCTGGAGCAGTCTTCCTGAATCGCTTCCCAAACTCACAGGCAGCGACTATAGCAATGGCCCGGTTCTTACCGATGCCACGGTAGCACATCAGTTCTTCCATTGTCTTCTTACCCAGTTTGGAAAGGTCATTGCCGCAGTCATCCAACATCTGATTCATGAGATCTACAGTT
>OMXX01000181.1 GCA_900315105.1 uncultured Prevotellaceae bacterium | reverse complement strand
CTGCCCTATTAGGTGTCGGGCTTTGGCTTTCCCTTCGGCCGCCGACCTCTTCGACGTTCAGCCCTCGCAGTCTTGAATTATTCGCTGAAGCTCATCAAGTTGAAGCAAGTCGTCGAACTCACGTTATAATATGTAAAAAGCCGCCTAAGGATAATCCTTAAGCGGCTTTGCAATCTACATTATACTTTACACTTTCAACTTTACACTTTACTCTTTCCACTAAATCAGAACTCAATCTTGTAGCTGATATTAGGCAGAGAGAGTGTGAAGGTTGACTCCTTGAATTCATCTTTGTGATAGTCGTAGGTGTAACCATACTGGCTCTTGGTGCCTGTGCAGTTGATGTGCTTGATGCTGAACTCGTGTGACAGTTTCTTCTTGTTGATGCGATAGCTGATGGTATAGTGGATAATCAGCATAGGGTCATACTGCTTAGAGAAACACTCGTCCTCAAAGTATTGCACTTCATAATTAGGGTGCTTTTTAGTACTTTCCTTATCAAGAGGGGTGTCTCTGTCACCACCCTGAAGCGTTGCCTTTACGTTGATGCTAAGCATGTTGTTGTTGTTGCGTCCAAGCATCCATTCCTTACCGCCAAGCACGTTGATGATATAGTTGCGGTCGAAGAGAGTGTGACGCCATTTGCCATCGCCGCCCTTATACTTACTGCTGAAGAATGAGCCGTTAGCCATTCCGTACCAGCCGTTGTGCATATATCGCTCAAGAGTGATATCAACACCGTAGTTGCGGCCCTTACCCTTGTTTACCAACGCCTTGTCGAGATAGAAGCTCTGACGGTTGAGCACAGAGAAAGGCTTGCCATTCTCTACCGGAACATTGAACAGATACTGATAGAAAGGCTCTACCTTGAGGTTCCAATGGTCAGAGAGTTTCCAGCCAAAAGTAGCCATGAGGTGATGGCTCTTGGTGAATCCGAGCTTCTTGTTTACAAGTTCATCGCTGTTTGGATCAACCGTAGGATTCCAGTTGTTACTCTCATCAGGCTGTGGGATATTGCGTGTGAAGTAAATATCGGTTTTCTCCGCACGGCTGTGAAGTCCGTAGGCTAAAGCGAGGCTTATGTCATCGCTCAGCTTGTGTGACATGCTCACACGAGGCTCGAAGGTTGTCGCACCATTGAGAAGAAGGTGCTGTACGTTGAATCCTGCGTTGAGGGTAGTCTTAGGGTTGAGCGTGAACGAATGTGCTGTGAAGCCAGAGAAAAGCGTTGTGCTGCCGTCGTTATCACATATAGTATGAAGCTTGTCGTGGAGAACGTATGCTGTCCTGATATTCATATCGAAGAGCATAGCTGTAGCTACGGCACCATACTGAGCCAGCCAGCGGTTGGAATGGCGGTGGGTATAGGTGGTACGGGCTGTGATGTTGGTAAAGCTTCTTGCCTCTGCGAAGAAAGGTTCACGTTCCAGTCCGTCGGTATTGTCTCTTGTATAGATGTCGTCTGGAAGGTTTTTATATACATCCTGTGTGAACTCGTCCTTGTTGTATGTCACACCAATGCTGCTCTTCAACTGTCCGTGCTTCATAGGCAGAACGTGTCCTACGCCCATAGCACCCATCCATTGGTCGCTGAACGCATAGCACTCGTCAAACATTGATTCCCAGTCCTTTGGAGAAGACTCGCGATGGAAGTGGTCGAAGAATCCTGTTCCCCATACGGTGAATGTGCCTGCCTTTCGTGTTGGGATGTTGAACTTGAAGTTAAGGTCCTGATAGTCCATTACCTGTCCCTGCATGTCAATAAGCTTCATCCTGCTGGCAAGACCAGTCATTGAGTATCTGTAGTTTACGAGATAGGAAGCACCCGTCTTTCTGTTCAACGGACCTTCAGAAGCCACATCGATACCAGCCACACCAATCTGGAAGGCATGCTCGTACTTATTGTCGTTACCATTGCGCATCTTCATATCGAACACACCAGAAACAGCGTTTCCGTATTCTGCAGGGAAGGCAGAGGTGAGGAAGTCGGAGTTTCCTATACACATAGCAGAGAGTGAGGAGAAAATACCGCCACCGAGTACCGAGATATCAGAGAAGTGGTTTGGGTTAGGAATCTCGATGTCCTCCAATCGCCAAGAGAGTAGGTGAGGGGCATTACCGTGGATAGAAATACCGTTTGTGGCACCACTTGTAGCAACTCCAGAGAAAGAGCTTGCCAGACGTGCGGGGTCATCGAAACCGCCTGCATATCGACTTGCCTCCTCGATGCTGAACATACGTCCGCCTGTGAGTACCATTTTATTTAAGGTGTTCTCCTTTGCGAGGTTAGGACGAACAACAACATCCTGAAGGGTTGTCTGATCTTCCTGAAGTCGGATATCAATATTGGTTTCCTTAGCAGAAGTAACGAGCACATCGCTGAGGTCAACGGTTTGGAAACCTACATAGTTACAACGCACGGTATGACGTCCTACGGTAATGCCTGTAATCTGAAATTTTCCGACGCTATCGGTGATGCATACCTTATCTTTGGAGTTATCGACCTGAACGGTTGCGAATGGGAGAGGTTCACGTGTTACGGCATCAGTTACGACGCCTCTAATGGTCTGGGTGATTTGTGCGTGGGATGTCAAGCAGAGGCTTGCCAACGCAATTACCAAGAATACAATTCTTTTTGTCATAGTATTTATCTTACTTTTTACTTTTTGTTGAATTTGCGAGTGCAAAGTTACGATACAAAGCATAAACATACAAGAAAATAATGTGACAATAATGTGACAATATGTTTCAGTCACGTGAAAGTCACGCAAAATAACCGATTTTTGGGCGTTTTTTCGCAAAAGTTATCGATTTTATCGGTTTATTTATGCGTTTTCTTCCTTTTATGATATATATAGGTACACGCATTTTTTTGTGTTTGTAAGTGAATTTGAGGGATGATATTGAAAGGTTTCGCCAATAACATCTATAGAACAAAATGAAAATTTTTAAGTCATTTCCCTTACATTTCATTTATGTTTTTATTCAGACAAAAAGCAGTTTGCTACTTAAATGATGGAAAACCGAAAACCGCAAATGAACAGAAAACTATTGCACATTACAATAATGGTGTGCGCAAAAATGTATGTGGCAATCTATAATTTATTTTAAAAAATGGGTATTTCAGAGAAAATAATGCTATTTTATTATAAATATTTTCGTACTTTTGTCATGCATTTGCTAGAACAAAACAAAAGTTATGCTTGAACAATTTATGAAAAAAACGGAGTTCTCATCTTACGAGGACTTCCTGCAAAATTTCAAAATCAATATACCCGAGGATTTCAATTTCGGATATGATGTAATCGACCGGTATGCCCAGCAGATGCCTGACAAGGAGGCTATCATCTGGGTAAACGATAAAGGTGAGCAGAAACACATCACTTATCGCGCTTTTAAGAACACAAGCGACAGATGCGCTTCATTCCTTCAGGAAATGGGTGTTAAGAAAGGTGACAGGGTGATGCTTATACTGAAGCGAAGGATAGAGTGGTGGTACACCATGGTTGCCCTTCACAAGCTCGGTGCCGTTGCTATTCCTGCAACTCACATGCTCACCGATAAGGATATCATCTACCGCTGCCACATGGCTGGTATCGGCTATATCGTGGCTTGCGGAGACCAGAACGTGCTTTGTAACGTACAGAAGGCAAAGCGCTACTGCCCAACCTTGCGCCATTGCATTTCAATAGGTCCTACTATTCCTAACGGCTGGTATGACTTCTGGCGCGGACTTCAGGAGGCAGAGCCTTTCGAGGCTCCTGAGAGAAACAAGGTGACAGATGACTTCCTTCTCTATTTCACAAGTGGAACGACGGGCGAGCCTAAGATGGTGATGCACGACTACTCTTATCCGCTTGCGCATATCCTCACAGCCAAGTACTGGCATAACGTGCATGAGGGATCACTTCACTTCACACTTGCCGACACAGGATGGGGCAAGGCTGTATGGGGTAAGTTCTATGGTCAGATGATAGCCGGAGCAACAGTCTTTGTGTATGACTATGAAGGTCAGTTCAAACCTGCTGACCTCCTCCATATAATGCAGGACTACCATATCACTTCGTTCTGCGCACCTCCTACGATATATCGTTTCCTTATTCGCGAGGATCTGTCGGCTTACGACCTCTCATCCCTCGAATACTGCACCACGGCAGGTGAGGCTCTCAATCCAAGCGTGTTCGACGAATGGCAGAAAAAGACAGGCATTATGATATATGAGTCATACGGTCAGACAGAGACGACGCTCGTTGTAGGTACCTATCCTTGGGTTAAGCCAAAGCCAGGAGCTATGGGCGTTAGGAATCCGCAATATGATATTGACATCGTAGATGGCGAACAGAAGAGCGTAGGACCAATGGAGCACGGAGAACTTGTGATACGTGTGGATAAGGGCAAGCCTCTTGGACTATTCAAGGGCTACTATCGTGATGAGGATATGACTAAGGAGAGAATCCAGAACGGACTCTATTATACAGGTGATATCGTATATCGTGATGAGGATGGATATCTTTGGTTTGTATCTCGTTCGGACGATGTTATCAAGACATCAGGCTATCGTGTAGGACCATTCGAGGTAGAGTCTGCGCTTATGACTCATCCTGCTGTTGTAGAATGTGCTATTACCGCTGTTCCTGATGATATTCGCGGTCAGATAGTAAAGGCTACCATCGTTCTTGCCGATGAATACAAGGACAAGGCTGGCGATGCTTTGGCAAAGGAATTGCAGAATCACGTAAAGCATGAGACTGCTCCTTATAAATACCCTCGTGTCGTGGAATTCGTTGATGAGCTTCCTAAGACCATAAGCGGAAAGATACAGAGGTTTAAGTTGAAGAAGTAGGAGCCCCCCTCTGACTCCCCCGAGGGGGAGGACTCTTGATAGTATATAAACATAACAATCCCCTATTCAGTTCCTTGTTTGGATTGAATAGGGGATTTTTGTTATGTATTTAACGTGAGTTCGACGACTTGCGTAGCTTGTTGAGCCTTAGCGAAAAATTTATTCAGTTGTATATTGTTGACTATCATGTGGTTGAAAGAGCTC
>OMXX01000179.1 GCA_900315105.1 uncultured Prevotellaceae bacterium | reverse complement strand
CGGGGTCCCACCTCTTCCCATTCCGAACAGAGAAGTTAAGCCCGCCATCGCCGATGGTACTGCAATGCAATGCGGGAGAGTAGGTAGCCGCCTTCTTTACGAGAGAGTCTTGGAATCCGATTGGAAACCAAGACTCTTTTTTATATTACTTTTAATGAATAGTTTTAAGGCATTCTCTTGAAAACTAATTTATTAGGAATCTTATGCCATTTCTTGTTTACTGGGAATTTTAGCGTACTTCCATTGTTGTGTTCGTATTGAATTGTTGAGTCGTTCAAGATTTTGAGTGTAGCTTCAAAATCTTCGCTTCCGTAGTTGTTGATAACTTCTATGAATGCATTCTTGCCTTTGATGTCAGATGATGTAATAGGCCAGACGGTATTGCATTGTGTGCTGCCAATATAGCCGTCAAGTTCCCCGAACACTTCTTGGTTAGGCACAATAATGTCCTTTTCTGTGAAATTAATTTTCAGGAATACTTTGTATTCTTCGTTGTTAAATTTTCCACAAAAAGGTTTTTGAGCCATAACAGCTGTTGCTGTTATAAATATGTATACGAAAGTGATAATTCTTTTCATTGAGTACTACTTTTGTAAAATCCTTTGCAAATGTAATCATTTTAAATCAAGAAATGGCTGATTTTTAGAAATTTAAGTTATTTTCCGTTGGTAATAAACAATTTTTATATTACCTTTGCGCTCATTATAAAAGAACAAGAATGACAAATGGTATGTTAAGCCCCAACTATATCTTTGAGTCGAGTTGGGAAGTTTGCAATAAAGTTGGAGGTATATATACAGTTCTTTCGTCTCGTGCAAAAACGTTGCAGGATAAGATTAATGACCATCTGATATTTATAGGTCCGGATTGTTGGGGTGAAAAAAAGAACCCATATTTTAAAGAAGATCAATCACTGTTATCTGCTTGGAAGACTAAGGCAACTGGTGAAGGCTTAAACTTGAAGATAGGACGCTGGGCAATTCCCGGCGAGCCGATTGCTGTTCTTGTGGATTTCAAACCATTTTTTGAGGAAAAAGATCAGATCTATACATGGTTCTGGGAAAATTATCAGGTAGATTCTCTTCATGCCTATGGTGATTATGATGAAGCCTCTATGTTTTCTTATGCTGCCGCTAAAGTGGTGGAGAGTTTCTACAAGCATAATTTGGATAAGACGCAGAAAGTGGTTTACCATGCCAATGAATGGATGTGCGGTTTGGGAGCCTTATATATAAATAAGGTGTTGCCGGAGATAGGTACCATTTTTACCACTCATGCTACCAGTATCGGCCGATCTATTGCAGGTAATAACAAACCTCTCTATGATTATCTTTTTGCCTATAACGGTGACCAGATGTCTTGGGAATTGAATATGCAGAGCAAGCATTCCATAGAGAAACAAACTGCTCTTCATGTGGACTGTTTTACTACGGTGAGCGACATTACTGCCAACGAGTGCAAGGAACTGCTCGATAAACCTGTGGATTTTGTGCTGCCTAATGGTTTCGATAATAGTTTTGTGCCAAAAGGGGCTGAATTTACGAAGCGTCGAAAGATTGCCCGCAAGCGTTTGCTTGATGTAGCTAATGCTCTGCTTGGTGAAGAATTGGACGATGATACCCTGATTGTTTCCACCAGTGGCCGCTATGAATTCCGCAATAAAGGAGTGGATGTGTATATTGAAGCCATGAACCGCCTGCTACGAGACAAGGATCTGAAGAAGACGGTTCTTGCCTTTATAGAGGTGCCCGGTTGGGTAGGTGAACCCCGTCAGGATCTTGTTGACCGACTTAATAGCGGTAAAAAGTTTGATACTCCCCTAGATGTTCCCGAAATCACTCATTGGCTACACAATATGAGTCACGATAATGTGCTGGGGATGCTGAAATACCTAGATATGCACAACCGTAAAGATGATAAGGTGAAACTGATTTTCCTTCCATGCTATCTCACAGGTGACGACGGGGTCATTAACCTTAGTTATTATGATGTGGTGCTTGGCAATGACCTGTGCATTTATCCTTCCTACTATGAACCTTGGGGATATACTCCTTTGGAAGCAATCGCTTTCAAGGTACCCTGTATCACTACCGATTTGGCTGGTTTCGGACTTTGGGCAAATACGGTGAAGGGTGGTTATTCCGAGATAGAGGACGGTGTGAAGGTTATCCATCGTACAGATTATAACTATTCAGAAGTGGCTGACGCCATTAAAGATACAGTTGCCCAGTATTCAAACTACACGGCTGAAGAAGTAAAGAAATGCCGTCAGAATGCAGATAAGCTTTCAAAGAAAGCTCTTTGGAAAGAGTTTATCAAGTATTATGAGCAGGCTTATGATATGGCTCTCCGCAAGGCTGAAGCCAGAAAGTAATATATTGACGGAATGTTCTTAAACAGAGTGAATTAAATAGAAGTATTAGATATAAACTTAAACAGAGAAATTATGAAGATTAAAGCAGATTATGCCAGCGCCCCACAATGGAAGGAGTTAGCAGTGAAGTCAAAACTGCCCGAAGATTTAAAGTGTCTGGACGAACTCGCTCACAACATGTGGTGGGCGTGGAATTATGAGGCCCGTGAGCTTTGGAGAAGTCTTGATGAAGCACTTTATGAGGAAGTTGGTCATAACCCCGTTCTCTTGCTCGAACGTCTGAGTTACGATCGCAAGAAGGAGATTGTGAAGGATAAGACCATCATGAAGAATGTGAAAGAGGTCTATAATCTCTTCCGTAAGTATATGGACGTGAAGCCCGATGCCAAGCGTGCTTCCGTGGCTTATTTCTGTATGGAATTTGGTCTTAACCAAGTGTTGAAGATTTATTCCGGTGGTCTTGGAATGCTTGCCGGTGACTATCTGAAGGAGGCTTCCGACTCTAATGTGGATATGTGCGCTGTAGGTTTCCTGTATCGTTTCGGCTATTTCAAGCAGAGCCTTTCAATGGACGGACAGCAGATTGCTGTATATGATGCACAGAACTTCAATTCTCTCCCCGTGGAGCGTCAACTGAACGAGGATGGAACTCCGATGGTTGTTGACGTGCCATATATGAACTATCAGGTACATGCTTATGTATGGCGTGTGAATGTGGGCCGCATCAAGTTGTATCTGCTTGATACCGATAATGAGATGAACTCCGAGTTCGACAAGCCTATCACTCACACTCTCTATGGCGGCGATTGGGAAAACCGCCTGAAGCAGGAGATCCTGCTCGGTATCGGTGGTATGCTGACGCTGAAGAAGCTTGGCATCAAGAAGGATATCTACCATTGCAATGAGGGACATGCTGCTCTCTGCAACCTCCAGCGCTTGGTTGACTATATTCAGGAAGGATTGACCTTCAATCAGGCTATGGAGCTGGTTCGTGCAAGCGGCCTTTATACTTGCCACACTCCTGTACCTGCCGGTCACGACTACTTCGACGAGCAGCTCTTTGGCAAGTATATGGGTGGTTATCCTGCTCTGCTTGGCATTTCATGGGATGAATTCATTGGCATGGGTCGTACCAATCCCGATGATAAGAACGAGAAGTTCTCGATGTCAACCTTTGCTATCAATACATGTCAGGAAGTAAATGGTGTGTCAAAACTTCACGGATGGGTTTCCCAGAAGATGTTTGCTCCTATCTGGAAGGGTTATTTCCCCGAGGAGAATGCCGTGGGCTATGTGACCAATGGCGTTCACTTCCCCTCATGGGCTGCAACCGAGTGGCGTCATCTTTATGAGAAGTACTTCGACAAGAACTTCATGAACGACCAGAGCAACGAGGAAATCTGGCATGCCATCTATAATGTACCCGATGAGGAAATCTGGGCTACACGTATGGCATTGAAGAAGAAGCTCACCGACTATATCCGTGATAAGTTCCGTGAAAACTGGCTGAAGAATCAGGGAGATCCTTCACGTGTGCTTTCTCTGTTGCAGAAGATTAATCCAAATGCTCTGATGATCGGCTTCTGCCGCCGCTTCGCTACTTACAAGCGTGCACATCTGCTGTTCACCGACCTTGATCGTCTGTCTAAGATTGTGAACAATCCTGAGCATCCCGTTCAGTTCCTCTTTGCCGGTAAGGCACACCCCGCCGATGGCGCAGGTCAGGGACTGATCAAGAAGATCTACGAAATCAGCCAGCGTCCTGAGTTCCTGGGTAAGATTATTTTCCTGGAGGACTACGATTTCCGTCTGGCCCGCCGCCTTGTGTCGGGTGTTGACATTTGGATGAATACACCGACCCGTACTCTTGAGGCATCAGGTACTTCCGGCGAAAAGGCTGAGATGAATGGTGTGGTTAACCTTTCCGTGCTCGACGGATGGTGGCTTGAAGGCTATCGTGAGGGTGCTGGATGGGCACTTACCGAGAAGCGCACCTACGATAATCAGGGCTATCAGGATCAGCTTGATGCTGCCACGATCTATGGATTGCTGGAGAACGACATCGTGCCGCTCTACTATGCCAAGAACGAGAAGGGCTACTCCGAGGGCTGGATAAACGTTATCAAGAACTCTATCGCCACTATTGCTCCTCACTACACCATGAAGCGTCAGCTCGACGACTACTATGACAAGTTCTATCAGAAAGAGGCCAAGCGCTTCAAGGAACTCTCGGCCAACAACAACCAGATTGCCAAGGAAATCGCTCTCTGGAAGGAGACCGTTGCTGAGCGTTGGGATTCTATCCATGTGGTTTCCAAGGAGAACAATATGCCTCAGGCCGGTCCAGAGACAGGCGAGGAATACAAGTTCACTTTCGTAGTTGACGAGCAGGGACTTGACGATGCTATCGGACTTGAGTTCGTTGCACTTACCCAGAACGAAAAGGGTGAAGACTGCATCAAGGAGGTTCATCCGTTCAAGGTGGTCAAGAAGGAAGGCAATCTCTACACCTTTGAGTGTGTTACGGATCAGCCCGATGCAGGTCTTTACAAGTGTGCCGTGCGTATGTATCCCAAGAACGACTTGCTGCCACACCGTCAGGACTTCGCTTACGTGAAGTGGTTTGAGTTCTAAGTTTTTATATCTAGTATCATAAGTGTCCCGTTAAAATTGGGATGAGTTAAATATTAATCAAATAGCCCCGGAAAGAGGGGACTATCGAGTTCTTTGACATCGTTGAATTTAGTC
>OMXX01000175.1 GCA_900315105.1 uncultured Prevotellaceae bacterium | reverse complement strand
TATTTTTTTGCAAAACAAAGATAACCAAAAGGGCTGATACCTCGTGAGAAGTGTCAGCCCTAATTTGTTTTGTTTGAAAAGTTTTACCGGACAGCAATATTTGCAAAACAGTAGCATAAAACCATAACATCAACAACGTAACAAATGAAGAAAATCATTACGCTTATCATGTGCGTGGCTTTCTCTGCCACCATGCTTGGACAAACCGTTAAGGTTGAGGAACGTGTAAAGGCTCTCGAAGAAGATGCCAGGACCCTGAAAGGACAAGTAGAGACCTTGCAAGGTCAGATTGCCACCATGCAATTCCGTCTTAATGAGCTTGCAGACAGGAACGCTGAGTACAAGAAACAGTTGGACATTCGACAGATTCTTTCTGTGACAGTCGACTGTGTCAAATATGGCATCGTTTCAGCTATCGGAGACCGTAAGACCGGCAATGTCAAGGTTACTCTGATGGCTCTCAACTTGGGACAAGATGCATACCCAGGCATCCTTCATGGAGCATCTTTCAATGATTATGATGGTAACATATATATGTGCCATGATGATTCCGTGTCCGTTGGCGGACTAAGCAACTATGAAGTCCTACGGCATAACATCAATACGAAAATTACCATGATGTTCACAGGTGTGCCAGTTAATACCCGCATCTCTAATATATCTTCCTATGGAGGTGGAGGCGCAACATACTTTAGCCTTCGTGACATTAAAATAGATTGGAAATAAAAATTGCCGGTGTTGTCAGCGTGCAAATTGATGATGCCGGCTATTCATCAGCCCTCATTCGTAGAATAGTAGTAAAAGGCTATACGAGTTGCCTGTAAGAGAGATGCAGAAGATAGTCCTTGGCCACTGCCATTGATAAAAGCCTTACCGCTCTCTTCGGGCAACTTTATTTTATCCAGTAAAGAAGGATTTTACTCGAACAACGGACTGATTATCTTCGCAATTTTCTCCAGTCCATCCTTGTCAATGTCATTGAATGCATTATATCTCTTGCTGTCCTTTGTTTTTAGCACCATAAAGTTAGTAAAAATTCGGCAATTGACAAGTCTCTGAGGAACTTATCGTCCCTCAGAGATTAATAAAAAATTTAATAACGAATCACACACACTTAATTGCCGAATCAAGGGCTTATTTAATCCTTTATAATTCTTCTATTTTCGCCTTGAACCATTCTATACGGTCAACTGCATCGATGCCACTCATGGAAGAAACAGCGTTTTTAGGAACTGTATATTCGCGAGAAGCTCCATCGGGGAACAAAACAACAAAAGAATTTTCCTCTGCTCTTATTCTCAGATTCTTAGAAGGAATCAACAACAGGGCATCATAATCTTCCAAAACCGCTACATTATTGAGTTCACGCTGTATACAGAAGAGGTATGGATTCCAGTTCTTTCCGTTAAATTGTGAGCGGTTCATCATCTGGCGGTTGTATTTCAGGCTATTGCTGTTGCCTCTATCAGCATAACGGCCACTCTCGGTATGGCGCATGCCGCTATAGCGAGCCATATAGTAGGGCCAAGTAAATTGCTTCTCGTCGGCCATGGCACCCAGTCTTCTTTCAGTTTCTGCGCGGACATCATCAATTGTTTTGCATCCGGCATATGCATCCAACATATCGAAGAGCACATTTCGCAAATCTGGGTTCTGATTGACGTTGGCGAACACCTCGTCGCGCCATTTATCCCAATTTGTACCACCATAGAGCCATCTTGAAGAAATAAAGGGCGCATAATCACCACAAGTCAACATGGCACGCTCAATCTCTGTAAAGAAAACTTTTGAGTCAGTGGAGGGCTGAAAACGATCTTTAAAAAGCTGCATATGCTTGACATCGAACGTTTCGTTCTTCTTAAATATCTCACCATTCCCTCGAATAAGGCTATGGTTCTCCAAATCCAAGAGGAGTTGAGCGTCGTTCGGGTTAATATCCATCCAGGTCCTCTTCTCGCCTTCAAGTTCTTTTTGACGTTGACGGTAGTTACCATTTGTCTTAATAATCGATTCACTGATTCGACCATCAGCAACAATTAGATCAATAATCGAAATGAGGTCTTGCATATTTGGTTCACGAATCTCATCAGGAGAATTGAAGGCCAAGTTACGAACGATTCGTGCCTCCTCATGAATATCCCAATTTTGAGTTCTCGCCGAATATTCAAAGAAAAGTTCTATGAACAGTAACTCACGCAAAGTACGTCGTCCGTCCATAGTGGATAGTTCGAGAATATCAACCGTTTTGAAATCTGACAGATAAATTCTATCATGGTCTTGTGAATATTCGTAGCTTTCTGTTGTAAATATGCCTTCAAACCATTGCTTCACATTGTCAAGCGTACAGAAGAAGTCCATAATTCGTGTAAAGCGACCTATCAGTTTCGGATTCGGCTTAAGGACCATATCGGCAAGTTCAAGTGGACTTTTTTCTATTAAATCTCCGTAGGCAGTTCCCTGCTTCAGCCCTTCAAGAATCATGAAATTGCAAAATAGATTGATGAAACGAACATCAAGTCCATTGTCCATGTATTTCTTAGGATCAGCGTCTTTCTTTTTGTCTCTGTAAGCCCACAACAAGTTAGTCCATTCCGTGTCAATCTTCTTAGAGAACTCGTCATTAACGTGAGTATAGCTCTCAACTTCAGCCTTAAAGTGTTCAAAACTAGTTAAAGGTTTTCCGCGCGAATTCATCTTAATATAAAGGTCATCTGTGGTTTGGAGATCATCCAGATAGAGTCGCCAAAAGGTGATGTTTTTCTTCAGTCGGATCCACACATTTTGCATCTTCTCGGGAGTCCAATTCATAAAATGCTGATGAATGTCGCCCAGTGTATTGAGCATGCCGCTGATTGTCGGATCGCTCATTTCCTCGCTTGTAAACCACCATTGGTCGCGCAGATAACCTACGATATCGTCAAATTTCTCAGGCGCTGTGTCCACAAGGCGTTTGCAGAATTTCTTGCAACTGTCGCGGGTTTCATAGCTGAATTTAGAAAGGAAATCAGCATCAGCAAAAGCTTCTTCACCCGCCCTTCGACTAACATAGAGGTAGAGCAAAAACAATGTTGTCAGGCGCTGTTGTCCATCAATAGGATAAAAACATCTGTCGCCTGGCGTTTTTGTCCGACGACCATAGACAAAATCAAGTTCTATAGGCTTCGAGTCATCATTGTCAATAGTCCCGAATAAAGTTGACAGAAAGCGTCTCCGGATTTCAGCGTTAACATCTCTTCCCTGTGCATAGTCACGTTGAATCTTAGGAATCACGACGCGGTCAAAGCCTTCATTCGGATCATTGAAGAGTTCATAAAAGGTCGTTATGGTACCAACAGTATTCTGTGTTGAATTATTCGTGTTCATTATTTTTATTTTGATTGTTTTGTTCGTTTTCTTTGCGATACTCTTTGTCTTTCTTATAACCAATTGGAAGGTAATCCGCAAGAGTGTCCTCAATGGCATCGATGTAAGCATCACGGTCTTTGTCACCCCAGAAATAGGTTTGGAAGTTCTCTTTGTCGCCATACATCTTCATGAAGACGCGCCGAGTGCATACGGGGATGAAGCTGATCTCTGTCATCTCCATCAACTTTGTTCGTTTTACATCAAACACAGAATTGCTGAGGGCAGAATTATCCCACTTTCCTAAAAGCGCCATATTTGCCATCTCATCCTTGTATTGAGCGCCTAGATGAGTCTCGGATGCAGAGGTGGCTGTGGCGTAAAATTTCTGAGAAATCTCATTGAATTTGGCTTGTGACATTAATTCCGGTTGTTCGAGGAACTTATCCATTTCGTCTTTTAGCCCATCAATCTTCGTTAGTTCTTCAGGAGTTGCATCGAGAGCCTTACTAAGAAGTTTAAAACGGTTGAGTGATTCTTTGTGAAGCTCTATCCATAAAATCCACTGGTCCTTATGTGTCAATTCCTCTGAGTTCTGCGCATGAATATGCTCTAGGCTCCAGCCGCCCTTAATATTCTTATGGTGGTTAAAAGAGTATCTAGCCGAAGGATCCTTCATTCTATTCATCGTGAGGACGTTGAAGAGTGTAAGAACCTTTAGAATCTCTGGCTTATTATTATTGTAGTTTAGACCTCTAATAGAGCCGTCTTCGCCGAGCTTAATCTTATTTTTAATTCTTTTGTCCAATTCGGCCGAAAATTCTTCGTGCGACATGTTTTTGCACAAAGTGATGAGTGTATGCAGGATATTTGTCTCACCCTTGTCCGGGAATGTATTTAGAAAACCTATTCGATGATAGAGCGATCTATCCTTGAACCAGTCGTGCAACAAATGATATTGTGCATAAATATCATCCCAAGTTGCCTTACCTTTCCAGGAGCCGATCTTCTTTTGATTCTCAAATTCTTCATTAAAATAGTGAAATGTGCCGAATGGGTCATTGATATCAGTTTTCCCACTAATGATATTGAAGATCAAATCAATTCGCGTCTGAAAATCTGACTGTTTCCGGTTAGTGAGAAATGCCCAAAATTCAGGATCAGCAAGACTGCGCTCTATGGAATCCCATTGATCGACAATGATGTCCTTCTCATACTCCTTGATACCGTTATCCTGATCCGACCGCAAGAATAGTGCCTTGATCAGTTCAGAGTTGGTAAGGGGAATCTTACCGACATTGAGGTCGGCGAATTTTTTCCAACTGTTTACGTCGCTTGCAATCTCATACCATATAATCTTCACCTCATTTTGCAGAGCATCTGCAATTCGGGTTGCACGGTCCTGATATCGATCATTGCCGGAAGATCCATTCAACCAGTCTGTTATTTCATGATAAGCATGCCACATATATAAGAAATCCGGATACACACTGGCTTCCTCCACGGATTTCTCATGTATGTTCTTTAAAAAATCGGCACTGTCGGATCGAGTTTCGTAGATAACATCATATCCAGGCACGATGTCGAATTTCTTATCGAACATTAAATTGTTCAATATAACCTTAAGCTGAGGCGATCCTTCGGCCGCTTTTTTCCTATCGACTATAAGTTGCTGAAGAGCATGATAAATTAGATAGAGAGTCGTCATTCTTTGCTGACCATCTATCAAGTCATATACTTCATTGTCGCCTATTTTCCCTCGATGTGCCACTACAATGGGTTGTAGATAATAAGACCACGATTGATGGTTTATCATGATGTCTGCAAGGAGTTGCCTCACTTGGCGGCGTTCCCAACGATATCCTCTCTGGTAAGAAGGCACATTGAAAGTCAAACCTTTGATAAAACTTTTAATGTGACTTACGCCCACAATCCGCAGCTCTCGTGGCTTTGGCGGCATTGACGAATTGTTATTAGCTTTTTCAATTGACATTTTCGTTTATATTTACTATTGATACACTTTTACTGGGTGCAATTTAACAAATTCTGTTGTTTCGTATTTAGTCTTTTTAATCGACTTCAGTCACAAAATTAATATAAAATTTATAATAGTTACCTTTTTAATGACTTTTTCTTCAGATTGGACATAAAATTTTGCGAATATAGCCTTTTTCATCTTCAACATCTGCTACCTAGTGAGACTTTCCTCTTCTAATATCTTATAATCCATTATCTCCTGCTTGAACGTAGTCTTGTCCATTGTCTGTTTTCCATTTGTGGACTACAAAAGTACAATTGTTTTCTTGATTGCCCAATAATTTCGGCCCAAGGGGGATTGTCCGTGGCGGGCGGATGCCGCTGCCTAACCAAAGACGGTAATACATCTATAGAAAAAGAAGGGTATATCCCTTATCCC
>OMXX01000174.1 GCA_900315105.1 uncultured Prevotellaceae bacterium | reverse complement strand
AGATAAGTGAAAAATCTGACATGGCAAAATCCTGAGCAACTTTTTGTTGCTCAGGAACTTATAAATAAAGTTAAATCAAAGTGTTGCGGAATTAAGGATTACAAGGAATCAACTCTCTTGCCCGTTCATCTCTTCTAAGATAATTATACATTAGATCTTCTTTCGACTCTCTTGAATCTTCAATCAAATTGCATTTATTGTCTTTATATAAAATATAGCCACCTTTCTTAAATGATAAATGATATGTCGACTGAGCCATTCTTAGTAAGAAATAGCATATTCTTCGTAATTCATATTCAATTTTAATAATATATAGAGAACCATTACTATTAAATTGTAGTTGGTCAACTTCGTCTTCTTTTCGTATATATTCTATTGACGTTGATTCTAAGAGTTTCTCAATAGTCCATTTCTCGCTAGTGTCTGTTGTCTTCTCTTTTACGTTAAATTCGTATTTCTTCCAATTATCTCTATAAATAATATCATTGATTTGTTTCTCAAAAATATAATCTCTATACTCTTCGAGATACATGGAAGCTAATTGTTTTTTAATAGTATCTAATGAATCAAATTTTTTATTTAAATATTTGATGGTAGCTTTCAATATGCACTCTTTTAGAATAGGTACATGTTTCCGTCTAATTTGATTGCGACTTAATGTCAAGATGTCTTTTGCACTTCCTTTTAATATGTTTATATGAAATGTTAAATATGGAATTGAGGGGATATAATTACGAACCCACTGATTACGATAATATACCATTGAGTCAAGATAAGAGACCCCTCTTTCGCCACTTGTTTTGTCAATACATAGTTGTAATCCCGTTTCTTCATCAACATCATCAAATTTAATTTTTGTTTTTGATGACACATAGTTCTTCTTATCACCATTATATATGAAATTTACAGGCATGAAAGTTCCATTTGCAAAACGAACAATTTCATCTAATATCTTCATCCCTATAAGATTTACATATTTGTTTTTGGCGAAATCAAAAGAATTAAATGCAGACATGGAGTAGCGATCTTCGTATCCAAAGATCTGATGTCCCTCATTTTCATCCTGAAACTCAAAATACAATTTTGTTCCAAAATCCACATCATCTTTATTAATGGTTTTTATCAATATGGCTCCTCTTTCTTTTCCAGAGGGATTGTACATCTCTGCCTCAACGTAATAATCTTTGTTTATCTTCCTTGATATAACTTTAATTTTATTGGTAATAAGAAAAACACTCTGAAAACCAATGCCAAATGTCCCAGAAGGGCGTAAAAACTCAGGAACAGACTTTATCAATTGAATCTTTTCTTTATTTTTCCCAGAACTTCCAGTTGTGGACAAAAATTTGATATCGTCTTTTGTCATTCCAATACCATGATCTGTTATTTCACACCCCCATAGGGTATATTTATTATCTGTGCTTTGTGTATCTAGTTTTTGGAGTTGTACGGTGATAGGATAATGTTCACATGCATCCTTTAATGATTTTATGTCATTTATACCGAGATTTTCTTTATAAACTCGCAAATATGTTGCATCTACTGAGTTTTGTAAAAGTTCTCTGATACATTCACAAGAATCTGTATATAATCCAGCACCTTGTAGGAGTTCAATAGCTTTTGATGAGTCAATATCAAAACTTGGACGCTTTTTTCCATCAAAAGTATCGTAATTTGATAAATTTACTTTAAGATCACCTACAGTTGGCAAATATCCAAATTTTTCGTTAGGGATTATTTTATGCCAGTGTTTCATATAGAAAACCAGTTCGTCATTTAGCCACTGAAACCATCTGTTGATTAAGTCGGCGACATTGTAATCATTACATTCTGCTGTTATCTCAATAATCGACTTGTCTATTCGAATATGAGAAATTGCTCTGTTTGTGCTGTTATAAAACTTGGAATCAGATGGAATGCTTCCAAGGGTCGATAACAACACTTCTGAAACCCTATTGCTATCTACATCCAATAAATCACCTAAACGCAACATTGCGGCAATAAAACGAGGATGGCAATCTTCTATGCCACATCCAGATGATTCTACGGCATGCAATTGCATTACTTCGCTCACATCTCTTGTATGACAACCGCATATTGATTTTAAGATTCTAATTATTCTTTCTGGAATTGGATCACCCGGAAAATGCAAAGATCCTTCATTTTCGATTTTTACACCTGAGCGTTCCGCATGTTTATTACGGATATAATCAGCAATTAAGAAACGTGCCCCTTCATAACTATCATTAGTTAAGCGCTCGCTTTTATAATATATTTTATTTCCTTTAATTTCAAATAAGACTGCATATTGATTCATTGGGGAAGATTGGTCTTGCTGCTTTTCTTCCACATATCTGACAAATTCACTGCCATCTTCAAATAATTCCTTTTTGTCATCACCAGAAACTGCCATACCACAATCATGGTAATATGCAGCTGCTAATAATAACCATAAATCAACAACAGATAAAGTTCTAATATTATCTTTTCCCAATATTTTAATTATATTGTTTATTATAGCTTCAGAATGTGTTGAATTATGTAAACTATAATGGGGAAAAATGTGCGAAATAGTATCTAACACCTTAGGTAAATATGACTTCGCAAATTTCCACTGATCGGAATACACTTGGGCCTCTTGAAAATCTTTTGTTTTTTCAAACAACAACTCTTCTATGTAATTCATAATCTGATAATTTTATTATAGTTGTAAAGATTCTAATATTTCTGTTTACTTGGAATCACACCTCTCACACCACCTTTCGGATTAGGCACGTCACCTTTATATCTTGGAATCAAGTGCATGTGGCAATGGAACACCGATTGGCCTGCGGCCTCATTGATGTTTATGCCCACGTTGTAGCCATCGGGATGGAAACGTTCGTCAACCTTTTGCTTTACGTATTGCAGCACGACGTTCATTGCTTCGCGCTCGTGGTTAGTAAGGTCGAAGTAATTTGCGACATGACGTTTTGGAATAATCAGAGCATGCCCAGGTGAGACGGGATAGCCATCATAGAAAGCGACACAAGTGGCAGTCTCGCAGATGATTTCCACTCTTCGCGACAAACGGCAGAAGGGGCATGTTTCGCCTTCCTTGCGAGGCAATTTGTTAAAGTGCTGATATTGATAGAGTTCATAACTTTTGTTGGCTACTAGACTCTTATAGGGCAGCTTAACATTACACTGATAGGTATATTGCTTGTGAATAGCGTGTAGCCTGAAACCTTCTTCCGTCAAGTCTCTGCGCACAGCAAAGTATGCTGTTCCTTTAGGCGATAGCAGATTGGTGACGTTCATCATCACTTCTGCTTGTGCATATGGTTCCAGCACATTCAGCACATAGTTGCATATAATAGTATCGAACTTACCTTCGGGATAGTCAGGACGATAATAATAATCATAGCCCACTATGTCATAACCCTGACGCTTCAAATCATCCGTGTCGAAACCAAAACCGCAACCAAAGTCCAAAATCTTGCCTTTCAACAATTGATGTTGCAAAAGGTAGCGTGTCGGTACGGATAATTCCGTTCGCTTGATAGCTGTCAGATACGGATGATTTATTTTCTCTGGTTCCATAGCTTTTAGTATTTCCACGTTTCGAAGCCCATATTGAGGGCTATCTGATTGATGGGGTTAAACGTTCTTTCGTAGATTTCACGAAACTTCTCATCACTCATTGCAGCCAAATCTTTTGCAGAGTAACCAAGAGACACAAAGTCCTCCATTACTTTCGTCTCCCTATCGGCATTGATTAAGACTTGCAAGGAATGATGCTGCAAAGCTGCGAGTTTTGGCAGATAATAGTCCAAGTCTGGCAACTTGTCGCTCTTAGACGAATTGATGCTGTCATCCGATGGTATCAAATTCCATAGCAGATCATGACACACAAAACTCCAAGGGATA
The DNA here is from genome assembly GCA_900315105.1 of uncultured Prevotellaceae bacterium. The sequence continues at coordinate 1,914 of OMXX01000174.1, read as the reverse complement.
AAGTGGTCAAGGTCATAGTCTTTGGGATGCAGCAACTTATCTGTATAGATACAATGAATAGGGCCGCCTATTGTCATCACCATATCCCAATAGTTATGCTGCTTTGTCAGTGAATTCCTAATTTCAGGGCGTATCAGTTTATTGGGGATAGCTGGCACATTGGGATTCCTTGTTTGCAGAAACAATGTCAGATTCCAATAGGCAAAATCCACCAGAATATTATAGTGGGTATGCAGATAAGCATCCCATGCCTCGTTTAGAACGATATAGAAGTCCGAGCCATTCTTGTACAGAGCGTATAGACTTCCATTCTCCAATGTCTGAGAGCGTTTGACCATCTCTTTGTCATCAGAGGTGTCAATCCATGGACGCAGGAAACGATATGGGACGTTCAAAGTAAGCGTATTTAACAAACGCTTTATTTGCTTGTCATCCAATCTGCTTTGCAAACCGTCAATAATCGTCTGAGAATTGGCATCAATGGGAATCTGAGTAATGTGCTGCAATTCCATCACAATATCAAACAGCGAATCGCTCTTGCCAAAAGACAAACGAAAATAGTGAATAGGATACCAAGCATTAGCCACCATTCTTATTACAATATCCCACACACTGATTCGTGGATTATCAGTCTTGGCATGTATCTGCATAATCGATACAAACCAAAAGAATTTGTATGTCGCCGTCGTGTTTGAGAAGATTCTCCCAAGCCGATTGGTGGTCAGTATGTCGGATTGTGGTATCTGCATTCTATATTGATTCGAAAGTCTTCTTATTGATTAAGTCCATTATTTCTACGTCAAGCAACTTTGCTGTTTTCATTAGCATCTCCAATGGAGGTTGTGACGAATTGGTACACCACTTTGAAACAGTCGTTGGTGCACATCCTAGTTGTTTGGATAACCAGAGATTAGATTTCTTTTTCTCTGCGAGAACCACCTTTAGGCGATTGAGGTCTTTGTTACTTGCCATTGTCGTTATTAGGATATTTGGCACAAAGATACAGTTTTTAGGCGAGAATCAAGCATGAAAACCTATTAAAAGTTGTAAAAACAAGTGATTTTAGTGAATTTCATTCATTTTATATGCTCAAAGACGCTTCTATTCCATATTCAGATTCGATTCTTTGCTCATTAATCGCAATGACATGAAGATTCCTTTCCCGCAAGAGCAGACGCAAGGATAGAGTACACATTATTATATAACAGCGTTCAGCAGAGTCCCACAACCATACAAGTTCACCATACAACCATACAAGTTTACCCCTCAACCCCACAACCCCACAAGTTAATACTCCAACCCCTCAACCCCCACAACCTCAAAACGTGAGATGGCAAAAGCTAAGCTTTATTCTCTGCTATTGGAACAACTCTAATTGCCGAAGTGAGGGCTATAAAGTTGTCTATTGTGGTTATCAAAAGAAGTTGCCTGCATGTATCTGAATGTAACTTGTCGCTATTTGAATGCAATTTTGATTGTATTTGAATACTGATGAGGTTTCAACTCCATAATTGATGGAACAACTTAAAAATGTTCCATCAATGTTCCATCAAAATTTGATACTCTAGAAAAGTAAAAGCCCCATAATCTCTTAGATTATAGGACTTTACCCGTTGGGGTGCCCGGACGGACTCGAACCCACGACATTCAGAACCACAAGCAAGTTGTCAAATTTGTCGGAATCCCTGTATATATCGGCATTTCAGTGTTTCTGCATTTTGCTTTTGCGCCAATTTTGCGACGAATTTTCGCAGAGTTGTAATTTACATAATTTCAAATTTAGAAACATCCTCTTCGCTTGAGAATGCCTATCCCCCTCCGTTTTTGAAGGAACGATTTTCTAATCTGATTGCAAAGATACGAAAAATGTTGTAAATGCGTATAACTTTCCAAAACTTTTTGTATCTTTGCAGC
>OMXX01000149.1 GCA_900315105.1 uncultured Prevotellaceae bacterium | reverse complement strand
CGCCGAGAGCGGGCTTCAGGGATGGATCGACTGTTATGAGAAATCAGCTCTCAAAGCCCATCTTTTCTGCGGCGGTGTCAATAATCCGCGGGAGATCAATGGGAATCCCAAACTCCAGGAGGCGTTTGAACTTGGGAAAAACGTTTAGTCCTGTTCATTCGTCTTTATCATCGTAGCAAACTCCGACTGTCTTGGATGATTGCCGAGGGGGTCATCGAAATACTCACAGAGATTGACTTTTCTTATAAATCTAAATCTATTAAAATCAATTAGTTAAATAGTCTCGTACGTGATCGTTAATAATTATCGAACCAATTTTGACATTATCCAACAATAGATTTTGCGGTTTTCTGCTGACTATCAAAAAGATATAGCGGTTTAGTGATGGATGTAAACTGTTTATATGCAGATTTTACTTCCCGATGCAGAATATTAAATCATTGATAATCAATTAGTTATAAAGGCTGTGGTAGAAATATGGTAGAAATAATCCATCAAAACCTGCATAGTAGCCATGCATATCTGCATAATAGAAGTGGTCAGAGATGTTTTTGGGAACATTCCTATGCACAAATTCAAAGGTACTAAAAATGGCGGAAATCGCCATTTTTCTTTTACGTCAGAAGAAAAGGATTATAGCGGCGTCAGGAGAAGCCGTCATTTCACAGTTTTTACGACCGATTACTACTCGAATCGGGGATTGTTCATATCTGTACATTCAGTATGGTATATCTATTACATTAGACTATTCTATACCGCTATCTGGGACTCTCATTTTCTTTTGACACGTGAGTTTTCTTTGCTTGTTCCCATAAAAAAACTATCTTTGTTTCCAAACTTATGACAAAAGTGTCAATTGTTTGGAAAGTATGAGAATCGACAGGCCGGTATACCTCGACAAAATGATCCGTTCTAGAGGGAATGGATTTATTAAGATCATAACTGGACTTCGCCGTTGCGGCAAGTCATACATACTTAAATTCATCTTCCGTGATTATCTTCTGGAGGAAGGAATCTCTGCTGATCATATTCTCGTTATCGATTTAGAGGATAAGCGACAGGCCGCATTTAAGGACCCAGATTATCTCCTTGACCATGTCGATAATGCGATGAAAGATGAGAATACATATTACATTCTCATTGATGAAGTCCAGGAGGTGAGAGATTTCGTGACGGTTCTCTCCACGCTTAACCTGAAGCCGAATGCCGATTTATTCGTGACGGGGAGCAACTCGAAGTTTTTATCATCAGACATTGCCACCGAGTTCCGAGGCAGGGGAGAGGAAATCCCTATGCGCCCGCTCTCGTTCAGCGAATACCTTCCTGCATACAATGGCACGGAGAATGACGCCTGGCTTGATTTTCTGACCTTCGGCGGACTGCCGCAGATTCTTATGCAAGACGGCGAGGATAAGAAAGTAACGTTCTTAAGGAAACTATATCAGACCGTTTACCTGAAAGATATCTACGATCGACATAAGATTGAGTTCCCCGAAGAGTTCGAGGAACTTGTCCGTGTCATGGCATCGTCAATCGGATCACCACTCAACCCCAACAAACTAGCGAATACTTTCAAGACCCTCAAGCATACGAAGGATTTGACCAATAAGACCATATCAACTTATATGGGCTATCTTGAGGACGCCTTTATGACGGAGAAGTCTGATAGATATGACGTGAAGGGTAAGAATTACATCGCATCGCTTTCAAAATACTATTTCCAGGATTTGGGCCTCAGGAATGCCATCCTTTCCTTCCGGCAGAATGAAGAAAACCACATCATGGAGAACATCATATACAACGAACTTCGCTATCGTGATTTCCTCGTTGATGTCGGGAACGTCACGATACGCACAAAAGACGATGAGGGCAAACCTATACGACTCTCTCTTGAAGTGGATTTCATTGCCAATAAGGGGAGTAAGCGCTATTATATCCAATCTGCATGGAGGATGCCGGATACAGACAAAGTCGAGCAGGAAACTCGTTCTCTGCGTGCGATTGGAGATTCTTTCAAGAAGATCATTGTCACGGCTGATAACATTCGCCTTAAGAGAGATGAAAGTGGAATTACAACGATCCCCGTCTTCCAGTTCCTCAAGGATCTAGGTAGTCTTGACTTATAGTTTATTGACCGTATTGTAATAGAAGAATGATTAGTATGTCGAGAGGAAAGGATTATAAAAGAGCAGAAACATGATTGACATAGGGAATCTGAAATATGATGGTAGGCAACGAAACCATCAGAATGGTTTGACCTTCTATTTCACGAAGAAGTGTCAGATGCTTTCTTTTCTTATTGACGTTGTCGACGATAAGAAAAGGAAGATATAGGTTACAATGCATCCTGACATCAACCACGACAGGCCCCATGTCCACATCAATGAGCACGGAGCATCTTTCGCGGTGGATACTGGAGAGTTGTTGGCTGGTAATTGTGACAATAATACACGTAGGCTGATTGAAAACTGGATTGCTCGACACAGAGACGACCTGAATCAGTTATGGAATATTATCAAAAGAGGGGGTATCTATAAACCTGCTGTAATTAAAATAAGGCGTGATAAGAGCTATGAAGAGTGTGGCTTTACGGGAAGGGAACCTCGAAATAAAACTATTTTTGACGGAATAGTGATTTGGCATAATGATGAACTATTGAAAGAACATCAGAATAATGGCTCTGTATTAGTAATAGGGGCCGGTGATATGTTTGTGTGTCCCCAAAGTCTATCCTGAGGACTATTTTACGTTTGAGTCCCTAGGCGGTTCTGTGCAAGTAAAAAGAATTTAGGGATAACTCAAGCCTTCCGTGCGGACTCGATACCGGAAGGTTGGATGCCGGGGCTTCTAGAGACTAAGGTTTACCATTTAGGTCGTGCACTCTACGAAAGGATAGAAAAGGTTATTATTGAGAAGTTCGTTGCTTCATTGCTTCAGCTAAACTGAGCTGTAAGGGGAAATAAGGATGTGATGAAAATAGCGAAATACTAGTATGGATGAATATCAATTGATAGAACTCAGTAAACGAGGTGGCACTAAGAACATCATTTGCCATTTATTGGCTCCTCGTCAAACAATCAGTCTTAAAGTTGTTGAAGAGACACGAAGCTATGTTGTGGCTATTGATAGGGGTATGCGTTATTGTCTAACTGGGAATCAAAGTATTGTGGACCCTACTTCTGAGTTTGTAATACTTACTGACCATACACCTACCAAGCAGAAGCTTTTAGAAGGAACTGTCAAGCAGAAGAAGTGGTTGCGGCATCCCAAATTATCGGATTATACTCCCGAAGAAGTACTCGCATCCTGGACTAATCAGTTCGTTTTTAAACAAGAGGTTGACGAGGAGAATCCAGGGCTGCGAAAACCTCAGTTGGGCGCGTTACATGCCATATTGGGTCATTTTCTTGCCCCGAATGACGTGGCGACAGTAGTTCTTCCCACAGGAACGGGTAAAACCGAGACGATGCTTTCTGCGTTGGTAGCAGGAAAGTGCAAGAGATTACTTGTAACTGTGCCATCAAGCGCGTTAAGAAATCAGCTTTATGGAAAGTTCAAAAACCTGGGTGTATTGAAAGATCCCAGATTTGGAATAGTCGGTGAGGCTGCTTTATATCCTATTGTGGGCGTTGTCAATACGGCCTTCCAGTCCGTAGAGGAACTAACTGATTTTGTGGAGAAGTGTAATGTGGTGATTACCACGATGCAAATCATAGATTCTGCACCACAAGAGCAACAAGGTATTTATGTGTCTGCATTCACTAATATTTTTGTGGATGAGGCTCATCATATAGTGGCTGCATCATGGAGAAAATTTGCAGATCGTTTTCCCAAAGACCGTTTAGTGCAGTTTACAGCAACGCCTTTCCGTAATGACGGACAAAGACTTGATGGGAAGATAGTTTTTAACTATCCGTTAAAACAGGCTCAAGAAGATGGGTATTACCGAACTATTAATTTTCTTCCTATTAGAGAGTATGATGATGAAAAAGCAGATAGGGCTATAGCAGCTAAGGCGATTGAGAGGTTGAGGGAGGATCTGGCTGCAGGTTATCATCATTTATTGATGGCAAGGTGTGAGAGCAAAAGCCGTGCGGTCGAAGTGCATAGCCTCTATCAGGAGCTGTGTCCAGACTTGAATCCTATAATCCTATATTCTGGTTCTCCCCAATACAAAGAAAACTATGGAATCGTATTGCGTCGTGAAGCCAAAGTGATTGTTTGCGTGAATATGCTCGGAGAGGGATTTGACCTACCTGAGTTAAAGATAGCGGCTTTTCATGACATCAGAAAGAGTCTCCCTGTCACATTGCAATTTGCAGGCCGCTTTACTCGCACAAGCCGTGATGCGAACCTTGGTAACGCATCATTCGTAGCTAACTTGGCAGATATTATGGTTCAGCAGGAACTGGACAATTTATATGAAGAGGATGCTGATTGGAATATTCTGCTATCTAGTGCGAACGACAATAGGGTAAACAATCAGGAAGAATACAAGCAATTATTGGATGGATTCCGAAAAGGGGTCAGTTCTAAGATTCCGGTTAGCAGTATATATCCCAAACTAAGTGCAGTTGTATATAAAAGTTATACGAACACTTGGCATCCTGATGATTTTCTAAAAGGCATCCGAGGATTTGATGATTTGGATTTCATCTCGTATGACATCAATGACCGAGAAAAACTGGTCGTTGCTGTTTTTGCTAAAGAGCAGAACATAGAGGGTATCCATGTGAAGGATGTAAAGACTTTAGAATGGAGCTACTTGGTGCTATTCTGGGATACTGATAAGAACTTACTGTTTATCAATAGTTCTGATAACGGAAGCGTATATAAGGAAATTGCCAACCATGTTATTGGAGAGAGAGACAGAGAGCCTGTTTTAATAAGAGGTATTGATGTGTTCAGAACTTTCCATAATGTGAAGCGAACAAAACTGAGAAACGTTGGGTTAAAAGTATATCTGGGGAAAGATATTCGTTTCAGAATGCACGCGGGTCGTGATGTTGAGAGAGTGCTTTCGGATGCGGAATTGAGGAATAGCGAGAAAGCATTTGTTGTGGGGGATGGCTTTGAAGATGGTGACAAGACCTCGATAGGTGCTTCTTTTAAAGGCAGAATATGGAGCCTAAATGGTGCTGGTGATATTCTGACTTTTAAGGACTGGTGTTTGGAACAAGGTGAAAAATTGACTAATGAAGCAATTGATGGGAATCAGATATTGAAAGAATCCTTGATACCCAAGACGATTCATCAAATACCAAAGAGAAGTGTTCCTTTCTCCATTGACTGGGATGCATCTATATGGGCAGGGACAAAAAATCACTTTGTATTCAATCTTTCAGGAGTCGAGTCACACTTGTACGACACAGATATAGAATTGAGAGAAGAGAATGCTGTTCAAGGCAATTCAGTTTTTTTTGCGATAACAAATTCTACACAAAGAGTAGAGTTCATACTAGAGCTGTTTGAAAATAGGAAGAATCCTGACAATGTGTATTCTGATTATCGTATTGTAAAAGTAACAGACGGTGTAGCGACTATCAAGTACGGAAGACATGAAGAGAATTTGGAGACATTCCTATATGACAATGCTCCAACCATCTTCTTCGCTGATGGATCCAGTTTGTGTGGCACCGAGTATATTGAGTTGAAAACACCTCCAACACTTTATGATAGAAGCCGTATCATTGGATGGAATTGGCAAGGCGTAGATCTATCCGTGGAGTCACAGGGTGTTGCCCCCAATTTAAGAACAAATTCTATCCAATACCATGTAGTTCAGAGATTGATTAATGGTGATTACGATATTGTTTATGATGATGACAATGCTGGTGAAATTGCGGATGTGGTTACTCTAAAACAAGAGAATAATGCAATTCACGTTGAATTATTTCACTTGAAGTTTGCTCTAAGTGGGAAGGTGACTGGTAGGGTGGGTAATTTTTACGAGGTTTGCGGGCAGGCCCAAAAGTCATCTAATTGGAAATACAAAGAACCGGAGGAGATGTTTGACCACCTGTTACGTAGAGAAACTAAGCGAGATGGGGCGGAAGAGTGCTCACGTATTCAGAAAGGAAACCATGAAACGTTGGTAAAATTGCTTAAGTTAGCAAAAAAGAAGATGCCGGTTATGTTTAGCATTTATATTGTACAACCTGGAGCATCAAAAGCTGCTGTATCGAATGAGATTTTGTCCCTTTTGGGGGTAACAGATAGTTTCTTGAAAGACAGGACGGGTATTGACCTAAAGGTCATCACTAGCGAGTAAGTGAGACGAAGGGTATTCAACCAGTTTGGCTTGAATTGAATATGACCATTAATCTTCATGAATGGACATCTGCTGATACGGGAACGCTGATAGCGCTCTGTAATGCCGTTGACAGGACCTTCCTGTCGGACCGGCTGCCGTATCCCTATACCGAGGCTGATGCTGATTGGTGGCTTGGGATGGTGGCGGAGAATGACGGGAAGGAGGGTATCTGGCGGGCCATTGTGGTAAACGAGCAGATTGTAGGCAGCATTTCCGTGGAGAGAATGGCCGATGATCAGCTTAATGTCGGGGCGATTGGCTATATGATCCTGACTCCATTCTGGTCGCAGGGGATTGGTACGGAGGCAGTAAGACAGATCTGCGGGATTGTATTTCAGGAATTGGCATTTGACAGGATTATCGGCCAGGTGTTCCCTGAGAATGTGGCATCAGTGCGCGTGCTGGAGAAAAATGGCTTCCGGCTGGAAGAAACAATTGTTGAAAAAGTGATTAAAAGCGGAATGGTGCGGGACGTGAAGTTGTATCGGAAAGACAACTTCTTTTAAAGCAGTGCATTCCCTCTTATTGTCAGAGCATCGGCAAAAAGCAACAACTTGTTTCTTGACATTTATTTTCGGACATCGTAACTTTGCTCCATCAACCAAGACGATAAGACAATGGAAGTAAAAGACATCTTACGGAATTTGCGCGAAAAGAACCACCTGACTCAGGAACAGATGGCCGAGCGTATCGGCGTTACCAGGCAGGCTGTAAGCCGTTGGGAGACCGGCATGACGCAGCCCAATCCAGAGTTGCTCAAAGTATTGTCCCGAGAATTCAGAGTATCAATCAATACGCTTTTGGGCTCGCCCCGGACGCTTTACTGTCAGTGCTGCGGAATGCCACTGTCGGATGATGCGATGATCAGTCGTGAAGCGGACGGCAGTCTCAATGAAGAATACTGCAAATGGTGCTATGCCGATGGCCAGTTCGCATACAAAAGCAAGGAGTCTCTGCTGGACTTCCTGGTCGATTACATGCCGAATCCGAAGAACCAATCGGAAAGTGAGCGGCGGGCACTATATGACAGCCACTTGTCCCAGTTGAAACACTGGAGATAGATGAGTACTTGGCTTCATCTCTGCTAATTTTCGTAACTTGTTGACTGATAAATCGAGATTTAGCACCATGAACAATATTACCAACAGGCCCGATCCGAACGCTGCATTCCCAAATCCCAAGATTCCGAGCCTTTGCTACATCAAGAATGTGGTGAAGAATCCTCGCATCGTCGTCGGAGACTACACCTACTATGATGATGTTGATGGCGCAGACCAGTTCGAGAAGCACGTAACGCACTTCTACGATTTCATCGGTGATAGACTGATTATCGGGAAGTTCTGCGCCATTGCCAAAGGCATCGAGTTCG
>OMXX01000185.1 GCA_900315105.1 uncultured Prevotellaceae bacterium | reverse complement strand
GCCATATTTGCCCGATTGCCCGAAAACCGCAGTATTATTGGGCTTTTGCGGCTATTACCCTTTAACCTTTGACATCAATACTACCGTCTCCACATGCATCGGGTGATGTATTTGACTGCAAAATGTTGGAGTCGTCTGGTATAAGTGACTGCAAACCAGAATGACTTAAAGAACTATTAGAAGATGTATCATCACTCTGGCAAACCTCTTTGCTATGACTGTCAGAACCGTTTTTCTTCTTGGCTGCATTAAGTCTTTCGGGTTTAAAGTGATTAGCATCTTTACGATCCTTGAATCCGGTCCGATAAACAAACGTTATCATCGACGGATCAGCATTTCCTTCTTCATTATAACCTCCCACGATGACATAATCCACTATACTTTCAAATACTTGACGATCGAATTCTTTTATGGTAGTCTCTGTCTCCAATTTTTCACGCATGAATGCAATACGATCCTCTAAATCAAGTTTAGAATTTCCTATGTCCTCTAAAGCTTCAATCTCAATCTTCTTTTCACTGAGCTGATTCTGCAGGGTATCTCTCTTCTTCTCAAAGGTTTCAAAATCGATTTTTCCTTCAAGATGCATATCCAGCAGATTATTGAGCTTGTAACTAATATCTTTGAGTTTATCCTTTTCCTTCTCGATGCGCTTACTAACATCACTATCACTAAGAGTAGACTCAACCCTTGATAAAAACTCATCCAGTACATCTTTATGATCACGAGTCATAATATTATATGATTCAACAAAAGCGCTCATCAGAGCCTCTTCAGGAATGGCTTTACAATTTGGACAATTCTTTTTTCCTTTCTTTGAAGCTGTGATACAAAGCCATATCGTTTTTCGATATTTTCCTCCATGCCAAGTTCTTCTTGTCAAAGTTGCGCCACAATAACCGCATCTGCACTTACAGCTGAAAGCATACTTATTGGTATATAGAGTCCTATACTCATCTTTTCTCAACCTTGCATTTGAGCGACATTTACCTCTTTTAGCAAGAATCTCCTGAGCTTTATCAAATACCTCTCTACTAACAATGGCTTCATGATGATCTTTCAACAGATACTTGTCAGACTCCCCTAAGTTATCCAGTCTTCTATGTGATATAGGATCTACTGTAAACGTCTTACCTTGCAGCAAATCTCCAACATATTTTTCATTTCGAATAATACCTGCAACTGTTGTCTGATGCCATGTTTTTGATCCGGAGGGATTTGGGACACCCATTTCTTCAAGTTCGCGAGCAATAGTAGATGTTCCTACCCCAGATACATATCTATTAAAAATATATTGGACAATCTTTGCCTCTTCCTGATTAACTGTCATAGTTTTGGTTGCAGGATCATAATCATAACCAAGAGCGCCAACAAATCCGACGATTTCTCCTCTGGACATCTTCATTGCTAAGCCCTTCTTTACATTATTTGATATATTCTCTACTTCCTGCTGAGCCACTGAGCTTAAAACCACAAGCAGCAACTCACCATCCATCGATAATGTATTAATCTTTTCGTCCTCAAAAAAGACTGCAATATTCTTCTCTTTCAAAGTTCTCACATACTTCAAGGTATCTAAGGTATTTCTAGCAAATCGGGAGATTGATTTGGTTATAACCATATCAACCTCCCCGTCTAGACATGCCTTTATCATTTTTTGAAAACCTTCACGCTTAGAAACCTGAGTTCCCGTAATAGCTTCATCTGCATATACTCCGGCCATCATCCAATCCGGTTCTTTTTCAATCAGCTCTGTGTAATACTTTACCTGAGAACTAAAACTATTAAGCTGTTCTTCCCCATCGGTACTTACACGACAATAAGCTGCTACCCTTTTACGAACAATTTCTTTGCCTCGCATTCTGCGATCTTCCAGAGAAGTCTTCGCACGTATAATACTTACTTCATTTTCCATGTTCTGAACCTCCTATCCTGAATTCTACCAATAGCCTACTAATCTACAAGTATGTCAGATACTATTCCGTAGTCGCCTTTAAGAGAACTCATACATTTTTCGTACTCTTCATCTGTTAAAAGTCCCTCACGACGTAATATTCCTAAATAACTAACTTGTATGGAGTAACGGAGAAGTTTATCATTTTTTTCCATAACCACCCCTCCTTACTTTGTGCCAACATGACACGAAGTCACTTCTAAAATCTCAGTTACTTCCTGCTTAACAAATTTACGAATCTTTGTAATCTTCTTTACTGCTGAGTGGTACTCAATTCCACAGCTTGAAGCTATATCTGTGAGATTCATTTCTTGATTCAAATACTTTTGAAATAAACTGCGTTCCTCACTTATAAGGCAATCAACCTGTAGATCATATAGATGTTGTATTTCCTTCATATCCTTAAGAACATAAGCTTCTTCAATGATCTTCTCAGAGTTTTCAATTCCTTCTAGGATATCTCCTGAAAAATCACACTTTCTAATTGCACTTTCCAAATCAGCACGAAAAGATGCCTCGTTGCCGGTTGGATCACTGTAACCATTTCCAGATTGAACTCTAACACCCAACTCGCCATAATCGACTCTTCTATTCTTTTCTTTCTCTTCCCAGATGATATATTTCATAGCTGCTATACGTGCATTAATGATTCCATCTATCTGAGGATAATACTTGCAGATTATATCCACCTTGGTTTCAGGTGTTGCCTCTGCATATTTTCTAATAATAGTTGCCTTAGTTTCCATCTGATCCTCCTTAAAAGTCCGATTGATGTCACTAAAGCTGCGCGCTGCTTCGTAACTTCTTTACATATACAATTCTAATTGGATTAGCCTTTGGAATCGTTAATATAGTCGTGTACAAAAAGTACACATACTGTGTACCTTAGCCCTCAAGAATCTGAATCTGCCTAAGCACCTCTAGTGCAGACTGCTTTGCTTTATCCGTCTTCAGATTGTTTAGAATCTCTATTGCTTCATTCACAATAGGATCAAGATTATCCGGCGAGTCACCGTTTAATATATAATCAGCAGATACATGAAACAGGTGGCTCAGCTGTGTAAGCATCTCAGCTGAAACACCTCTGCTGTTGTTCTCATAATTGGAAATTGCAGATTTACCTTCAAGATGAAGTCTTGCAGCAAGCTCCTCCTGGGTATACCCTGCATCTGTTCTAAGTTTTTTAATTCTTCCACCAACTGTTGTTACGTCAATTGCTCCATTGTTTCTGTTTATCTTCTTCATAATCTGCACCCTTTCCGGTGCCTTCCAAAACAGAAGCGAACCGGAAAAAGAGCGCAAAAATAAAAAGAGCACTGCAAAACAACTACTAAATCTCTTGGTATGTAAAAACATACTTCAAGTTAGCTTCTGTTTTGCAGGCCCTTTTTAATCTGAATAGATGTCTTATGCTCCCTGGCTGCATCTATCCGTAGTAAATACGACTCTCTTCACAAACTCTTGGCCACCAGGCGTCACTCGTTTGTAAGTCTTTTAACGCATCCTATGTGCGACCAATTCAGTGATCTCCCTGATAACCTCATCCATATTTAATTGTTGTGATATAACTGCCACAGCTATTTAACGATTTCGTTAATCTTGGCGGCATATCTGGTTAATCGAGCATGCCTCTTCTTAGCAAGCTCCTCCTCAGATCTAGTATCATCAAATACGGATACCTTGCCTTTCTTCACGCACACAACAAGGCGGGCACCGCATTCCGGGCAAACCATATACGAAGTTGTACTAGCTGACTCCATAAGAAATGCCCCACATCTGTGGCAACATACCACACATTCCCCAGTTTTTTCCTCCGCAAAACTCACCAACATCACGCCTCCTTTGACTATCAAGGTTGATATCTCTCATTTGGAAAAGGGAAAGAAACCGATATGATGAGTGTACATAATTCTCCCGACAATGACCTTTCCGTAAGTGTAGTCAACACTGCCATTATCAACTGCAATGACTATTCTGATCTTTTAAACTGTTTAGCGAACATTATTCAAGGTTCTTAATGACCTTGACGGCTACACCCTGAATCTTACAGTCCGGAACAATGATGTCCTTCATAGTCTTATTCTCAGGATGAAGTCTGATCTTCTGATTCTCTTTGTCTACAAAATAGCGCTTCAGCGTGTTCTCATTCGCTACCAGGGCAACAACAATATCGCCATCCATGGCTTCTGACTGCTTTCTGACAAGTACCAAATCTCCCGGAGAAATTCCGGCTTCAATCATAGACTCGCCCTTTGCCCTAAGTAAGAAAAAAGTCCCTTTGCCAAACATCGAGGCAGGCAATGACACATATTCCTCTATATACTCCTCCTCCAGCGTAGGAACGCCGCAGGAAACAGCACCAAGTAGTGCCACACTTGTAAACTCTGTCTGAACCTTCTCGGTCTGTTCAGTAGAAATCTGCTGGCCATCATATCTGATCATGCCATTCTCATTCATGGCAACCAGATACTTATATGCAGTTCCTCTGGCAATACCGACCGCATCTGCAATCTCTGTTGTAGACGGTGAGTGGCGATAATTCTTGTAGTATTCCTCTACAAATGCCTTAATAGTACCCATAAGCTCTGTAGATTTGTGTCTCATACGCCGCTCCTTTCTAAAGGAAGCAATCTGCTTTTGTTACTTCCTGATTAAAAGTATAATACTTCGAACGTGCGTTTGCAATAACAATCTACAAAAAGTTTGAAATGACCGATAAGCCGCGAAAATCGTGCACTCCCCCTTTTATGATTCTAATGGTAGCAAAAAGCCTGTCCCAATATAAGGACAGGCTTTCTATCTAGGAACTCTACAATGATTTCCATATTTTGATAACAATTTCTGACGCTTCATTCCATCCAAGCAAAATCGTTATTATTGAACTAATTAACTAAAACTTCCCACACCTAAAAGGTGTGCTGAACCTTGAAAACTCAATATTTCAGGCAATAAAAAGGCACAGATGCCGTGCCCTTTGCTATAAT
>OMXX01000003.1 GCA_900315105.1 uncultured Prevotellaceae bacterium | reverse complement strand
AAGCTCTATTATCCCACATTGCCTCGTGATTCTCTTAACGATGTGAGATTATTATAAATCTCTCCTTCCCTTAGCTTTAAGACTCTTTGTCTTTTGTGCTGAGAGAAGGGGATTTACTATGCTTTATGTTTGTTCTTCCACCTATGCAAATTCAATAGATCTCCAATTGGCTATTGGACTTGAATTGGAGCTGGATTGGAGCTAGATTGGACCTGCTACGGACTTACATCGAAGAAGAAACGAGAAGTAAGTGATGATAAATAACGTCAGTTCGATGACTTGCTTTAGCTTGATGAGCTTTGCGAATAAAATATAAATGCTTGCGCTTTGCTTTGAAACATTAATTAAGACGGAAATTAAAACATCAATTTGGACAAAAATTTATGAGAATTTAAGCCGTAAGGTTCATTAAAGTCACAATTTTTCGCTAATGCTCAACAAGCTAAAGCAAGTAATATTAACGTGAGTTCGACGACTTGCTTCAGCTTGATGAGCCGTAAGGGCTGTTATTCTATAGATGCGTGATTAAAGGAGCGCTGTAAGTGCGACACCTGAAGACTTTAGGTGTCGGTCCTTCAGACCTCATACCCCCTAATATCGACAAATATGACAGCCCTAACGGACTGCCCTATTAGGTATCGCTCCTTCAGAGCTCTTTCAACCACATGATAGTCAACAATATACAACAGAATAAATTGTTCGCAAAGGCTCACCAAGCTAAAGCAAGTCGTCGAACTCACGTTAAAGCAAGTAATATTAGATTAATGTCCCAAATTAATGTTATGCGACAGTTTAAAGTGATTTCGTCGAGCTCATCATCACTAAACAAAATTTTTTTTCACGTTTTTCCTGTCACACCGTCATACTTATTGTATATCAGCTAGTTATGCGTGACAGGAAGATTATTCTCCTATCACATTGCTATCACAAGATAAATGTATGCGCGACAGGAGTGTGACAGGAAAAACATGTTCCTGTCACACGTAACCAACTGATACTCAAGCAATGTGACAGTGTGACAGGAAAATCACGAAAAAAACTTTTTTCTGTTATTCTTGATTCTCCACCACAAGAACAAAAAGGGGGACTTGCACATTCTATTAAGTGATGATAAAATAAAAATATGCATTTTCTACAAAAAAATTTGGACGAATGAAAACATTTTTGTATTTTTGCCACGGAATACAGTCAACCATAAAAAATAACAACTTAAACAGAAAATATATGATGAAAAAATTTACTCTTGCAGCTGTGCTTCTATCAATGAGCCTCTTCGCTTCGGCTCAGTCAAAGTATGTAACCCTAAGCTCTATCAATGGCACTAACGTAGAGCAGTATGACGGTCAGGTTGCAGATGTCAAGATGGACCGCTATATGTTTACCGGTTGGAATACCGTGAGTTTCCCATTCGACCTCTCAACGGACAAGATCAACGAGTTCTTCGGCAACGACAGCCGTCTGGAAATCCTTACTGGCATATCTGGTGACAGCAACGCCATGAAACTCTATTTCGAGGACGTGAAGTCTGAAGGTATCAAGGCTAATACTCCATACATTCTCTACTTCTCAGGCGAGCCACAGAACGTGAGGATTATTGCAGAGTCAACAATTCAATCTGGTGAATCAAAGTTGACATTCTCTGCCAATGGCTATACCGTAAACCTTAATGGTGCAGACAAGATCATGAGTGGCGATAACATATATGGAATCTTCGCAAAAGACAATACAGATTCAAAGTTCGCGAAGATTGGCGAAACAACTGGATGCTATGCCACACGCTGCTACATTACCGTTGATGGTGACAAGGACGTGAATTTCATCCCTGTTCATAACGAGAAGAGCACCACAGCTATCAGCAAAGTCTCTGCTAATGACAAGGACAATGACAAGGTATATGATATAAATGGCGTACAGAAGAAGTCTGTAAGCAAGGGTATCAATATCGTGAAGGGAAAGAAGATCGCAGTAAAATAAATGCGATTCTACTCAGACAGAATATAATCACATAGATTATAAGGAGTTGCCAGATGTTGATATTGACATCTGCAATGACAGAATACGGAAGTGCGGTGACATGCTCGAGGAATACATTCTGAAAGTGTGCCACCGCACTTAACATATATGCAAGTGCCTCACTTACAAGCGTAAACGGCAAAAACAGAGAGGTAAGGAAAACAAAAGAAAGTCCTACGATAATCATTGCCGTAACAGAAACCACAAGACTGCTCAGCAATCCATAACAAGGAAGTGAGTGGAAATAGTATGCTACTAACGGCATTACCATTACCTGCGCAGAGAATGAGAGAGCCAAACTGCCATATACCCATAAAAGAATCTTCCTCAGCATGGATGTAGAAGAATCTTCCGACCAGTTATAATCCTTCTTATAAACAAGTTGCATTAAATACAGCATATACACGCCTATTCCTAATACCGCGAGATACGACATTTGAAAACCCACATCGAATAGTGACAAAGGACTTATCATAAGTGTCAGGAAAGCGGTAAGGGCAAGTACGGTTATAACGTCATGCTTTCTAAAGAGCATTCTTGATATTCCGTAGATTGAAAGCATAACGGCAGAACGTACAACAGACGGAGACATACCGACAAGTATGACGTATAGCCAGATTATCAGCAATATGACAAAGGATATGATATTGCGATATAGTTGTTCTGAAGGTTGTAAACGAAGAAACATCTTTATAATCCTTCGCAAACGTGTATTGTTTTCAACAGGAAGCTTCTCCCACAGCAATTCAGGAACAACATATAGCCATAGCATTGTTCTCATCACTACCCACGAAAGAATGAAATAGATAATTGTGAGATGCATTCCCGATAGTGCAAGAACATACGAGGCTCCTGTTTGAGAATACACATATTTCAGTTGAGGACTTATACCGCTCTTATCTCCGAGTGCCATAGCATTTACCACAGCATTCTCATCTCCCGAAATACCAAAACTAACGAATCCATCGCTCAGTTGTCTTCTCAACGGTTCAAAAGACTCTACGAGGCCGTCAAGATGCAAGGGAACATCAGCAATAGTCATCCGAAGAACACCCACAACGAAGAACGCGAAGAAAAATGAGATTGTGCGAAGCCACTCCCTACTAAAGAATATGCCAGCAAATAATAGGGTTATAAGGAGTATGTATAGTGATGTAGCCGACAAATCCTCGGCAACAGCACTACCAGCCAACAATCCTATTATAAAAGCTATGGAGAGGGAACGCATATAGATTTACTATTTAGCTATTTACTATATACAATTTATTTACTATTGGAAATCTATTTACTATTTCCAACTTCACAGGCATATTATATCATTTGTATATTGCAGCAACCATATCTGCACAGCGTTCTCCATCCACGCCCGCAGATACAATACCTCCCGCATATCCGGCACCTTCACCACAAGGGAAGAGCCCACGAATAGTTATGTGCTGAAGAGTTTCTGCATCGCGTGTGATTCTCACAGGTGCTGATGTGCGTGTCTCTGTAGCTATAAGACAAGCTTCATTTGTGAGGAATCCATGACGTTGCTTGCCAAAATACTGAAAGCCTTGTTGTAATCTGCCAGCAACTTCCTTAGGCATCCAGAAATGAAGAGGTGAACTAACCAAACCCGGTGCATAACTTGACTTTGGAAGATCGTAGCTGAGCTTGCCTTTACAGAAATCTGCCATACGCTGGGCAGGTGCGGTTTGTTTCATATTTCCCTGCTGCCAACAAAGTTTCTCAAGCTGTTCCTGATAATGCATTACTACGAGTGGATCATTAGACTCTCCATTGGAAATATCCTCTGGTCGAACCTCAACAACCATACCAGAGTTACTCCATTTGCCTCCACGATTGCTTGGGCTCATGCCATTAACGACAATCTGTTCCTGACCTGTTGCAGCAGGAATGACAAAGCCACCAGGACACATACAGAAAGAATATACTCCCCTACCCTCAACCTGGGTAACGAAAGAATATTCAGCAGCTGGAAGATACTTACCACGCCCTTGCTTGTTATGATATTGTATCTGATCTATGAGCTGAGAAGGATGCTCAAGACGTACACCCACGGCAATACCCTTTGCCTCGATATGTATTCCTGCATGAGCGAGATAACGATATACATCACGCGCAGAATGTCCTGTGGCAAGAATCACAGGACCTAGATAAGTCTCATCAGCATCAGTTACGAGATTATGGCAAAGAACACCTTCCACTTTCTCTCCCTTGAGAAGAAGTTCCGTCATCTTTGTCTGGAAATGCACCTCACCACCCGATTTCTTTATCTGCTCTCGCATATTCTCAATGACGATAGGCAGTTTGTCTGTGCCTATATGCGGATGTGCATCGGCAAGGATATTGGTAGAGGCTCCAAACTGGCAGAAAACATTCAGAATCTTCTCTATATTACCACGTTTCTTGCTTCGGGTATAGAGTTTGCCATCACTATATGCACCAGCCCCTCCTTCTCCGAAACAGTAGTT
The DNA here is from genome assembly GCA_900315105.1 of uncultured Prevotellaceae bacterium. Next base: position 144,018 of record OMXX01000003.1, on the reverse strand, counting down.
AGATTCATCATTCACTTTCTGTTCGGATTTGATACGGGCGAGATCCTTCTTTCGTTCACGTACATCCTTTCCGCGCTCAATGACAATAGGGCGAAGGCCATGCTCTATAAGGCGAAGGGCAGCAAAGAGGCCTGCAGGTCCCTCACCCACCACAACAACCTGCTTGCCATTGCTCACATCAGGGTATTCAGTCACGGTATATGCAAGGTCTGCAGGTTCCTCATTAACGTATGTACGAACGGTGAGGTTGACATAGACCTGACGCTGACGCGCATCAATGCTACGACGGATAATACGAATAGCCTTGACGGTACGTGCATCAATACCTTTCTCTTCGGCTATATAATTGATGATAAGCGAAGAGTCTGATGCAATCTGGGGCATTACGCGAAGTTGAATGTCTTGAATCATGGGCAAACAGTTATAAATGAAAAAAGGTCCTCACATTTCTGTAAGAACCTTTGCGGTGCGTACGAGGCTCGAACTCGTGACCTCCAGCGTGACAGGCTGGCATTCTAACCAACTGAACTAACGCACCAATTGAGCTTTTCGAAATATGATTTTGGCGGTGCGTACGAGGCTCGAACTCGTGACCTCCAGCGTGACAGGCTGGCATTCTAACCAACTGAACTAACGCACCAAAAATCGTTATTTCTTTTTAGCGAGTGCAAAGGTAGGCATTTTTTCTGAATTTGCCAAATTTTTATTATGCTTTTTTCAAAAAAAGTTGAAAAATAATAGAATCGGAAAAAGAATTTGCGTTTCTGAACCAGTTTTTGAGAATTGATACTCTATTGAAGCCGTTTTTGTCAAAAATACGACAACAATGCTCGTTATCTTTTGATATGAAAGCGTAAATCTGATCCAAGAGACAGGTTCTGCTTGCATAGTCAATCAATAACTTGGTAGCCTCGGTTGCATACCCATGATTACGGAATGTTTTACCAATTATCAATCCTATCTCTGCACGACGGTTACGGGCATCAAAATTGAAGATGTCGGCAAGTCCGATAACCTGTTGCTCATTCTCGTCATCACAAACCACAAGGCGCACCTGCTGGTCGATTGTGAGGTCACAATGCTGATTGGCGATATAATCGCGCAATGCATAGTGCGAGAACGGCGCATTCATGCAAGAGTAATCCCAGTCATCGAGATTATTCTCTATGGCATATAACTGTTCCAGGTCTTCTGGTTCAAGGGCACGGAGTTTCAGCATATCTACTCTTCTGGTTTCTTGTCTTTCTTACGGAAGATGAACGGGATGCAAACAAGCAACATTATAGCCAGATATCCTGCACCTGTATAATTATATACAAAGTAAACAACAACATCAACCACTAAAGCTACCGCCCATAAGGATATACGATACAGTGTGTTGTTGCGAAGCCACTTCAGACATGCATATATAGCAATGAGCGAAAGGGCAAGAGAGAAAATCTGAATGTAAAATAACATGATAATTACTAATTATGGCCTCTTCCCCCGCCCTCCTCCATAGGGAGTGAGCAGGAAGTGGAAGCACGATTCTAGGTCATTATTCAAACGGAACTCTATTTACAATTGAGCGTCCAAGGGTAAGTTCATCGGTATATTCAAGTTCATCACCAACGCTTATTCCTCGGGCAATGACGCTGAGCTTTACATCAAATTGTTGGAGACGCTTTGATATATAGAAATTTGTGGTATCACCTTCCATTGTACTTGCAAGAGCAAAGATAACCTCCTTCACATCTCCTTTTGATACACGTTCTACAAGTGAGTCAATCTCAATATCCGACGGACCTATTCCGTCCATTGGCGATATAACACCGCCAAGCACATGGTAAAGTCCATGAAACTGCTGAGTATTTTCAACAGCCATCACATCCTGTATATTCTCCACCACACACACAATGCTTGGATCCCTGCGAGAATCAGAACAGATAGTGCAGACATCGGTATCTGAGATATTATGACATACGCGACAATGCTTTATCTCACGTTTCATCTGTGTAAGCGCACCTGTGAACTCGTCCATAAACTCATTATCCTGACGAAGCATGTGCAGGACAAGTCGGAGTGCGGTTTTCCTTCCCACCCCCGGAAGGCGTGAGAACTGATTAACCGCATTATCGAGTAACCTTGATGGTAGCATCTATTCTTATTGCTTTATTTAAGCCTTACTATTCTTTTTGGAGGCATGTCGGAGCTTCTACGTACATTAGGAGGTGGGATTCGTGAATTATTATCACCTGGACGGTCAAAGATTTCTACAGGTCCGAGAGTACGAATAGAGTCTTTTTTCAGCGAATCCTTTTCAACAGCAGGGGTTTGTTCTGCCGCCTGTTCGGAAGTCTCCTTTGAATGTGCAAGAATCATTCGGACATTCTCCACTGAAGCCAGATGGAAAGCTGTGGAAATCTGTTCGTTATTATTTCGAAGCAAGACAAAATATCCTTTCACCGTCTTTATGCCCAGACGCTTGTAATCGCTGAACGAAACCGTAAACCTTCCGTCTGAACCGGTATGACACGTATTGGTGACAACACTGTCATTGGAAAGAGTAACGGCAAGAACGGCAACCAAATTACGCGAGCCCTCTTGGAATATGAACTTACTGTCAAACTGAAGCGTAAGCACATCCCCAGCCTTAAATGTCGAGTCACCTGAGATAGTAAACTGATTAAGGTTGTAAGGCATCTGCTGCATCAGGATAAAATTACGTTCAGAGTTCCATATATTTACCGTATCCCCAGAAAGAGTAGCCTCATCAAGAGACACATCTCCTCCAAGCTCAATCACTTCATTACGAATACGCTCAGAAAGATTCTTGTAAATAGTATGCAGTTTATCTGCATGACGACAGTAATAATTATACGAAGAATCCCACTCTGCCTGCGTGATATCATATTTACGATATATAGCCTCACGGTTCGTAATCTCGTCATACACATTATGACTGCGATTTTCCTTATCCTCTATATTCTGTGACAAATATATATCATACAAGATGTCCTCCATCTCACCCATTGATAGAATATCGGAGGAGTTGGAGGAACATGATGCCATGCCCACAATAAATATGAGTATGTATAATATTTTCTTCACTTAAACAGCTGTTGAATTTCTGTTCTGCAGAAAAGGAGTAATGCCACAACACCTACACTGATGCTCGCATCGGCAAAGTTGAACACAGGACTGAAGAATACGAATCTCTCGCCCCCCCATACAGGAAACCAGTCGGGATAATTCGTCTCTATGAGAGGGAAATAGAACATATCCACAACCCTACCCTCAAGAAAAGGGGCATAGCCGGTTCCCCAAGGAACGAAAAAAGATGTATAGTTTGGAGAAGCCCCAGAGAAAATCATCCCATAGAACATGCAATCTATCAGATTTCCTGCCGCACCAGCAAGAACCATAGATAGAAGCACAACATACAGCCATTTTGCGCCTTTCATTATCCGTTTGAAGATATACCAACCGATAACAAAAATTGCCACGAGGCGGAAGAGGCTAAGCATTATCTTTGGCATGATGGACATACCCCACGCCATTCCGTTGTTCTCTATATAGGAAATATAGAACCAGTCGGTTACACGTATGCTTTGATGAAGAGTCATTCCTGTCTTGACCGAGATTTTAATAACCTGGTCGATGATAAGGATGACAAGAAAGATCAATACGGAAACGACTGCCTGCTGTTTCTGTGTCTTTGTCATTATTTCTTTCGTGCGTTTTTTGACTCAACGCTAAGTGTTGCATGCGGAACAATGCGGAGACGTTCCTTCGGAATCAACTCACCAGTGATACGGTCAATACCGTATGTCTTGTTCTCAATACGCAATAGAGCAGCCTCAAGACCACGGATGAACTTCTCCTGGCGAGCAGCGAACATCATCATCTCCTCCTTTGTCTGAGTAATGCTACCCTCCTCAAGGATCTTGTATGTAGGCGATGTATCAGCAACGTCATTGCCATCATCATTACGCAATACACTCATCATCTGCTTGTAGTCACGACGTGCTACTTCCAGCTTTTCTTCAATAATCTGACGGAACTCCTCGAGATCCTCGTCACTATAGCGTTTTTTTATTTCTGCCATGTTGTTTTAGATTTATAGTTTTAGATTTAATATTGTATTAGGTTGAAGAGTAACCAAGGGATTAATCCTTGGTTACCTTCACTAAAGCCTTAAAGTCATTGAACTCCTGTTCAGAACCGCCCTCTGCATCACCGATGGTAAGAGAGTTGGCAAGAACCTGGGCAGAGATATGGTCACCGAATACCTTTACAGCCTCAGCGAGCTGATCATTCTGCTGGAGTACCACACGGATTCTGTCCGTTATCTCGAAGCCTTGCTCCTTACGGAGAGCCTGCACACGCTTGATGATAAGACGTGCTATACCCTCGTTCTTGAGTTCTGGGGTTATCTCGATGTCAAGGGCAACGGTAATCTTACCCTCCTGAGCTATTGTCCATCCAGGGATGTCCTCTGAGATAATCTCAACATCAACAGCCTCAACGGTTACGTTCTGTCCTTCTGCCACGAGGTCGATTGTTCCGTTTGCCTCAAGAGTTGCAATCTGCTCCTGACTCATTGCCATAACTGCAGCATTGACGCTCTTCATAAGCTTACCGAACTTCTTACCCATTGTGCGGAAGTTACACTTCACCTTCTTTACGAGCTGCATACCGGCACCATCCTCAATAAACTGCAGTTCCTTCACATTGGTTTCTGCAAGGATAACACTTGCCATACGCTCGATACGAGACTTCATCTCTGCATCAGAAGCAGGAATTGAGATTGTCTGCAAAGCCTGAATTACAGGAATCTTCACCTTCTTACGAAGTGAGAGTACCATAGACGTAACCTGCATCGCAAGCTGCATTGCCTGTTCAAGTTCCTTATCTATCTGATTTTCCTGAGCCTCTGGGAACTTTGCAAGGTGAACGCTCTCTGACTTGTCCTTACCAGTAACGGTGTTGAGGTCGAGGAAGAGCTGATCTGCATAGAATGGAGCGACAGGTGCAATCAAACGTGCTATTGTGTCGATGCAAGTATAGAGTGTCTGGTAAGCAGAGAGCTTGTCCAGTGTCATTCCACCGCCCCAGAAACGCTTCTTGTTCAGACGGATGTACCAGTTAGAGAGCTTGTCGATGACGAAGTTCTGGATCAAACGACCAGCAGGAGTAACGTCATAGTCAGCAAGATACTTGTCAACATCCTTAACAAGAGAGTTGAGTTCTGAAAGCAACCAACGGTCGAAGTCAGGACGCTCTACGAATGGCACATCTGCCTCCTCGTATGTGAAGCCGTCCACATTTGCATAGAGAGTGAAGAATGAGTAAGCCTGATATAGCTTAACGAAGAATGCACTTGTAACATCCTTTACTCCCTCTGGGTCAAATGAAAGGTTATCCCAAGGAGATGAGTTTGTAACCATATACCAACGAACTGCATCTGTACCGTATGTACCAATACAATCGAATGGATTGATTACGTTCCCCAGGCGCTTTGACATCTTGATGCCGTTTTTGTCAAGTACAAGACCGTTGGATATTACGTTCTTGTATGCAACAGAATCGAATACCATTGTTGCTATTGCGTGGAGGGTAAAGAACCAACCGCGTGTCTGGTCAACGCCCTCTGCGATGAAATCGGCAGGATATGCGTTGCGGGCATCAATAACATCCTTATTCTCGAATGGATAGTGAATCTGTGCATATGGCATAGCACCTGAGTCGAACCACACATCAATAAGGTCAAGTTCACGGGTAAGAACGCTTCCGCTCTCGCCTACTAGCTTGATATCGTCAACGTATGGACGGTGGATGTCAATGCGATCATAGTTCTCCTGACTCATATCACCAGGAACAAAGCCCTTGTCCTTGAGTGGATTGCTCTGCATAACACCAGCCTTCACAGCCTTCTCTATCTCGTTATAGAGTTCCTCAAGTGAACCTATACAGATTTCCTCCTTTGTATCACGGTTACGCCAGATAGGAAGTGGAGTTCCCCAGTAGCGTGAACGTGAGAGGTTCCAGTCGTTAAGGTTCTCAAGCCACTTTCCGAAGCGACCTGTACCTGTTGATTCCGGATGCCAGTTAATTGTCTTATTCAACTCTGCCATACGCTCCTTCTTTGCAGTAGAACGGATGAACCAAGAGTCGAGAGGATAATAAAGCACTGGCTTATCGGTACGCCAGCAATGCGGATAGTTGTGTACGTGCTTCTCTATCTTAAACGCGCTACCCTCTTCTTTCATCTCCAGACAGAGGATCACGTTAAGATCCATATCCTTTGATGCTGCCTTCTCGTCATACTTGCCACCTACGTTGTATTTAGGGTCGTATGCGTTCTTCACAAAGGCACCTGCATGTTTCCAATATGACTCATTAACACAAGTCTCAAGGAACTTAGGATCAATATCTTCCTTAATGAAGTACTTACCTGTGAAGTCAACCATTGGACGAGTATCACCAGCCTTGTCAATTACGAAGAGTGATGGAATACCTGCATCCTTTGCCACCTTGGCATCATCAGCACCGAATGTAGGTGCGATATGAACGATACCTGTACCATCCTCGGTAGTAACATAGTCACCAGGGATTACGCGGAATGCCTCTGCATCCTTCACTACGATATTATCCCCCTCAAGGGCACATGGCTTGATCCATGGCATGAGCTGCTGATAATGAGTGCCTACGAGGTCAGAGCCCTTACCCTTCCAGAGAATCTCTATTGGCTGCTCATTACCTTCCTCATCTTTTGTCGGCTGAAAGTAAGCAGAAAGACGGCTCTCTGCAAGTACATACACAGCTTCCTCGTTTGTGTAAGGATTATTTCCCTTGACGGCAACATAGTCAATCTTAGGACCTACACAAAGAGCTGTGTTTGATGGGAGTGTCCAAGGGGTTGTTGTCCATGCGAGGATGTATGTTGGAAGTCCGGTCTTATTGAACTCCACATTGTCAAGCACCTTGAACTGAGCAGTAACAGTTGTATCCTTCACATCACGATAGCAACCAGGTTGGTTAAGCTCGTGAGAGGAAAGTCCTGTACCTGCTGCTGGTGAATATGGCTGAATAGTATATCCCTTATAGAGCAGGTTCTTATTGTAGAGCTGCTTGAGAAGATACCAAAGTGATTCTATATACTTGTTGTCGTAAGTGATGTAAGGATGTTCAAGATCCACCCAGTAGCCCATCTTGTTAGTGAGCTGGGTCCACTCGTCGGTATACATCATCACGTTCTTACGACAAGCGTCATTATAGTCGTCAACGCTTATCTTCTTACCAATATCCTCCTTTGTGATTCCAAGACTCTTCTCTACAGAAAGCTCAACAGGAAGACCGTGAGTGTCCCAACCAGCCTTACGCTTAACCTGATAGCCCTTCATCGTCTTGTAGCGGAGGAATGTATCCTTGATGGTACGTCCCATCATGTGATGGATACCCGGATGTCCGTTTGCAGAAGGAGGTCCCTCAAAGAACACGAACTGAGGACATCCCTCACGCTCGCTTATACTCTTGTGGAACAAATCTTTCTTCTCCCACTCAGCAAGAACCTCATTGTTTGTCTCTACGAGATTCAAGCCTTTACGCTCCGTAAATTTCTTATTCATTGATTCGTATATGATTTTTTCTTACTTTCAAGCTCTTAATACTTTAGGGTAATGATGCTGTTTTTGTGTTTGTTGACCGCCAACACCTATCACCCAACACCTATTCGCTTATTTTAGGATGCAAAGATACATAAAATTCTTGTCATTTCATATACTTTTCAACTTTTTAACGTTTTACAAAGACGATTTGCGGGCAGTTCTACAAATCGCCTCATAGAAAGCCTATTTCACTCTTACCTAAAAATGGCAAAAATGCCCTAAACACAAGAGCGACGTGATGTCAAAACCACGTCGCCCTTATAAACAATTTACTTCTTTGCTTTTGAACTCTTTTTCTTGTGCTGAAGCTTCGGGATCTTGATGGTCTGTCCCTCCTTGAGTTCGGTAATACCACCATTGAAGGCTTCAACATAGCACTCCATACCAGGACCGAGATAAGCCTTGGAAATTGACTTTATCGTTTGACCGCTTCTGACTGTCACGGTATTGGCTACACCGACAATGCGGTAAGCACCAGTCCTTACACGTGGGTCGTTATCATATTTTGAAGTCAACTCAACCGTTGGCTCTGCCTTAGGTTGTTGTTTTTCCTCTTTCTTTTGCTCTGCAACAGGTTTGCTTTCCTCAACAGGTTTTTCCTCCGTATTCTCAACGGCAGGTTCTTCTGTTGCCTTAGCAGGAGCAGCAGGTTCAACGGTCTTTTGCTTTGTAGTATCCGGTTGTTCAACAGCAGGAGCCGCAGGAGTCTCTACAGCCTGCTCCTTCTCTATTCCAAGAAGATTTGTTGAACGAGCATAATAACCGAACACGAAGAACAATGCAGCAACAACCACGTTCACGATTATTGCGTAAATAAGGAACGTCCTCTTGTTATCATCTGCATCTTCATAGAATTCTGAAATATAGTCGGGCTCTTCCTCTTGATCCTCTTCTTGCTCAGGCTCCTTTGTGGAGGCTGGAGAGGCTGAATTCTCTAGAAGTTCTGGAGATTCCAGAGAGCCTAGTGTTTCTGGAGAAGCGGGAGATTCCGGCTCTTCTAGTATTTCTGGCTGAGCCTCCTCGGCAACAGGTTCCTCTGCAATTGGTTTTTCTACAACTTGTTCTTCTGCGATTGGCTCCTCAGCAACAGGTTCAGGCTCAAGTTCCTGCTCTACCACAGGCTCTACTGCCACCTCTGGTTCTTCTGTGACAGGTGCAACAACTGTCTCTGGCTTTGGTTCTTCTGTGACAACCGGAGTCTCCGGAACTACAGAAACCTCAGGAGCTTCAGAAACCACCTTTGCCTCTTCCTTAACAGAAGCAGAGATGTCTGCCACCTCATCGGTAGCGGCATCGCCATCCTCGGTCTCCACTTCAGGCACATCCTCGAAGTCAACGCCATCAGCAAGAACAACGGTATCAAACTGTGCAAATGGTTTGTTCACCAAGTCACGCAAAACGGCATCGGGAGTAAACGACACCTTGTCATGACCGGAGATAACCACACGCTCACCGGTGTTTACGTTAATACTCTCACGCTCACGAACAGCTGTAAGCTTGAAGGTTCCGAAGCCTTTGACCTTGACAATACGGTCGCTCTTCAAACCTTCATGAATAGTCTCGATAACAGCATTTATGAATGCCTCCGCACTACGTGAATCCAACTGATGCTTCTGCACCAGTATCTCTGCCAAATCCTTAATTGTAAGCATATTACTTCAGCATTTCTTTTAATGAACCATAAGGTTTAAAATTCACAACAAGCTTCGGTGGAACGAGCATTTTCTGTCCCGTGGAAGGATTCTTTATAACACGCTCCATGCGCTTACGAACCTCGAAGGTTCCGAGACCTGTCACATTGGCAGCCTCGCCCTCTACGAGTTCATCAGCAATCGAACTGAACGTCGTACGCACAATTCTCTGGACATCATCAACCTTGTAGCCTGTCTGTTTGGCTATCTGTGATATAAATTCCTTATTCGTCATAACTTACAAATATTATATTTCGATTTAGGTTTATAAATGCCAAATCAAGATTCACGAATCAAACAACCTCTCCGTAGAGGTCAAATTCCTCTGCTCCGGTTATTTTCACGTTGTAGAAGCACCCCTTGCGCAAGCGACGACTTGCAACAGGTATGAGGACCTCGGGATCTACCTCAGGTGAACAGAACTCGCTACGACCTACATAGTAGTCGCCCTCCCTTCTGTCAACGATAACCTTCATCGTCTTGCCAATCTTCTCAGCCTCTATCTCTGCAGAAATGCCTTGTTGCAGACGCATGAGCTTGCTAAGTCTTGCATCCTTCACTTCCTTCGGAACATCATCCTCATAATGCTCTGCGCTGTATGTGCCTTCCTCCTCTGAATAGGCAAAAGCGCCCATTCTCTCGAAGCGAGCCCAACGAGTGAACTCCATGAGTTCCTTGAAATCCTCCTCCGTCTCACCGGGGAAACCCACCATGAGCGTAGTGCGGAGATGTATTCCAGGCATAGCCTTTCGCAATTCCTCTATCAGATGCATTGTTTCCTGCTTGGTAGTGTTACGACGCATACGGTCAAGCATTCTGTCGGAAATATGCTGAAGAGCAATGTCGAGATATTTGCAGACATTATCATTACGACGCATCACGTCAAGCAGTTCCATAGGGAACTGATTCGGATAAGCATAATGAAGTCTTATCCACTTCACACCTTTTATTTGCGCCATTTCATCGATAAGTTCGGCTATCTTACGCTTGCCATACAGATCCACTCCGTAGTATGTAAGTTCCTGAGCAATAACCTGAAATTCCTTCACGCCTTCTGCCACAAGCGCACGAACCTCGTCAAGTATCTCCTCCTTCGGACGTGACACATGCTTGCCGGTAATGATAGGAATAGCACAATATGCGCAATTACGGTCACACCCCTCACTAATCTTTATATAAGAATAATGTGAAGGTGTTGTGTCCTGCTTTACAGAAGCCTTCTCGTCAGCTTTCTGTGTAGGTGCAGGAAGGTCTTCAAGCAACTGCTTATAGTTGAACTTGCCGTAATACTTGTCCACCTGCGGGATTTCTGCCTCAAGTTCCTTCTGGTATCTCTGGGAAAGGCACCCCATGACGTACAATCCGGCAATCAGTCCTTCTTCACGAGCCTGAGCAAACTCAAGTATCGTGTCTATGCTTTCCTGCTTGGCATCCTCGATGAAACCGCAGGTATTTATCACCACATACTCACCCTCTACACGCTCCGCATCATGTTTACAAACAAATCCCTTACGCTGAAACAATCGCATAAGAGATTCGCTATCCACAAGATTCTTAGAACAACCAAGAGTTATTATATCTATCTGGTTTTTCTTCATTCGCCGAATAGTGAATCAACAAACTGCCTCTTGTTAAATAGCTGAAGGTCAGTCATTCCCTCGCCAAGACCGATATACTTAACAGGCACCTTCAACTGATCGCTGATACCTATCACAACACCACCCTTTGCTGTACCGTCAAGCTTGGTGATAGCCATACTTGATATCTGGGTAACGGCAGCAAACTGCTTTGCCTGCTCAAAGGCATTCTGACCGGTGGAACCGTCAAGAACGAGCATTACCTCGTCAGGTGCATCCGGCATAACCTTCTTCATCACGTCCTTGATTTTCTTCAGCTCGTTCATCAAACCAACCTTGTTGTGCAGACGGCCGGCAGTATCGATGATAACCACGTCAGCACCGTTTGCCTTGGCAGAAGAGATGGTATCAAAGGCAACAGAAGCAGGATCGGAACCCATCTGCTGCTTGATAACAGGAACACCTACGCGCTCACCCCAGATGCAAATCTGCTCAACGGCAGCGGCACGGAATGTATCGGCTGCACCGAGATATACCTTCTTGCCAGCCTGTTTGAACTGCCATGCAAGCTTGCCGATTGTAGTGGTCTTACCCACTCCATTCACGCCGACAACTAGAATGACATACGGCTTATGGTCAGACGGGAGATCCCAGTCTTCAAGGTCATTTGAATGGTTCTCGGCAAGAAGAGACGCAATCTCATCGCGCAGGATACCGTTAAGTTCCTTCGTTGAAACGTACTTGTCGCGTGCCACGCGCTTCTCGATACGCTCAATAATCTTGAGGGTCGTATCCACACCCACATCACTTGTAATGAGCACTTCCTCAAGGTCATCAAGTACGTCGTCATCAACCTTACTCTTGCCTGCAACGACGCGAGCAAGCTTGTCAAACATGCCTGTCTTGGTTTTCTCTAGACCCTTGTCAAGCGTCTCTTTCTTTTCCTTGCTAAAAAAGCCGAAAAATCCCATAATAGCGTTTTGTCCTTATAAAAATAAAACTTGCTTGCAAAATTAAGAAAAAAAAATGACATTTTATTGATATAGAGACAAAAAATGCATAAAATAAGGTATTTTATAACAAAAATGAGCAATAAAAAGTTTAAAATCCCCAATTTCAAGGGTAAAAGTCAAAAAATTGCACATAAGATTTTGAAATGTGCAGAAAAGTCTGTACCTTTGCACACCGAAAGGAAATTTGAGCAATTTTTGTTGCGAAATACATAGAATATGGAAAATAGTTTTAACGCTTGTATAGAAGATTGCATTAAGAAGTATTGGAACTTCGATGCACTTACTGACTACAAGGGAGTTACACTCCAATATCAGGATGTTGCCCGTAAAATAGAGAAACTTCACATCCTGTTTAAGGAAAGCGGCATTCAAAGGGGTGACAAGATTGCCCTTTGCGGACGCAATATGAGCAACTGGGCTGTTGCTTTCCTTGCCACTCTCACTTACGGAGCAGTTGCTGTTCCTATCCTACATGAGTTTACTGCCGACCAGATTCATAACATCGTAAACCATTCTGAGGCCAAGCTCCTCTTTGTGGGCGATGTTGTATCTACACAGATTGATCCGGATAAGATGCCTGACCTTCACGGAATCGTCAACATACCCGACTATTCCCTCATGGTCTCTCGTACCGACAAACTCACATACGCAAGAGAGAACCTCAACTTGCTGTTCGGCCAGAAGTTCCCTAAGTTCTTCCGCAAGGAAATGGTGAGTTACTACAAGGAACAGGATCCCGATGAATTGGCACTTATCAACTACACATCAGGCACAACAGGCTTCTCAAAAGGCGTAATGATTCCATACCGCGCCATGTGGAGCAACCTGATCTTTGCCAACGGGGCGCTTGACAGATGTCTGCATCCTGGCGACAACACTATCAGCATCCTTCCTATGGCTCACATGTACGGCATGGCGTTCGAGTTCATCAAGGAGTTTGCATCTGGTTGTCATATTTTCTTCCTCACCCGTATCCCTTCTCCAGCCGTTGTGGCTCAGGCATTTGCAGAGATAAAGCCTGTAGTCATCGTTGCAGTACCTTTGGTCATCGAGAAGATTATCAGGAAGAAAGTATTGCCAAAGCTCGATACACCTGCAATGAAGATACTTCTCAAGACTCCGTTAGTTTCGCTAAAGGTTCGCGAGAAGATTCGCGCAGAGGTCGAGAAGGCTTTCGGCGGACGTTTCTACGAAATCATAATCGGCGGTGCTGCCTTCAATCAGGAGATTGAGCAGTTCCTGCACTTCATCGGATTGCCTTTCACCGTGGGATATGGCGCAACAGAGTGTGCCCCTATTATCTCATACAACGACTGGAAAGAACACGTGCCAGGCTCTTGCGGAAAGGCTGCTGTGAATATGGAGGTTAAGATAGACTCTGCAGATCCTCACAAGATTCCGGGCGAGATTCTCACAAGAGGCATGAACGTGATGCTCGGCTACTTCAAGAATGAAGAGGCTACCAAGCAGGCTCTTGATGCAGAAGGATGGTATCACACAGGCGACCTCGGTGTTATCGACTCAAACGGCAATATCTTCATCAGGGGACGCTCAAAGAACATGCTTCTCGGTGCAAGCGGTCAGAACATCTTCCCAGAGGAGATTGAGGATGCTCTCAACTCTTTACCATTGGTTACTGAGTGTCTCGTCGTCCAGCGTGATGACAAGCTCGTAGGTCTCGTTTATCCAGACTTCGATGAAGCCAAGACTCAGAACCTCTCAATGGAGCAGATAAAGAAGACTATGGAGCAGAACCGCCAGACGCTTAACGAGACACAGCCAGCGTACTGCAAACTTGCTGCAATCGAGATTCAGGAAGAGGAATTTGAGAAGACTCCGAAGAAGAGTATCAAGCGCTATCTCTACAAGTAAAGAGTAAAGTAGATAGTGTAAAGTATAATGTAGATAGTAAAGGCTCACTCATATATTGGGTGAGCCTTTTCTCATATCCAATTCATAGCTTGAAATACTTCGCAATAGCAGCCTTCAAATCCTCTTGATAGCTTATCTTGCCAAGAATCGTGCCATCTGGAGAGACGAAGAAATAGCTCGGACCTGTTTCTGTTCCGTATCTCTGCTTAATGTCCTCTGCACCCTTTTTGTCATTCCATTCATGCCAAGGATCTCTTCCGTATTTATTCGGGTCTTTACATTCTATATCCCAATAATACGGAGGATCACAATTCACCATAAGCATATCCACCTTGTCGGAATGATTCTTGTAGAGATTATTGAGCACAGCATTTGGACGATGTTCCACACATGGCACACATGCTCTTGAATTGAATTCAAGCAAAAGATACTTGCCATTACCATTGAATTCCGTCAGGTGATGCACCTTACCCTGATGATCATAAAGCACGAAATCATGCAACTTCTCGCCATTCTTTATAGGACTGTATTTTGGCAACAAGCGTTTTTTTGCATCATAGATGTTTTGATCACGCTGTTCTTCATCCTTCGGAACTATTGCCAACAACTTAACTGCCTTTTCCCTTATTCCCTTATTTTTACCTTCTAAAATCATGAGGGAAAGAGTACAGAGGTTGCTTGCAAAAACAGAACTATATTTTCTATCTTTCATAAATTCAATCATGTACTCAACATATAGAGAATCTGCTTCTACTGTACTTCTGTCTCTTTTTTCTTGCAAATCCCAATATCTTGGGAGCTTCTCATCCAAATATGCACGATATTCATTTGCCTCGATTTGTTTTGGATTGTCACTCTTCACATACCAATGTGAAGGATGAACTCCAACACCTGTTATAGTAGCCTTTGAGCCAGGAGAAACATAGATAAGCAAATAACGAGGACTTTTTTCCACAGTCAACATATATTCGTCAACTTGATTCATGGGAGTGTAAACTATTCTGAATATACCATTTCTTAGAGTATCAATTCCTTCTCCAATTTCTCTGAAAAAGCTCTTAGTTCCTCCCTTACGTTCCTGTACCATAATGACAGTACCATCAGGCACACCCTCTAAAGTGCCTTCAACAATTATTGGGGCAATAGGCTTTTCGTCAGAAGCCTTTGACTTCTGTGCCCAACTGCAGATTGCGGTGAGTAGAAGCATAAATGTGATAAAGGATTGTTTCATCGTCGTTTTGTTTTTTAGTTTTTGTTTTAGTTATTGTTCTTGTTTTTAATCGCCATTGAGGTTAGTAATCGTATCTTGAAACTCCGCTTTATGGTCGTTTCTGCGAACGGACTTGAAACGGACTTACAACGGTATTACAACGGACTTACAACTATGACGCTCATAGGCTTTCGTTTTCATGGTGCAAAGGTAAGAATATTTTTTGAGGAAATGTAAGAAAAATGCAAAAAATTACGTTATTTCCTCAAAAAAAGCATTCATTCGCGGCTTAACGTTTTGACAATCAGAAACTTATTTTCGGAAAAGCATTTACTGAAGATAACCACCTAACATATAACCGTTAGATAAACAAGGGACAGGGGGTATGGGCGTCCTATGGTCAAATAATATATAATATAATAATATTATTATATTATATATTATTTGGGGTAAAATACAGACTACCCCTGTGTGTGTTTTATATAACAGTTATATGTTAGATAGCATTCCAAACGAGCTGCCTTCCGAAAATATTCTTCTGATTATCAACACCTTAGACATCGCAACTAAACATTTATGCTATCTGTCGTGTTTTTTCCGCGTTTTCTTTGCAGTTCCCCAAAATAAATTAGTAACTTTGCACACGCATGGTTGACACGGACTTACAGCTATCTAACATATAACTGTTAGGAAAACAAGGGAGAGGGAGATAGGGTGAACTTCCACACTCTTGCACTTCTTGCCTTGATCGTCATAGGCACGAGAGCGTCAGAAGCGAGTTCAATGGTCTGTTTTTCAGCGGAAAGAAGATCCTTTGACTTGTATTTGCCTTCCGGAATCTGCAAGAATTCCATAGCGTGTGGAGCCATTCTCACCTGCACATCCACATCCCTATCATCGAAATTGACCACGACAAAGAGCAGTTCATCCTCTTTCTTGCGCAGAAAAGCATACTGCTTGTTGTTGTCAAAGTGCTCTGACCACGGATTTACATACATCAGATCATAGAAATCGCCATCGACAGCCTTCTCCTTTCGGGCAATCTGCATGGTTTTCTCATGCATCTGATAGATGTATTTCTCATCGTCGGTAAGCTCATCGGAAGCGGCTCTGCAAAGCGTATCGATGCTCCAGTAGTCGAAGATAGTGGTACGGCCGTCCTTGCCCGAAAAGCCTTCCTTATCCATACCCTTCTCACCATATTCCTCGGCAGCATAGAGCATGAAAGGAGATGATTTCATCAGCACGGAAGCCACCATAGCAGGTATTCCCTTCTTGCCATCGCCAGCAAAGAAATCGGATGCCACACGCTGCTCGTCATGATTCTCAAGGAAATAAACCATGTGCTCCTTGATGTCATCAACCGCTTGCCACGCACCTGTAATGGCTGTTGCAGAGGCAAAACCGCAGGTAACGGCTCGCATAGTGTCATACATTCCCACCTTGTCGTACATCCAGTCAAAGCCGGAATGGATATAGTTGCGGTATTCAGCAGGATTATACACCTCACCCATGAAGAGAATGTCAGGATACTTTGCCTTGACCTCACGGGTAGCGTATGCCCAGAAAGCGGCTGGCACCATCTCAGCCATATCGCAACGGAAGCCGTCAACGCCTTTGGAAGCCCAGAAAAGGAGTATCTCCGTCATCTTCTTCCAAGTGTCAGGGATTGGGTCGAAATGCCCGAAATGAGTCCAGTAGTCAATACCGTAGTTGAGTTTTACGGTTTCGTACCAGTCATTCATTCCGGGACGGTTGTCGAAATGGTCGTTGCCGGTGGCTTTGGCAGGATATTCCTCGTAATCGGAAGGCTGGGGAGTCTCAAGCTTGAGACCAGGGCAATAGTAGAAATTGTTCTGAGGATTGAAGCCCTGATTCTTATCATCATCAGCTCCGAGATCAACAACGCCCTTCGGCTTTGCTATGCTGAGATACTGACGCGCAACATGGTTAGGCACAAAGTCGATGAACATCTTGAGTCCTGCCTTGTGGGTACGGGAAACAAGAGCCTCAAACTCCTTCATCCTATCATTTACGTTATCAGCAAGATCAGGATCAACATCATAATAGTCGCAAATAGCGTATGGAGAACCAGCCTTACCCTTAACAACGGAAGGGTGCTGGGTAGGTATGCCGAACTTGGAGAAATCCGTCTGAGAGGCATGACGAATAACACCTGTGTACCAGATGTGAGATACGCCCATCTGCTTTATCGCCTTCAGCGTCTTTGTATCAAAATCAGAGAATTTGCCTGTACCATTTTCCTCAACACTACCCCACTCTTTTCGGGTAGTATTGCGGTTTCCGTACAATCGCGTAAATACTTGGTAGATTATTGGTTTGTGTGTCATAAATTTAGAAAACACCTTGCGGTGATAAATATATTTGGAAAGTAAATTAGCAGTAAATTAAACCAGTAAATTATATTCAATAAATTAATTTTGATTTTCTCCGTGGCGAATGCCACGACCATAATTTACTGATTATAATTTATTGCTAATTTACTTTCCTAAAACATTTTTAATTCCAAAGGAATTATTCTTTTCTTGGTTAGGCGATACCACTAATTGTCACGCCCTCAACGTCCTTGGCAATCTTGGCAATCATGCCCTGAAGAGCCTTGCCAGGACCACACTCAACGAAATCGGTAGCACCGGCAGCGAGCATAGCCTGAACCTCGTAGGTCCACTTTACAGGAGCTGTGAGCTGAGCGATAAGGTTCTGCTTGATCTCGCTAGCGTCAGTATGAGCCTTAGCATCAACATTCTGATAAACAGGGATGCGTGGGTTAGAGAACTCAGTAGCCTCGATAGCTGCCTGAAGCTCATCCTTTGCAGGCTGCATGAGTGGAGAATGGAAAGCACCACCTACAGGGAGAGGAAGGGCACGCTTAGCACCAGCAGCCTTCAAAGCCTCACAAGCCTCAGCAACAGCCTCGTTGTTACCAGAGATAACAAGCTGACCAGGGTTGTTGTAGTTAGCAGGAACAACAATATTTCCCTCCTTAGAGATACCGGCACAGATTTCCTCAATCTTTGCATCCTCAAGACCGATGATAGCAGCCATTGTTGATGGAGCAGCCTCACAAGCCTTCTGCATAGCCATAGCACGCTTTGAAACGAGCTTCAAACCATCCTCGAAGCTAAGAGCGCCTGCTGCTACGAGAGCAGAGAACTCACCGAGAGAGTGACCGCCAACCATATCAGCATCAAACTCATCGCCGATGCAGATAGCCTTGATTACAGAGTGAAGGAAAACAGCAGGCTGTGTAACCTTTGTCTGCTTGAGTTCCTCTGCAGTACCCTCGAACATGATTTTTGTGATCTCAAAACCGAGAATCTCGTTAGCCTTGTCGAAGAGTTCCTTCGCCTTTGGATTTGTATCATAGAGATCCTTGCCCATACCTGTGAACTGGGCGCCCTGACCAGGGAATACGAATGCTTTCATTGTTTTGTTGTTTTTGCGATTAATAATCAAGTTAGTAGAGAAAAATTGAAAAAATCCCGATTACCACTAATGACAATCGGGATTTATATAGTTTTCTTGTTGTGTCTAAGATTTACTCAGCAACCTCAGCAGCTGGAGCTTCCTCAACTGCAGGAGCAGCCTCAACTGCAGGAGCTGCAACCTCCTCCTGACCCTCAGCGAGTACAGTTACAGGAACCTCAACCTTAACCTGCTTGTGGAATACTACAGTTGCAGCATACTCACCAACAGTCTTGATATCCTTCATGAGGATCTTCTTGCGGTCAACCTCGATACCCTTCTTAGCGAGTTCCTCAGCTACATTAGCAGCAGTAACAGAACCATAGAGAGCACCAGTAGAGCTAACCTTAGCCTCGATAGTGAGAGCAACACCGTTAAGAGCCTCAGCTTCCTTCTCAGCAGCAGCGAGAATTGCAGCGAGCTTGTGTGCCTGCTGCTTGAGGTTCTCAGCGAGAATCTTCTTAGCAGAAGCAGAAGCGATGACTGCCTTACCTGTTGGAATGAGATAGTTACGACCGTAACCGTTCTTTACATTTACGATATCGTTCTTGTATCCAAGACCGATAACATCTTCTTTAAGTATAATTTCCATTGTGTAATCTTCTCCTTTTTAAATTTACTTCATAAGATCAGTTACATAAGGAAGCAATGCAATCTGACGAGCACGCTTAACAGCCTGTGCCACACGACGCTGATACTTCAAAGATGTACCAGTGATACGACGTGGGAGGATCTTACCCTGTTCGTTCAAGAACTTCTTGAGGAACTCAGGATCCTTGTAGTCGATATACTTAATACCGCTCTTCTTGAAACGGCAATACTTCTTCTTCTTTGTATCAATAGAAGGAGCAGTCAAATAACGGATTTCTGAATTTTCTGCCATGGTTTAAGCCTCCTCTTTTTTAGAAAGTTTGTTACGGCGCTTCTCTGCATAGAGAGATGCATACTTGTCAAGCTTAACAGTCATGAAGCGGATAACCTTCTCGTCACGACGATAAGCAGTCTCGAGCTTTGCTACTACTGTAGGCTCAGCCTTAAACTCTACGAGGAAGTAGAAACCTGTAGACTTCTTGTTGATAGCGTAAGCCATCTTCTTCATGCCCCAGTTCTCCTCATTGAGGATCTCAGCACCATTGTCGGTGAGAACCTTTGTGAACTTTGCAACAGTTTCCTTTGCCTGCTCATCAGACAAAACGGGAGTTAAGATGAAAACTGTCTCGTAATGATTCATCATTTTCTGAAATGAATTTATTAATTAAATAATGTGTATAAGTTATTTTTGCAGAAATTTCGGCATAAGCCTCGATTTTGCGGGTGCAAAGGTACATATTTTTTATGAAATAGCAAAATTTTTCCGCTTAAAATTTTGCGCTTCAAGAAAAAAGCATTATCTTTGCACTCGATTTCAATCCAAAGTGTTTCAAAATTCAAAGTTTTGCGATTTTAGAAACATACTCCCAGAATTTTTTCGCAAGAAATTTCTATTTGAACCAAATACATTCACATTTGAATATGTATAGCAAAGAAGAACTCATGTCCAAGTCTGTAGAAGAGCTTGAGACAATTGCAAAGGCCTTAGGCTCTGAACTCTCTGCCGAAGATGGTGCAGAAGCCCTGGCAAACTTCATCATCGGAGACTTCACTCAAGAAGAAGAGGAGAAGCCAAAGAAGAAGCGTGCAACTACCAAAAAAACTGACACGGCTGAAGGCGAGGAGCCGACAGTCAAGAAAAAGCGCGGAAGACCTTCCAAAGCCGACCTAGCAGCAAGAGCTGCCGAGGAAGCCCTGAAGAACCTAAGCAACGCAGAGAATGAAAGCACAGAAAAACCGGAAGAACTCGCAATAAACTTCACAGAAGAATCTTCAAAGGAAGAGAATACGACTGCCGCAGATGCCGGAGTATCTGCTACTGCGGAAGCTAGTGCAGACAATACCGAGTCAGCAACCGACGAACTCGCTCCAAAGAAGAAGCGTGCACGCCGTAGCAAGGAGGAAATCTTTGCTGCTGCTCAGGCAAAGGCAGCTGCCCTTGCCGCCAACAACCAGAAGAAGCACGAGCTTGAGAACTTCATACCTGAAACCGTGGATGCCGCAGCAAACAATGCGGAGATACCTGATTTCCTCATCAACGAGAACAGCTCTAACGAAGGACTTCCAGAGGGCGAGATGCCGGAAGGAGAAGGCGGTCTTCTCTCACAGTTTCAGGAAAAGGTCATTGCACATAACGCAGTTGCCGGACAAGACGTATGGGAAGGAGATCCGGGCGATGGCACAGACTTCATCGTGGTACTGGACCTTCCTGTAGAGGACCACTACGCAAGCGTATCATACGATATGCTCGACAACCCTACGACTATCGTTGAACAGGTTGCTCCTCAATCTATGTTGCGCCCTGCTACTCCACAGGAAGAGAAATACGACTTCACAGATATCATATCTGCCAACGGAGTACTCGAGGTAATGCCTGACGGCTACGGATTCCTCCGTTCAAGCGATTTCAACTACCTTTCTTCACCAGACGATATTTTCCTTACTGTTCAGCAGATAAAGAAATACTCTCTGAAGACTGGTGATGTGGTACAATGTCGCGTTCGTCCTCCTCGTGAGGGTGAGAAATACTTCCCTATGACCAGCATAGAGATGATTAACGGCCGTCAGCCAAACGAGATACGTGACCGTCTCTCATTCGAGCATCTCACACCTCTCTTCCCAGAGGAGAAGTTCAACCTCACAGGCGACCGTCGTACAACGAACATCTCAACACGTATCGTTGACCTCTTCTCTCCTATCGGTAAGGGACAGCGTGCTCTTATCGTGGCTCAGCCAAAGACAGGTAAGACAATCCTCATGAAGGATATTGCCAACGCTATTGCTGCAAACCACCCAGAGGCTTACCTTATGATGCTCCTTATCGACGAGCGTCCTGAGGAGGTAACAGATATGGCTCGTACCGTAAACGCAGAGGTTATCGCCTCTACATTCGATGAGCCTGCTGAGCGTCACGTGAAGATTGCGGGTATCGTTCTTGAGAAGGCAAAGAGAATGGTGGAATGCGGACATGATGTCGTTATCTTCCTTGACTCTATCACTCGTCTTGCTCGTGCCTACAATACCGTGGCTCCTGCTTCAGGTAAGGTTCTTACCGGTGGTGTTGATGCCAACGCCCTCCAGAAGCCAAAGCGTTTCTTTGGTGCTGCGCGTAACATCGAGGGTGGCGGATCTCTCACCATCATAGCAACAGCCCTTATTGATACCGGCTCTAAGATGGATGAGGTTATCTTCGAGGAATTCAAGGGTACAGGTAACATGGAACTTCAGCTTGACCGCTCACTTGCCAACAAGCGTATCTTCCCAGCCGTTAACCTTGTTCAGAGTAGTACTCGTCGTGATGACCTTCTCCACGACAAGACAACCCTCGACCGTATGTGGATCCTCCGCAAGCATATCTCTGATATGAACTCTATCGAGGCTATGAACATGATCGGAGACCTCATGAAGCGCACAAACTCTAACGAGGAGTTCCTTGTGGCGATGAACGGATAGTTACAAACGAACAATTAATAATTAAATGTGGAAAATGAAACTTGTTTTTCATTTTTCACATTTATTTTTTCCTTTTTTCCTTGCTAATACTATTTTTTTCATTATCTTTGCAACAAGAAAACCCCATTCTATAAAGACGGAACAAAAAAATTCTAATCATAAACAAACACCAAAACAATGAAAAAAGTAGCCACATCGCTATTACTCATGCTCATTGCCATTGGCAGTTGGGCACAGAAGGTTTGGAACAACCCTTCATTTGAACCAAACCTGTACAGTTCGAATCTCAACATCACAGATGTGGAGTTCAAGCCTAATGAAACCATTCTTCACTTAAACATCAAATCCGACCACAATTTTTGGAGTAAATTTGCATCAACATCTATCCTAAAGACTCCCGACGGCAAGACTTACGCAATAACGGGCGGTAAGGCTACACGCGAGGGGGAGGACGACTATACGCCTGATTCTCTATACTTTACCTCAGCCACAACAGATGAAGGGGACCTTGCCCTCCACTTTGAACCACTACCAGCAAAGACAAAGACCTTTGATTACATAGAGGCCTATGAGGAAGGAGCATTCGCATTCTCTGACATATATGATATAACAGACCTTAACCATATTCCAATAACATCCAATTGGCGAAGCACCACCACAGGCGACTGGGTTCTTGGTCTCTACAAGGACGTTGCAGTCTATGACAGTAAGGTGTGGCAGTATGCTCAAAAGACAGAAAAGAAGATTGTTCTAACAGACGGAAAAGAGAACATAACAATATCTATCGGTAAGGCAAAAAAAGGTAAATTCTCATTCACCACCAATAGTGCGCTTAGTATCAAAGAAATTAATGATGATAAATTTATGCTCGCTGACATCGCCAGTGAACGCGAGTTTACTATCAACGGCAAGAAACAAGCTCTTACCATGTTTAGATCCAAGACACTCCCTGATTATCTCACACCAGACACCACATCCTTCAGCACAGAGATAAAGGAGGGCGAGGCCACATTGACCGGCTATATCAGGAATTTTACTCCAGAGCATATCAAAAACAACCTGCACTTAGAGATCACCACACACAACTTAGCCACAGGAGAAATCCAGAAAGAATTCACGACAAAAGTTGATTCTCTCGGAAAATTCGAAATAAAGATTCCATTACTCGGCGCACAAGCCACAAGGATTCTTTGTCTCTACGACCCTAAGCAATGGGGTGGCTCAGCCAAAGTTATACTTACCCCCAACGGGAAATACTTCATAGTCGCAGACTTGAACACCAACAAAATGATGTTCATGGGCGATGATGCCCGTCTGCAAAACGAACTCCAGACAAAAGAAGCCCTCGAAGTTCCATATGTAGGATGGATAAATGGATATGTTAGTAACGATTCTATTCTCAAGGTTGCAAACAAGTGGAAATCAAGCTACGATATAAGTGTCAAGAAATTAAGTGAATATGCAGCACAACATCCTAATGTCAGCAAGCGTTTTCTTAATTTCTTCCACGAAAAAAACAGATTCAATGCAGCAAAATATATTCTGGGTTTGAAATACCAAGCAGCCAGCCACACCTTACCTGAAGAGCTGTCAGGATGGGTAGAGGAACATTCTGCCATCAATCCCAACATGCCATTGACATTATGCGACGATCTCTGCACATTGTTGAGATACATTCGCGAAAATGAGACGGAGAAAAATCCGCTAATGAAACTATTACGTCTTAAATCTGAAGGTTTCCTGTGGCTTGAGTCTAAAGGTAATATCAAACTAACAGACGAAGAGCATACTACTATCAATAAAGTAAAAGAGAAGGAAAAAGAAATTGCTAATGCGTATCTCACGACTAAAAACAGTAAAGAATTCTATGGAACATTAAATAAAATCAACAGGAAGTACGCCGAATACAATGCAGCTCTTGATAGCATAATTAGAAAACCGGATTTCGTAACAGCCTTTCACAATCTGGTTCAAGATGGTCTTCCTCATGTTCAACGCCAAATTGTAAACTCAGAATTCCCTGACGAACCTATCCACAGCATTCATTGCTCTCAGGTTCTTTCTGAATATATGGATCATGACCGCACGCCTATTCCCGACGATCTCACACCAATGCTTGAGGACATCAAGGTTCCAATCTACAAGGAAATCGTAATGCGTCAGAACGACTACTACAAAAACATGCTCAAAGAAAAGGAAAAGGCAGTAAATGCCGTTATTCATCCATCGTCGGACGTAGAAGGATTGACAGACGGCAAGGCCATTCTTGACAAACTCGTTGCGCCTTACAAGGGTAAGATTGTGTATCTTGACATCTGGGGTACTTGGTGCACTCCTTGCAAGAATAAGCTAAAGGAATCGCACAAGCTAAAGGAAGAACTGAAAGACTATGACATAGTGTATCTCTACCTTGCAAACAATTCTCCAGAGGATTCATGGAAGAACGTAATAGGTGAGTATAACCTCACAGAGCCTAATTGCGTACATTACAACCTTCCAAAAGAACAGCAGCATGCCATAGAGGAATATGTAGAGCTTACAGGCTATCCAACCTATCGCCTTATTGACAAACAAGGAGGGTTACATCACCTCGAATGGAAAGATGACGAAGACCTCCCAAAGTTCAAGAAAATACTTGACGAACTTCCATAAGTGAGTTCGCCATGCCTCCTATGTAAGTCCGCTCTTCCTTCGCTCTTCCTCCGTACCAAAGTCGGTGCAAAGTCGGTGCAAAGTCGGTGAAGAAGCGAAGGATCATCGAGTTTGGTACGGAGGATCATAGGAGGAAGAGGCTTCTCATTTACCTGCAATAGCGAGCAGATCCTTGAGCCTTACAATCTCATCCCTGTACTGGGCAGCTTGCAAGAAGTCCATATTGCGGGCAGCTTCCTTCATCTTCTCTGTGGTATATTGTATAGAGTCTTCAAGTTGCTTGCGCGACATCTTCCCGACAATAGGATCAGCAACCATAGAGGATTCTTTCTCAATATACGGCTGATAAGCCTTGCTCTTCTTCGCATCAACGCCCTTAACCTCTGCTTGTTCTGCATTAGCCCTTGCAAGAGAGGAACCGCTTATGTTCTTGACAATCTGCTGAGGGGTAATGCCATTCTCCTCGTTATATTGCATCTGCTTCTTCCTTCGACGCATGGTCTCGTCTATCGTCTGCTGCATACTCTCGGTAATGGTATCAGCATACATTATCACAAGTCCGTTTACATTACGGGCTGCACGACCAGCCGTCTGGGTAAGGCTTCTGTGCGAGCGTAGGAATCCCTCCTTGTCAGCATCAAGTATGGCAACAAGCGAAACCTCCGGCAAATCAAGTCCCTCACGCAGAAGATTCACGCCTACGAGGACATCATAAACACCAGCCCTCAGGTCGCTCAATATCTTCACACGATCGAGAGTAGAGACATCAGAATGGATATAGTTCGCGTGAATGCCATTATTGAGAAGATACTCCGTAAGCTCCTCTGCCATTCGCTTTGTGAGAGTGGTTACAAGAACACGCTCCTTCCTTTCAATTCTGACAAGAATCTCCTCCAGAAGATCGTCCATCTGATTCTCGCTCGGACGGACAACAATCTCCGGATCAAGAAGACCTGTAGGACGGATAACCTGCTCAACTACAACACCTTCCGACTCCTCAAGTTCAAAGTCAGCTGGAGTTGCTGAAACATATATCACCTGATTGATAAGCTCCTCAAATTCCTCGAATCTCAACGGACGGTTATCAAAGGCTGCAGGCAAGCGAAAACCGAACTCCACAAGATTCTGCTTTCTTGCCCTATCACCTCCGTACATAGCCCTTATCTGAGGCACGGAAACATGACTCTCATCTACCATCAAGAGAAAATCCTTCGGGAAGAAATCAAATAGACAATAAGGACGTTCGCCAGGAGCACGACCATCGAAATAGCGCGAATAGTTCTCTATGCCCGAACAATGTCCAAGTTCCTTGATCATCTCCATATCATATTCCACACGTTCCTTGATTCTCTGCGCCTTGATACCATCGCCAAGTTCCGTGAAATATTCTATCTGTTTTACAAGGTCATCCTGAATGTCATGAATAGCCCTATCCGCTTGTTCCTTGGTTGTCACGAAGAGGTTTGCCGGATAAATCTGATAATCGTCAAAAGATTCCAACCTCTTGAATGTCAATCCGTCAAGTTCCTCGATAGAGTCGATTTCATCATCCCAGAAAGTTATGCGGACAACATTCTCGCTATATGCCATAGATACATCTACGGTATCGCCCTTAACGCGGAAGTTTCCACGCTCCAAGGCAATATCATTTCTGACATAGAGAGCATCAACAAGTTTCCTCAAGAAAGCATTTCTGTCAATCTTCTCGCCCCTTTTCACGCTAATAATGCTTCCTTGCATGGAAGATGGCCCCCCCATGCCGTAGATACACGATACGGAAGACACCACGACAACATCCCTTCTGCCACTCAGAAGTGAAGATACAGCCGAAAGACGAAGACGGTCGATCTCCTCGTTTATGGCAAGGTCCTTCTCGATATACGTATCGGTATGAGGGATATATGCTTCCGGCTGATAATAATCGTAGTAAGAAACATAATATTCCACGGCATTATCAGGAAAGAATCCCTTCATCTCCTCGTAAAGCTGTGCAGCAAGAGTCTTGTTATGGCTGAGGATAAGAGTCGGGCGATTCACATTCGCTATGACATTGGCCATAGTAAAAGTCTTTCCCGAACCTGTCACGCCAAGCAAGACCTGAGAACGCTCACCATTTTTGAGTCCTTCGGTAAGTTGCCTTATTGCCTCTGGCTGATCGCCTGTCGGAGAGTATTTTGATGTTAATTTAAACTCGTTCATAGACATAATTTGTGCAAAATTACGGATTTCTTTGAAATAAATGTTATAAAAAACATTTTTTTTGTGAAAAATAATATATACGACTTTGATATTACGAGAATTATGTGTAATTTTGCAGTCCGAAATATAATTATATTCATTTAATGAACAAAATTCTTCTTTATTCTGTTGTATCGGCTGCATTACTTCTATGCAGTTGCAAATCAGAATTCAACGCAGTTTACAAAACAAACGATACATCATACCGATATGAATACGCCAAAGAGAGTTATGCCCAGCAGAAATTCTCACGTGCGTCAATTCTTTTCGGCGACCTGATAAATATCACTAAGGGAACCGACAACGGCGAAGAGTGTCTCTTCCTTTATGGTATGTCAACCTTCAACACAGGCGACTATGAGTCTGCCGCAGACATATTCAAGAAATATGTCCAGACATACCCAAAGGGACTATTCGCTGAGAGCGCAAGCTATTTCGTTGGAGAAAGCCTTTACAAAGGTTCACCTGAGGTTCGTCTTGACCAGTCGGACACATACAACGCCATCAAGTCATATCAGGACTTCATGGACCTCTATCCTTTCTCAAGCATGAAGGACAGAGCGCAAAGCAGAATGTATGAACTTCAGGACAAACTCGTAGAGAAAGAGCTTATTAACGCAAAGCTCTACTACAACCTCGGTACATATTTCGGAAACTGCACAAGCGGCGGCAACAACTACGAGGCATGCATAGTAACCGCACAGAACGCCCTCAAGGACTATCCATACTCAGCATACCGCGAGAACTTCGCATCACTCATTATGAAAAGCAAGTTCGAGCTGGCACAGCAGAGTGTCGAGGCAAAGAAACTCGACCGTTTCCAAGATGCCGAGGATGAGTGCTATGGCTTTATCAATGAATATCCCGACTCAAAGGAACGCCCTATTGCTGAGAAATACATTGAAAAGTGTAAGAAAGTCACAAAGAACATAACGGAATAAAAACAATCACCAAAAAACAATATAACAAAATGGATTACAAGAAATCAAAGGCTCCGGTTAATACCGTAACACGCAACATCATGGATCTCTGTGAAGACACAGACAACATTTACGAGAGCGTCGCTATCATCGGCAAGCGCGCTAACCAGATAGCTGCTGAAATCAAGCAGGATCTCAGCAAGAAGCTCGCTGAGTTCGCAAGCTACAACGACAGCCTCGAGGAAGTTTTCGAGAACCGTGAGCAGATTGAAATCAGCCGCTATTACGAGAAGCTCCCAAAGCCAACACTTCTCGCTACACAGGAATTTATTGAAAAGAATATCTATTGGCGTGATCCTGCCAAGGAGCGTCAGTTCGAGGATGAGGACTAAACCATGATTCAGAGAAAACAGACAATATATCTTTTCTTCTGCATCATCTGTTTCATCATCTGCGCCGTAGCACCCTTGGGAGTTCTCCAGCCAAACGGCATAGGGGAGTTTTCATCAGTAGTAAACAGCATTGGTATTATTGACGGAGGCACAGGAGCCCTCTCCTACCCTTATTTCGCCATTCCAATGTTCTTTCTCGCTCTCAATGTTTTCTGGAGTCTTGCTATCATCTTCATGTACAAGAACCGCAAGACACAGGCATTGAACTGCTACATACAGCTTGCAGCAATAATTGTAGAGACAATCGTATGCGCTGCTTTGGTATATTACACAAGCATTGATGCCAAGGACGTTACATTCCGCCCAGGACTTGCTCTCTGTACACCTATCATCGCTATGATCTTCCTCCTACTTGCCCACAAAGGCATAATGGATGATGAACGCCTCGTAAGGGCGGCGGATAGAATAAGATAAAAAAAGCTCCCCATTGGGGAGTTTTTTTTTTACATAAACAAAACAAGTAAAACCTAAACAATTACCTACAACATTATACAACTATGACAGAATTTGAAAAAATGCGTCACGAAGAGTTCTATGACTTTACAAACGAAGAAGGTTTGGCGAGCTACAATAGAGCCAAGCACATTTGTGCCAAACTGCAAACCATGACAACTGAAGACAAAGACTACAGGTCAATAATAGAAGACCTGATTCCTGGCATTCCGAAGTCATCAACGGTCGCTCCACCATTTTATTGCGACCATGGTCATGGAATAAAATTAGGAGAGAATGTTTTCATAAACTACAATGGGACTATGCTCGACGGAGGAATCATCACCATAGGCTCAAATACCCAGATAGGCCCTAATTGCCAATTCCTGACACCCAATCACCCTATAGACTATATAGAACGCCGTAAGCCCATTGAACGATGCTCTCCTATCACCATTGGAGAAGACTGTTGGTTTGGAGGCGGCGTAACAGTATGCCCAGGAGTTACCATTGGCGACCGATGCATCATTGGAGCAGGAAGCGTAGTAGTTAAAGACATTCCATCCGACTCTATGGCTGTGGGCAATCCATGCAAAGTAATAAAGAACCTGAAGTAAAAGCAATCAAATAAGCTCAAGCACCCCTCTCGTTGGGAATAGAATGTCCGCAGAACGAATGAGTGACTTCGGTTCGGCTATACGGAAAAAGGCTCATCTTTCGATGAGCCTTTTTATGTTTGTTTGGAATAAATTTTTGTTTGAATAAGTTTAAGCCTCAGCTTTTGTAGCAGGTATTACAGAAACCACGCTCTTGTCATACTTACCCTTGTGGAAGTTTACTGTTCCATCGATAAGAGCATAGAGAGTGTCGTCCTTACCCTGTGCTACACCAGCACCTGGGAAATGCTTGTTACCACGCTGACGAACGATGATATTGCCTGCTACTACAGACTGACCACCGAAGATCTTAACACCAAGTCGCTGAGCTGCTGATTCACGGCCGTTCTTAGAACTACCTACACCTTTTTTATGTGCCATTCTTTAGTTCCTCCTTGATTTAAGCTACAACTGATTTGATTACTACCTGTGTGAACTGTGCACGATGACCGTTCTTCTTGCGAGAGTCCTTACGACGCTTCATCTTGAAGACGATGATCTTCTCACCCTTAACGAGAGGCTGTACAACTTCACATACTACCTTTGCTCCTTCTACAGTTGGAGCACCTACTGTGATAGCACCGTCGTTATCTACGAGCAGTACCTTCTCAAACTCAATGGTCTGGCCTTCCTGTGCGTCCTTAACGTGGTGCACGAAGAGCTTCTTGCCCTCCTCAGCCTTAAACTGCTGACCATTGATCTCTACAATTGCGTACATTTAATTTTTTATGTATTAAATTGTTATTTCTGCCAGGCGGATAGCAATTCACTACCACTTATTCGAGCCCGAACAGACTAAATCGGGCACAAAGTTACAAAATTTTTCCCAAACACGAGCCTTACATCTTATATTTAGAAATATTATTAACAAGATTTAACACCATATATTGATATTTCCTCGCAGGTTCCAAATCCGTTGTAATTCCGTTATACATCCGTTGCAAATCCCATCCACAAAGAAACAAAGTTCGATAAAAACATAGATTACAGAACGAAGGCACAGCGAAGGCATAACGAAAGCAAAACGAAGGCACACCAAGCCATGTTCATTATCACATTTAATTTTCCAATTCTTTACTTTTTACCTTTTTACCTTTTTTACTTTTTACTTTCGAGAAAAGGTAAAAAGGTAAAAGGTAAACTCGATGGAATCTGTATTGTCCATAGAGAAATAACAATCTAATTAGTTATAATAATAGTTTTTATTTTCACGTACCTTATTATATAAAGAAATTAATAAGATATTAAATAATATATTATTAATTACTGAATAACCACTCTTCACTATTGACATTTCACTTTCTATACACTTTACCTTTTTACCTTTTACCTTTTCTTTTGCAAAAAGTAAAAAGTAAAGGGTAAACTCCACACAAACTACAATTGCTGTTAAGGCTTTCTTCTAAGGACAAATCACGAGCCGTGGGAAATAAAGTTTCGTGCCGTGGGAAAAGTATTGCGGATACGGATATTTCTTCGTACCTTTGCATTCAGAAATCAGGTGCTGGATGTTGGATGATGGATGGCGAGTGTTAGGTAATGGTGTTTTGGGATTAGTGCTTGAAGATAAGCGTTTTGGAGATGAGCGGTTGGAGATGGTGGTTGGAGATAAGCGTTTTGGAGATGAGCGGTTGGAGATGATGGTTGGGAGATGATGGTGGTAGTAAAAAAATCTCTCTGCCCCAAATGAATGGAACAGAGAGAATATCTTTAATCAGTAAGGCTTATGCCAAAAGGCATACTCACTTCTATTATTTTACTTCAGGAGTAGTTTCCTTCTCAATATCATAGCTTCCGAAGTCGTAGATCTTTGATCTCTTAAACTCTACAGCCTTGTTGCTTTCATGCTGTACCAAAACGCCAGAATCGCCTTCGAACTTGAGAGTCAAGCCATCCACACGACCAGGAAGTACAGCAAGATAGAAATCCTGAGCTTCCTCGCCTGCAGGAATCCGAAGCTTCACTGTATGCTTTTTATCAGCACCTGAAATAGATCTGATAGTCATCTGAGTATTAGCATAATAAACAGGAGTAACTTCAAAATTACCTGACAGGATATTTGCTGTATTTTTAGATTCGATTTCAATGAACTTAACCTTGCCAGCAGCATTATTACTGATAGTAACCTTTATAAGTGCAGGAATATTCTTAAAGTTGAAGATTCTTTCATCCATATCAGCACATGCAGCCATAAACAAGGCCTTCTTGTCATGAGTACGACCTGATGATACTGTCTGATTGGTTGGCATAACAGAAGTAATACTTTTTGTGCTAACATTAAATGTTGCAGATGCATGAGGATACAATGCATAGTAGAATTGGTTTGGATCAAACCAGAAAGGCAACACTTCTCCGTAGTTGCTAAAGGTGGCTATTGAAGCATTCTCAGAAGATGGAGTTATACCGAACTCAACTGACTCCTCATTATTATCACAGAACACAGAAATTCCATCGTTTTCATCCCAACTTACGGTGTAGTCACTTTCGAGTGTAGCACGGGTAGCACCGCTTGTTTCTGTAACTGCTTTGAATTCAAGTTTTTGCTTCTTATAACCTGTTTCTTCCTGTTCATCATTAGAAGAACATGAAGCTAACATAACCAATGAAAATACAAGAACTGTATTTGAAAGAAATTTAAATGCTTTCATTTCGTCTATTCAATTTAGTTTGTTATCCGAATTAATTATCGAAGTAAGTGTTTGAATTGAAACTTTCTTCGACCTCATAGCCCTCAGTATTAGCTGCTGAGCGATCGAAATTCTCTTTTCCTGAAAGAGCTGCTAAAAGACGATCAGACTTCAACTGGTGAAATCTCATTACTGGTACTTCGTACTTTTTCATAATTTTTTTTATTTTAAAGTTTTACTTGTTATAAACAACACTATAATATACAATCAACCCTTTCCTTACTCTTATTACCGATTTGAATAAATATATCAAATACCGTCTTCTTTCAAACATCATAAAATAGATGTCATTCTGAATACTTTTGTAATATTCGTCATTTAATAAAGAGTTGTATCGAAAAATTTGATGCAAATATACACAAAAAAATTGAACGGACAAAAAAATTAGCAGATTTTCTTAGTTTTTTGAGCATTTTTTCCTTAAAAACTGAAGAATTAGTGTATTTTTTCCACTTTTTGTAATGATTTCATGTCATTTTTTCCATAATCGCTCATTTTCGTTTTCATATTATCACTATCCCCAAATTCGGCAATATTTTCATTTTCAATCAAACAAGTGTAAGTGTCACACCAAATTCTCTACATATCATATATCTGTTAGTTTTTCCACAAGAAATCACAACCGACAAACATATCAAAGACGGCTATTGAGAGAGAAAAAAAGAGAGCCTTTACAGACTCTCCTATACGAAATAATTTCCTTTTATCTTTGTAGTTGCCCTACCTCCAAATAAAACCTTTCCATTGAGGGTTTTAAGTTTTACTGCATTGAAGATTCGGTCGTTACCGCCCTGCTCTATGGTAATAGGAGTACCGTCCCACATATTCTCTGAGAGGAGATAGTTGGCAAATGCACTATTACCTGAACCTGTAGCCGGATCTTCAAGATAACCGAACCTCGGGGCAAAGACACGGGTATGGGCAAAGTTTGATGCATCAGCCACCTGAAGTGAATAAATAAGGATGATGTCTATGTCATTACCCTCGCAGAAAGCCTTGAGCGAAGATAAATCAGGATAGACTGACACCTCATCCTCAAAACGAGCGACAGGCACGATGAGGGTTCTAAGTCCCGCATCAATAATCCTTATCGCCATACCCTCTCGGTCTATACTACCCTTGCGAAGGGTGAGAATACGCTCAATGTCGTCTATAGGAATGTTCATGGCATGCTCAATAGGCGAAGGAGCCTCGATATACACAGCATTCTCAGTATCTATCTCATTATATACATTTATAACACCTTTCCTATTTGTTTCTACAGACAGCACCTTAGTATTCCTGAAAGAATCATTATCCTTGACAAACGAATACATAGTGGCAATAGTACCATGACCGCAGAAATCCACCTCACACTCTGACGAGTAATAAGTCAGCTTGCAGGCTTCCGTTTCAGAAGGCGAGCAGAATACAGTCTCCATAACAAAGCCCTTGTGCTCAGCAGCAATCTGAAGCATCTGTTCTGGAGAAAGACTACCTTCATCAACGAAAATACTTGCAGCAGGATTACCTGTTGATGCACCCGAAGTAAAGGCATTACTCTTGATGTATCTGTATTGTTTCATATTCTATATGTTTGTTTCAAGTTTGAAGATTTTGACCATATCCTTGTCACCTCCGACGAGATTGCTGCATTGGTGGAGTTTGCCAGTATCCTTGAAACCGCATTTCTGCATCACACGCCCAGAGGCAGGATTCTTGGTGAAATAATCCGCCCATATATTGTCAAAATGCTTCTCGTTGATTAAATAATTGAGCAAAAGGCGTAATGCCTCCGTGCAAATGCCTTGATTCCAATACGGCTTTGCCACCCAATAGCCAACCTCGCAATCATTCTCTCCTATGGGGATATTGCTCACATCTTGCGTAAGATATCCGATACTGCCTATCGGCTCGTTAGTTTCCTTAAATACTATTGCCCATGTGGCATCATTTCGGAAAAAAGTCCTGATAACCGTCAAACTATCCTCCACGGATTGATGAGGAGGCCACCCGGCACGTGTACCAATGTCGGGATCAGAGGCATATTTGAAAAGACTCTCAGCATCAGAGTCTTTCCAACGACGAAGTAATATTCTGTCTGTTTGTTTCATAAGGTCTAAAGTCAAAGGTCTAAGGACGAAAGTCTAAGATTTTTTGAAAAAAAGCCTACGTCCTTTGACCAATAAACATTGTTACTTGAAATATTTTATATCAAGGAGTTTCTCCATCCAAATCATATCATACCACTCACCGAACTTATAGCCACAGCGATGGAAATGCGCCACACGCTTATAACCCATCTTTGAGTGGAAGTCAGGACTTTGATGTGTGAGGTGTGAGTTTGGCGTTTCTATCCATGCTATACAGGCATTCAGGTTGATGATGCCTCTACTCTTCAGTTCCACTTCAAGAGCCTCATAAAGCTTGCGACCAACACCTTGCCCATGAGCCTCGCGGGCAACGTATATGCTTGTCTCAACACAATGACGATATGCACATCGAGGCTTGAAAGTACCGGCGTATGTATAGCCAAGAATCTCCCCGTCCTTCTCCGCTAAAAGATAAGGATATTCCGCAAGGGTATTCTTGATTCTTTCAGCAAACTCCTCAACGGAAGGAGCCTTATATTCAAATGTTATAGCTGTATTCTCTACGTATGGGGCATAGATAGCGAGAAGTTTCTCTGCATCTGCCACGGTTGCTGTACGGATTGTGATCATAAAAAAAGGTCGGCCTCTCCCCCGCCCTCCCCCGTAGGGAGGGAGCCGGAAGGCGAAAGGCACGTTTATTGTTAAATATTAATTGTTAATTGATTATTCATGATAATCATCATCTTTCCACTCGAATTTTATCTTTGAAGGCACCATATACTCGTCTATTCGATAGTCGATATTCGCCTTATGAGCCTGAGAGAGTTGATAACGACGGGGAATGCGGTACATTCTGCCGTCCTTAAAGAAATAGGCACCTGTTTGGTGAAAACGGAAGGGAATGTCGTGAGCAACACATTGTTCCCTAATGGCGAGAATCCATTCGTAATGGCAAGGACGGGCATATACCCCCGATTCGCCACTTACTGCAACCTCTTCTATCGTTTCGTCAAGGTAGGCGGAGATATCCATAGCCTCTATCATCGGCGCAACGATGATGCTCTTATGCTTTATGGGCAAGGACTTGAAAATCGGAAGTCGATAATCTGCCATCTGCTGATTCTCTACGGTACATCCCACGAGCACGTTGTCATAGCCTTCTCCCCAATCTTCGGGAACACATTCCATGAAACGGTCTATTCGCTTGGTGAAGAAATAGAACAATAGGTCTTTTCTAATCTTCATCATCTTCCAGCACTCGGCTCGCCAAGGATCGGCATCTTTCAGAAGGAAATCAGAAGTGAAGCATGTGAAAACCAACTTTCCGCTCTCTATCTTCCATGTCTTGTCACGCTTGCGTTTAAGGGGAAGATCAAAAGCGGCTGTCTTGCGGCACAGGCTACTCGAAGTATCACTACCGTACATCTCATCTTGACGATATACATAGCAATACCTGCATCCTGGACTTATCTTCGTGCATCCGTGCCACGGATTCCAGTCGGCATATATGCTCCAGTTCTCCGACATTATCTGCGTTTGAGCATGACGACCTCTGCATCAGAGCCTTCCTTGCCGTATTCAGAAATGAGGATATACTTCTCATCACAAGCTATACCGTAGCATCTGCCGTCGGAGTTCTGCTTTTCAACTTGAGTACCCCAATATGATTTGTCCTTATCGAGGATAGAGAACGTATTGCCATTCATCTTATATTCTAGATTGATGAAAGAGCCCTGAAGCACGAAGAGATTGTCAATAACAGGCATATCAGGAATGTTGAGGGCATTCACCTCGTCAATAAATTTTTGTTTGAGGGGAGAATTGGCATGAGGAAGCTGATCGGTCGGCGTACTCCAACGTTTGAGGTTCGGATAATACTGACGGAGCATAGCCTTGTATTCCTCCTGTGTGAGGTTCTGTCCGCTATCCTTATTATATTGCTCCACAAACTGAGAACAGAAGTCTATCATCTCCTCCATAGTGAAGTCGCCCGTGAAGGCTCCATCCTTGAAGCAGTAAATGCAATACTCCTCATTCTTTGAACCGTCGGCATTTGTGCCGTGGATCTCATCCGTCAGAGGCATTCCGCAGCTCTGGCAAAAGTGCATTTCCTTGTCCATGTGATAATATTATTTGATTTGAATTGATTTGCAAGTGCAAAGATATAAAAAACGACAGATATATGCAAGAAAAAACACGACAATGATGAAAAAGAACATTTTCCTTCGCTCTTCATCCTATGATAATACCATTATAATACCATTATATTACCATAATAATACCATTATATTACCATTGCGAATGGTATTTTAATGGTAATTTAATGGTATTTACATAGGAGTTACAACGGATTAAGATATTACTATCGAGGATTTGACTAAATAAGTCAAGAAAAACTGCATAACAATAATATTGCTGTTTATTTTTTTCGTGGTTTGAAGATTTTTTGTTACTTTCGTAACCCGGAAAAAACAGACATTAGAAAATGAAATCGAACATTGGTAAAAACTTGTTGATGCTATCGGGATTCGCTCTCTACTTTATCTGTATGGTAGGGATTTTCCCTTGTGCCGACGGACAAAAACATTCCTTTTATTACATCACTCGTCCTACATTCCTTGACGCTAACAATTTACACATGCTATGGACTTGGTTTGTTGCCTTCATCTTCATGATTGGCATCATGCTGCTGATGCATAAGCCAAACAAAATCTGGGGAGAGTTAGGATTGGCAGACAGGAGATTCTTCCAAAGCATAGGCATCGGATTTCTTTTCACCTTACCTATGTTTATCATTAATGCCATTTGCGGAAAGCTGAACTTTACATGGGCTGCCATCGGGACAAGTTTTATGGCTGGTATTTGCGAAGAGATTTACTTTCGCGGATATCTATTCGGACAGCTATTCCGCAACTGCCGCTGGGGATTTCTTTCCGCCTCGCTTATCACATCATTAATATTCGGACTCATGCACCTATATCAAGGGTATGACATCATATCAACTTTGCTTGCTGTTCTCGTAACAGGCTTAGGCGGAATACTATATAGCTGGATGTACGTGGAATGGAATTATCGCCTTTGGATTCCCATTTCCCTACACACATTTATGGATGTAGCTTGGATGATATTACCTGTTGGCGAAGAAGGATATGGGGCTGCAGGTAATATTGCCACCAACGTGGGAAGAACTATAACCGTAGCTCTTGCAATTGGTGCTACCATCTATTTCAAGCAGAAGAGAGGAGAGAAATGTCTGGATTACAAGAAACTATAATAAAAGCCCTCGAAGCATTGTTGCTACGAGGGCGCGAGAATTCACAATTCTCTATAAATGGAATTCAGATTATAGTATTTTCTATTCAATATTGAGTGCCGGTTTTATCGTTCTGAAACCATATACTGCTATGATACAGAAGCAGATAAATGGGAGAATGAATGATGCATTAACAGATGCCATACCAGCTACTGTCCCAAGGTCGATGATCGCCCCCTGTAATGGCGGCATCAAGGCTCCACCTACGATTGCCATAACAAGGAAAGCAGCTCCAAGGGTTTTGTCCTTGTCAACTCCTTCAAGCGCAATACCATATATTGTAGGGAACATAAGGCTCATGAATGCCGATGTCGCAACAAGACAATAGAGGCCTCCCATACCGTCGATAAGGATTGTGCCAGCTGTAGTACACATAGCACAAATGGCAAATATCATCAGCAAACGACTACCGTTGACATATTTCATAAGGAAGGTACTGATAAATCTACTACACAAGAACATACTCATAGCAACGATGTTATATTTCTGAGCTGTTGATTTGTCAATACCAAGACGGTCAGCATACTGAATGATGAAGGTCCAACACATAATCTGTGCAGCCACATAGAACATCTGCGCAACAACACCTTCACGATAGCGTGGGTTGGCAGCAAGACGACGAAGTGAATCCATTGCCTTTGGCTCCTCGCTTTCCTCTTTCTTGTCTTTCTTCACGAAGAAAGCAATCACGACAAGAACAAATACAACGACACAGCCAAGCGCAACATAAGGATCGCGGATTACAGCAAGGTCGTGAAGACGGATTGCGTCTTTCGTTGCCTGATCGAGAGTTGAGAATCCAACGGCACGAACAGCCTCGGTATCACTTTCGAGAGATGAGAGGATGACGTTGCTGGCAATAAACATTCCGCAGAGAGAACCCATAGGGTTGAATGCCTGCGCGAGATTAAGACGGCGAGTGGCATTCTCAGGAGCACCAAGCGAAAGGATATAAGGATTTGCCGTTGTCTCAAGGAAAGCAAGTCCAAATGTAAGCACATACAGAGAGATACAGAAGAAACTGAACATCTGGTATTCGGCTGCCGGAATAAACATGAATGCGCCTATGGCATAAAGGGCAAGTCCTACGAGAATGCCAGCCTTATAACTGTATTTCTTGATAAAGAGAGCTGCAGGAATAGCCATTGTGGCATAACCGCCATAGAAGGCAAACTGAACCATAGACGCCTTGGTTGCAGAAAGTTCCATGATTGTCTGGAAAGCAGCCACCATCGGGTTAGTAATGTCGTTAGCGAATCCCCACAAAGAGAAGAGTGAGGTGACGAGAATGAACGTAACGAGATTCTTACGTTCAACGAGTTTAGCTTTTACTTCGTTCATTATTATGTTTCGGTTGTTTTTTGAAGTTTAGAGATTAGCGATTAGGGGGTTAGAGTTTAGAGTTTAGGGATTAGGGTTTAGAGATTAGAGTAACTTAAATTCTTCACTTTTCACTCTTCACTTTTCACTTAATCACATCTGTCTGTCGCGATATTGCTGCGGAGTAACTCCTGTCTGCTTGCGGAACAGACGATTGAAGTATGAAGAATCATCATAACCTAAAGCATTTGCTATCGATTTGACAGACATTTCGGTAGTGACTATGAGAAGCTCTGCCTTCTCCATCTTCCTGAGTATTATATATTGGTTAGGTGTCTCACCTGTTTCCTTACGGAACATTCGCGTGAAATGATCCTTTGACATACAGGCCATATCTGCCAACTTGCTTATCTCTATACGACTACCAATATTATCTCTTATATAAGTGATAGCCTCGCTAATTCGACTATCCTTGACATGCGACTTCGGAGTAGCCAATGAGATAAAGCGTGACAGCAACAGGAATACTATGCCTCTTGACTCCATTTTTTCTCCCAAAGGACGTATGAGATTGCTATGAAGGTTTTGGGACAAGGTCTGGTGATTGTCGTATGTTGACGGATTAGACGCAGGCAAGGCACAATCAGGAAAGAGCTCACACATACGCTTGAAAAGATGCAAGTCGGCTGGTGTGGCTGGAATCTCCACAGGGTACTGCCATTCATCAAGCATGGATGTTGCCGCCTCCTCATATATATGAAGGTAATAGTGGGCAAAGACTCCCGTACATATATTCGTATGCTTGGTGAAAGCCGGAATGAAATAGAGATGCTCAGGAGTAAGGGTATGGACAACTCCATCTATGTCTATCTTGGCCTCACCTTCGGTCACATAATATAATCGCGCGAAAGGACTTCGTACGTTCTGCCAGTTCCAATCAGCATTGTGATATGCGTAACCGACATTCAGAGTGAAAATATGTAACTCATCTATGGAATTATGCATTGAGAAGATTTACCGTCTTAGTTATAATTGTTGATGCAAAGTAAATAAAAAAACGTGAATTATCCAAATTATTATCGGAAAAATGCTACTGAAAATTATATTTTCTTACGTTTACATCGGTTTTATCCTATCTTTTGACGGAAAAATATATGGATATTATCGCAAATGTTCGTAACTTTGCACTCGTAAAAATAATGTAAATAGTCAAATATAAATATATCTATGCTCTACAACGAAATCGGAAAAACAGGAATGAAGGTTTCAGCTCTATCATTCGGAGCTTCTTCTCTTGGCGGAGTATTCCGCAATATCAACGAATCAGAAGCCATAAAAGCAGTATTTACTGCCGTGGAAGGTGGTATGAACTTCATCGATGTTTCTCCATATTATGGTCACTATAAGGCAGAAACCGTACTAGGAAAGGCTCTCAAGGAACTTCCACGCGATAAGTATTACCTTTCTACTAAGGTAGGGCGTTATGGCAAGGATGGCGTGAACACTTGGGATTATTCTGCCAAGCGCGTTACCGATAGCGTTTATGAGAGTATGGAGCGTCTGAACATTGAGTACATAGACCTTATTAATGTTCACGACATAGAGTTTCAGGCTTCTCTTCCCGGAGGTTTGCAAAAGGTGGCAGAAGAAACTCTTCCTGCTCTCGTTGAACTGAAGAAGAAAGGTGTTGTAGGGCATGTGGGAATCACAGACCTTCAGCCAGAAAACATCAAATGGGTGATAGAGAATGTACCTACAGGTACTGTGGAGTCAACCCTCTGCTTCTGTCACTATAGTCTCAACGACGAATTGCTTAACGAGTATTTCGATTTCTTTGAGCAGCATAATGTAGGTATCATCAACGCTTCACCTCTTTCTATGGGCTTGCTCTCTTCTCGTGGTGTTCCCGACTGGCATCCAGCTCCAAAGTCACTTGTAGAGGCTTGTCAGAAAGCGGTTCAACATTGTACGGCAAAGGGCTATCCTATTGAGAAGCTCGCCATTCAGTATGCTATCAGCAATCCTCGTATTGCCACTACCCTATTCTCTTCAGCAAATCCCGACAACGTGAAGAAGAACATCGAGTATGCTGAGGCTCCTATTGACTGGAATCTCGTGAAAGAGGTTCAGGACATCATCGGAGATCAGATGAGGGTTAGGTGGAAGAACTCATAGTTAGAATAATGTTGAAAGTAGAGAGATAAAATATAAGTAAAGATGCAAATCATTGATGCTCACAGCCATTTGTGGCTTAATCAGAATACGGTGGTTGATGGTCAGCCAATACGTTCGTTGGAAAGCAATCCTTCCCGCTCGGAGTTTTTCGGCGAAGAGAGGCAGATGCTTCCTCCTTTTATGATCGATGGTCGTAATACCGCTGAGGTATTCCTTTCAAACATGGATTATGCTCAGGTTGGTGCGGCTGTGGTCGTTCAGGAGATAATAGACGGCAATCAGAATGACTACCTCGCTATAGTTCAGAATCTGTATCCTGACAGATTCTTCTGCATGGGTATGCTGACAGACATCAACGCAAGGGAAGACCTTGCCCAACAGGTGAATGCTTTGAGCAAGACTTTCCGTGGTATCGCAATCCCAGGTCACAGAATCAAAGGCTCGCTTATTGAACGTATGCCCTTGTTCAAGGCTATGGAAGAGCAGAAGATGATACTTTCCATGTGTCTTGCTGACGATGAGAAGCAGATAGCAGAAATGGCAGAGGTAATAAAGGAATGTCCGAATCTGAAAGTTGCTATCGGACATTTCGGCATGGTTACTACGCCTTCTTTCCGTAGTCAGGTTAAACTGGCTAATTGTGGAAAGAACGTAATGGTAGAATCTGGCGGTATAACCTGGCTCTATAATGAGGAGTTCTATCCATTCCCTTCTGCCGTAAAGTCTATTCGCGAGGCTGCCGATCTCGTAGGTATGGACAAGTTGATGTGGGGATCCGACTATCCTCGCACCATTACAGCCATCACCTATCGCATGTCTTACGATTTCATTCTCAAGACAAAAGAGATGAGCGAGGAGGAAAAGACCGCATTCCTTGGTGGTAATGCTAAGACATTCTACGGTTTTGGTGAATTGCCGGAACTACCTTATATAAAGAATATGTCAGAATAAGTGAAAGGTTGAAAGAATATATAGTTTAAAGGTTTTAAGTTAAAGAGTTAAATAAAAGATGAAAGCAATTCAGATTTCACACAATCAGGAACTGCAGATAATCGACTTGGAGGCCCCACAACAGCCACAGGCTGGTGAGGTTCTCCTCAAGTTGGTTTATGTAGGATTCTGCGGATCAGACATCAACACATTCATGGGCAGAAACACCATGGCTCTTAATCCTGTGATTCCTGGTCATGAGGTAGGTGCCGTTATTGAGGCTGTTGGTTCTGGCGTTCCAGAGAATCTTAAGCCGGGAATGGTGGTTACTTGCAATCCTTACACAAATTGCGGTAAGTGTGCTTCTTGCCGTAATGGCAGAGTGAATGCTTGTCAGCACAACGAAACCCTTGGCGTTCAGCGTAATGGCGCTATGCGTGAGTTCATCACCTTGCCTTGGCAGAAGATCATCCCAGCAGGCAATCTTGATCCTAAGACATGTGCCCTCATAGAGCCTATGTCAGTAGGTTTCCACGCAGTAGATCGCGGTCAGGTAACTGATATTGACGTTGTTGTGGTTATCGGTTGTGGTATGGTTGGTATGGGTGCTATCGTTCGCGCTGTAACTCGTGGCGCTACAGTTATAGCTGCTGATATTGACGATGAGAAACTTGCTCTTGCCAAGGAAATGGGAGCTGCATACGCCATCAACACTATGACAGAGGATGTTCATGAGCGTCTTCAGAAGATAACCAACGGTTTTGGTCCAGACGTTATTATCGAGGCTGTAGGTAGTCCTATAACATACAATCTCGCAGTAAACGAGGTTGCTTTCACAGGTCGTGTGGTTTGTATTGGCTATGCAAAGTCAGAGGTTAGCTTCCAGACAAAGTATTTCGTTCAGAAGGAACTCGACATCCGAGGCTCTCGTAATGCCAATCCAAGCGACTTCCGTGCTGTTATTCGCTATTTGGAGCGCGGAACATGCCCAACGGAGAAACTCATAACAAAGGTTGTGAAACCAGAGGAATGTCTTGAAACCATGCAATGGTGGAGTAAGAATCCAGGCAAGGTTTTCAGAATCCTCGTTGAAATGTAATATATTTCTACAAATTCAAGCGCAAGTACAAAGAGGTAACCAAAAGCCTCTGCGGCTTTGCGCTATAAAACACAAAGAATCACCCCAAATGAGGTGATTCTTTTGTTTAGTAGTAAGTCCTATGCAAGTCCGTTGTAAATCCGTTATAAGTCCGTTGATCCTATAGTCCTAGGAGCGGTCTCAGAGCGAAGGCACAACGAAGGCATAGCGAAGGCACAACGGCATTTCTGCCCCTACAGTAACAAGTAACAGTTAACAATAAGGATTTTAGTTAGGAAAACAGGAGTTTGTAGTATTCTGCCTTCTTTTCAAGTTTCATGGGATATGCTCGTGAACTACTTGGCATTCTCCACCAAAGACCTGTCCATAAATCAGAATTAATGCTAACGTTCTCACCCACCTTCGGGACTTTCACGTCTATACCCTTGCTATTAAAATAGGTACAAATCTCTTCGCTTGCCTTTCCGCCAGTAGTAACCACAACCGAACAAGAAGGCATTTGACGCAACAAAGCAAAGACATCCGTAGGCTCTAGAATATCAAGGAAGTTGTCATCAGCATTATCCTTTAAGCGACAAACTTTTCTTGCTGTATCAAAAAACGCCATTCCCTTTTCTTTGCAGAAAGACATAATACGCTCTTTGTCAAAGCGTTTCTCCCCTTTTATCTCAAAATAGTTCTTATCATCAAAATGTATAAGCCCTTGAATTCTCCAGAAATCGTTTATCCAATTAGGATAGAACCATTCCATGCTCCATCGGGTTTTCGGTGGAGGGAAACTGCCAAGAAACAGCATTTTAGCATCCTGAGGCAGGAAAGGTTGTAATGGATGTTCTTCTATTGTCATATATTCAATAAACGAAAAATACGGATTTTTCTTGTATAATCGAAAGATTAGTTGTAACTTTGCACTCAAGAAACACAATACGTATTATGGAAATTGTTTACATCATCATAGGATTGGTTGTCGGATGCATAATCGGGTATCTCATTGCAAAAAACAAAAGCAATGAGATTGTGGCTGCACGTGATGTGGAGAAAACAAAGGCAGAGGGACTTACGCTCCAGTTGGATGATGTGAGGAAACAACAATCTGCACAGATTTCAGAACTCAAAAGTCAGTATGACAAACAGATAGAGAGCATCAAAGACCAGAATGCCATTCAGATAAATGAACTGAAAGAGCAGCATTCCATGCAGATTGAACAACTCAAGCAACAACAGACAAATCAGATAGAACAACTTAAACAACAGAATTCCAACCAGATAGAGCAACTTAAGCAACAACATAAAATTCAGCAAGAGCAGCAGATG
This sequence comes from uncultured Prevotellaceae bacterium, assembly GCA_900315105.1. Next base: position 99,717 of record OMXX01000003.1, on the reverse strand, counting down.
GCTCTTCTGAAAGAACAGATAAACACTACTTCTGAGAAAATACTCAAGGAGCGTTCTGAACAGCTTTCACAACAGAACAAGGAGCAGCTTAGCGCAATTCTCAATCCTCTGAAAGAAGGCATCTCGCAAATGAAAGAAGCTGTAGAGAAGAGCGGTCGTGAACACTCAGAGACAATGGTGCGACTTGATGCGACTATAAAAACCAGTATTCAGCAGAGCAAAGAGGCTGGTGAGCGTGCTGATAAACTCGCCCAGGCACTCACAGGCGAGAATAAGACGCAAGGAAACTTCGGAGAACTTCGTCTGAAGCAGCTTCTCGAGGATATGGGACTTGAAGAAGGACTGCAATTCGAAGAGCAGACAACAATGAAGGATTCTGCTGGGCGTACAATCTATGACGAGGAGGAAGGCAAACGCATGATTCCTGACGTGATTCTGCATTTCCCAGACGAGCGTGATGTAATCATCGACTCAAAAATGTCGTTCAAGGCATTTGAAGACTATCATAACGCAGAAACAGATGAACAGCGCCAGGATGCCCTTATGCGACATATTGCATCTGTAAGGCAGCATGTAATGGAGCTTTCGCGCAAGAATTACAACGCATATATAAAAGAAGGTAGAGGCAAACTTGATTTCGTCCTTATGTATGTATTCTCTGAGAGTGCGCTTCAGTTGGCTCTCACTAATGCCCCTTCCCTATGGAGAGAGGCATACGACAAGGGGGTAATCATCACAGGCAGTCAGAATTTATACTCATTGCTTCGCGTTCTGGAGATGACTTGGAAACAGGTTCGGCAGATTGAGAATCAAGAGGAGATGATGAAGACCGCAAATATGCTTGTAGATAGAGTGCAAAGCTTCTATGAGCGTTTTCTTGATGTTGAGAAGCAATTGAACAAGACACAAGAAGCATTTACTGAGCTTAAAAACATAAGCAGCCCTTCAGGAAAGAGTATAGAAGTTGCAGCTAAGAAACTGATAAAGTTCGGTGCACAGGAAAATCCCAAACGGAAGTATAAACTGAAGAAATCAGACGAAGAATTACTTCTTACTGATGATTCTTCAGAAAATGAATAGAAAAAAATACGGTCTTGGTATTGTATATTCCGAGGATTTTTAGTAATTTTGCAAGCGGAAAAATTGAACTCCTTTATTTAGATAACAAAAATGGCTGGATTTTTTGGTGCCATAGGCACATCACGCTGTACTACTGATGTGTTCTACGGAACAGACTACAACTCCCACCTCGGCACACGTCGTGGTGGTTTGGCAACATTCTCAGAAGAGAAAGGTTTCAAACGCAGTATCCATCATCTGGAAAATACGTATTTCCGCACCAAGTTCGAGAAAGAGCTTGATGAATTTGATGGCAACTCCGGTATAGGTATCATCAGCGACACGGATGCCCAGCCACTTCTTTTCAATTCCCACCTTGGTCGATTTGCAATCTGTACTGTTGCCAAAATCAATAATATGGAGCAGATTGCAGATACTCTTCTTGAACAGAATATGCACCTCTCCGAGTTCTCTTCAGGCAAGATTAACCAGACTGAACTTGTCGGTCTTCTTATCGTTAAGGGAAAGAATTTCGTTGACGGTATAGAGAATGTCTTCCGTGAGGTAAAGGGATCATGCACTATGCTTCTTCTCACAGAGAATGGTATCATTGCTGCACGCGACTCTTGGGGACGCACACCTATTATTATAGGTAAGAAAGATGGCGCTTGGGCTGTTTCTTCAGAATCTACAGCATTCCCAAATCTCGGATATGAGACAGAGCGTTTCCTCGGTCCTGGTGAGATCGTACGAATCACAGCCAACGGCATAGAGCAGTTGCGTAAGCCAAATAAGAAGATGCAGATATGCTCTTTCCTATGGGTTTACTATGGTTTCCCAACCTCTGACTACGAACGTCGTAATACAGAGGACGTGCGCAACGCAACAGGTTTTGCCATGGGTAAGGAGGATGATACACAGGTGGATTGCGCTTGCGGTATTCCAGATTCTGGTATTGGTATGGCTATAGGTTATGCCGCAGGTCACGGATGTCCTTATATGCGTGCTATCAGCAAATACACTCCAACTTGGCCTCGTTCATTCACACCATCCAACCAAAGCATGCGTAACCTCGTGGCTAAGATGAAGCTCATTCAGAACAAATCTGTACTCAAGGACAAGAAGGTTCTTTTCTGTGATGACAGTATAGTTCGTGGTACTCAGCTCAGAGACAATACAAAGTGCCTGTTTGAATCTGGAGCGAAAGAGGTTCACATGCGTATTGCCTGCCCACCATTGGTTTACGGCTGTCAGTTCATCAACTTCACATCCTCTAAAAGCGAGATGGAATTGATAACACGTCGTATCATCGCAGAACTCGAAGGAGAAGAAAAGGCGCAAGATCCAGAAATCCTCAAGATCTATGCAACGACCGACTCTCCTCAGTATAAGAAGATGGTTAGTATCATCCAAGAGCGTTTCGGACTTACCTCTTTGAAATTCACAAAGTTAGAAACATTGATTAAAGCCATCGGACTGCCAAAGGAAATGGTCTGCACACATTGTTTTGATGGTAGTAGCCAATATACCCTTGAGGAAACAAATCTCGATAATGAATAAACAATCCTGATATATAAAAAGAGCGAACAAATTAATTGTTCGCTCTTTTTCGTTCAAGTGGAGCTGGAGGGATTCGAACCCTCGTCCAAACGGGGAAACCATACGCTTTCTACATGCTTATCTTGGCCTTCATTTTCGTGCAACAGCAAGACCCAAGCCACCAACTGTTGCCTTATTCTCTAAAGTTTCATCACCGACACGAGACAAGCCGCTGACTATTCCTGATATTATTGCACCGCATTGGCCAGTCAGCCTCAAGAATCGGGCTCTGAGCGATGTCCCGTTCCCTCGCCTAGCAAGGGAATAAAGCTAATCGACTATACTTCGATTAAGCAGCGAGAGCGTAGTTGTTTTCGCCAATTAAATTGTTGACCGAAGTGATTATAGAGTTCACAGTCGTTACTCTGCATGCTTACGTACCATCTCGTCCCGCTGTCAAATCCAGTCAGCCCCGAATAGAATCGGAGATAATGCTCCAATGGTACACATAAACGTTGCAAAGGTACATATTTTTCATGACATTTACAAACTTTTCCGTAAAAATTGCCAATATCATTCTTATAATATCATCTATACATGAATTTCAAGGCCCATTATTTGCACATATTAGTTTTTTTTATTAATTTTGCCACCTAAGAAATATTGAATTATGAAAAAATACCTTTTGATACTATTATTCGGAGTGCTCATGGTTTCATGCGGCACACCTCAAGATATTGCATATTTCCAAGATCGTCAACCTGGTACATCTGCTCCGGCAATAATCAGGAACTCGACACCGTTCAAGGTTCGTCCTGGTGATCGTGTGAGTATATATGTCAAGTCACGTAACGAGAAATTGTCACAGCAGTTTAATATGTATAGTGGCAATAACATGAGTAATTTGGGCTTAAGCAATGGCCAAAGCGGATATTTAGTTGACGAAAATGGAGAGATTGATTTCCCTGTACTTGGAAAGCTAAAACTCGAAGGTCTAGACCGTAAGGAAATTACAGATACCCTCACCAACATCCTCCGCAATAGCAAACTTGTAGATGACGCCATCGTAAAAGTTGAATACACAGGTCTATATGTAACCATTCTTGGAGAAGGTGGGGGCAAACGCATCAACATAGACAAGGATCGCCTTACATTCTTTGAACTCCTTGCTCTAATGGGCGACCTTAACATCGACGCTCTTCGTAAGAATATCCTAGTAATACGTGAAGAAGATGGAGTTCGCAGTCAATATGAGATTGACCTTACCAAGATGCAAAACGTCTATGACTCTCCAGCATACTATGTTCATCAGAATGATATCGTATATATAGAGCCAAACGACAAGACCAAGCGCAATTCTACAGTTAATGGAAATCTTTTCCAGACATGGGGATTCTGGACTGGACTTACCGGTCTTGGTATGACCATATACTCTATCATAAACCTATTTGCTAAGTAAACTATGAATAAAGTTCAGAATAAAGCGAGACAAATGCTCAATGAGCAGGATGGAGGTAGCAGTTTTGATTTCTCTGCCATTCCTGGCTTGTGTATCAGTAACTGGTTTTGGTTCGTCCTCTGTGTTACCATCACATGCTCTGCAGCATTTATATACCTACGAATTACACAGCCAATATATGTTCGTAGTGCTTCACTCGTTGTTAAAGACGCCAAAGAGAGTGAAGCTATGGACAACGTCTTTACAAAGTTCAGGAATGGAAAGAGCATAATGCCAAACACTTCACTGAACAATGAGATTATTGCCTTCCGTAAGCCAGATCTTATGGAAAAAGTGGTTAAGCAATTGAATCTTAGCACAAGATATGAAGTTCAAGGACATTTGCGCAATACAGCGCTTTATGGTTCAAGCCTTCCTCTTGTCGCAAAATTTTCTTCGGACAAAATCAACACGGAATTTGACGTTGAAATCAAAAATGACAAAGAAATTATTTTGAGATGGGATAAAGAGCATAGCAGAGGACATGGCAGACTCAAATATAAAGGAGAATTCAACAAGCCATTCAAAACGCCTTTCGGATATATAACAATTATCCCTTCAAAAGTATTCCAATGGCGTTCAAACGACCACATAACCGTAATAAAAACTACGGTAAATGCTGCAACACAATATTATCTCAGGAATCTGTATGTTGCCAACACAGACGAAAGATCGTCTGTCATTGACCTTTCTCTTACTGATGTAAACATTGAACGAGCCGATACAGTTCTCAACACACTAATCGCCGTTTATAACAAGCAATGGATAGAAGACCGCAACAAAGTCATAAATTCCACAAACCAATTCATTAAGGAACGTCTTGTTAGTTTAGAGAAAGAGCTTGATAATGTTGAGGATGAGATGAGTAGCTACCAAATATCAAATCACACCCTCAATCTTGCCGATGAAGGTCAACGCTACATGCAACGCTCATACAATTATGATGACCAAGGATTGTCATATGAAAACGAGCTTGCTCTCACCCAATCTTTCCGCAACTATATAAACAAGATAAAAGGCTATGACCATCCCCTTCCACTTAGTGCAGGTATAAACAACCCTGCACTTCAGTTGCAAGTAAATGAATATAACGCCCTTGTACTTGAGCGTAGTAACCTTATTTCTGCTTCCTCTGAATCAAATCCTATGGTTAGTGATATCATGAAACAGATGGAAGTACAACGCCGAGGTATAATAGCAACACTCGACACACATCTAAACATGCTTAAAACACAGGTTCAGATGCTTCTAACAAATAACCAACGCAATAATAAAGAAATAGACAAAACCCCTTCAAAGGCTAAAAAATATGCAGAAATTGAGCGTCGTCGCAAGATAAAGGAACAACTATACACATATCTTTTGCAAACTCGTGAGCAGAACAACCTGAACCAAGCATTTGATGCATACAACACACGTATCCTTCAGCGCTCAAGCGGTTCCAGTCAGCAGGCATATCCAAACAATAGAAAGGTTTGGTTGATTGCTCTCGGAATTGGCCTTGGTTTCCCATTCCTTGTCATTGTACTTCGTGAGTTCTTAAATACCAAGGTTCGTGGACGCAAAGATATAGAGAAACTCCCTATTCCTTTTGTCGGTGAGCTTCCACAACTGGAATTCCCTGACGAAGAGAGTACATCATACGTTAAAACCGTTTCGGAAAAAATAAAGAACCTCAAACGAAACAGTAGCGTAAATCACAAAAAACGAGTAAAGTCAAAGGCCCATATTGTGGTAAAACAGGGAAGCCGTAACATCATCAATGAGGCTTTCCGCGTGCTTCGTACAAATGTCGAGTTCATGATTGGACAGAACAAGGATCTCAAAGTTATCATGACCACTTCTGCGAATCCTGGTTCTGGTAAGACATTTATAAGCTACAACCTTGCAAAATGTATGTCACTCAAGGGCAAGAAAGTGTGTGCCATAGACCTTGACCTTCGTCGTCGCTCTCTTTCTGATTATGTCGGTAAACCAGATCAAGGAGTATCAGACTATATCAACGGAGCCGTATCCGACTGGCATGATGTACTTATTCCAGGTGAAGGATCAGATACATTCTTCATTCTTCCTGCCGGCACCTTGCCTCCAAACCCAGCAGAGATTATCAGCTATGATCGTTTCACAGAACTTATCAACGAGATTCGTGAAGAGTTCGACTACGTGTTCTTTGACTGCCCACCTGTTGAAATTGTAGCAGACACAAGTATTCTTGCGAAACATGCAGACATCTCACTCTTCGTTATCCGTGTAGGTCTTATGGAACTTGACTTCCTACCTATCATCGAAGAGTATTACGATGATCAGCGTTTCAACAACATGGGTGTCATCCTTAATGGTACTCTTACCGCCAATTCACGCTACGGCTATCGTCGCTATGGATATCGCTATGGATATGGTTATGGCTACGGATATGGTGGCTACGGATACTATGGCAGTGGATATTCTGAAGGATATAGTAGTAAGGATTTCTAAGTTATGTGGCCTTTCCCAAGCAAATATAATCTGCAGCAATCTGGAATCTTTAACGGATGGACAGACCGTCATTCACACATTCTTCCAGGTGTGGATGATGGAATACAATCCGTTAAAGAATCTCTTGCTATACTCTCAATGTACGAACAAATGGGAGTGAAAAAAGTGTGGTTAACTCCTCACATCATGGAAGATTGCCCCAATACACCCGAAAAGCTCAAAACATGTTTTGAAGAACTGAAATCAGCATATCAAGGCAATATAGAACTCGCACTATCTGCAGAGAATATGATGGATGGACTTTTCATAAAGAGATTGGAACAAGGTATTCTCATGCCATACGGCGACAACAAAAACGAACTGCTCATAGAAACATCGTATGTTCAACCTCCAATGGGTATGGAAGGTATTCTCCGAGATATGCAAAAAGCAGGTCTCACCCCCGTCCTTGCGCATCCGGAACGATATCTATACATGGATGCAGAAAAGTATGAAAGCATCAAGGAGATGGGAGTAAAGTTCCAGTTGAATATAACTTCTTTAATTGGGGCATACGGAAAACAAGTTAAGGAACGGGCAGAATACCTCCTTAACGAAGGCTATTATAACTATAGCGGTTCTGACTCTCATTCCTATCACGCTACTCAACGGGCATTTGCACATAAAAGCCTCAAAAAGAACATCGTTAGTGCGATTCGCACCAACCTCTAAACACTAATCGCAAAATCAAACCAACAAACACTATGAAAATAGTTTATTTTCACGGTTTCGGGTCTTCTGGCGCAAGTGGAACAGTAGAAATTCTGCGAAGAATACTTCCCAATGACGAAATCATTGCACCAGACATTCCTATAGAACCTCTTGAAGCCCTTCCATACCTAAAGGAATATTGCGAAGAACAACAACCCGATCTCATCATAGGTACAAGTATGGGAGGCATGTATGCCCACCAGATGAAAGGCTTCAAACGCATTTGTGTAAATCCAGCTCTCAACATGTCAACAGGAGTAGGGTTAAAGACAGGTGTTCACAAGTTCTTCAACCGCCGTAAGGATAACCAGAAAGAATTTAAGGTCACGAGAGAACTCATACAGCATCATAACCAAATAGAACGGCAACAATTCAAGGACATTACAGATGATGACCGTGAGAAATGTTATGGACTATTTGGCATAAATGATCCAGTAGTCAAAACATACGACCTCTTTCATAAGTACTACCCAAATGCACAACGCTTTGAAGGCGAGCATCGTCTCAACGAAAAAGTACTTCGCAAAGTTGTTCTGCCATTAATCGAAAAGCTACGCCCATGAACTTCCAACAGATAATAGACCATTACTATGTTCCTGGCAAACTTCGCGACATTCTGATGGTACATAGCAGAAAAGTAGCGGATAAGGCTATGAAAGCTTGCAACAAGCCAGAGATGATACCATTCATAGAAGCGGCAGCAATGCTTCACGACATCGGTATCATCCGATGCGATGCTGCAGGAATTGAATGTTACGGTACAGAGCCATATATCTGTCATGGACGAATAGGAGCACAAATGCTACGTGAGGATGCACATCTGTTTGGATTATCACAAAAAGAAATAGAGCCTTACGCACGTGTTTGCGAACGTCATACAGGTGCTGGACTTACCAAACAGCAGATTATCTCTCAATCCCTTCCCCTTCCACATGAGGATTTTCTTCCAGAAACCTTAGAAGAACAAATCATCTGCTATGCAGACAAGTTCTTCTCAAAGACACATCCCGAAATTGAAAAGTCCTACGATAAAGCCTTGAAAAGCATAGAAAAATTCGGAGAAGAAGGAGCAGAGCGATTCAAAAAATGGCATAAGGAATTCAACATCTAACCAAGCCCTCCCTAAATCAGAAATTAACAAAGGGTAATATAAAATAAATGCCGCTTATGGTCGTTCCATAAGCGGCATTACTATATATCATCCTTCCCTTTTAGGAAGTATTGGTTAGGCTTTTATAATACCTAACTCCACAAATATTCCTTTAAGAATCTCAACAGAACGGTCAACCTGCTCCTTTGTATGAGTTGCCATCAAAGCATATCTTACCAAGGTATCAGATGGAGCACATGCAGGTGGTACAACAGGATTGATGAACACACCACGCTCAAAAGCCATTGCTGTAACAGCAAATGTCTTCTCCATATCACGAATGTAAAGTGGAATGATAGGAGACTCAGTATCGCCAATCTCAAATCCTTCTTCCTTAAAGCGGCTAAGCGCATAGTTCGTTACATCCCAAAGAGCCTTAATACGCTGTGGTTCACTCTTAATGATATCAAGAGCACACTTAGCAGCAGCAGTAGCAGCAGGTGTGTTTGATGCAGAGAACATATAAGTACGAGCGGAATGACGCAAGTAATTGATTGTATCCCAGTCACCAGCAATGAAACCACCGATAGAAGCAAGAGACTTTGAGAATGTTCCCATAATCAGATCCACCTCATCGGTCAAACCGAAATGGTCACATACACCACGGCCCTGCTTACCAAATACGCCAAGACCATGTGCCTCATCAACCATGATAGAGCAGTTGTACTTCTTCTTCAGTTCTACAATCTCAGGCAATTTACAAAGATCGCCCTCCATTGAGAATACACCATCAACAACGATGAGCTTGATAGCATCATAAGGAAGAGTCTTAAGAATACGTTCAAGATCCTCCATATCGTTATGCTTGAACTTCAACTGATGAGCGAAGCTAAGACGACGACCATCAACAATACTTGCATGATCACGGTCATCACAAAGAATATAGTCCTCACGACCACCAATCGCAGCAATAACGCCTGAGTTTACAGTGAAACCAGTAGAGAAGCACAAAGCCTCTTCTTTACCAACAAACTCAGCAAGTTCCTTTTCCAGATTAACATGGATATCAAGTGTACCATTCAGGAAACGACTGCCCGCACAACCTGTGCCATATTTATCGGTTGCAGCCTTAGCAGCATCAATAATGCGCTGATCACCAACAAGTCCTGTATAGGCGTTTGAGCCAAACATCAATACATGATGATCGCCCATTTCCACTTCAGTACCCTGCTTGCCTGTGATACAGCGGAAATAAGGATACAATCCTTTTTCCTGCAATTTCTGCGGCAAACGATAATTTTTGTACTTTTCTTGTAACTGTCCCATTATAATATAATGTATTTTTTTTTCTTCTTACAGCGAACCGACAACACACAGTTATCCATTCAGCATGCAAAGATACAAAAAAAATGCCTAATATGGCACAATTATGTCAATAAAAATCTCTTTTTCGTTAAAAATTCATTATAACCTCTTCAAATATATGCTTTTTTTTATAAATTTGCATTCAAATTCATTTAATCGTGCAAAAGATAGTTTTCATCATAAACCCCATATCAGGAACTGCAAGTAAAAAATCGATGCCGGCTCTTATTGACAAGTATATAGACAAGAACCGCTTTGATATCGAAATAAAATTTACTGAATATGCAGGTCATGCGTCAGTTCTCGCCAAAGAAGCAAGAGAGGCTGGAGTAGATGTCGTGGTAGCTGTGGGCGGCGACGGAACCATAAACGAGGTTGCACGCGCCCTTACCCAAAGCAAGACAGCACTTGGCATCATCCCATGCGGCTCTGGCAATGGACTTGCACGCCATCTGATGCTGCCACTCAACATAAAAGGAGCACTTGAGGTTATCAACAACTGTGAAATCCACGATCTTGACTATGGTATCATTAATGGTCATCCCTTCTTCTGCACCTGCGGAATGGGCTTCGACGCATTCATAAGCGCGAAATTCGCTGAAGCAGGCAAGCGTGGTCCTATCACATACGCAGAGAACGTTTTAAAGGAAGGATTGACCTACAAGCCTGAGACATACACCATTACGCTCGATGATGCGGAGATAAGCTACAAGGCATTCCTCGTATCATGCGCCAATGCCTCACAATATGGCAATGATGCATATATCGCACCTCAGGCGAGCATGAAGGACGGACTTATCGACGTTGTCATCATCGAACCTTTCGACATCATCGAGGCTCCAAGCATCAGTCTTGAGATGTTCAACAAAACCCTTGACAAGAACTCCAAGATAAAATACTTCAAGACTCGCAAGCTACATATCCACCGTGAACAACCAGGAGTTATTCACTACGATGGCGATCCAATAGAAGCACCTGCAGACCTCGACATTGAGCTTGTACACCAAGGCATACGTATCGTTGTCAACCCAAATGCTGACAAACGCCGCCGTCGCCCGAACAGGGTGCAGAGTGCATTTAGCAACTTCTTCAACGAGCTACAAAACGTGAAGAATGGTATGGAACACCTTACATCAGAAATGGGACAGCAAGTTGGTAATCCTGTACGACATGCGAAGGCCGTAAGCGAATATATCCAAAGCAAGCTGAAATAGTACAACATAAACTCTGCGATAGCAATAAAAAATGCTATCTATATATCCGATGAAACTCCGTTGATCCTTCGCTCATCCTCCGTACCAAACTCGGTGAAACTCTTATTCAGAATGGTATTTTCACCGACTTTGCACCGACTTTGCACCGACTTTGGTACGGACCTACAACGGAATTACAACGGAACCATATCGGATTTATTGGCTATATATATTGTTGCTGTCTCAATCTATAAAAAATAGAGGTCCAATTCAAAAGTAAATTGAATTGGATCTCTATTGTATTTGTTCAGAAATGATCTATAACGAATCTTATTGCTGGGCAAATCTCTTTGCCTGCTCTGCAATAAGTTCCTTGTCATCGAAATAGTCAATACGCATAGCGTGACGAACCTCAGCAAGAGTCTGAGCGCCAACCTTACGTGCTTCCTCTGTTCCACGACGCAGAATCTCATAAACGCCAGGAATATCCTTCTCATATTCCTTACGACGCTGACGGATTGGCTCAAGACGGTCGTTGAGCACATTCAAAAGGAACTTCTTGCAAGTACCGTCGCCAAGACCTCCCTTGATGTAATGAGCCTTCATTTCGTCAAGGTTCTTATAATCAGGAAGGAACTTCTCAAAGTCACTATCCTCACAGAATGCATCAAGATATACAAAAACTGTATTCTGATAGCTCTGCTCATTTCCATCAGCATCTGTATAAGTTCCCTGAAGATGACCAGGATCCTCGATATTCAAGTGAAGAGGATCTGTGAACATAGAGTTCACCTTCTTCTTCAATTCTTTTGGAGTATCAGAAAGATATATGCAGTTACCAAGCGACTTTGACATTTTTGCCTTTCCGTCGGTTCCTGGCAAACGGAGACAAGCTGCATTATCAGGAAGAAGAATCTTTGGCTCAACAAGAGTTTCACCATATATATTATTGAAACGGCGTACTATCTCGTTGGTCTGCTCAAGCATAGGTTTCTGATCCTCACCTACAGGTACTGTTGTAGCTTTGAAAAGAGTAATATCTGCAGCTTGCGAGATAGGATAGCAGAAGAAACCTGTTGGCGTGCCACCTTCAAACTTACGCATTTCAAGTTCGGTCTTTACGGTTGGGTTACGCTGAAGACGCTGAACGCTCACAAGATTCATATAATAGAATGTCAGCTCTGTAAGCTCAGGAACTGCACTCTGAATGAAAAGATTGCATTTATTTGGATCAAGACCAGCTGACAGATAGTCAAGAGCCACCTCTATGACATTCTGACGAATCTTCTCTGGATTATCAGCATTATCAGTAAGAGCCTGTGCATCGGCAATCATAATGAATATCTTATCGTACTCACCAGAGTTCTGTAGTTCTACACGACGACGAAGTGAACCAACATAGTGACCAATATGCAACTTACCAGTTGGACGGTCACCTGTAAGAATTATTTTTTCCATTTATCTTTATTATTCAATTTCAATTTTCTGGTGCAAAGTTTAAATTTGCGAGCGCAAAGTTACTAAAAAAAAACGATTTCCTCAGCCTTTCATTCCTTAAATATCCAAAAAATCGTTAATAAAGCAACATTTCCCCCGCCGAATATGAAATATATTAAAAAAAAGTTGTACTTTTGTATCCGATTTCAGAAAATCAAGCCGATATGGCTCAGTTGGTAGAGCAACGCATTCGTAATGCGTGGGTCACGAGTTCGAGTCTCGTTATCGGCTCCAAAAACAAAAAAATGATAACTTTTCGAGTTATCATTTTTCTATATCTTAATGCGGTAATAGCTCAGTTGGTAGAGCAGCGGCTTCCCAAGCCGCAGGTCACGAGTTCGAGCCTCGCTTACCGCTCATTTTTCGCGGTAAGAATCTCTCACTCGCGCCCAAGGTCAGAGTTATTCGGCAAAGCCTCATCAAGCTTCGCAAGTCGAGCCTCGCTTACCGCTCAAATTCAACTTTTCTCCAATAATTTCTCACCCAAGATGCCCTAATACAAAGATAAGGTACCCAAAGGCATTCAGAAGGGTAACTCCAGAAAAGTTTCATTCCTCTTTTTATTGTAGTAAGATTTCCCTCCACTTTTGAGGCAAATGTCTCTTTGCCGTCATCATCCACCTTCAATTTTGCATGCTCATCAGAAGATTGCCCGAAATTTCCACCTAAAAGAACCTCGTTTAGCAATTCTCGACCATATTTCTCTGAAACTTTACAAAGCAGGTATTCATCCTTCATTACAAAGACTTCCTTCATAATCCACATTACAGCAGAGGTTATTCTCTTCATCCCCAGAGTCTCCATTTCCTTCATCACAGCCTTTGAATCTGAAAGTTTTCCTTTAGGTTCTAAAGACATATGATCATAAAAACTCTTCAATACAAAATAATAATCTATCAACTGCCTAAAGCCTACACCTTCCAGAAGAACATGTCTGAATATATGCGACATCTGGAAAATGAGATTAAAGCCAGCCGAAGGAATATTAAAGCCTTCGTCTGTCTGCCTAATACAATCACTATGTTTAGCCCAAAACCGACGCATCTTATAATCTGTAAATGGATTTATCGCAAATGAAGGAACGAAATGCACTTCGACAGGAGTCTTTGGCAACATTCCGCATTCCGCATGATGTACAGCAACATCCAATTGTTTGCCGGAAACCCTCCACAATATCTCAACAAGCCTTTTCTTGTCATATAGGCTTTGTCGGCCCTTCTCCCATACCCACAAGTCTATGTCCCCAGGAGTTCTTAACCCCCTCAGACCTTTCGGATATAGAGATATATTGCTTTGTCCTTTCAATACACAACTTTGATAATTGCCCTTAGCGAAAAAAGAAGTGACATATTTACATTCTTGCGTAACCTGCTTGTTTCTCTCTTCCAAGCGCATCGCCTTTACCGCCCATTGCCTTCTTCTTAACAATGGAGGTTGTTGCTCTATAGGCAATAGTTTAAGTGCGAAGAAGCACACACCTACAAGTGCTTGCTTCTTCGCCATATCATAGAGAAGTTCCCATTCCTCTGCATTAGGACATACGGAGAACCTATCTCTATTCCCCAATGCAATTTGTAATAATTCTATGAAAAGTTTGTCTACTTTCATACAATCACTCTCCCCAATACACTAATCTCTAAACCATCTCCTGATAAATCCTATCCAATTTCTCAAACACCTTTGTGCTCGTAAAGCTATCAGCAATCACCTGAACGCCATTCTCAGACAAACGATTATACAACTCTTTATCCTCAATAAGTCTTACCATCTGTTTGGCAAGATTATCAGAATCTTCAAAGTCAAAGAACATAATACTCTCATCATCTGTCAAAAACTCAGGCAGACATCCTACAGGAGTAGAAATAACAGGAACACCAATAGAAAGACACTCCAAAACTGCCATTGGAAGTCCTTCCTTTCTACTCGTCATACAATATGCGTATGCGTTATTAAAGTACTTATCACGTTCATCAGCCTCAACCCACCCGGGAAGATCAACATTATCCCCTACTCCATTATCGGCTATAAAAGACTTGACTTCTTCTACATTTCCAACTCCACACATCACAAGCCTCCAATCTGGATATTTTTTTACGACCTGCGCAAACGCCTTTAACAGAATATCATAGCCTTTATTGATGTTGAAAAATGCAGCAAACAGGAAATACCTTGATTTTTCTGCATTATTACGTTTCGGTAATTTGTTTTCAGGCACAGGGTTATATAAATACTCCACACTTGTCTTGACCTTCATATCATCTATTAGGAATTGTTGCCAAGTCTTACCCAAAACAACAACCTTATCCGAATGAGCCATAACCCAGTTGAATATCTTGCTTTCCTTATAATCCCTCATCTGGTTTCCCATATGAAGATGAAGAACTATCTTCTTCCTCCACAGCAAGGTATATAGAATAATAGGCAAAACGACCTTCATTCCAGGTCCGGGAGTTGTATGGAAATGAACAATGTCATACATTGGCACCCGGAACAGCGAATTAAGCAGTCCCATAGCGAGATACAGCACCTTCCATGCCATTCCCTTGTTAATCTGACATTGCAACCAATAGCATTTGTACTTGTCCCATATAGGATTAGCCTCCATGCTTTTAATCACAGTAGAGACTCCTCCCTTCATCTTTCGAGAATCACCAACAATCAGTACTTTTTTCATTATCTTCGTTTTGCGGTTAGTGATTAGCGTTCAACAAACGTTCATGCTCAACAATCTGTTCTGGAGTGAATCGCATTTTCAATAGTTTCGCAGGAATACCTCCAATTATGGAATAAGGTTCACAAGACTTATTAACTACAGCTCCTGCAGCAACGATTGAGCCACGCCCAATGGTAACACCTTTCAAAATTGTAACATTAGCACCTATCCAGCAACCGTCTTCTATAACAACTGGTTGGTCGTATGGATTAACACCATTAACTAATTTCTCCTTTACCGTAACATCTATCAGATGCTTGCCTATGACATCTATTCTATGGTCACCAGTAATGATAGTTGGCTTAGGACCAAATATCACCTTCTTGCCGATAGTACAAGGCGCATCAGTACAATATATCGTACTTCCCTTTGGAATAGACGTGCCATCACCAACAGACAAATTCCACAATCCTTTAATATCAGAAGACATTGGACGCAAATACACACCCTTTCCACAATGCTTCATACAACGTTTCCAGACTGGAGCCCAAATTGCATCCCAAAGATACGAAGGCACAAGACTTAATTTCTGAAGTATTGTCAATATCATTTTTCCCTAATCTCTAAACTATCTTCTGATAGATATCCATCAATTTTGTCATCTTATTGTCCCAACTTAATTCCTTGCGCTTACTCTTGCAATTTGCAGACATCTCAGGAAGCACTTCTCTATGATGATACAAGTAATCAATTGCAGAAGCAAAATCCTTAACTGCCTGTTTGGGACTCTTGCAAGGAATCTTCATGCCTATCGTTTCATCAACAATAGGTCCAAATCCACACCTGTCAAAACAAACAATAGGAAGACCATTCTGAATAGCTTCGAGGATAACAGTTGAAGTTGCCTCAAAAATACTTGTAAAGAAGAATATATCGCTTTCCTGCATTAACTTATGTACCTCGCTATTAGGAATCTGCCCATGCCAATGACAAATACTCTCAGCCCCATATTCCACAGCCTTTACTCTCATTGACTGAGTTTCCGCATCCGTGAAACCTTTTCCGACAATATGGAACTCTATATTTTTGAGTCCAGTCAACTTGCCCATAACCTTCAAGGCAATCTCAAGCTGCTTGGTGTACATAAACCTGCCAACCCAAAGAACTTTAAAACTATCCTTAGAAAAAGTCTTTACAATAGAAGTTTCATCATTTTTGATAACACATCCAGTCTCATTGATATGCACAATATCTGCCTTATAGAAAGCATCAAGACCATTTTTCATCTCCGGTGTGGCAGCTATCAACTTGTCTGAGCATTTCACCATTTTCCTTACCCTTGGGTGAAGGATTAACTGAAGAAGGTTCAATGTATTCTTCAAAGAATAGAAAGTTGTAAACTTCAATCCACCAGAAAGCATGAACGGGAAAGGAATACTACCATAACCAGTCATAGGTCCCCAAACAAGTGGAATTCGTTTTCTACCTTGTTTTTTACGTTCATCATTTATCTTATAGAGCATACCTGGTTCTCTAAAACCTGCCATATTCAACTGATGCATAACATCAATCTTTGAACCTGCTTTTTCTTGCTCATCAATTATATTCTTTGCAACAACCAAGGCTTTTTCCTGCCACTTGGCATATTTTAGATAGAATGACCACGTGCCTTGATTCCAGCACATACTTCTAATCTTTGCAGATTCTTCCTCAGTGTCACCTGCAGGAACAAAATAGAAGTGCATTCTATCGCATTGTTCTTTCGTTATGCCATATTGCTCACAATTCTCTGCAAGCCTTGAATTCACATTTTCATATTCAGACTCCGTAATAACAAACACCTCACATGTCTTTGCGATATTCGAAATCCAATTCCATCCCATTCCTTGCTCACTGCCCATATTCGGACAGCATGCGTATGCGTTTATCAATATCTTTAACATATAGTGATTAAATCGTCAATATTATCACCTTTTTAATCTAATACAAGTAACATAACCTACACTTGTAAATGTGATATAAGTACAAATAATAGTGAATAATATCGATTATTACATAGATATTTTTTTTGACAACCCAAATATAGAAATAATGCGGCAAATGACAAACAGTATACTATGCAGATGAGTCTTTAGTAGAAGTACCGGAAACTTAAATTTAAGGGGAGCACTTCCTATCTTTACCTTTTTGATGGATTCTTGAATATCAGGATGTAATACATACTTCCTATATAATTTATAGTTACTCCACTTGTCTGATATCTGCAAGGCTAACTGCAAGCAGGAAAGTACATGAGAACCAAGATAATAGTCATGAAGATCGAAATCTGTAACCATTTCCCGCAATCTACGTCTGTGTTGTATTAGATTGTATTTGTTTTCAAATATGGCAAGACTTGATTTACGCTTTGATAGAGCACCATCATCTCTCATATTGTAATTGTATAGAACATCAGGAATGCGAACTATCTTTTTTATTTTCAGAGATGCCTCTTCCACAAACATGACATCTTCAAAAATCCGCAAACCAGGAATAAACTCAACCCCTATAGTTAATATAAATTTACGATCAAAAATAAAATTCCATATGGCGCAGCACATTTTGAACTTCCATATAAATTCTCCTTTATAATAATGATCAAGGGCAGTCTGGCTCAACCCAGATATAGGTCCAGTATATTCCCTAAGAATCTCTTTTCCTTCAACTACTTTGAATTGAAGATTGTCTGCACTCCTCCCCGTCCCAGAACACCAGTAGTGAGCAAAATGCACAATCTCACATCCATACTTTTTATAAGTTTCGTAGCATCTCTCAAAACAGTTGGGCTCAATCCAGTCATCAGGATCCATAAAATAGAGCAACTCTCCTTGGGTTTCCTTCATTCCTGTATTTCTGGCACATGACACCCCTTGATTCTGCGTATGGATGACATGAAAACGACTGTCTTTTTGGGCATATTCATCACATATACGCCCCGTACTATCTGTAGCCCCATCATCTACCAAAATTGCTTCCCATTCTGACAATGTCTGCGCCAATACGGACTCAAGCCCTCTTCGGATGTATTTCTCTACATTATAACAGGGCAAAACCACGGAAACTTTTATTCTATCCATATAATTTTGTTTTTCTAATTATCGTATAGGTATCTTAGCCTTAAAAGCATGGCCTAAATGTATCAAACCTTTCCTTTTCTTTTTTCTAACCCTTTCTCCTATATTCTCCTCATCTTCCTCGTCAGTAATATTCTGATTATAGTTAGCATTAAGACAAAGCCCAAGAAGCATTAGGTATCCCATACCTTTTCCTGAGAAAAAAGACTGATCACCAGTCCACTCGATAGCCATACATAAAAATGACATAATACCAACCTTATAATATCGTTCATCAACGATCTTATTAATTTCCCGTAATCGTCTCTTCCAAAAAACAACAAAGAAATAAACACCAAAGAATCCGATTTCTGCAAACCAACCAAAGAAAGAATCACAATGGAATCCCACCGAACCGCCATAATGAAGTCCCCATATAGTATTCAGGTGATATTCCTTCCACAATGGAGAATAATAAACCGCCGCCGCAGCAGTTCCAAAACCGCCTAAACCACATCCAAAAGGGAAATAATCCCAAAGAATATCCCATGTAGCTTTATTAATCATCGGTCTTGCAAGTTCCTCATTACTCAATCCCTCTACATAATACGTATTAAAGCGATCCCATGCAAGTAGTATTATAATAAATACAAGAATTGCTACTTGCCATATAATATTCATTGACTTAAAGTCAAATCTCGTCCTCATATAGAATAGGAAGAACATCCATGCAGCAAACTGACCATAATATTTAAATTTCATTCCTAAAAGTCCAACCACACCAATAAAAGCTGCAATATACAGATTTCTCTTTGTTTTTGCAGAGAAAAGATACCATGCCATTGAAGTACAAATTGCCAACTGTCCAAACGGAGCGCTACGGTATTCGTCTCCTGTTCCTAATTCTGGATGGTATAATATGAAAGTTATAACTGTGAGCAACATAGTTCCACGCATCCATTTCTTCTGAGATTCAGTAAACTGAGGATTTAGAATCCACGTACAATATATTACAGACCATGGTCTTACTTGTTGCATCAAGTCATAGGCTACGGATTCTGGTACATTCACGCCAAATAACAAAGAATATACTATATAAAACGCCAAAAGTCCAAGAAAGAAATTAAACTCTTTCCACGGCTTCTTGTTTGTACTATATATTTTCTTCATTGCATAGGTATAAACCACAATAATACCAGTCATCACTTCATCTATGGAACTGAATCCGGCCAATTCATTATACGCAATGCAAGTTGGAAAGTATATACACCAATATATAGTAAAAAAACGAGCTATATTATTCATTTATTCTCAAACGGAATCTGAAACCATGCATATTTATTTCTTGCCCATGTAGCCTGACCAACCTTATAAATCACACCAAGCAACCACTTTGGCAACCAGTCCTTGATAGTTTTAGGAGCATTTCCTTTTTTGTTCCAAGAGCCAGCATAGTTATGAGCACAGAAACTCTTTTTTGTCTGCCTAACTTCAACGGCATTACGCGAATTAAAGAAATCACCACTAAAGACAATTACTTTTTTTCCTTCAGTATAATACTTATCGAATTGACGAATTCTTGATATTTTTATGAACCTATAATTCAATTCAGTTAGAATATGATGAAACCTTACCGGCAATTCCATTATATCAAGGCTACCATCTTCCTTTACGAAATGTTTGTCCTTGTATGTATCAAAGATATCCTTAATCCAAGAACAGCCTTTCTCTGCGCCAATTACAGCCGCCTCAAAAGCACGAATCTGATCACATCCGATAAAATAAGGCAACGACAGCAATTCGTCGAAGGATTTATATACAAGTACATCTGCATCAAGATAAATTCCTCCATAATTATACAATGCATACAAACGGATATAATCCGCAGCAAATGCATATTTCTTTGCTGCAAACGCCTGCTTTGTCCAAATAGTGGAATCCAAGTCAAAATGCCTCTCAAAAACATTAAGTTCAAGACAATTTTGAGGTTTCTTACCCCAAAGCCATATCTCATAATCTTTGAGATGTTCTTTCCATGTCTCAAGACATTTCACAATATCCTCGGGAAAAGCATCCCCCGATAGCCAACATAAATGTATTATCTTTGGTATCATTATTCAAATATATTTTCTGCAAAGTTAGTAAAATACATCCTTTACCGCAAGTTTCTTTACACTTTTTCTCATTGTGTCATTATGCTTCAACTCTGCGCCTACTCTGACTATGCTATATTATCGGAGTTAAAGCGGTTTTGGAACGGTTTTGAAGCGAAGGAGAAGCGAACCTATATAGAATTCTGTTGGAAATTCAACACCAATGTTTTTTTGCATACGAAAAAAAAAGCATTCAACCCTACACTCTACACCGCACAAGCATTAATGCTCTGACATTAAATAATATACAATGGTGTATAGTTCCACTCCACTTTTCACCAACTCTGCATTCTATACATCTTTCGATAAAAAACGATTTTTTAATCAAAAAAACATGTATTGAAATTTGCAAATAAAAAAATATTTTTATACCTTTGCAAGCATAATCCCCTTAACAAGGAGGACACGATTCAAACCTAAGTATTAACAATTAAATTTTAATCACAATGGAAAGTAAAAATCTTTTCTCTCAGGGCATTATCTGCTCTGAAACAACTAATGAGGCTCAAAAACAGACCTATGAACAACCATCTACAAAGTCAGAAAGTCAGGAAGAAGAGAATGCGAACCTACTTCCTGCCATCTGTTTTCTTGAGCAGAACTACCAATTTCGCCACAATGTACTCAGTGGCATGGTTGAGTACAAGAAAAATGGAGAAGATGACATGATGTTTCAGCCGCTTACTAATGCAGGCCTCAACACATTAATAATAAAGGCAAAGATTGACATGCCTGAAGAGACAAACCTAAGGTCGGATATCAAGACCTATCTTGAAAGCGATATGATTCCTATTCACAATCCAATGAAAGAGTATCTTGACAACCTTCCAGAATGGGATGGTATCGACCGAATCACCAATTTCTGGAAACGTATTCCGAATCTTTCAGACGAAAAGGTGATATTTCTCCACATCTGGCATCTTTCAACCGTTGTTCATTGGATGGGCAAGGATGAGGAACATGGCAATGAAACCGTGCCTCTTTTCATTGGAAATCAAGGATGTGGCAAGAGCACTTTTTGTCTGCATATTCTACCTCCACAGCTTCGCCGTAACTATCTTGACCACTTCAACCTTGGTAACAAGTTTGACAAAGAAATGGCACTTAGCAATTCTCTTATCATCTGCCTTGACGAGATTGACCAATATAAGAAAGGTCAGATTGCCGAACTCAAGCAAGCACTATCCAAAGTGTCTGTGAACAGTCGCAAAATCTATGGTCGTACAATAGACCTGCGTCAACGCTATGCCTCTTTTATTGCAACAACCAATAACTGTCACCCTCTTATGGACAAGACAGGAAGTCGTAGATATCTTACTATCAGCATTCCTAATGGAGAAATTGTTGACTATAAGTCAACTATAGATTATGAGCAGCTCTTTGCTCAATTAAAGTACGAGATAGAGGTAGAACAGATGCGTTATTGGTTTACAAATGAGGAGATAGCTCGTATTCAGCAACTAAACACTCCATTCGAGGCATCACTCGACCTTGAACACATGATCAGTAGTTTCTTCCATAAGCCGGAAAATGGAGAAGTATGTGAAGGAGTAACATCTATGGATATCCGTAAATCCTTATGTAAGGAGTACCCAGAAGTTCCTATGAGCAATTTCTCTTCTATAAAGATAGGTCTTGCCCTCAAGGAGTTAAAAGTCAAGAAAATGCGCTCAAAGCGTGGTATTACCTATTCTCTGATAAAGATTGCTGCCTAAAACGGTGTAGAGATGTAGAGTCAGTGTAGAGTCCGTTGCGACTCTACATCGCTCTATTCTCTTAATAAACAAGTTATTAGTTTATATTTCGTGTAGAGTTTATTAAGTTTTTCTTATGAGAATAAATTCCTCTACTTTATCGAATATCCGATATTATCCAACCATTCTACAACACCCTTCATTCTTATAGACCAAATTCCATTTTCAAGAGCAGTCTTACGATTTCTATCCACCAATTCCTGATAATCTTCAATATTGCTTAGGATATCAAGAATGAAAGTATTGATTTGCTCTTTATCATCAGGCAATTCCAAAACAGGATTATATCCGCAGATATCAATCAATTCCTGTGGAGCATGACCAACTATCACCGTCCGCGATAGCATTGTCTCCCAATATCTCTGTGTCAATGTTTCTACACCTTGTGCAATATCAGGATGCGTCATGCTCTTGGGCAGACAGATTGTCATCTTTGCATCTCCCATTGCCTCGTAGAGTTCTTCATTTGAATAAATGAACTTACCATCCACGTATGTACAAACATGATTGTCTATTGATATCTTTCCAAGGACAAGTTCATTAGAGCGTCCAAATTCTAAAAGATTGATATTTCTATCCTTAAGTAACTTCCCCTTCTTATATTTTGAAACATCAACAGCCTCAGGACACCAAAGCATTTTCGCCTGAGGACATCGTTTCTGCATCTCCTCCATCTCCATACGAGAAGTGAAGATTGCTGTACGTGTTTTATGACGATTAAACCATGCCTCCATTTTATCATAATAGCATGGCCAGCAATCCCAAATGAAAGGTATTACCTCATGAGTTGCATAATAAGGAAATGTATCAAATGTAATAGAGACTGGTTCTACAAACATTAACACTGCAGTCTTTTTGTCTCTGTAAATCCGTGGTATTTCATACAGAAAAGCCCAATGATGTATAATTTTCCATGGAAAATGACTCCTTCTTACTTGTATGCCACAATTAATCAATCCCTCAAACGCAGAATATTTAAAGTTTAGATGCCCGGGGTGAATATATGGTGGTATAGTCCTTATTACAGATCTCATTCTTATCTTAGAATCGACTTTATAAAAATCTTTATTCTTTGTAATTTAGAATAGAAGTGAACAGGTTTATCATTAGCCCATTTGGTCATAGCCAAATAATGATAGTATATATGTTTCAACGGATGTGGACACTCAATATACCACGGCTTTAGACCTGCAAAATGAATAATACTATAATCTGTAGTATTATCAGTATTACGCATCATATTCCAACGTTCTTCTAAAGGCAATCTTTGTTTATAAAGCAGTCCATTTAGAATATCCTGATCATGCATTAAAATTCTATATCCATCAGTTACAAGAAAATCCTGCACCATCTCCATAAATTTTATCTCACGAAGTTTTTGGAGATTAACAAGCATAACACCAGAATTGAAATATTTAAATCCAGCTTCAACCCCCATACGTTTGGCTCCGAATTTCTGAGCGTTCCCATAATCGTCCAAAGCCGCAAGACAATATTGACCAATATCTTTATGCCATAATTCTGTCAAGCTATTTACTACCACAATGTCACAATCGAGATACAAAACTTTATCTATATGTAGAGGCAACAAATCTTGGATAAACAATCGAAGATATGCGGCATAAGAAATATTCGGATTACCAGTAAGTTTACCCACAGAAAATTTCTTTAATATATTTATATCAACATCATAATACTTAACCGAAGCATGACGTTCCATTATCAAAGAAGACACATATTTACTATTTTCTTCTGACAACCTACAAGTCACAATATGGAAAGTTATAATTTCATTGGGATTTTTATCAAGTATAGATAGTATTGTTACACACATGTGACGAACATATCTATTATCAACATTAAAAACTATATCCATATTTATCTCAAATTATTTTCCCAATAAAAAAGGGAATTTCGCACTAATCAATTTTGCAAAATAATAACTTGCAATTATTGTTACGATAAATGCTGTTATAAAGCCACAAAACCATTCAGCAGTCCCTCTAACAAATATCCTATTTAAAACAACTGCAGACAAATGAAGAAACAATGGATGAATTACAAGAACTCCCAACGTATGCTGTCCAAATTCCGATAGCCAAGTACATCTTTCCCAAAACATGCTTAACCGCAACATAGGGAAAAAAGAACATATTATTATAAAACAAAAAAGAGGATATAGAAGGATACTGTAAAATTTGGTATTATAAGAGATTACAGCTGCAGGGAATAGAGAGCATAACATAACAAAAGATAACAATACACACGTTATCGCGATTATATTATTTGCACATATTTGTTTTGTTTTTGGATATAAATTTTTACCCAATAGATAAAAAGGCAATGCAGCAAGTCCCTCATCAATCATTAATGGGAGATCTATTCCTGCCAATCCCCAACAAAGAGACACAACACAAATATACATTAACCATTTACGAAATCTAATGTTTTTTGAAAATAATCTCTCAAACAATCCAACAAGTACTTTCGCCCAAAATAAAGCGACGAGAAACCATGTCACACCATTTCCTATAAATGGAAGTGAAATTGAATATGGTATTTCAAATTTTTCCAAATATCCATTTTTACAGAAAGACAGCAATGACACAAAAATCCAAGTAAGCAAACTCCAGATAAAAGCAGGTACCAATAAAGAGTATGCATTTTTCTTTAACCACATTCTCCAGGGTCTTTCACTCTTATCAAAGAAACCACTTAAAAAGAAAAAGAAAGGAACTGCAATAATCGGATAAGGAAGACTCATTTCGTATGCACACTCGGTATGAATACGAACAATCATTATCATTGACAATCCTTTCGCTATGTCAATATAGGCTACTCTCATTTACTTATTGTAAGCGTCTCTCATGTTCTGTAATTTCAACATCTGTAAACCTTCTTTTTATCACTCTCGCAAGTGTACCAACGGCTATTGAATATGGTGGTAGCGAGCGTGTCACACAAGAACAAGCACCTATAACACATCCTCGACTAATTGTCACTCCCGCTAAAATAGTAACATTTGCTCCTATCCAACAATCTGTTTCTATTTTTACGCCTCCTTTTTTTGTCAAACCACTATCCTTAATATATCTGCCAACAACATTAAAAATGTGATTATTTTCTACGATTGTCAGATTAGGACCTATGACGACATGGTCTGCAATCTCTACATTGTTAAAAGTACAAAGAATCGTTGCATTGGGACCTATATAAACATCCTTTCCAATTTTTAACTTATTACCACAAATTTGCAACTTATAGTATTTCTTAAAACCACCAGATGTCATAACATATCTTGATGAGAGCCATGAATCCAGATATGACTTTACAAAATTCACTATTTCCCGATATGATATCATAATCTTTTTAATACTTTGCAAGGATTACCAGCAGCAATGCAATCCGACGGGATGCTTTTTGTTACGACACTCCCAGCTCCAATAATACTTCTTGCGCCAATAGTAACACCTTTAAGAACAATACACTGAGCACCAATCCATACATCGTCCTCAACAACAATAGGAACAGAACAAGTACCTTCATTCGAATTTCTACGAACTACATAATCAATAGGGTGACAATCCGTATCAATAAAAAGCCCCCCTCCACCTATCTTTACATTATCTCCAATAGTAAGCCCTTTATGAACCCATATTCTGGTACTACTCATTCCTACGTTATTCCCTATTCGTATTTGAGCATCAGGGGAATCGGTAAAGAATGAAGCTTGCATGTTAGCTGAAATTGGATTTATATGCTCACCACTTGCCATACAAAAATTATCACCTATAATAATTTTACCAGGACCTACAACGGAAATTCTCCCCAATATTGACATATTATTGCCAAATGCTATGCCTTTCTTTCTAAATAGCCACCGATAATATTTAGAACTATACTTCAAACAAATTACAGAAGGGATTTTTAACAGTTTATCTATCATTCCGTATAACTTCTTTATAGGTTTGTATGAGCTGATTAACTATCATTTGCTTATCGTGTCTCAATAAAGCAATATTCCTCGCATTGTCACCAATTGTAATATTTGCTTGCATATCCTTATAAAGTTGAAAAATATTGGCAGCTCCTACATATGGATCCGTTGCTGGAAAAAGGAGTCCACTCTTCCCATTCTCTACAATTGTACTTGTTCCTCCAACATTCGTTGCAATAACAGGGACACCAAGAATCTGAGCCTCACAAATACTATTTGGACTATTCTCCGTGTATGAAGGATGAACATATACTGTAGCCTCAAGAATAGCATCTTTCAGCTGCGTTGCAGATGCCACCCCACAAAGCTTTACATTCACCTGTTCATGTTTTATATTTGTTAATGACTCAGCTAACTTTGGATCAACATTTCCATAAACTTTCCACTCGAAATCTATTTCGACCTCATGTTTCAATATCTTGGCAATTTTCAACAACAAGTCATAACCCTTATATAGTGGAAGAGAGATAATAGAAACAATTGTCAACTTTTGAGGTATCTTACGTTCCTGTTTGTCATAAAACTCTGAGCGAAGAATTTCTCCACCATAATGATATTGTGCCTGTGGATTTAGTATTGATATTGCTTGTCTATCCCAATCCGTACGACCGATAAAATGATTCACATTCCTCAATATTGTCTTCTCACGATACACGCTACGATTCCAGTAATTCAAGAATTGCCAATTTCCCCAAGCATTCATTAGACCATCCTTAAATATATACTTCATACGAGAAACACCTGGAGGTAAAAAAATATTAACAGAAAGAGATAGCAGTCCTTGAATGTGCAAAACACATGGCCTATCTGTAGCAAATGATGCCAATCCCATGTATAGCTCAGAACCAAAGATTTCTATTACATCTGGTTGATAATCATCTATTACACGTTTAAAATGTGAGATGTAATGAAACCAAAGAACATCATCCCTATGAACATCATTAGGATGCATAGCATCCAAAATCTTATCTTTCTTTGACTTTACAGCTAATGGTACAGGATAATATGTTACTCTACCTTGTTCGACTCTTTCGGGTTGATTATTCATTACAAAAGAAATTCCCAACTCTATCTTTTCTTCTCCAAGAATATCCGAGCTAGTTATACCATCTTGTAATGCTGTCATCCAACCGCCACCATTATAAGTATTTCCATTTCCATAATTACATGGAGAATTCGTGAACCAAAGCACTCGCATATTATTCTATTTTTATCTTAAATCCTATCTTTTTTAGTAATGAATATACTCTACAAGCAGAAAACAACTTCATTCTTAAAGCATCAACAAACATACAGACAATCATTATCATTACGGCTGATAAAATAGCATATGGAATAAAAAACAAAGATGACACATATTGATATACAGACACGATATCATCCCATATCCACATTCTTAGATATCTATTGTCACTTATTAAATAGACTCCAAATGCATATGGAGCGACAGACGCAACATGTTCCCAGAATTTGCCATTCAACTTAATTTTTGCAAACATTTGAAAGAAAGTTACAGATTCTATATAGGTCATACTATGATATGGGAAACCTTCAATAGAAACTTCGCGTCCTAACGTCGTAGATTTTGCGACTGCCCATACTATTGTTATTATATATACAACAACGAATAGTTGTTTTTCACTTAAACAAAAACATCTAAAAGAACCAAATTTTTTTACATAACCTCCTGTTAAAAATAAAGTTATGAAGAATAACAAAGAATTGCCACATTTATTTCCAAAGTTGTATGCAAAAGGAAACTTATATATTTCCAACGTTAATAGACACATTATCCCTAACAATAACAGATAATTACGCTTTACAATATTTTTTGTCATATAAGCTATGAAAGGTGAAAGAGCGACTAATGCAATATATTGTGTAACAAACCAATAAGCTTCTGTTTTAAACGGCATAAAACATTTAAGGAAATCGCCAGCATTTATTAAATTTGTAGAAAAGAAAAAACAAGAGCCAATAATTGACGAATAGAAAAGCATCTGCATCCAAATCTTTATAATCTTTTCAAACTTGAATGTTGTATTTTCTATTAGAAAATAGCCAGTTATCATTACATACAAATTAACGGCTATTTGAACTAGATTATAAATAAGTTCTGAACCAATAAAATTAATCCATCCTAATGGGTCATGTAAAACAAAATAAATTTTCTCTCCTCCGAAACAATGAAGTCCATGAGAAAAGAAATGATAAACTACCACAAAAAACATAGCGAGAATTCTCAGAATCTCAAAGTTCGTCAAACGTTTTGTTGCACATTGATACATACTTGAATAAAATAAATTTCCATAAACTATCCCTTGGGGGGAAAGTCCATAAGTTTATATACATTCAAATTACGAAACAAGACCTAACATAAAAGATACAAATAGAAACTTTTTGATGGTAGAATGTAAGCGATTTAGGAAGTTGTCTCGCACAAAAATACTTTTTATAAACCTACTCATATATGATTTTTTAAAACACTCAATAATTTCACGAGAATAAGCAAATCATATCTTTTGTACCAATTAGGATATAACCTATGACATTCTTCTGTATAATGCTCACGTTCCTCTAAAAAGATTCTATATACGCACATCTTATACCAGAATCCACCCTTACTCATATCAAGATAACCAGTAAAATCCTCCTTGATATCTTTACGCGCATTACTGGCTTCTGCATAATTCATATCATGTATCTCCGTAATATATTGCGAAGAATACACCTTGGCTTTTGGCAACATTCTTAACAAAATGTCACAATCTTCGAAACGTCTCAACCGCTCGTCATAAGGATATTGTTTTGCAAAGGAAGCCCGAAAAATACTGTGACCGCAACCAGGTGTGATTTTTCTATAATAAAAAGCACAAAGAGGATTACTTACCTTGCCTACGAGTGGATGATAGCGCAATGACATTCTCTCCCTAGAACGAATATAACCATTGAAATCTACGATGTCCGCATCAGGATATTTCCGTACCTCTAGCATCATCTTTTTTAATGCACATTCTGTTAATTCATCATCTGCATCAAGAAAAACCACCCATTCTCCTTTTGCATTTTTCACACCTGTATTTCGAGCCTTAGAAGGTCCACCATTTTCCTGCTCAATCAAACAGATACGGGAATCATAAATTCCCTTTACAATTTCTGCACTCCTATCAGTAGAGCCATCATTAACCACGACAACCTCAAAGTCATCATAGTCCTGAGAGAGAACAGTCTTAAGACTTTTCTCTATAGTTAATTCTTTGTTATATAAAGGAATAACAACACTAATCATTTCTTCCTATATGTAAAATCATGTAATTTTTCAAGATATTTCGCAAACTTCAACATTAACCAACTAGCAACACCTCCCTCAATAAAAATTTTGTTGAAGATTTTACCCACAGGTGAGAATAGGAATAGAATCTGCTCACTTCCTATAGGCATAGTCGGACTAGTAAAACTTTGTTTTACATTCACTATTTTTTCTTTTATTTCTTCAGTTATATAACCTAGTTTTCTCAACTCCTCATAAATTTGTAAAGAAAAATAAGGAGAATAACTCTGATTTGAAATAAAATCCATATGCCACCAATGTAGAATTACTGCATCCGCATAATATTTTAATGACAATGCAACCTGAACATTATATATTCCAGGTAACTCCCGAATAATGTATTCAAAATCCTTATTAGTTTTCAATAAAGCAGGCTGGTCTTGACTATTACCTTTCTCAAAACATGAATATCTCCAGTTTTCATTCCATTTTTTGTAGAATTTGTGAGCAAGAGGGGTGTCTGCAACATACATTACTCCAGAATTAAACCAATATTCAGCATCAGAACAATCAACATTAAAAATACGTTTTACTTCTCTTGTTGGTGGGAATAAACATTCCTTAAGAGGTAGATGTCCATCAGGGACAGCTAATATTGGATTCTCGTCAAGATTTATATCATTTAGTACATCATCTACCGACATTAAAGATTTACAGACAACAGTATCAGTATCAATAAAAAGGAAAGGCCCTTTTATTATTTCTCGTATTGAAGTTTTTATATGTCGAGATCTTTGTTTTGCATTGTAGCCCCCTGGTGTTGGAACAACAATCAATTCACTAATCAACGCTATAAGCTTAGGTCGAGAAGTTACCAATTTCTCAGTATCAACATCAACGAGTACCTTTATATTGATATCGCTGTGGATAAGACGAACAGAGAATATAGAAATCCAGAGCTCCTCTAAATACAGATTACTATTATTAGCAACAAGTACATATACGATTTGCATATATTAACTAACCTTTATTTTCCCAAGTATCTTCTTTTGCCATTTCTCTGACCAATAACGGATTTTTAAACCAATTCTATCAATAATTACGGCCAACCTGTATTCTATATTATATCTTTTTATTATCCGATAATCAACAAAGCCATGTATATTAGCATACTTAATCCATTCTGCCTTAAAAGGATTTTTACATTCCTCAAACCATGGTTTTTCTGCTTCGCAATAATGTATTATAATGGGATCTCTACCTATTTCTTTTATAGTATTCCATTTAGAATAATGTATTTTTGTATTCTCTATATTAAACCAAGCTTCCTGATAATTGTAGGTATAATCCAAATACTTTACATATCCATCAAAAATCGAATTAAGTGCATTCTGATCAGGAAGCATACATTTATCGGGATTAGTAGCTACCCACGATACCAATTTATTAAAAGAATCATTTTGTCTCCAATAATTCAAGTTCATTAAAAGCACTCCAGAATTAAAATATGGAGATTTTAGTTTTAACTGATTTGTCCAAACAATATCATCACATGATTGAGCCACAACCGCAGCTAACGCTTTTCCATCCAAAGATGTATCATATAACTCTCTTAGTGAATGACGGACTATAATATCACAATCAAGATATAAAACCTTGCTCTCTTTTGTCAGTATTTCTGGTAATAGAAAACGATAATACATAGAGATTGGAAAACGTTCATTTACAGTCAAGTCTTTAAATCTCTGTTTATCTATTGAAAATATATCTATTGATTGTCCATAGACCTTAGCGAGTTCAGAAAATTTTGCTCGAACATCAGGAGACAAAAAATCTGTAAGGACATAGACGTTGCATCTCTCACTCTTATTATTCTCAAATACAGAAGTTATACAAACTAATGCAGGTACAGAGAAATTCTCATCCGTACAAAGAGCAATATTCATCATATTCTTTCACGACTCCAATTAATATTAGTTTTAACAACCCTTGCTGGCATACCAGTAATCATGGAATTGGGGCTTGCATTTAATGAAGATGTTACAATACTTCTTGCTCCAACAATACAATTTTCTGGTATAGTTGCTCCTTTCAAAACTATGACTTCTGTTCCTATCCAAACATGATTTCCTATCTCGATGTCATTTCCTGGGTTGATTCGTTTAGTATTTTCATCAAGTATTGAATGTGAATCGCTTGTTCTAAGTTGCACTTTGTTAGAAAACATACAATCATTACCTATTGAAATTTTTTTTGATTCACAAGCCGCTAAAAATAAATTTTCTTCACTACTCACACCAGAACCTATTTCTATATTGTTATTATCGTCCTCAAACCAGAAAGTTATTCTTTTTAGATTCGAACCAGAACAAATGTGTATAGTATTTCCATTGCCTTTGAAATACAATATACAATTGTCAAGAGATGCTCCTGCATCAATTATTAAAGTATTATTAACACCATGGTTAATACATTTGATATTTCCAACGATTCCTTTACCTTTTAGTATAGTCCCTTCACTTCTAAACCGAAACAGAAAATTACGTGTTTGCCTACAAATATATCTGACAATTCCCATTTTATATATCATTAATGATTTTGGAATGTAAAAAACATCTTTATTTGATGCCGTATTATTGCTTTCATCCATTTTCTATCCCACAACCCATTAACAATAATCTTTGGAACTAAAAACAAAAAAGTTCTAAATTCCGCATCCATAAGCCAATAATAGATTTGGCTTCCCCATCTATCAAATTTAAAACCTTTAATAGAATTCTTCTTCATGTATTTTTGAAACCATATATCAGCCTGCATTGTTGCTATAGATTTTAAAGAAGCGACCTTAGATGTTGGTTTTGCGCCAGAAATATTAATATCAGAGACTCTAAATTGAAAAAGAATTTTATTTGTATTGCAACATCCGTTACTTGACATCAAAATCGCAGTAATCTGATCAGAAAACCAAGCTAACGGCATTTCATAGAAACCTCCTTTTTCTTTTAAAATATGAGTCCTAAAAACATGATTTGCTATACACTTTAGATTTTTATTTGAGAAATGACTTTCTAAATATGTCATAGAGTTTTCAAATTCCGAGAAAAAACCATCTTTCTTTAGAACATTCCCATTACCATCAATAAATTCAACTCTAGCTCTAAATATATTTACCTGTGGATATTTCCGTACAAGATTGTCAATCTCTAGCAAAAAATTCAAATCATAGACATCATCGTCACTAGCCATAATGAGGAATTCAGTATCACACATATCCACCAATAAATTCCAATGTGATACAAGACTCTTACTTCCTATATTCACTTCATTACGCCTATATACAAATCGAGTATCATCACCAACCACTCTATCATAGACACTCCTAAGGTTTTCTGGTGAGCAATCATCTGAAACTATTACCTTAAAATTCTTGAATGTCTGGTTCTTTATGCTAAAAAGAGCCTTCTCAAAAAATGTAACTTTATAGGCAGGAAGAAGAAATGTATACTTTGTTGATATCATAATCACCTAACCAATATTGCTTCATCTTCGTTTTAACCATCTCACTGGCGCAAATAAAAACTTTCCCAACTTATAAGTTTTGGAATTTATAATATTCTCCAATTCTGTTTTATAGTATTCCAACATTGGATTCATCCATTCCAACGTTCTTTTCTTATCTCGTTCATATATTCGAGGATGATTCATTATCATCTGAAGATTTGCCAAAGCATATTCTTCGTCTATATTATGATTTCTTGAAATACCATGTTGTCGATAGAAAAATAAGGTTTCAGGAATACAAAACACCTCATCCTTTTCATTTAAAAGAGATAATAAAAAATCCCAATCTTCATTTCGGAATACCATATTAGGATTATATCCTTGTGTCTTATCAAAATCTACACGTCTATATATACAAGAACAAAATATAGAATTTTCATAAGGTAATTCGTAAAAATTATAAACAGGTAATAGCACAGAGCCATTTCTATCGCCAAAAAAACGTGCTTTACAATATACCAATTTACAACTTTGGTGTTCTTCTAAATAATCAATTGCTTTATTCGCGTAAGAAGGAGCAATCAAATCATCAGCATCCAAAGGAAGAATATATTTTCCTGAAGAAGCTGCAATTGCCGTATTTCTGGCTATAGCAGGTCCACCATTCTCTTTGTCAATATATCTATAACGTATATCCTTCGCTGCATACTCTTTAAGAATCTCCAAAGAATTATCAGTTGAGCCATCATTTACAATGACACACTCCCAATCATCGATTGTTTGCATAAGCAAACAATCTAACGTTTCACGTATATATTTTTCGGCATTATAACATGGAATGACAATTGAGATTCTAGGTTGTTTATTTGTTTCCATTAGCAAATATCTGAAACTTACGATGCAATTTATATGGGAAAGCCTTCAATAACTTTCGAGAATCAAACTTTATATTCTCATAATATTTAAAGTTGTCTCTTATTCTATCAAATTCGACATTCTTTCTGCAATCAACAGGATCTATATATTTTCTTTCTACACCTCCGAAATAATCTTTGTATTTGAAATCGCCCCCAACAATATTGTCTGATAGCACAATTCTTACATTCGGTATTCCATATGCATCTGAGACAATTAATCCATGAAGTGAACTTGAGATTATTTTTTCACAAGAATTAATTTGATCAATTACATTTTGCCAAGAAGTATATCCCTCAAACTTTATAAAAAGAATCTCAGGATGTTCCTCTCTAAACTTGACTACATGTGGTAAATTGTAATCAACATAATGTGGAATAAACCCATATTTATATATTTTTTTAGTTCGAGGAGTATATATCAACGGCAACAACAAAGCAGGGTCACCATATACTTCAGGACAATCAATTCCGAACTCTATCAACTTTTTCCTTGTTAAAGGACCACGAACCGCACATATACGTTTGGGTTTGTGATGCATAACAATATTATCGCTTATAGCACCAGTACCCCATATTATGGATCGTTCATTACAGCAATCAATTACAGAACCTACACATACCATATTTTCAAGATTCTGCAATCCTACTCGCCATTCCTGCCTAACAGGTCTTCCTGTTAATTCATGCAATAACGGAAAATTTATATCATCTCCAAAATTATTATTCTTTAAAGTGCCATCCTCATTATAAAAAAAATAGCCATTAACGACAATCTCATTACTAAGATAATGTCTAAAATAAACAGGAATACGCCGTATCTTTGATAAAAGTAAAGAAATCAGATTCATGAAACCTTTTTTAAAATTGGCAAAATTATGTTGTTTTTAAGCAATTTCTTCAATAAAAAACGACATAATACGGGATTTCCATATAAATGAGCAAAAGACCATATTAAAACCTTATTCAAATCATGTTTCGGAGGATTTGAAGCACAATAATAATCAAACGTTATTCTAAACTGGTTATACCACCATGTTTTAGAATTGTCTAGTTTATCTTTTACTATATTGAAAATCACAGACTTTTCTTGCAAGACTTCAATAATAAAATCCATTTTCTGGCCCTTAGTCATTTGTATTTCATGTATACGATAGTTTCCTATACATTTATTAACGAAACATACTCTTCCGTCAACTATCAATGCACGCAGATAGAGACAAGTATCTGTTGGCTTTGACATTTTCATAAAGCCAGCCTGTATTAAGTTTCTTTTTCTGAATATCGTAGTAAATGTAGATTGGGGCTTTTTATATTTCACTCCAAATCCTTGCAAATATTCGAAACTAGTAATTATCTCGGGATTGTTCAATAATACTGGTTCTATCTTTAAAGAAGGTTCATATATACTATTACTACTTGCACATACCATAGTTATCTCTGGATCACTCTCAAAACAACCTATTGCATTAGAAAAAAATCTATTATCTGTATAATAATCATCATCATCTAAAAAACAAATAAACTCACCAGAAGATTCTTCAAAACCAATTTTATGATTTGACCCCAACCCCATATTCTTCTTATTTTTTATATATTTGCTTACAAGAGGAATACAAAAACTGTTGTCTTCAGTAGAATTATCATCAACGACAATTATTTCTATTTGAACAGCTTTCTGAGCTAAAACGGATTCTATAGCTTGTATTAGCATCTTTGGCCTATTATATGTTGTTATTATTATACTTACCATATTATAAAGTCTTCACTACCATGGAGTAACAATCTATGATTGATAGAGCAATAAATAAAGCATTAAAATAAACCTACTTCAAAAAAATTACTCATAAACAATCTATAGTATACCTTTTTTATGCCATTCTATCACCATACGAACATATTTCTTAGCTTGAATGTAAGAATAATGTGGACGAATTGCAAATGAAGCCGCACATATTAATCTAAAAAAATATATCGGTTGATTATATATATAACGAATAGCAATATTATCATAAAGATATTTCTTAATATGACATTGCATTTTTTTATAATATTCATCGTTTATCAATTTACATCCATATGCAATATCTAAATCCTTTTTATATTGAGAATAAATATTTCGTGGATCGAATTTAGTCATAAGATTATGGAAACCAGAAATATTCCCTCCATGAATTCTGTAATTTATATTTGGTATCGAACAAAAGCCAACTCTACCATATAAAAATGTTCTAAACAATGTAGGAGTATCTTCTGTTGGACAATCTTGGTCAAATTTTCCAAAAATCTCATATATTTCACGTTTTACCAATCGACATGCACCATTTGTTTTGTAATTTCCTATAAGATAATGCTCTAATTTATATATACAATCACTATTACCATCCATTTTATGTAAATGACCTGTAACCTGTGAATTTACATTTATAATGTTTGCATTAAATGCCATTGAACAACATCCATTTTCAAAACATTTATCTACAGCAAAAGAAATTGTTTGTGGCATACAAACATCATCTCCACCACTCAACAATATGTAGTCACCATGAGATAACTCAAATACGACCCTATTTACATGCTCTATAATTCCTTTGTTCGGACTATTTTGGTTAATAATCAGACTATGCGGTCCGACATATCCATCTGTCATTTCTTTTATTATTCGAAATGTCGAATCCGTAGAATTGTCATCAGAAATAACAATTTCTAAATTCGGATAATCTTGAGATAATGCCCCCCTAATAGTTTCACGAATATATTTTTCCTGATTATATGTAATAATACATAGGGATACAAGTGTATAATGATTCATTTTTCTAAAATTTACCGATAAAATATTTTAATCTCGAATTAACGAGAAAAACATACAAGTAACAACAAATAAAAGCAGATACAATCGGAATAAAAATATACAAAAGGACACTATGTAAATTTGAATAGACATTTACGTAGTTGATTATTGTTTTCAGAATAACAAACATCAATGGAGAACTAATCGGGTACACAACTAACGTGGATTTTCCTAATTGCTCTAACATCTTACAATTATCAATAAACCGAGCTATTAAAAAAAATATTGCCGACCCAGAGATAGCAATAATTGGAAATATAAATCCATTTACATAGTCTAAATTATTGACAGCACCAATATATGGAATAGTCCAATTAGCATATTTCATCCCCACAACTATTACAAAATAAAATAAAGATGCCCAACAAAGAAATTTAACATTGTCAACAATAAAGTGACATATATTTCCCAAACCTATAAACAATACAAAAATAAAACAACTCTTGAAATATAAATAATTTGGGCAAACATCCGTTCTATACAGAACGATTCCAAATAAAAATAAAAAGACCAATACTATCAATTTTCTTATATTGTTCTCTATGTATTTATTAATAAACCAAAACAATAATTTTCCAAAAAATAAAGCTTTAAAAAACCAAAAACTATGAAATAACCAATAATCAATAGTTAATAATTGTAATATGGAATCTCTATAATAGACAGAACATATTATCTTAGCCAAGATACATAAAAAAAAATTGGGAACTAATAATGATTTAAAATTTTTTATAAAGAATTGTTTGAATGGGTAATCAAATTTTGAACATCGGCCAGTAATAAGAAAAAAGGAGGCCATAAAAAAATTTGAATATGTCCATTGTAAATCATCCATTAATTCCCAAAAAGAACAATGAAGAGAAGGCATCAACATTGGGAAATGATGATACATTACCAATAATA
The DNA here is from genome assembly GCA_900315105.1 of uncultured Prevotellaceae bacterium. Next base: position 62,162 of record OMXX01000003.1, on the reverse strand, counting down.
TAAGCAATCCTCTTGAAACATCAATATAATTAAGTCTGCTATTATATATCATTACATCTATGGGATTATTATATTTAGCAAATAAATTATTAGTCTATTATTAATAATAAAAAAACGATTGGGAAACATATTTTATTTAACAACAGAAATCTATCAATTTTAACAAAAGAGATATTTTATTAGAATTTCCTATTTATTCCCGACATATATTATAGAATAAAAATAGGAAGATAAAACTATAAAAGTATTCACATTCTACAAAGACGACATCAATAAGTTATTGAGAACAATCATATATTATAAAACAGTCATTTTACTTATTTAACATCTTTTAAAGCCATAAAACTAAACATATGGTTAATTCAGGAATAAGAAAAGCTCCTTCTATCGTTTCATGAATATATTTTCTTGATTGTATGTCAATATACATAATGCAATGAAGCTATTGGAAATAGCTCCAATCACTTTATTTAAAATGATTAAGCAGTTCAACAACATACTTAATTTCCATCAATGAAATTGCAGGACCGATAGGAAGTGATAATTCCTCGTCTGCCAAACGCTCTGTAATAGGTAATGAAAGCTGTGGTATATTCCAATTCTCCTTTGCATAGCACTCTTGTTTGTGTGGAGGAATTGGATAGTGGCATACTGTACCTACTCCATTCTTTTCAAGATAATCATGCAACCGATCGCGATTTTCCTTTCCCCTTACAATAATTGGGAAAAGATGATACACATTCTGATCATCTGGAAGAAGGTCAGGAAGCGTAATGAGAGGGTTGTTTATATGCTCATAATAGTAATGAGCGACTTCCTTGCGATGTGCATTGTCTTCTACAAGATACTTGAGCTTTACATCAAGAACGGCAGCCTGTATCTCATCAAGACGCGAATTGCGACCTGCATACTTGAATACATATTTCCTCTGCGAACCATAGTTTGCCAGAGCACGAACAGCAGCAGCAAGTTCGGGATCATTGGTCGTTACAGCACCTCCATCACCAAGAGCACCAAGATTCTTGCCTGGGTAGAAAGAGTGTCCTGCCGCATCTCCAATACTTCCTGTTATACGGCCATCTATATACTTACAGCCATGACTCTGAGCACAATCCTCTATAAGCTTTAGGTTATATTTCTTGCATAGTTCACCTATTTTCTCTGTATAAGCAATACGTCCATAAAGGTGTACAATTGCAATAGCCTTTGTCTTTGGTGTAATTGCTGCTTCTATAAGACTGTCATCAATCTCCAATGTGTTCGGTTTTGGCTCTATAGATACAGGAACAAGACCATTCTCTGTAATAGAGAGTGTTGTTGCGATATATGTATTAGCAGGTACAATTACTTCATCACCTGGTTGCATTACTCCCATCTCGATATATGCACGGAATATCCAGATAAGCGCATCAAGTCCATTGGCACAACCTATAGTATGCTTACACCCTATAAACTCAGAGTAATGTTTCTCAAACTGCTCATTTTCCTTACCTTGGAGGTACCACCCTCCATTTACTACACGATTTACAACTTCGTTTATCTCTGCTCCATGAAGGGCGGTTACGTCCTTTAGAGAAAGGAATGGTATCATTTTGTATTTTTACTATTCTATTTTAAGTTAATATTCTATTTCGGAAATGTCATGAATTTTTCCTTGCTTATCTCTCAGATTTAAATCTAACGTGATATTGTCTTTTGTAATATACCCTCGCATTTTGGCAGGATTGCCTATCCATAGAGTATTCTTGGGGATGTTCTTAGTAACAACAGAGCCTGCTCCTATCATTGCATGACTACCTATTGTAAGTCCAGGGAGTATAGTTGAACCTGCACCTATAGACGCTCCATTACATATCTTTGTTGCCAATTGTTCCCAATCCCTATTCTTAGCACGAGGATACATATCATTGGTAAATGTACAATTGGCCCCAATCATCACGTTGTCCTCAAGTTCTATTCCATCCCAAAGTTGTACTCCACTCTTGATTGTACAATTGTTTCCTATTTTTACTTCATTTTCGATTAAACAATGAGAACAGATGTTACAATTTTCACCTATCTGGGCATTAGGAAAGATAACACAGAATTGCCAAATATTTGACGATTCAGGAATGTTTCTGCTTTTACAGTCTGATAATGGGTGTATCATTTCTCGTTTCTGTATTTAATGAATTCATCATAATCACGAATATAGTCTTCTGCTTGATATACATCAGAAGCAAGAACCATACAAACCGCTCCAGATGAAAAATCACCAAGGTCACGCCACATTCCTGGTTTTACATACAGTCCTTGATAAGGGCGATTAAGGAAGAAGGTTCTTTTGCATTTGCCATCATCCAACGTTACAGTAAACGAGCCTGATGCTGCGATTATAAGCTGGTTCAAATCACGATGAGCATGAGAACCTCTTTCTTCTCCTCCCGGAACATCATAAAGATAGTAAACACGCTTTACATCAAAAGGCAAGGTTTCTCCATTCTGTACAACCGTAAGATTTCCCTTGCGGTCAGAATGATGCCTATCTAGTTCTATAATTGAACAATCAAAAACATTATATTTCTCCATTGTTCTTCATATTTTGGTACATAGAATAATCCTCTATATAATCATTCCTATCATACTTTGTATCAGCAAATTCCAAAGCAAAAGAATTTGTTGAAAAATTTTCTATAGTCCTCCATACTCCTCTAGGAATAAACAATCCATAATAAGACCTGTTTAATGTAAACTTTTCCTTTGTAATTCCATCATCGACAATTACATCAAAACCACCAGAAATAGCTATTATAAACTCATTCGTATTTTTATAAGCATGCCCTCCCCGATTCTCTCCACCAGGAACGTCATAAATCCAATATGTACGTTGAATTTTAAATGGTATATGATCCATTTCCTGAACAAAAGACAAATTCCCTCTATAATCAAGGAACTTAGGCAATTCAATAATGTATGGTCTTTGCATAAATTACTTTCTTCTATTTAACAAATATCTAACCTCTTTTAACTCCTCGAATTTAAACATGTAACTAACTCCAAAATAAAAAGAAGTCCCAACTATTGTACCTATTAAAACTTGTAAGATCAAGATATTTGTACATTTTATTGATAAAGAAACTAATCCAAACATCAATAAACCAAGAAATAAAGAAGGGAGAATATCTTTTATTTGTTTAAAATATCCTACATTTATTAATTTGTCTGTATAATATGTATTACACACCAAAGCAAACATTGTATAGAAAAAATCAGTAACACACAACATCTCCAAACTAAAATTAGAAGCTGCATAAATAAAAACAACAGCTCCTACTATTTTCTTGAAAATCTCCAACCTTAAAGACAAATCTGTTCGTCCCTTAACATTTAATAAATTTACGTTTAATATCTGCATCGGCTGAAACATATATGTGAAACACATAATCTGAAGTAAAATAACACACGCCTCCCATTTGGCAGTAACCATTGTTATTACAATCGGATAAGCCAATGCCGACAACAACATCATAATAGGAAATACCACAAACGAAGATACTTTAATCATTTTTCTATAGTTGTATGCCAAACGTTCATTATCACCTTGTAATTTACTAAGAACAGGAAAAGACACCCCCGTAATTACGCCAGCTATATTAGAAGATGGCATTGATGCATATCCAGACGCACGATTATAGTTTCCCAAATCTACCGTTCCTCCGAATTTTCCCAATAAAACAGGAACTATATTACCATACAACGTATATAGAATATTAACCCCCATCATCTTATTTCCATAATTCCATAGGTATTTAAAAGATTTCTTAGAAAACGGAGCTTTAGGCAGCCATTTTACCACCCACCAAATCTGAATTAATCCAATTAAACTTGACACAAGTCCAGAAAAAACTAAAGCCCAAAGACCATACCCCATATATGCCATAGCAATACCAACAATAGAACCTATAACTTTATTAACAACAGAAATACGAGCAGGATTCTTAAAATCAAGTCTTCTATTTAATATAACACTTTGAGGCGTACCCAAAGGCCCCCAAAGGAATCCTAATGCGGTTACTCTTATCAAAGATCTCAACACTGGGGTGTTATAAAAATCAGCAATATAAGGCGAAAGAAAAAAGAGAGTAACATAGCAGACGACACCAACTATAACACTATAGTAAAATGCTGTTGACAAATCCTCCTCCGTCAAGTTTTCCTTACGAATCAAAGCAGAACCAAATCCTCCACTAATAAAAACACCTGCAACAGCCATAAAAACAGCAGGTAATGCAGTTATACCATAATCAGAAGGAGACAACATACGAGCCATAAAAATACCAACTATAAATTGCATCCCATAGTTCATAAATTGATCAAAAAACTTCCAATATAATCCTTTCTTTGTTTTATATTTTAATGATTCTTCTGCCATTTTTACATTAAATAAATATCTTCTAATTTAACGTGAATTCGACGAAAACACTTAAAAATAGAGTAATCTGTCTGTCATTCATGCAATTCATAATCTCAACTCTTATGTTACATAAAAAAGATGCAACAAAGCACCCAAATAGTAATAACTATTTGAGAATTAGTTTCTTATTATATCAAAATCATAAACTTGGGAATTTTCCCATGATACGGATATTCCGTTGATTTCTGCAAAGGTAGTGAAAAAAAATGAAAACAAAAAGGAAAAAAAGAGTTTTCTTTGAGAATATGTCATTTTTTCGATTTATCTCATATTTTTTCTCATTTATCCCACTTTATTCACACTTTTTCTTTATCATCACTCTTCGGAGCAAGGATTTGTGCCATTATCGTTCCTGATATCGAATGCCACGCACAGCTTACCGCACATGGAATGACAGCAAGCGGACAGGAAACAATGAAGAACTCTGAGGCAAGAACAGTAGCGAGCCCTGCATTCTGCATACCAACCTCGATAGAGATAGTACGGTTCTTGGCTGCAGAGAAATGACACATTTTACCAACGCTATAACCAAGTACATAGCCCAAACCATTGTGGAAAAACACTACCGCCAAAACAATGAGGAAGAATGTTATTCCTTCCATTAGGAGCTTGTCATGAACAGCAGACACAACGCCACCCACAATACATGCAAGTCCGATCACACTGAAAGCAGGCATAACCGACTGTGCCTTGCGGAAATTCTCGTTCCTCCCCATGAAAAGGTTACAGAAGAAACCAATGGTAACAGGCAAGAGCGTAACGAGTAGTATGTTACGGAACATCCCAAGAGCATCAACCTCTACTCTCTCCCCTGCTAACCATAACACAAGTAGCGGAGTAACAACAGGCGCAAGCAATGTACTTGCAGTGGTCATTCCTACGGAGAAAGCCACGTCCCCCTTACACAAGTACGACATGATATTGCTTGACACACCTCCTGGGCAGCATCCGACGAGGATTATACCCACCACAACAGGTTTGGGAATCTCTATACCAAGATAGCCAACACCGACGGTCAGCGACCATGCTATGAGTGGCATTAACGAGAACTGAGCACACGTACCGATGAGAATATCCCATGGACGAGCAACTAGCACACGCATGTCGTTAAGAGTGAGCGTGAGTCCCATGGTGAGCATTATAAATCCAAGTATCAATGACTGAATATCACCATGTACCCATGAAAATATAGCTGGACAAAAAAACGTCACTACTGCTACGGCTATTATGAAATAGCTGGTATAGGTAGAGAGTATATGAGAAAGGAAATATAAGTATTTCAATTTATTGTTGTTTTTTTAGTATTCCCTTATCACCGTGGTGAGATCAGGTATTTGTTTGAGTGCATCAATTATTCCCGTAAGTTCCTCGCGATCATGTACACGCATCTCTATACGTCCCTCGAATATACCCTTGTCAGAAGATATAGAGAGCTTATGAATGTTAATATCCATCTGGTCGGCAATTACAAGTGCCACATCACGTGCTATTCCCTTACGGTCAATACCCTTGATAACAATGACTGCATCGAAAAGCAAATCATCATTATCGTTGCGCATATTCCACCGTACTGCAAGAATGCGGTGCGCATAGGTATTGCGGAGACGGTTCACGACCTGACATGAGCGATGATGCAATTCTATATGGTCATTGCCGTCAATGTATCCTACAACATCATCACCCGGAATCGGATGACAGCAGTCATGGGAGAAAACATACTTATTGATATTGTCCTCTGAGATGACACATGCGCGATCCTTGTCAAAGCCTTCCTGTACGGTGAGAAATTCGTCAGCATCATCCTTGTCATTCTTTGATTTCAAGAACGGTACGAAGCGGCGCCAACGACCTTTTTTATTCTTCTTGACAACACCGAGAATATGGTCTAGATCCTGTTCCGACAATGTTATAATGCCGTTACCGATATCAAGCAAAAGGTGTTCTTGTTTCTCCATGCCATGTGCCTCACAGAGAGCACGTAAGGCAGAAGTGGTAAGGCTGAGGTCATGCGACTTCAACCATTGACGCAACATCTCAAGTCCTTTCTGCTGAATGTCACGGTTAGCACGCCGAAGCTGCGTCTGTATCTTATTGCGAGCCTTGGCTGTAGTGACAAACGACAGCCACTCCGACTGAACATGCTGAGAATTAGAGGTGATAATCTCCACTTGGTCACCACCCTGAAGCACATGACTCAGTGGAACAAGCTTATGGTTCACCTTTGCCCCAATACAATGTGAGCCAAGAAATGTGTGGATATAAAAGGCAAAGTCGAGGGCGGTTGCTCCTGATGGAAGTGTGATAATCTCTCCCTTTGGAGAAAAAACGAATATCTCGGATGCAAACAGATTAAGTTTGATAGCATCAAGAAAGTCCATGGCATCCGGCTGCGGATCATCAAGAATCTCCTTTATGGTACACAACCAGTCATTAAGCTCTCCTTCATTATTCGGTTCATCAGTCCCCTCCTTGTACTTCCAATGCGCAGCAAAGCCTTGCTCGGCAATTTCATCCATGCGTTTTGAGCGGATCTGTGTCTCTATCCATTGTCCCTGATTACTCATTAAAGTGACATGGAGAGCCTGATATCCATTAGCCTTAGGATGAGAGAGCCAATCGCGCAAACGATCGGGATGCGACTTATACAGCTTTGTGATAGCCACATATATACGGAAGCATTCATTAACCTCATCTTCTGGTTCTGGAGATTCAAATATGATACGCACAGCAAGGATGTCATAAATCTCGTCGAAGGAAACGTGTTTATTACGCATCTTATTCCAAATGGAATAAGGCGACTTTACACGCATCTTTATAACATACTTACAACCCATGGCATCGAGTGCCTCACGAATTGGATCGGTAAACTTAGCAAAAAGCTCGTCACGCTGTTCCTGCGTATGAGCAAGTTTTTTGCATATATTCTCATAGGAATCTGGATGTTCGTAACGGAAAGCGAGATCCTCAAGCTCTGTCTTTATCTTATTTAGTCCGAGTCGATTTGCCAATGGAGCATAAAGATACAATGTCTCACCTGCCACCTTTGTCTTCTTTCCATCGGAAAGATTATCAAGGGTACGCATATTCTGCAAGCGATCACATATCTTGATTAGGATGACTCGTATGTCATCCGACATAGTGAGAAGCAGTTTTTTGAAATTTTCAGCCTGCTCTGAAGCCTTATCGCCAAATATTCCTCCCGATATTTTGGTGAGTCCATCGACAATCTGTGCAATCTTGGAGCCGAAGATATTCTCCACATCCTCCACGGTATAATCGGTATTCTCGATGATATCATGCAACAAGGCCGCACAAATGGATGTAGAGCCAAGTCCCATCTCACGTGATGCGATAAGCGCTACCTCAATTGGATGGATGATATATGGTTCGCCATTCGGACGGCTCACCCCCTCGTGAGCACGACAGGCAAAATTATATGCTTTCTGTATTACATCCACCTTCTTGCGGTGCGGACTGGCAAGATAGGAGTCTATAAGTTCCTGATATAATTGTTCAGCTTGTTTTTCCTGCATAACAGTATGGAGTTAGTATTTAAGGTAAATGAAAATATAGAAAATAAAGGGTTGGTAATCCACATGGATTACCTAACCCTAATCTGTTTTCCGGCACGAATAGACGAACCGGATATTTTGTTAAGTTTCTTGAGCTTAGCCACAGTTGTGTGGTTTCTCTTCGCTATTTCAGAGAGAGTGTCACCATTCCTGATGGTCACGTTTCTGCCTCCGCGTGCACGTCTTGCCTTTGCCTTACGACTAGCACGTGCACTTTGACGTGCCGCACGCTGGGCAACAGTTGGAGCACGATATATTGGAGCATCATCGTTAACTGCAACCTCTGCGCGCTTCATCAACTGATCTACATTATAAGCATAAACAGAGTCTTCCTTCTCTATGAACGCATTTATATACTCAATAGGCAAACGGAGGTCGGTAGGCTCGCTATAACCAGTCACCACATCACGACGATACTGCGGATTAAGCGAACGAAGTTGTTCCTTACTAATCCCTATGACGTTTGCAAGCTGTTCAAAATGTACGTCACGGTACAGCATAATGGTATCAGTCTGTACAGGAAGCTTGGTGAGCATCGGACAGATATTATGCTCGCAGTAATAGTTCATGATATAGTTGGCTGCGATAAACGCAGGAACATAACCACGAGTCTCATTAGGTAGATATGGGTATATCTGCCAGTAGTCACGCACTCCACCAGCACGGCGGATAGCCTTGTTTATATTCTCCGGACCATAGTTATATGCTGCAATAACGAGATTCCAGTCACCAAATATCTTATACAAATCAGCAAGATAGTGGGCTGCAGCATAAGAAGACTTCACAGGATCACGACGCTCGTCTATCATGGTGGTGATACGCAATCCGTAGCGTTTTCCTGTTGCCACCATGAACTGCCATAGTCCTGTGGCCCCCACGCGAGACACGGCATTAGGATTAAGCGCCGACTCTATGACTGGGAGATACTTGAGTTCGAGAGGAATACCATAAACTTCAAGAGCTTGCTCAAAGATTGGCATATAGAAATTGCTTGCGCCAAGCATATATCCGACAGAGCGACGCAGACGGGTTGAATATCTGTCTATGAACTTCTGCACGACATCGTTCCATGGCATCTCCATGGCTGTAGGAAGACGCCTGAGACGATCCTTATAGACTTCGATATCATAGACAGGATTCACATCACGCATCTGGCATGAAGTATCTGCCATGAGATATGTCTTTGCATTATATTGCTGTACAAGTGAATCAAGTTCGAGGAGCATTCCCTCTGGAACCTCTATTATTTCCTCATCACCATTATCCTTACCGATAACGATTTCCTCGTCATCGTAGTTATATGTATCTGTTGTCGTTACATTTACATCCTGCGCATACAGGGAAGTAATATTGCCAAAGAAGATGGCAAGCGAGAGAATTGTATTTCTTTTATTCATAATCATCAATTAGTTATACATGGCGTAAACGCACCAAGGACCTTAGAGGTGGTCAAAAAGTAAGAGCAGCGTTAATGCCTATTCCCGTGGTTGAGAACGGATTGACTTCTGCATTCATCCACGATTCCTTCCTTGATGTCCCGACAAAGCCTGGCTCCACATGCAAGGAGAGATCATCAGAAATATCGAACTGCGATAGCGAGGCATCAACATAAGCATCTATGATGCTTAGTCCATATACACCCAGCATACAGAAGAAACTCAGATCACGCCAGCGACGGAAACGATCCTTACGTGATTTGAACTGTGCCTTCAAACGCTCCGGATCACTTTGAGCCATAACGAGATACGGGAATTTCTCATAGCTTTTGGTCTCCGGATCATTATCCGAGATGTCAATGTAAGCCCGAGAATAATCGCTATACATCTGGTTGTTCCAACGCATGGCATAAGCACAACCGACAAATCCTCCATAGATAATCGGAAGTTTCCAATACTTATGGTTGTAAATCTGTCCGGCACCCGGAATAACAATAGCGAGCCACATAGCACGCTTTGGATCCGGCTTCCATGTAGCCCAGTCACGTTTTGCCTTCTTCCCTGCCATTTTGAGAGCAGCCACAGAGTCGGCAGGAGTTAGGTCTCGAATAACCTTTTTCCCGTCTGCCAACTCAGGCTCTACTGATACTGGCTGTATATTGTCAGAGTCATTCTGGGCATACGCAACAATGGCAGAGAACCATAAGCTCACTACCATTATCAAAAAGCGATATTTATTATTTATTTGCAATTAATAGCCTAACCAAGCCTCCCCAAAAGAAAGGATGTTTGTTGTTTTTCCCCTCTAATGATCAGAAGCACTGACACATCTCTATATGGAGGGGAGGAAGTTTTTACTTCAACTTATCGAAGAGTGTAAGGATACGTTCCAAATCCTCCTCACTATTGAAAGGAATGGAAATCTTTCCTTTTCCCTTCGGATTACAGGTAAACTGCACCTTAGTGTTCAGAAAATCAGAGAGACGATCCTTGAGAACACTAAACTCCTCTGGGAGTTGCTGTTTCGCAACAATCTTCTTTGTTCCCGTTGATATCTCCTCACCATTCTTCAGAAGACTAACCATTTCCTCCACTTTTCGCACGGAATAATTATTCTTCATTATCTCCTTATAGAGCTTAATCTGAAGAGACGGTGAATCTATTGACAGAAGAGCACGTGCATGTCCCATGTCAATCTCCTTCTTCTGAAGCGACAATTGTATCTGCGCAGGAAGACGAAGCAGACGGAGATAGTTGGCAATTGCAGCACGCGATTTTCCAACGCGTTCGCTCACCTTCTCCTGCGTCATTCCGTCGTTCTCAAGAAGGTGCTGATATGCCAATGCTATTTCTATAGCGTTGAGATCCTCACGCTGGATATTCTCCACGAGAGCCATCTCCATGATACTCTCATCGCTAATCGTGCGTATATAGGCAGGAATTGCAGTAAGACCAGCAATCTGTGACGCACGCCAACGACGTTCACCGGCAATAATTTGAAAGCGGTTATCGTCAATCTGTCGAAGGGTGATAGGCTGTATGATACCTATTTCACGAATGCTGGTTGCAAGTTCCTGAAGAGCTTCTGAATCGAACTCACGACGAGGCTGATTTGGATTTGCCTCAATCTGAGATATCGGAATCTCATTGATTGTAGAAGACCCCTGCGGACGGACACCTTCAGTAGAGATAAGGGCATCAAGACCACGGCCAAGGGCATTATATTTCTTATGAACTGCCATTTTTATTCAAAAACAAGAAGTAAAATCAAATTGTACATAAACATCACTTCTCCCGCGAGATTATCTCTTTTGCGAGGGCGAGATGATTCTTCGAACCAGTAGAGTCTGCATCATAAAGAATGACCGGCAGACCATGTGAAGGTGACTCCGAGAGTTTTACATTACGCTGAATAACCGTTTTGAACACAAGTTCCTGGAAGTGGCGTTTAACCTCGTCATATATCTGGTTTGCGAGACGAAGACGTGAGTCGTACATCGTGAGAAGGAAACCTTCTATCTCAAGCTGCGGATTAAGCTTGCTCTTTATTATCTTAATCGTATTGAGAAGTTTGCTAATACCCTCGAGAGCGAAGTATTCACATTGTACCGGGATAATAACAGAATTAGCCGCTGTAAGTGAATTGACGGTGATAAGTCCAAGTGAAGGACTACAGTCAATGAGGATATAGTCGTACTCTTCGCGAATTGGCGCAAGAAGTTTGGAGATGACGTGCTCACGGTTCTGTATGTTTAACATCTCTATTTCCGCTCCGACAAGGTTAATGTGGCTTGGTATTATATCAAGTCCTGAGATATCCGTGGTATAGATTGCATCACGCACATCAACGTGGTCTATGATGCACTCGTATAGAGAGCTGTCTATCTGCTGGAGGTCAACTCCAAGACCGCTCGAAGCATTTGCCTGAGGATCGGCGTCAACCACAAGTACGCTCTTTTCCAAAGTGGCAAGAGACGCAGCCAAATTGATGGTTGTTGTTGTCTTGCCCACGCCTCCTTTCTGATTAGCGAGCGCGATTATTTTACCGAGTTTTTTGTTCATAATCTTACTGATATGTACATATTAGATTGCAAAGATACTATTTTTTTTCCAAATACGAGGATTTTGTCCCAAATAAAATACATTTTTTTGCATTTTAATGACTAATTACATAGTTTTTTATTATTTTTGCAGCCAAAATGAAACCATTAATTCTCATATCAAACGATGATGGCTACCAGGCAAAAGGGCTCAACGAACTTGTCCGCATGGTTGCTGATTACGGAGACATAATTGTATGTGCACCTGATGGAGGACGCTCCGGAAAGAGCTGTTCCTTCTCTATGGAGGCTCTCACTCTGCGCCTCCAGAAAACTGAAGGAAACATCCAGACATGGGTTTGTTCCGGTACTCCAGTTGATTGTGTTAAGATGGCATATTCACAAGTATGTCCAAGAAAGCCTGCACTTGTTCTCAGTGGCATTAACCACGGCGACAACGCAAGCACCAATGCCCACTATAGCGGTACCGTTGGAGTGGTAACGGAAGGTGCCATCAAGGGTATTCCTAGCATAGCGTTCTCTCTCTGCGACTATGCCGAGGATGCCGACTTTGAGCCAATGACCAATATTGTCAGATTACTTGTAGAGAAAGCCTTGAAGGACGGAATGCCGAAAATGACATGTCTGAACGTAAACTTTCCGAAGACGGAAAATCCTGCTGGTGTAAAGGTTTGCAGAATGGCTCACGGACATTGGAGAAACGAGGTTGAGAAATGCACTCATCCAAGTCGTGGATATGACTATTACTTCATGTGCGGATACTATCAGAATGATGAGCCGGAAGCAGAGGACACAGATGCTTGGGCTTTGAAGCACAACTATGTGGCTATTACTCCTATCTCCGTGGATATCACCGACTTTGAGTATTTAAAGACTCTTAAATTAACAAGTAACAATTAACATGTCCTTTCGCGCTCCGGCTCCCTCTCTACGGGAGAAGGCGGGGGGGAGAGACCTCAGTTTTTTTTATGAAATACTACCTTATAGTAGGAGAGGCAAGTGGCGATCTGCATGCCTCGCACCTCATGAAGGCACTCAAGGAGCAAGACCACGATGCCGAGTTCAGATTCTTCGGTGGTGACAATATGACCGCCGTAGGAGGAGAGCGTGTGCGCCACTATAAGGAACTTGCATATATGGGATTCATTCCTGTACTTCTGCATCTGCCTACGATTTTCAAGAATATGGCAATGTGCAAGAAAGACATTACCGAGTGGCAACCTGACGTGGTTATACTCGTGGATTATGCAGGATTCAATCTGAATATCGCGAAATATCTGAGAGATAGAAGGTCAAAGATCAAAGGTCAAAAGCCGAAGGTTTTCTATTATATTGCGCCAAAGCTCTGGGCATGGAAGGAATATCGTATCAAGAACATAAAGAGGGATGTGGATGAATTGTTCTCCATACTCCCTTTTGAAAAGGAGTTCTTTGAAGGAAAACATGGCTATCCTATTCATTATGTGGGCAATCCAACAGCTGACGAGGTTAAGCTTTTCCGTTCAGAATACAAAGAGACATACGATAATTTCTGCAAGAGAAATAGCCTTGACGCTAGCAAGCCGATTATAGCGCTTCTCGCTGGTAGCAGACGACAGGAAATAAAAGACAACCTTCCTGCTATGCTAGAGGCTGTAAAGGCATATCCTGAATATCAGCCAGTACTTGCCTGCGCCCCAGGCATTGATGAGGATTATTACAATAAATACATAGGTAATAATATCGTAGGACGCACTCATAACGAGACCTATGCCCTACTCTCCCACTCTACCGCCGCCCTCGTCACAAGCGGTACGGCAACTCTGGAAACTGCCATCTTCGACGTTCCACAAGTGGTATGCTACAAGACTCCTGTCCCACATTTCATAAGATGGGCATTCAACCATATCATCAAGTGTAAATACATATCACTTGTAAACCTGATTGCCGACAAGGAAGTAGTTCAAGAATTGTTTGCAGACAAGTTCTCGGTAAAGACTATCAGAGAAGAACTTGGTAAAATTCTTCCAAATGGAGAAGGAAGAGCCCAAATGCTCTCTGAATATGATATCATTGACGAGAGACTCGGAAATGAATCTGCTCCGGAGAATGCTGCAAGGATGATGATAGCCAAGTTATCATAAACGAAGAGTGAAGGATTTGAGTTTGTTAATAGTGCGACATTTACGCAAGCTATTGTAACTCAAATTCTTCACTCTTCACTTTTAGTTCTTCACTTTTTAGAATCTCACGTAAGTCTCAAGCCAGAATTCTGTGTAGTTAGGATCAGAAACGCTGTTCCTATCATGAACATAGTTGAACTGTGGCTGGAACATAAGGTTCTTGTGAAGGTTGATAACAGGACAGATAGAGTAGATTGACTTGTTTGAACCCCACTGACCATTATCACGATATGCATCATACTTCAACCAGGTCTTGAGCCAAGGTGTGCAAGGTATTCCAACTGTAGCATACCAAGCGTCTGCACGACCTGTACCTGCCCAAGAAGTCTCACCTGTATATTCATCAACTTTATAGTCACTTACCTTATGACCTGTTGAGTGAGCATACTCAGCACGAAATGACCAATCGTTTACGTCATACTTTCCAAAGATAAGATAACGATTACGATCAACTGTCACACCATTAGATGCTGTGAAATTACCTGTCCAGCCATAAGCACCAACAAACAAGCCCTTGATTGGCTGAATCTGGATTGTACCGGTAATATCCTTCTGTGAATTAGCATCAGCTGTATTGATGCCCTGACCGTTGCTGACCATGAGCTGATAGTGAACAAAGCGATGACCGTCTTCTGCAGGGAACAAATCACCCTGAATCTGAATGCCCTGATCACGACCACCATTGCTTGTGTTCTCTGCACCAATGAAGTCTGAATGACCTGTAAGTTTCTTTGTAAGCTGAGAATAATCACCTACTCCCACATCCCAAGGATTCATTGGGTTCTCAAGACCGAAAGCACGCTTATACTGACCAATCTTAACCTTGAACTCCGGATATTTCTTCCATTCTACGAAGAAATCCTTCATATGGAAAGAAGCGTTATTTGTCTGGAGCTGAATACGATAAGCGAAATCGCCCAAAATAGTTCCGTCAACATACAGACGAATAAGACGCTGTGTGAATCCATCACCAGAGTGCTTGCCATCCTGATTAGTCGCAGCATACTTACCGATGAAATACCCACCAAACTTAGGAGCAGAAACGTATGATGTCACCTTACGACCATACTCCTTTTCCTCCTGCTGGTCAGCCTGCTGCATACCAGAGGCAATAGCGTTGTTAAGATAGTGTGTGATGAAGCCTTCTTCTGTACGCTCATCAGACATGAACTCAGAGTTATCCTGAGTGTTTTCCTTGTTCTCGCCGACATTCTCGCTTGTTGTGTCAGCCATTACAGGCACAGCCATAAGAACCGCAAGTGCCCAAACTGTTATTTTCTTCATAATTCAATTTTTAACTATGCATTATATGCACATTAATATCTAACGCAATTTTTACGCCCATATTGCAGTATGAGGAAAGAAAAATATATTTTTTATAAAAAGACGTTTCACTACTCATAAAACTATCATCAGGATATATCACTTCTAAGCATGTTCCAAGAGCCATTCCGCAGTTCTAAAATCAAGATATCTATGACGGAATTTTTTGAACATTTCTTCATCTGGAAATTCTTCAATGATTGCATCCACAAATGCCTCAAGAGAAAAGACCTGGAACTTGTATTTATACTTTTTATTCAATATATTAGACAATTGTTCCTCGTCTTTCTTATTACTTTTATTTTCCAGAGGAGATACCACTATTGATATAGATTCATCAAGTTTTTCGTGTAACCTTACCGTTTCCGTTAGAAGGAAATTCCGATACACTTGAGATAGTTTTATTCTACCTGATACAATACTCTCTTTTCCCTCCTCTGTAAAAATCTGCGATATTCCATCACGTTGTGTGGCATTAATAGCCAACGATGGATCTGAAGCCTGATTTTTACCAAGATGATCAGTATATTTCGTTTCTATAGCAATAATTCCTTTCTTTCCATTATAAGTAACATAACGAAAGAAAGCATCCATAGCAGTCTTATCATTAAGGCAGCATTCATAATAGTCAGGAATGAACTCAATCCCGACTTCTGTAATTTTTTCAATATTCAAAATGTTGTATTTGTCAACTAACCTAGAAACAACATTTGCAAGTCGATGTTTACCTTCATCACATTTTACAATTTCTATTATAGGATAAAAAAGATTGAAAGCCATAGGTTGACTGGACAGGAAATTGTTAAAAAGCCGATTAGATGCAATCGTTTCATACTTCTTTTTATTCTTAATCCTGTTTTTTGCATACTCAAAAATTTTAGGATGAAGGAAATTACATCCAGACCTTTCACCATCTTCTGCAAGATTTGGATGATAATATCTAATTCCACCTTTTATGAAAAAACCACATTCAGCCCCAGTCTGCCATCTACGAACCGCCTGTAACAGACGTGCCTTTTTTGTAAACACATTATCACTTTCTACAAAATGATAATATCCAGGTTTATCAGAGGAATATGACTGATAGTATTTCAAATCACTCAACGTACCAATCTCATCATTTATAAGCATTTGCTGAATTTTATCTTTATAATCCATAAATTGTTCTTTTTGGGGGGACATGTAAAAAAAATCATTTCAGTAATGCAGCACGAGCCTTTGCAAACTCCTCATTCTTCTTTTTCAGATGATGACGGAGTTCATCAGAACCTGTAACCTTGATATCTGCAATAGGCTTTAGGGCATCAACAAGTTTCTTGAGGTCTGGATATTCCCCGGAAAGAGCCTCCAATCCATCATAAGCCATGTTGACCTGCTTACAAAGATCCATTGCTGCAACATCTGTCATAACCGGCATATAGAGATCCGGATTACGGGAGAGTATATAAAGGACCTCTACCGCGTATGCAGCCTCAGCCGCATAGAACTTATCCAGTCGGTTACGCTTCTTCATGTCCATATAGAACTGCTGGGCATTGGCAAAACTCAACTCCGCATTCTTGGCTTCATCAGCCGCTTTCTGATTAGCCTCGTCAGTCTCAGCTGCAAGGCGTTGCATCGTATTTGAATAGAAATCATCATCATCAAGTCCGTAAAGACCAGCCACCGTCATATCTACGGCAAGATATGCAGATGCCACATATTTCTCCTGAAGAGTGGCAAGATCATCTATATCACCCTTCGAAAGGAGATAATCGGGCTTCACCTTCTTCTGCTGATCCGTAAGACTGAATTTCCCGTTCTCAACAAGAGCCTTGAAATCAACATTTGAAGCCGTGGAAGAAATGATTCCCGCAATACTATCAAGATGCGATACGAGTTCGGGTGACAGATTCAACTCTGAATGAGGAGCAGAATCTTCAACTGCAGCCTCCTCACCACTCGTCTTCTTGCCTCCACAAGAAGCAAGGGCAAAGGCAAGGGCACAATATAATATAACTTTCTTATTCATAGCATTAGTAGAAAAGATTAGTGAGCGCAAGCCCTACAAGCGTTGAAACAATAACGCTAACAAGTCCCGGCATCATGAATGAGTGGTTGAGCAAATACTTGCCGATAACCGTTGTTCCTGAACGGTCAAAGTTAACAGTAGCAATATCTGAAGGATAGTTTGGAATGAAGAAATATCCATAAACAGATGGCAATACACCAAGAAGAACTACTCCTGAGATACCGAGAGAATATGCCAGCGGAAGCATAGCCACCACTACAGCACCCTGAGAATTGATAAGAACTGATACTGCGAAGAAGGCAAAGGCGATAGCCCAAGGATATTCCGTAACTATACCCTTCAAAGCGCCTTGCATCTCTGCCATATAACCTGCGAAATACGTGTCGGCAAGCCATGCAATTCCGTATATAGCCACAACAGCAACCATACCTGACTGCCATACAGCACCACTAACAGCCTTCTTTGGACTTGCCTTAGCAAAGATAATCATGAATGCAGCAGCAGCTATCATTACAATCTGGATGATAAGGTTCATAGCCAATGGTTTCTGAACATACTCCGTACAACCGGCAATCTCTAGTTTGGCGTTGAGAATCTGCTTTGCCGTAAGCATAGCGCCACCGATATCAAATTTTGCAGTATCCTCCACACCCTTAACAAGCTGCAACGTATTATAGCGAGGACGGATATCGCAACCCACAATCTGCATTACAGAGAAGAGAACGATTATACCAAGTGCTCCAAGGAAGATATACACAGCCATCTTTGCACCCTTATCCACTTTCTTGTCAAGAACAGAAGCAGAAGAGCCATACATATACTCATACATCTTAGGATCTTTAAGACGCTCCTGGAACTTAGGATCCTTTTCTAGATCCAAGCCACGCTTATATGATAAAGCAGCAGCAGCCATCAATCCACATAGACATGCAGGAATAGTGATTCCTATGACCTGAAGATTGTTCACCTCAAAATGATAGGCATTTGAGATTACCACGAAAGAGGCTACCGCAGCAGCAATAGGAGAACACGTAATACCCACCTGAGAGGCTATTGAAGCCACACCACAAGGGCGCTCAGGACGGATTCCCTTCTTCAAGGCTATATCACAAATGATAGGCATGAGAGTATAAACCACATGACCAGTACCTACGAGCACAGTAAGGAAGAATGTGCAGAGAGGAGCAAGGAAAGTGATATGGTCAGGATGCTTACGGAGAAGTTTCTCAGCCAACTGGATAAGCCAGTCCATACCACCAGAAGCCTGCATCATACCAGCACAGGTAACAGCTGCTATGATGATATAGATAACATCCGTAGGAGGATTTCCCGGTTTCATACCGAAACCGAACACGAGAATGGCCAATCCTATACCAGAGATTGCGCCAAGAGCAAGGCTACCATAGCGTGAGCCTACATACAATGCCAATAGTACTATCAGCAACTGCAAAATCATTAGAATCATATACTCTTAGTTGTTTAAGGTTATTATTCAAGTTAAAGTTATTAGTTTTTGAAATGTACGAGAGTATCTCGCACATTTATGATATTCTATGAGTGCAAAGATATGTATTTTTTTTGAAACTTCCAAACAAATCGAGCAATTTGTGAAAAACAATCGAAAAAAATATCAAAATACGCAAATCTCAAATTCCTCTCTATTCCTATGATACTCCATCAGTGGTCCATCGTTCCTCCATCGATACTCCATCGAAACGATGGACCATCGATGGACTATCGATGGAGTATCGATGGAGTATCTACCTAGGAAAAGCGGAAAAACAGCGGACTTTCTTGCTAGGAAAATCCGCTGTTTGCTTTTTTTATTCCAAAACAATTTAGCAAGGACGTTTCTTTGGGAGTTTAAACACTTCCTGTACTTCCTTCATTGCCTCTTCTGTCATTCCGTCAGGCTCAGAGCCCATACTACGGGCACACATATAGATGTTTGCAGCCTTACAGAGAACATCTGTCTGGTCAAAAGCATCCATTATGTCCTGCCCTACAGCCACAGTTCCATGCTTTTCCCAAAGAACCACATCGTGAGTCTTGATTTGCTCAAGAGTATCCTTGGCAAGTTCTACGGAAGAAGGAAGTCCGTAAGGCACTATGCCTATGCCGAGAGGGGCAAAGGCAAGGGTTTCTGGAATCATCGACCACAAGACATGTGTCATCTCATCTCCCTTCAAGAATCGCTGAATGTGCGACATAGCCACAAGTTCGATAGGATGAGTGTGGAGAGTTGCCTTATAGCAAGAACCTGTCTCTATGAGATAGTTCTGAAGGGCAAGATGGGTTGGTAGTTCTGAGGTTGGAGCGACAGGCTCATCGGCAATAATCTCGTATGAGGCACAATCATCACAGATACGGACGATAGAGCCATTCTGCATAGGCCAACGGGCAAGGTCGCGCATACGCTTTCCCGTACCCTTGCAATAGAAATACTTTCCTTTTAGATAAGGAAGCGTCATACCTATCTGCTTTACAGGAGCTATAGCCGGCATAGCCTTACACTCATCATCCATAAACTCAGTCACGTTGACGGTTATGTTTCCGCCATTACGCTCTGCCCATCCCTTTTGCCAGAGGTAACCTGTCACCTCGGCAATCTGATCAATAACGGCCTTTAGGCCTGGTCGGTTAGATAATATAGTCATAGCAAAAAAACGAGGCCTCTCCCCCCGCCCTCCCCCGTAGGGAGGGAGCCGGAAGGCGAAAAGCTTCTCGATTATAAATTATTCATTACTCATTATTAATTAATATGGGCTCTCCGGCTCCCTCCCTACGGGGGAGGGCGGGGGGAGAGGCCGCTATTTTACCCATATCTTTCCTTCGTTATCTCCTCAAGACTCTTTCCTCTTGTATTAGGACAACCGATAACGCCTATGATGAGAGAGGCAAGGAGAAGGGCAATCATGCAATAGGCGGCTATGGTGAAACCTTCGCCATTCTCTCCATAGATGCCAGTAAAGACAAGTCCCCAGACAGCAGAAAGACCACGAACAACAAAGAACATAAATCCCTGAGCACCAGCACGGAACTTTGCGGGGAACAGTTCTGAGCCCCAGAGAGCATAGAATATCTGAACGGAGATACCGCCATTCAAGCCCCATAGAATTACAAATGCCCAAAGAGTGGCTATGCTGTTCACCCCGACACTCACGACAAGCAACCATGTTCCGAGAGCAAAGACGAGTCCGAGGATATAAAGGAGTTTATGACTTGTACGATCAATTATATTCGAGATAACAAACGTAACACCCACAACTACAGCCCATTGAATACAGTTCATCCAATTGGCATACTCGTTGCTCACGCCACCTGCTGTCTCACAGATATGAGGAGAGAAGAATCCCATAACACTTGCCACAAGATTCCATGTGAGATAGATTGCAGCAAGGAATAACACACTACGACGAGCAACCTTATTTGATAGCAGAAGTCCGAAAGAATGAAGGACACCTGTATCCTCTCCTTTTTCCTTTGCAGCCTCTTTTGTTGCCTCAAACTCAGCACTTTCATCCAACTGTCTTTGAATCGTCCATGCTATGAAAGCCACGACAAACAAAGTGAAGAAAACCACACGAGAACTGAACACCTCAACAGCCGACTGAACGGCATCTACACCTAAGATACTATGAGCAAGAGTCTCAACAGGAGCATAAAGATATCCTCCCGGGGCAAAGAGCATACCCATGAGCAGGATAATCATAGGGCCAAAGCCCCACGACATCTGCGAGATACAGATATTGCGCCCACGATTGTTCACCTCCGAACTTTCAGAAATGTACGTCCAAGAGGCAGGAACGCCAATACCCACAGAGATACCCGTAATGAGGAATCCCGCAAGAAGCATAGGGAAGTTTACGGAAAGCATCACCACGAGAACTCCAAGCATATAGACAAGGAGATTATACGTGAAGATGAACTTTCTGCCGAACTTATCAGCAAGGGAACCGCCTATTATCGCACCTATGGCAGCTCCCAAGGCATTGGCACTAAGGGCATTAAGCCAACCAAGATGCATCTCGGAGAGTTCGAGATAGTTCTGCCATAGCGTTATGCCACTTCCTCCGGCAACAATAGCTCCGGCATCAAGATAGTTATTAAGAGACACCGCGAGGGTGCTTTTAAGAGAAGATTTTGACATATAAGAAGCCTAACCAAGCCTTCCCAAAGGGAAGGATGTTTTATACATTTGTTGTTTTAAATGAAAAATGAAAAGTGAACAATGAAAAATACACGTCACATTTGAAACCTTAAATGGTAATCTATATTTTATTTTTTTTCATTTTATAATTTTCACCTTCATTACTAACCACTCCCCCTGGAGGGGGTAAGGGGGGGTGGAGCCCTCCCTTTGGGAGGGACTGGGTGGGCTATTTATCTTTTACTTATCACCTCACTCGTATATTTCTCTATATCAAGGATAAAATCCTGACCTACAGGTACATCGTTACGCACACAGAACTCATCATAGACAGCTTGCCAAGGCATAGCCTTCTGTTCCTCAATAAGAGCAAGAACTTTGTAGCCTTCACCTGCAAGTTCCATCTGCGAAATCATCTTCCGTGGCTCAAGCAAGGCGCGAAGCATACATTTCTGAGCTGCACGAGAGCCTATAACGTATGCCCCAATACGGTTTATTGAGCCGTCGAAGAAGTCAAGACCATAATGTACGTGATCAAGGGCATTGGCACGTACAATCTCAAAGAATAACTCCTGTGTTGCGTCATCCATGATAGTTACATGATCAGAATCCCAACGTACAGGACGAGAGACATGAAGCATCAGCTCATTAATGAAAGGAAGAACAGCAGAAACCTTATCAGCAGGAGACTCAGTCGGATGATAATGACCAGTATCAATAGTCAGAATCTGCCCGTTCTTTGCTGCATAGGCAGTATAGAAGTCATGCGAACCAACGGTAAAGGATTCTAGTCCTATGCCGAACACCTTACCCTCGATACAATCCTTCATCATAGGCTGTTTCTTCTCAAAAATCTCGTCAAGAGACTTTTTCAGGATATTGCGATAGAGGGCATGATTCACGCTAACATCCTTACAACCATCGTGTACCCAAAGGTTCATGATACAAGGATCATTCTGAGCCTCACCCATAGCATTGGCAATATCACGACAACGTTTTGTATGCTCTACCCAGAACTGACGGATGCCCTCATCAGGATTTGCAAGACTAAGATTGCCAGATTTAGGATGAGAGAAAGAAGAGGAATTGAAGTCAAGGAGAGTATCATATTCCTTCGCCCAGTCAATCCATGACTGGAAGTATTCTACAGTCACCTCATCACGATCCACAACCTTCCCCTTGAAATCACCATAAATCTCATGGAGATTAAGACGATGCTTACCCGGAATAAGAGATTTTGCCTTGAGAATATCCGCACGAAGCTCGTCAATATTGCGGGCAGCTCCCGGAAAATCACCTGTTGACTGAATACCACCAGACATGGCACCTGCCTGAACCTCAAAGCCCTTCACATCGTCTGCCTGCCAGCAATGGAGCGAGAGATGGAAGTTCTGAAGCTGCTTGAGCACCTTCTCTGTATCAACACCTATTTCCGCATAGCGAGCCTTCGCTACCTCGTATGCTTTTTTGATTAGTTCTGCTTTCATTTTTATTCGTTTAGTTTAGTATGTTTTGTTTATCAGGTTTCATTTTTCCCAAATAAGCTGTAGGTCCGTTACAGGTCCGTTGCAAGTCCGTTGTAAGTCCAATTCCGAATAAGAGCAACATAAGAGCAGCATAAGAGCAACATAAGAGCAATTCCCTCCTACCCTTTTCTTTTGACAACAGCAAGGAATCTATCATAAGCGGCATCCCAAAGTGTCTTGTCTCTTGGAGAGAAATGTTTAAGTTCAATACTATCAGAAATAACTTTTCGCATCTCCCACAGATCCCTAACCTCACCAGCCGCCTTTGCCTGTACCATTATGTTTCCAAGAGCCGTACATTCCTGAGGACCGGCAAGAACTTCTACCCCACAAGAATTGGCTGTAAATTGGTTGAGATCGTTATTCAGCGAGCCTCCGCCGATGATATGAAGCACATCTATCGGGAAATCAGCCATTTCCGTAAGATAATAGAACACTTGACGATAGCGCAAGGCAAGCGAATCGAAGATGCAACGGCATATCTCTGCATAGCCTAAAGGCACATGTTGATCCGTCTGTCGGCAATAGTCTTGGATAGCCTCAACCATAGAAGAAGGATTGGCAAACATGGCATCATCCGGATTGATAACGCTTTGGAATGCAGGCTGTTGCATAGCCTTAGCGATTAGTTCTGCATGAGACTTAGGGGCATCCGTCCATTCCTTGCGACAACGTTCATAAAGCCACATTCCACAGATATTCTTCAAGAAACGTGTAGTACCCTCTATTCCACCCTCATTGGTGAAGTTACTGTCGTATGACACCTTATTAATAATAGCATCTTTAGTCTCAATACCCATAAGCGACCATGTGCCGCTTGAGAGATAGGCAAACCTCTCGTTCCTTGCAGGAACAGCAGCAACGGCAGAAGCCGTATCATGCCCAGCAACGGCAACTACAGGAACAGCCCCGAGGCCTGTCATTTCCTGTACTTCTGGAGTCAGGGTTCCGATAGTATCTCCTGGATTTACCATTATACCGAAATGGGATTCTGTAAGTCCCAAAGATGCCAACAGAGTTGAATCCAAACGTCTGGTGCGAGGATTGAGCAGTTGAGCGGTTGAGGCTATGGTATATTCACAAATCATTTTGCCAGTCAGCATATAGCTCAAGGCATCAGGAATGAAGAGAATCTTCTTGGCATTCGCAAGAGCAGAATTGCCAGAACGCCTCATGGCATGAAGCTGGAAGATAGAGTTGAAATTCATGAACTGAATACCCGTAATATCATACACTTTTTCGCGAGGCATGACATTCTGCAGATAATCGTCCATAGCTTCAAAGGTATGAGGATCACGATATGCAAGTGGCTGACTGACAGAACCGTCCTCTGCAACACAGACGAAATCAACGCCCCAAGAGTCAATACCAATTGAAGATATTTCGATATTCCTTTGTCTGGCAGCCTTCAGACCTTTGACAACCTCAAAGTAAAGGGCGTAGATATCCCAGTAGAAGTGACCATTCACCTCTATGAGATTATTGTCAAAGCGCGTCAGTTCCTCAAGAGAGATTTTTCCATCACTCAATCCACCTACGATGGTACGTCCACTGGTTGCTCCGAGGTCAACGGCAAAGAAATATTTATGGTTCATTGTTTTGAGGTTAGAGTTAAAAGGTTAGGGGGTAGAGAACTCTTCACTTACTAATTTGCAAAGATACTAAAAATATCGAGAACCAAGAACTATATGTTTCATTTTTTGTCGGAAATGCAACATTTCATTGAAAAATGAACATTTTTTCACATATAAGAACGGAATTAGAAGTTTTTTTAGTAACTTTGTACCCGCAAAATATAAAATATTTTATAACAACTTAAACTAAAAATGAGTTTGATAACCACTATCTGTTTGGCTTTCATCATTGGCTATATCTTCATTGCCATTGAGAGCGTAACAAGAATCAACAAGGCTGCTATTGCAGTCTTGATGTGTGTAGTTTGCTGGACACTCCTTGCAGTAGGTCATGGTGACCTTATAGGCATCGCGTTGCCTGAGCATTGGGAACTGGGTGAGGCTATCGAGAAGAATCTCGGTGAGGCCGGTACTACCCTATTCTTCCTTATGGGTGCTATGACAATCGTTGAGATTGTTGACCAGCACGGGGGATTCAACTGGGTACACGGTGCCCTTGCTTCTAAGACAAAGCGCTCGCTGCTTTGGAAGATTGCGTTCATGACAGCTATCCTGTCAGCCGTTCTCGACAATCTTACAACATCCATCGTGATGATTATGATCCTGCGTAAGCTTGTTCAGGACAAGAACGACCGCATCTGGTATGCCGTATGCGTTATCATCGCAGCTAATGCCGGTGGTGCTTTCTCTCCTATCGGCGACGTTACGACAATCATGCTCTGGAATGGCAAGATGATTACTGCTCTCGGCGTTATCGAAGAGATTATAGTTCCTTCTTTCGTTGCATTCATAGTTCCTACAGCCGTTCTGCAGATGCACCTCAAGGGTGATCTCCCACAGACTGTAGATAATGGTTCAAAAGAAAAGCTCGCAGTATCTTCACGTCAGAAGAAGATTATCTTCGCTATCGGTGTGGGCGGTCTCTGCTTGGTTCCTGTGTTCCATACAATTACTGAACTCCCTGCCTTCATGGGCATTATCGGTGTGTTAGGCATCCTCTGGTGCGTAACTGAGATTTTCTATCGTGGTCGTACGGAGCAAGACCCTAAGGCAAAGCGTGTTACCAAGCTTCTCTCTCGCATAGACATGAGCACAATCATGTTCTTCCTCGGTATCCTTATGGCTGTGGCTACGCTTTCTGAGATCGGCGTACTCACACAGATGGGGAAGTGGCTTGACGATACAGTAGGCAACGACTACCTCATCACAGGTGCCATCGGTATTCTCTCATCTATTGTTGACAACGTACCACTCGTTGCAGCTTCAATGAAGATGTACGCTATTGATCCAACGTCAGTTAACCTCGCTGTAGATGGTGTGTTCTGGCAGTTGCTTGCTTATTGTGCAGGTGTTGGCGGCTCAATGCTCATCATCGGTAGTGCTGCCGGCGTAGTGGTAATGGGCCTTGAGCATATCTCATTCGGCTGGTACTTGAAGAAAGTAACTTGGATTGCCTTCGTGGGATATGTTGCTGGTATAATCTGCTACTGGTTAATCAAGACCTTTATAGGATAAATTAAACGAAGAGTGAAAAGTGAAGAGTGAAGAATTTAAGTTAGATTTTGCAATCATATGTAAATATCAGAACCTCTGAAACTCAAATTCTTCACTTTTCACTCTTCACTTTTTCACTTAGATAATGTCAGAAATTGATTCTCAATTCCTACTGTTGATAAACGGATTCCACACAGAGTACCTTGACCAACTCATGTGGCTCATAAGCGGTAAACTGGTGTGGATTCCGTTTTATCTGATTACCCTCTTTGTGACATACAAGAGAAGAGGGTGGATGGGAGCTTTACACC
Source organism: uncultured Prevotellaceae bacterium (assembly GCA_900315105.1). The sequence goes on along the minus strand of OMXX01000003.1, from coordinate 35,529 downwards.
TTCTATTATTAGTAGGAGTGATGATGTTGTTTACGGACATGCTGAACTCACAGGTAATCCGACCTTGGTTTCAGCGCCTGCGTCCGGCAAATCTCGAGAATCCTCTATCACAATACGTTCACATTGTGAACGACTACCGTGGAGGCTCATACGGCTTCCCGTCGGCTCATGCAGCCAACTATTGGGGATTATCCCTGCTCGCGGCTTATTTCATGAAGTCAAAACGAGTGCTATACTCCCTGTTCCTGCTATCCCTGATAGTCTGCTATTCACGCTCATACCTCGGCGTTCACTATCCTGGCGATCTCCTCGGAGGCATATTATACTCTACAATCGTCGTTGGCATCATAATCTGGTTATATCAGAAATATCTGCCAAAGAGATTGGTTCCGGAGGTAAGGGAATGCCCATCCATAACGGAATGGATTCCTGCCATGAGCGTTCTTGCCACACTTGCAGTATTCGCAATAGTGGCAGCAATATAAATGAAATTACACTAACCCCTACCCCCTAAACTAACGACTAAACTATAAAACAATGAAAAAACTACTATCCTTTTTGGCAATAATATCCTTTGCCATTTCAATTAACGCCAAACAACCGACAATCCATACCTTTACGCAAGGTGACGGCACATTCCTTTTGGATGGAAAGCCTTTCATCGTGAAGGCTGCCGAATTGCACTATGCACGTATTCCACGCGAATATTGGGACCATCGTATCAAGATGTGTAAGGCGCTTGGTATGAATACTATCTGTGCATACGTATTCTGGAACTACCACGAACCACAGCCAGGCGTGTGGGATTTCTCAGGAAACCACGACATTGCAGCCTTCATGGAACTCTGCAAGAAGAACGGAATGTGGGTGATAGTACGTCCAGGTCCATACGTTTGCGCAGAATGGGAAATGGGTGGCCTGCCTTGGTGGCTGCTCAAGGATCGCAGTATCAAGCTAAGAACGTTGGACGAGAAATTCATGAAGCCTGCCATCGCCTTTGAGAATAAGGTGGCAGAGGTACTGGCTCCATATCGCCTTGAGAATGGCGGTAATATAATTATGGTACAGGTGGAGAATGAATACGGCTCCTACGCAAAGGACAAGCCATACGTAAGTGCCATGCGTGATGCCCTCCGTGCAGCCGGATGGGATAAGACGACCTTGTTCCAATGCGACTGGTCAAGCAATTTCACGGACAATGCCCTTGACGACCTCGTATGGACAATGAACTTCGGAACAGGTGCCAACGTGCTTGAGCAGTTCAAGAAACTCGGAGAACTCCGTCCTAATGCCCCACGCATGTGCTCAGAATACTGGAGCGGATGGTTCGACGGGTGGGGCCGTGCTCATGAAACCCGTCCTGCTACAGATATGGTGAACGGCATATCAACGATGCTCGACAACGGCATTTCCTTCTCTTTGTATATGACCCACGGCGGAACATCATTCGGCTGGTGGGCAGGAGCAAATAACACAGGCTTTGCACCAGACTGTACAAGCTATGATTATGATGCCCCAATAGATGAACAAGGAGCAGCAACAGAGAAATACTATCAGCTTCGCGAACTTCTCCAGAAACATTCAGATGTAAAATTACCTGCTGTTCCAAAACCATTACCAATAATATCCATCCCAGAGGTAAAGTTTAATGAAATGGCACCTCTATTCCGTGCAGGAAACATGCCACAGCCGATACGGTCACACGATGCTCTTCCCGTGGAGCAATATAACCAAGGCTATGGCAACATTCTCTATACCACTACCCTACCCGACCTCAAGGCAGGGGCATATCTCCGCATAACCGATATGTGCGACTATGCCATTGTAACCATCGACGGAAAGAAAGTCGGGCAGCTCTATCGTGGTAATGGCTATGAGACAACACTTCAAATCAAGGAAAACGTAAAGGCTGGTGCCCAACTCGACATTTTCATAGAGGTTATGGGACGAATCAACTACTCTAAGCTCATACATGATCCAAAAGGAATTACGGATAAGGTTGAGGTGTTCACCACAGACGGCAAGAACGACCTCACATATAACCTCAAGGACTGGAATGTGTATCTCTATCCTTACGAACTTGACTATAACGACCTAAGCTATATCCCAACCGTAATTGGCGATCAGCCAGCATATTACAGGGCAACCTTCAACCTCAAAAAGACAGGCGACACCTATCTTGACATGAGGACATGGGGCAAGGGACTCGTATGGGTAAACGGTCATTGCATAGGTCGTTTCTGGGAAGTAGGTCCACAACAGACTCTCTATCTGCCGGGATGCTGGTTGAAGAAGGGCAAGAACGAGATTGTAGTACTTGATATAACAGGTCCAACACAGGCAAAGACAGAAGGTCTCACCAAACCTATTATCGATCAGTTGCAGCGTGACCGTCTTCCAAAAGATGCCATAAAGACTGACATCTCCAAGAAATCAACAGCAAAGAAACAGGACGGAGGAGCGGGAAACGATGCTGCCCCGGGAGCTAAGTAACCTACGGTTATTAAACGTGAGTTCGACGAATTGAATTGTCTAACTCACGTTTAAATATATCTTATCTCTACGCTTTTTTTCGGAAATATTGTCCGTTTTACACTTATAAACACAGCAATAATACTTTTTTTATAGTTAAAAACAACACATTTAACATTTATTTACACAATATTTTCCATTTATTAACTAAAGATTATTATCTTTGCAAGCAAAATAGATACCAACCTAATAACGTCTTTAACAGAGACACGGACAACCTGCTAAAAGGTTAATATATACTTTAACTATTATATTCATTTCACTAACTTAAAAACGTATCATTATGAAGCTAAAAACATTACTCGTTTTAGGTACATCAATGATGATGACTTCATCTGTTTTTGCAGATGGTTGGGTAAGACCGGTTCCGACGACGCAAGATATCGTTAAGGATGGCGTTACAGCCCAATATCTGTACAATGTATCTACTGGGTCGTTCATGCTCGGTGCTAACGACTATGAAACACGTGGCTCTGCAAGTAGAGACAAGGGTATGCCTTGGAAAATCCAAGAACAGACCGATGGTACTTATGCTCTAGTAGATTCAGTTGCCAAATTCAAAGAGTGGCGTAAAACGTTTGTTGAGTCAAACGCGGCTATCTGGGTTGACAACAACAATGGTGCTAACTGCAACACCTGGACTCTTACAGATCTTGGAAATGGCAAGTATAAGATTGGTAATAAGGCATTTGCCGATGAATACCTCGGCATTGCAAAAGACTTTGCTGACACACGACTCTATCTGACATCATGGTTCACATCAAAAGAGCCTGCAATTGAAGCAGATTATGAGTGGACAGGTGTTAGCATAGATGCATACAAAGAATGGGAACCCATCAATAATGTGTATGTTGCCGCGATGAAGCTCAAAGCAGACATCGAAGAAGCGAAGAAGCTTTATCCTTCAATCGACTTGGCTGCAGAGGAAACAGTATTTAACAATACGGCAAGCACGATTGAGGAACTTCAGGCTGCTATCGATGCTATTCCAGCAAAGTTGAAGGCTGCTGCTGATGCTGATATGGCAAGCGCAACACTTGCTAATCCGAAAGACGTTTCTACTCTTATAAAGAATCGTTCATTCGACAAGCAGGGCGACTTTGCAGGTTGGGAAGGAGAAAAATTCGGTGCCGGAGGTACAGCAAGTACTGCTGCTGAGCACTTTAATAAGAACTATAACACCTATCAGACACTCAAGGATCTTCCTGTAGGTGTTTATAAGGTAAATGCTGACGGATTCTATCGTGCAGGTGAAATTGCCAATGATTTCACAGCGACAAAGGATAAGGCAAAATACTATGCCAAGATCTATGGTGCCAACGTTACAGCTAACGGCGAGGAAATCGCTACAGCAAGCCTAATGCACCTCTTTGATCCTATCAAGGCTGGAGAACAGCATCTTGACAAGAATGGTGAAGCAATTGGTGCTACGGAATATAAGGATGGTGAGACCATATACTATATCCCTAACACAATGCTTGACTTCACCAACCTCAATGGTACTACCAAGGAGTTGAAGGAAGGCACAGCACTCTACAAGACCAACTCTGTATTGTTCCCTGTATCTGAAGGCACAGCAAAGATCGGTGTCAAGAAAGACTCAAAGGAGAACAATGACTGGACAATCGTTGATAACTTCGCTCTTACCTATTATGGAAACGGTGCAGATGCATGGGGTGCCCTGATGAAGGACTACGCTGCCAATGCTACCCTACCAGAGGGTAATGTGACAAAGAGCATAATTGCAGCATTCAACGACGCAGTCAGCAAGGCAAACGCAACTGACTATCAGTCTTATAAGGCAGCAGTCGAGGCTATCGATGCAACAAAGAAAGCTGCAGAGGAGAACATTGCAGCATGGGCGGCATACAAGGCTTTGGCAGATCAGGCATCAAAGATGCTTACAGAGGGCACCTATATGAGTATTGCCACTGATTTGGCAGACTACATAACTTACGACTATACCGAATTCATTGAGAAATTGGAACTCTCTACAGAAGACATTAAGAAAGAGACTGAAGAACTTCAGCGTCTCTACGATAGTGCAAAGGCTGAGACTCCTGCAGGTACAGACGTAAGCAATATGCTGAAGAACACTGATTTTGCTCAAGGCTGGGAAGGCTGGGAGCACTCTGGTGAAGGCGGCAACGTAGCAGCAAATGCAGCTGCAAAGTGTGCTGAGGCATGGAATTCTAAGAATTTCGACATCCACCAGGACATATCAAATGCTCCTGTAGGTGTATATCAGATTCAGGTTCAGGGATTCTATCGCTATAACAACGGTGATAACGACGGTTGGTTGTACTACTTCAATCAGGATGGTACAGAGAGAACTGACCATAACGAGTTCATTACAAACTCTCCTGCATACATCTATCTGAATGATGCCAAGACATCACTTGACAACATCTACAAGTTCAAGGCTCCATACGACGAAGCAAATCCTTACTATAAGACTGAAGGTCTTGCTGGTCCTGCCCCATACATTGATCCAAACAAGGAGTTCTGGTATCCGAATGACATGACCAATGCAGGTGTTGCATTCGACGATGGTAAATATGTTCAGAGTGCTTTCGGCCTTGTAGCAAAGAAGGGTGATCCTCTCCGCATCGGTGTCAAGGGTAATACTCAGGAAGGCACATCATGGGCAATCTTCACACGCTTCAAGCTTATCTATCAGGGTTTCGACGCAAATATTATCAAGCCGGAGCTTGAGAAGGCTGTAAAGAGCATCAATGCAGAGGCTCTTATGGGTTCTGATATTGCACAGGAGGCGAAAAAGGCTGTCGAGGATGGTAATGCGGCTCTCGCACAGACCGACGGTAAGGTTATGTTCAATGCACTCGCTGCAATCTATGCTATCCAGACAAAGGCAGCAGAGTCTGAGGCTCTCTTCAAGAATCTCTTGGCTCAGGCAGAGACATTCAACGAGACTCTCAGCAATTCAGAGGATGCTCGTCCTGCAATAATACAGCAGGCTAACACTCTCAGCACAGAAGTTTCTACAGCCATTGACGGCAAGACATACACAGATGCTCAGGCTCAACAGGCTATCGCAGACATGACAAAGCTCGCAAAGAAGCTTGCTGTTCCTGCTGATATCGACGAAGCTGCAGACAATAATCGTAAGGAAATCACCAACGTGATTACGAACAACAGTTTCGAGACTGGCGACCTCACAGGTTGGACAACAGCAAGCGGTACAGGTGATACAGGTTCTAAGGAAAACAGCAACGGAACCTACACTATCAACAATGCCGATGGTTCTTACGTATTCAACACATGGAACGGCTCTGCAGTTGAAGGCGGTTTCTTCGTTGCACAGGATATCGAGGATCTCGATCTTCCTGCTGGAACATACGAACTCACATGTCTCGTAGCTTCAGATGCGAACAATGTACAGAAGGTTATTGTCAACAACAACATGTATGAGGTAACAACAACCGACAAGACAAATGGCGAAGAGGCAAGCGTAGTCTTCAAGCTTGAGAACAACAATGACAAGATCTCTATCAAGGTTGCTTCTGACACATGGTTCAAGGCAGACTACTTCCAGCTCTTCTACTATGGTAAGAACAGCAGCAAGGAACCTTCTGTTGAAACCGGCATCGTGGATGTCGTTGCCACATCCGAGGCAATCGACATCTATACAATCAACGGTGTCAAGGTTGCCACACTTCAGAATGGTCTCAACATCATCCGCACAAAGAATGGTGTAAAGAAGGTTATGAAGAAGTAATGAACGAACATAATTAACATAACAATACTGGAGTGGGTTGAAATATACCCACCCCAGTATTTGAGTGAAAAAAGGCAATCGAGGTGGAAGTCTATAAAATACCACCTTAAAGAAGACGGTGTAAGAAGAGAGGAAAAGACATTTGGGGGTATGTGTAAAGCTTATTGCGTTAACATAAAACCCAAGCTCAAGGAAATGAAACCAACTAAGGCTAACAGCCTGAACAATATATAAAGTGAAACATTAAAACCATTATAAACGAAACCTAAATATGATTAGAAAAATCGCTAAACGCAAGAGAATGCAGAGTAAGTGGGCAAGAAAGCTTTCACTTCACATGCTGACTGTTGGTGGGTTTGTTGCAGGCGCTGTCATGATGCAGTCCTGTGATAAGGACATACTCACTGGACAGCCAGAGTGGTTAGGCAACTCTATCTATGAGCGTCTTGAAGAAGGCATTCAGGTAGATGGCCAGACCAAGACTTTCAATACCACACTGCGCCTCATTAACGACCTTGGCTACAAGGAAACTCTTTCAAAGACGGGTTCTAAGACACTATTCGTCGCATCTGATGATGCCTATCAGGCATGGTTCAATTCCAATAACATTTTCGGCGTAAGATCATACGAAGATCTCACAGACGGCCAAAAAAGCCAGTTATTCAATGGTACTATGATTAATAATGCGTACCTTCTTGAACTCATGTCAAACATTCCTTCCAATGACGACAATAAACTACCAGAAAACGGTATGTGTATGCGTCGTCAGACTGCAGCAAGCAGTCTTGACAATATTCCCGTAATGAATGTTGAGAATTTCCCGATTAACAATTCAATTGCCGACGACCCAGTAAATAGGGCTTGGGGAAATGTACGCAGTCAGGGGAAAAGCATCCATATCGTGAAGGATCAGACATCAGCACCTATGATTCACTTCCTCCCTCAGTTCATGGAGAAGAACAATATCACGAATAACGACCTATATGTAATCTCCAATCACGCATCGGAGTCAGTCCAAGACTCATGGGTGAATGGCAGGAAGGTAATCAGCAACGAGCAGACCTGCAAGAACGGCTACATATATGTTGTTGACGGAGTAATCGAGTCAACGCCTAACATGGCTGAGATTATCAATACGAACAGCAATACAACTATATGGGCAAAACTGCTCAATAGGTTCAGTGTTCCCGTAGCATTGGACAAGGCATCACAGGAGGAGTTCTGGTATCACCACCGGGAATATGAAAATACGGATTCACTCTATAACCTCCGCTACCTGAACTATAGCGGAAATCACGAGCTCTACACTCCAACAGGCAGGAGGGATGATGTCCTTAATGCCAGCGGTCTGCTGAAATTCGATCCAGGATGGAATCAGTATATGGCAGACAATACCACTATCATCATGCAGAATGATGCGGCTTCTATGCTCGTGCCAAACAACAAAGCTCTTACAGAATGGTTCAACAGCGGTTCTGGTAAGGTTCTAAAGGATAAGTTCGGCTCATGGGATAACATCCCATACGAGACTCTTGTAAAGCTTCTCAATGTGAACATGCAGGAGTCGTTCGTAGCCTCTGTTCCTTCCAAGTTTGCTTCAATACTTGATGATTCACAGCGTTCTATGGGCGTAACCATAGCTGATATCGACTCATGTATCATGGGTTGTAATGGCGTTGTATATATTACTAATAAGGTGTTTGCCCCTTCTGAGTATTCATCAGTAATGTTCCCAGCACTTGTTCAAAGTACAAGTGACTACAGCGTAATCTATCATGCCCTTTCAAGTAACTACACCCCAACATACGTAACGAATAACGGTGCTGCGAAGGACTTCACCCCATACCTCACGGCTATGGATTCAAAGTTCAGCCTGATTATTCCTTTCAATAGTGAAGATTGGGTGAAAATATCCAATTCCGACCAGAAGGTTCTTTCCTTCATCGACCCATGCTCATACGGTCTTCCACAACAGTATCTACTCGTATTCTTCTATTATAAGGAGCAGATTAATGGCATAGCAATGCCAGTCGTCATGGCTCCTGACGGATCATGGACACCTGCCGAAGGTCCTGACTACAGTCTCACATCGGATGTTGTCGTAAACCGTCTCTATGACTATCTTGACAACTCAATTCTTCTTGAGGATATCACAGCCGACAAGACCATGTACAAGACAAAGGCCGGCAGTGTCATCAAGGCATTCAAGGAAGGCAACGACATGTGCTTCCAGGGCGGTCTTCAACTTTATACAGGTGGAAAAGTCAAAGCTTCCAGCAAATACATATACGACATGGGCAGCGACGGTAACGGCACAACCTATGGTGTAAACAATGCGGAAGCCTTCGAACAGGGCAAGGTACAGATTCCTATGACTTCTGCTAAGTCTGTATATGAGATATTGAAGGAAGAGAAAGACAAGGGTGGCGACCATTTGTTCTACGATATGATATTTGCAGACGAAAGCGGTAAGGCTCTGTTCGGAACAAAGGACGGAAAATACTATTGTCTAAACCCTGCGGAGAACAAGAACCTTAAGGTGTTCGATAACTACAACTATACTATCTACGTCCCTACTGATGCTGCAATCAAGCAGATGATTGACAATGGTTATCTCCCAACATGGGATGACTACAACAACTCAACTTCTGAAGACGAGAAAAATGAAATTGCAGACAGAATACACAATTTTGTACGCTATCACATACAGGATAACTCCGTGTATATCGGTGGCGACAAGGTTTCTAACTTCCAGTATGAGTCTGGCAAGCTGAATCCTAAGAACAACCGTTTCTATTCTATCTACGTAACTCAGGACGGAAACAATCTGACAGTCAAGGATCAATTGGGCAAGACCTATACCGCCAACGTGGCAGCAAGCAACAAGTGCTGCCGTGAATATTGGGTTGAATGGGGCTCAGGTGTGAAGTTGGACAATCTTAGCACTACATCATTCAGATGCTCAATCTCAGCATCTTCCAATGCAGTACTACACAAGATTAACGGCGTACTTCTCTACGACAAGAGTCAAGAGACAAAATGGAAGTAAAGCGAAAGCCAAAAGATAATCAGAAACTTGCGTAGCTTGATGAGCTCCGCGAATAATTAGAAATCAGAATTTGTCAATGAAACAAAAGACATACAATATAGTAGGTCATAAATGCAGGGTTGCACTGCTGACATGCGCAATGTCGCTTTGTAGCTTAGCTGCTATGGCACAGGATATTACACAGGTACATGGTACCGTCAGTGATGACCTCGGTCCTCTGATGGGAGCTACAGTCTGTGAGATTGACGGCACAGGCCGTATCATTGAGTCTGCCATCACCGACATGAACGGTAACTTCACCATGAAGGTGAAGAATCCAAAGGACAAACTCCGCATATCATACGTTGGACTGAAGACACAGACATTCAAGTTTGACAAAACCACATATAACGTGACTATGACAAGTGCCACAACTCTTAGCGAAGTTGTCGTAAAGTCAAAGAAGCGTGCCAACGGTAACGGTCTTGCCATTCCTGAGAATGAGATTTCATACGCCAAGCAAACCATCGATACCAAGGAGTTTGAAGGCCTCGGTATCACAACCATCGACGAAGCCCTTCAGGGACGTATCGCAGGCCTTGACATCGTAGGTAACTCTGGTGCCCTTGGTTCCGGTTCAACCATGCGTCTTCGTGGTGGTGGCTCATTGTCAAAACTCACGAACCAGAACCCACTTATCGTAGTGGACGGAAATGTTCGTGAACTTGACCTCTCAAACTTTGATACAAATACGGCAAGTGACGAGCAGTTTGCCGAGCTTCTCAACATAAACACTGAGGATATTGCAAGCATCAACGTGTTGAAGGATGGTTCTGCACTATATGGCTCACAGGGCGGTAATGGCGTTATCGAGCTTACGACAAAGCGTGGTAGCCGTGGTAAGCCACAAGTGTCATACTCTCTCAAACTGACAGGAACATATCAGCCAAAGGGTATGGATTTGCTCAATGGCGATGATTACACCATGCTTCTCAAGGAGTCTTACTTCAACCCAAGACAGAATGATGCTTCAAGCAATGTTCCTGAGCTCAACTATGATCCCAATTTCCCTGAGTACCACCAGTACAACGACAATACGGATTGGCTGAAGGAAGTTACTCAGGTTGGACTTCGACAGAACCACTACCTTACAGTAAACGGCGGTGGTGAGAAGGCACGTTTCCGTATCTCTGGTGGTTGGGACAATGAAACCGGTACATCTATCGAAGACAAGATGAAGCGTATCTCTGCACGTGTGAACCTTGACTATAATGTCAGTGAACGTATTCTCGTGCAGACAAACTTCGCATTCACATATACCAAGTACAACCATAACTATGACAACCTCTACGATATCGCCCTGAAGAAAATGCCTAATATGAGTATATATGAGGAGGATGCCAATGGTAACGATACTGATATTTATTACAACATGCTTCAGAGTGGCTCTTCAATTGGTTCAAGTGTATTCGAAAAGGATCAGCGCACGTACGTCAATCCTGTCGCAAGCGCCCATCTTGCAAAGAATGACCAGACAAAGTATGACCTAACCCCGGAACTTATCATGAAGTATGAACTCATGGGTATGGACGAGGATCATGACCGCCTCACCTACAAGGGACAGATATACATGAATATCTTCAACAACTACGAAGAAAAGTTCTATCCGTCAGAACTTGTTACAACATCATGGAACGCAGGTCACAACACCTCAAGAGATGCAAGTTCTAAGAGTGTATCACTCACCACAAAGCACTCTCTGACATACGTTCCAAAGCTGCCAAACAAGGATCACTCTGTAATGGCAATGGCACGTATGGAGGTATCGACTGGTAGCTCAAGCAACCAGTCAACAGAGGGAAAAGGACTTCCTTCTGGAGGTATTCAAAGCCCTAATGCCGGTGGTAAGATTACAAAACTCGAATCAGGCTTCAACGAGTGGCGTTCCCTGTACTACACATTAACAGCACACTATTCATACAAGAGCCGTTATTCCTTCGATGCTACATTGCGTATGGATGGTACGACCAAATTCGGACCAGATAAGCGATGGGGTTACTTCCCACAGTTCTCTGGCCGTTGGAATATAATTGACGAACCTTTCATGAAGGAAATCAAGGGCAAGGGACTGTCCATGCTCTCTATACGCCCATCATGGAGTCTGGTAGGTAATGCACCAAACCAGAACTATCTCTATGTATCAAAATATGGAAGCGCTTCTGAGTATCTTGGCATCAGTGCAATGTCTCCTAAAAACCTCAAGCTGACAAACCTTCAGTGGGAAAAAGTAAATAACTTCAACGTCGGTTTCGATATTGGTTTCCTTGAGGATCGTCTTAACCTTACTTTTGAGATTTACCAAATCACACGTTCCGACATGTTGATGGGTGACTATCGTATTCCTTCAAGCTCTGGTTACGCAAAACTTGACACCCGCAACACAGGTAAGACGCGCAATACAGGTTGGGAGTTCCATATCAACACTAACCGATTAATAAGGAAGGGACATTTCTCACTTGACCTCAATGCAAACTTCGGCAACAACCGTAACGAATTGCTTGAGATGGATGCAAGTGTATTGAAGTCCATGAACTCAACTTATAACAACGGTAACCGTGAGGTTCTCACACGAGTTCAGCTAAACAACCCGCTTAACGCAATCTACGGATTCCGTTCAAAGGGGGTATATATGTACCAGTATGAAACAGTCAAGAACATGCCGAAAGAGCAGCAGCAGGCATTCATCGATGCCGGCAACACTGCACCTGTAGCTCTCAATGCAGAAGGCAAGATTATCTATGATGACAATGGCGATCCTATTCAGATGAAGTTCAACTATACCAACGACAATTCAGGTAAGAACTATAGCTTCCGTGGTGGTGATGCCATGTATGAGGATGTAAACCATGATGGTCAGATTAATGCTCTCGACATCATGTACCTCGGTTCTTCACTGCCTAAACTCACTGGTGGATTCGGATTCTCCGCTTACTACAAGGACTTGAAACTCACAGCACAGTTCACATATCGTGTCGGTGTTGACATCCTTAACCTTGCACGTCTTGATGCAGAGGCAATGAAGAATAACGACAACCAGAGTCAGGCCGTGAACTACCGCTGGCGTAAGGAGGGTGATATTACAACCATTCCACGTGCTATGTATGGTGAGAACACAAACTACAACACACTTATCAGCGACCGTTTCGTAGAGGACGGCTCATATCTGCGTTGCAGCTATATTCAGGTCTCATATGCCCTGAAGAAGGATTTGCTCAAGCCTTTAGGACTCAATAAGATCAATCTCTATCTGAGTGCAAACAATCCTTTCGTACTTACCAAATACACAGGTGTTGACCCCGATATCTCTGCCGGAGGCTATAGCCCTGCACAGGATAATGGTAAACTCCCTCGCGTACGCTCATACACACTGGGCGCTACGGTATTCTTCTAAAAGCCTAACTAAACCTTCCCAAAGGGAAGTATGTTAGATTGTACTTTTGTAATAAAGTAATTTGTAATTCGTAATTAGTTATTTTTTATGAACAATATAAAATCTAAAATACGCAAGAACAGCTTCACGCTCATGGCACTAACATTAGGTATTATGAGTTCTGGTATGCTGACAAGCTGTGGAGAAAAATTCCTTGAGCTTGAGCCTCAGAACGAAACCGTCCTTGAAAACTTCTGGAATGAAAAGACCGACGTACAGGCAGTAATCGCTGGATGCTACTCACAGCTACAGTCAGAAGCCATCATCAGCCGTATGATGATATGGGGAGAATACCGTTCTGAAAACGTTGTATATACAGATGCAGACCATAAGGATCATAATCTGGAAAAGGTTCTGAAGGAAAACCTCACAGCCAACAACGGTTATACGAAATGGGAGGACTTCTATAGCGTCATCAACAAATGTAACACTATACTTAAATATGCCCCAGGCGTTGCCGATGTTGACCCTTCATACACGAAGTCACAACTGAAGGCAGACATTGCGGAGGTAATAGCCATCCGTTCCCTTTGCTATTTCTATCTCATACGTACATTCCGTGACGTACCTTACACAGAAACCTGCTATGAGGACGACAGTGAGGGAGAAGGGAAACAGCCGATGGCACTTCCTGCCACCGACTTCAACACGGTGCTCTCAAACTTGATTTCCTCACTCGAAGCAGTGAGTGAAGATGCTCTTGATGGGTATCCAGAAACATCAAATCCATACTCAGAATATTTCAGTACGGGTCGCATCACAAAGTGGGCTATCTACGCTATGCTTTGTGAGATGTACCTTTGGCAGAAAAACTATACAAAATGTATAGAGTTTGCCAATAAGATTATAGACCGTAAGAAGCAGGAAGTAAAGAAGTTGAAGACATTCACTCAAGAAGACTTTGCTAACTGGAACGGCTATCCTCTCATCGGTACACGATACAGGAGCAATAGCAACTATTTCGGCAATGGCTTTAATCAGATATTCGTTGATGGTAACAGCATAGAGAGTATCTTTGAACTTACATTTATCAAGAACAATGACAATCTTGCATCTAATCCAACTTTCGGCAACTTCTACGGAGGACAGGACCGCAAGCCATGGGTAAATGTTTCTTCATTCGTTTCTCTTGACGAATGGAACGGCACATATAAGGTGTTTGACAAACAGAACAAGGGACTCGACATGCGTGCATACGAGAATATAGCATGGAAAGGCAAGGAAGAACCATCACATATTAGCAAGACCACGGCATACACAGAAGTCACTCTCATGGCACCTACAGCAAGTAACTTCTGGAGTTCCGAATGGAGCAGTCAGTATCCAACAACCGGAATGAACCACGACTCCCAAAACAAGGCAAATGTCATTTATTATCGTCTGTCAGACATCATGCTCCTTGCAGCAGAAGCTTACAGCCAGTTGATTTCACAGGAGACTGGCGATGTTACTTCCGATGAAGACGTCAAGAATCTCTATAACGCATTCAAACTCGTGAACGCTGTCAACAAGCGTTCTATCGGTGAGCAGGTTCTCAAGGATACCCTTGTATTAAAGAACTATAAGACAAAGGAGGCTATCACGAATCTCGTATATGAGGAGCGTCATCGCGAACTCATGTTCGAGGGTAAGCGTTACTATGACCTCGTTCGCAGATCACAACGTGACGGTAACACCGAATACCTTGCTTCCAAGTGTTCAAACAAAGACATCAACCTTCAGTCTATCATTCAAAGCAAGATGAAAAATATGGATGCTATCTACTGGCCATACAATCTTGATGAAATGAAAGTCAATCCTAACCTGCATCAGAACCCTGCTTTCGGAAGTGGTGAAAACAGCAGTTATGAGGCAAATTAAAGGATTAAAGATTAAAGAATATCGAGTAATATAAATAGTATATACGATATGAAAAAATCAATTCAAAATAATATAAATAAGCGTAGAGTGTCATTCTACATTATTCGCAAGCTCATCAGCTGCGCAGTTCCACTTTACACTTTACTCATTACACTCAGTACACTATGTACATTCTCATCCTGTTCCGACGAACCGGATGCAGAGAGTTACTATACATTCACAGGTAAGATGATGAGTGAGTATATAAAGGGAAATGAGAACTTCAGCCAGTTTGCCACCATCGTTGAACGTGCCGGACTCATGGACCAGCTTTCAGCTTATGGTCATTATACATGCTTCCTGCCAAACAATGATGCCGTGAATGCATACCTGAGTAAGTACAACTATTCATCCATTGATGATTTGTCGGATGCTCAGTGCGATACCATTGCCCGTACACACTTCATCCCAGAGATTTTCTCTGTCTCTGACATGGCAGATGGTATGCTTGCAAGCCAGAACATGATCAAGCGTAATGTTCAGGTTGAGCACAAGAGCGATGCGAACAACAACTCTGTAGTTGTGGTAAACAACAACTCCACCATATACTTCGAACATCAGGACGACTCTGTGGAAAATGGCATAGTACATCAGATTGACGTAGTACTTGAGAACTCCACAAAGACCGTCGCTTCTCTTATCATGCAGAATGACGAGCTGAAAATCTTTGGTGATGCAATCCATGAAACTGGTCTTGATGAGAGAATGGACAGTGTAGAGGATCGCCAGTATGCCAAGGACTATGAGAGATACAAGAACTCAAAGTGGGCAGTACAGAAAATCACAACAGGTTCCCGTTCTGCCGAAGAGGTCTATTATCCGGAATCAAAGAAATACGGTTTTACAGCCTTTGTAGTACCAGATGAGGTTCTCAATAGAAAGGGAATCATGAATCTCAAAGACCTCTACAATGAGGCTGTGAAAATATATTCTTCTATCTATCCTGAGGATGTTGACAAAGAGGGCTGGAAATTTGAGCATCTCAAAGACTCAATAAACCCTCTGAAACGTCTTATTCAGTATCATATCCTTGACCGTAATGTACAGGGATACAACTTCCTTACAGTACGTGAGGACGCAGGCATAGACATAAACCTTGTCAACCCTACCGACTGGTACACCACCTTGCTCCCATATACTATGCTAAAGGTGGAGAAACTCACCGTAAGCAAATGGGCTGGATCTACCGGTAAAGTAGGTGACCGATACCTCAACCGTCGCTTTGATGATACTCACAACACAAGCGGTGTACACGTCCTGCCAACCGTTCCAGAACAGTATGACAATAATGCAATTAATGGAATATACTTCTATGTAGATGACATTCTGAAGTTCGACGAGAATACACGTGACAATGTGCATAACTGTCGCATCCGTATGGACTTCTCTACAATCTTCCCTGAGATTATGACAAATAATATCCGCATGAATGGTAAGACCATCACTCAGGGCGGTGTAGGCGGTAAGAACTATCAGTTCCCGCAGGGTTATCTTGAAGGCGTTATCCTAAGAGGTGATAGCCGTCTCACATATTGGTACCCACGTTCACACTATTGGGGTAGCCATGGTGACGAGATGGATGCACAAGAGGTCTTCGATATCACATTCAACCTTCCTCCAGTTCCATTCTCTGGTGAATGGCAGATCCGTCTTGGTTTCCCTCCAATGAACAAGAAGGATGACCGTGCCGAGCGTGGTCAGATGCAGGTTTATTTCGATAATAAGGCTACTGGTATTCCATTGAATATGGCAGAGCGTATCAAGGATGAGAGCGTTTATGGTTCTACAACATTCCCTGACTATGCCAATATCCGTGATGACGATGAAAAGCGTCAGGAAGACTTCAAGATTCTGAAGAATAAGGGATATTACCGTGGTCCTCACTCCCTGTTTGTAAGTTCTGACGGAACAATGGCAACCAAGGGTAGTGCATTGTCAACTATTGCTAACTGTGCACGTAAGGTTCTCTGTACGGTATATATCGAAGCTGGCAAGACACACACACTTCGCATCAAGAACGTATCAACGATTCTTCCAAAGAAGAAGGAAGCAACGCTTGACTATCTTGAACTCGTGCCAAAGTCTGTCTATGGTGTATCCGACAGCGGTAATTCAGAGGATGACCTCTAAAAAATTGAAAATTAGTGAACGTAAAGGCACAAAGCTGCAAGGCATTCAAAAAAGAAAGACTTCATGGATTTGTGTCTTCACGTTGAAAATTTTAAATTGTAAATGATATGATAAATATTAAAAAATATACGAAAAATCCTCTGATGGCATTACTGTCAATAATAATCCCCCTCGGGGGACTGGGGGGCCTCATTTCATGTACCGACACATGGGACGAGCACTACCAGACAGGAGTCATGGGAGAAGGTACCCTATGGGAGGCTATCAAGAATAATCAGCAACTCTCAAACTTTGCAAGGGTCATTGAGGCAACAGGCTATAACAAGTCACTTTCAAGTAGTCAGGTGTTCACTGTCTTCGCCCCGACAAATGACGCCTTCACCGATGCTGATGCTAATGAAGTAATCAGCCAATATCAGGCAGAACTTGCAAAAGGACTCAAAGGTGAAAAGAACAGGGCTATCAAGGAGTTCTTGATGAACCATATCGCCTTGTACAACTACTCCATTGCAAACGAGTCACCAGATACCACCATCCGCATGATGAACGGTAAGTATCTCGGACTGACCAGCAATACATTCTCTGGCAAACAGTTCACGAGTACAAACACCATAACAGGAAATGGTATTCTCTTCACTTTAGCAGAAAAAGCAGATTACATATATAATATCTTTGAATATGTGAAGGACGACCCGGATCTTGACAGTGTAAGCAACTTCCTCTATATGACAGAGCCATTCCAGTTTCACAAGATAGTTTTCTCACCAAGCGCATCTGTTCCAGGTGATATCATCAATGGCCAGCAACACTATCTCGACTCTGTTACAACAACAAGCAATGAGATTCTCTCTTATTGGCTGGAGGCACTTCTTGACGAAGAGGACAGTTTTTACTATGCTCTTATGCCAACCAACAAGGCATGGAAAGAGCAGTATGAAAAGAACGCGCCTTTGTTCCAGTACGACAAACAGGTATTAGGCCGTGATTCTCTCATGTGCCTATATCCACGTGTCAATATCCTTATGGGCATGCAGTTCAGTAAGACAACCAATCCGTTGCTTGGCGAGACTGAAGCTATAGACTCACTCATGTCACCTTTGGCATATCCATATTATTTCTACAGAAAGATGCGATATGGCTCCTTCGATATCCATCCTTATCAGTTTGATAAGCCATACACCAAACCTAATGGTATATTTACCGATATCAAAGGTAAGAAGGTATGCAGTAATGGTGTAATACTGAAGACGGACAACTGGAAAGCCAAGCCAAGTGATACATTCCTGCAACAGATTGTAATGGAGGCAGAAAACAGTACCTCCCTTGATTCCCTTTCTGGTGCAACTCCTGATGCGAAACCAAGCTGGACATACACAACGGTACAGCCCGAAAATCCATTCTATGACGAGGTATCACAACATGAGTACAACACACTTATCCCAGCAAACCTCATGGATATGGGCGTACTGCTCAACTTCAGGAATGTTCTGTCAAACCAGAAATACGACATGTACGTTGTGACAGTACCAGCCACCGCTGGTGACACACTTGCAACAGATAAACTCCCTACCCGATTCGGAGTGACTCTCTACTATCATGACATGGAAGGAAAAGAAGTGTCAAAGGAAGTCAGCGACAAGGATGGTGGAGATATCAGCTATGACAGCTCGACAAGAAAACAGACATTCCTTACCGACCCGACAAAAGTTCACGAGATTCATATTGGAACATTCGAGTTCCCTACATGCTCCTACGGACTTCAGGAACCACAGGTCAAGGCTTACATCAACATTAACGTAAGAAGCTCTGATGTAAATAAGGGAATCTACACGAGAACCCTGCGAATAGACTGCATTAAATTGGTTCCACGCAAAGAAAAATAGCAGTCCAAACAAATCATGTAATTAGGAACTGGCTTTAGCTTGATGAGCTATAGCGAAAAGTAATTAGTAATTTGTAATTAAGTTAAATATGAAACGATATATATTATATGGACTTACAATGCTTATGGTATGTCCTCTGAGTGTCTCAGCTCAAGATGATACTGAGGATTCAGAAGATGTGCTACAGACAATTGTACGTAAGGTAAGGAAGCCTCAGAAGAAATACGAGACACGCATTGTGAGAGGAACCGTACTGGATGCTGTTACGGGCAAGCCTCTCGCTGGTGCCATGGTTAAGGCGCAGGGTATCAATGGATATAGTGCCCTGACCGATGAAAATGGTAACTATGTGTTCTACGTACCACTATTCACATCTGCAATCTACGTATCAACGCCAAGTTATAACCCCGTAGTCATCGGTCTTGCCGAGGAGGATACACAACGTACTGCTCGTCTCATCAGTTCATCACTGAAATCTGAATATACAGAAGAGACTAACGTTATCAACGCTGCCACGACAAGCGGTCATAAGTATTCAAACGCTCTTAACATCAAGGAGGAAATAGAGAAACAGCTTGGTGCCTACGCTTATACAACACAGCGCAGCGGCACTCCAGGTATCGGCTCTAATATTTTCATTCAGGGATTAAACTCACTTAATGCCAATGCACAACCACTCGTTGTAGTAGATGGCGTAATAATAGACCAGCAGTATGGCCGCGAAATGCTGCATAGCGGTTTCGTTAACGACGTTCTCACCAATATAAATCCTGCCGACATTGATAACGTATCCATTATCCGTAATGGTACAGCTCTCTATGGCGCACGTGGAGCAAACGGTGTAATTGAAATTAAGACACGACGCTCCGCTGGTCTTGCAACACGTATCACAGCAAGCATCTCCGCAGGAGTGACAACAGAGCCTAAGTATTACAACATGATGGAAGCAGAGCAGTATCGCAACTACTCCTCTACCCTGTTGAAGACAGTTAGTACACAGCGTAACGACTTCAAGTTCCTAAATGCAGACCCAAACTATTACTATTACAACCAGTATCACAACAATACCGACTGGAAAAAATACATATACCACACTGCAGCAACACAGAACTATGGAATCAACATAGAAGGAGGTGACGAGGTAGCGCAATACGATTTTTCCGTTGGTTATACGCTTGCCAACAGCACCATGAAATGTAATGACATGGCTCGTCTGAACCTCCGTTTCAATATGGATGTACAGATAACCAATGAGCTTAGTGTAAGGTTCGATGCATCATTCTCCAACCTTACGCGTGACATACGCGATGACGGAGCACCTACCACATACGATGAGGGTACACCTACTGCGCCATCATTCCTAGGCTATACCAAGGCTCCGTTCCTCAGTCCTTACTCATACGGTGCAGGTAAGATTTCCGACACCTATCTTGACATCACAGATGAGAGTTACCTCAATGAGGCACTCGCACGCTATAGCAACTATAACTACCAGTTAGGAAATCCTGTTGCCTTCAACGAGTATGCAGAAGCAGAGAACAAGAACCGATTCGAAAACTCTTTGCTCAACATCGCTGTCACTCCTAAGTATCAGTTCAACGAGCACCTTGCACTCAGCGAGCATTTCTGCTATAACCTCGTGAACACAAACAACAAATACTACCTGCCAGTAAACGGTGTACCTACATTTTATGTAGCAAGCGTATCTGACTATCGTGAGAATCTTGTTAGTTCACTTGCAACTAAACAGAACTCCGTACAGAGCGACACACGTCTTACATGGAAGAACCGCTATGATGCCCATAACCTTGCCGTATTCGGCGGTATTCGCATAAATTCCGAGAACTACACTCGCAGTAAGCAACTTGGCTATAACACTGGTTCTGATAAGACTCCATTCATGAGTGAAAGACTTCTCAACTCACAAAGTACTGGTGCAGATGAGTCATGGAACAATATGGACGTTTATGTGCAGGGCAACTATGACTACCTCGGTCGCTACTTTGCACAGGTTAACCTCACAGCAAGCAGTTCTTCACGCTTTGGCAAGGATGCTATCGGCGGTATGAAAATGTTTGGCACTGTATGGGGACTCTTCCCTTCTGTACAGGGTTCATGGGTAATAACCAACGAACCTTGGTTTGCCAAGGTCGCAGGCATTGACTACCTACGCCTTACCGCAGGATTTGACATGAGCGGCAATGATGACATCGATGTTTTCGCAGCCAAGTCATACTTTGCCTCTTCACTCTACCTGAATGAGATATCCGGACTTACATACGCTGGTATCGGTAATACAACAATCAAGTGGGAGACAACACGCAGGTTCAACGTTGGCTTTGAGGGTAACTTTATCGGCAACCGTCTCTCTGTGGCTTTCAACTACTTCAAGTCATCAACCACTGGACTGCTCGCACTTCAGGAACTCGGTTTCATTTCAGGTATAAAGCAGAACTGGGCTAACTGCGGTGAACTCGCAAACAACGGTTATGATGTCAATGTACGCGGAAAAATCATAGCTACAAAGAACTGGGGCTGGGAACTTGGCGCAAGCGTCGGCCATTACAAGAACAAGATTACAAGTCTTGGACTCTACAATGGTCAGACTGAGTACACTACAGACATCAACGGTGCCACTATCCTTACTCAGGAAGGCAGTGCAGCAAACCTGTTCTATGGATATCGTACCAAGGGAGTGTTCTCTACCACCAAGCAAGCACAGGATGCTGGTCTATACATCCTTGATGCCAACGGAGTAAAGGAAAACTACTTTGAGGCTGGCGACATGATATTTGAAGATATTCATGAAGACCACAAGATTGACGAGAAAGACCGCGTTGTCATCGGTGATCCGAACCCTGACATATATGGTAATATCTTCACGGCAGTTTCTTGGAAGAACCTCAGACTCGATGCTAACTTCTCATACAGTCTTGGCAATGATGTCTATAACTATATGCGCCAACAGTTGGAGTCAGGTTCACGTTTCATGAACCAAACAACAGCCATGACACGACGCTGGATGGCAGAGGGTGATGTAACTGACATGCCAAAGGCAACATTCCAGGATCCAATGCAGAACTCACGTTTCTCTGACCGTTGGATTGAGGACGGATCATACCTCAAGCTGAAATCCATAACCCTCAGCTATGACCTCCCTCTCAACTCAACATTCCTTCAGGGACTCCAGTTCTGGATTCAGGCAAACAATGTATTCACGCTCACAAAATATCTCGGTACAGATCCTGAGTTCTCAAGTTCTTCATCCGTTATTGGCCAAGGCATCGACCTCGGCTACGTAGGACAGAGCAGAAGCTTCATGGCTGGTATCAAGATTAATCTGTAATATTCAGATTAAAGTTGAAAGATTATAGATTAATGTAAATAGTATTTATAGATATGAAAAGATTCATTAAAAGACATATAAGTAAGAGAAGAGTGTCATTCTACATTACACTCTTAACTTTACTCTTTACCCTAAATAGCTGTTCCGACTTCTTTGATCAGGACTCTACCTATATCATTGATGCGAAGAAAGACCATCTTAACAATGCCACAGATACCATATACTCTCTCACTGGTATTCTTAATAAGGTTCAGGCTATTGCCGACCGCACCATCCTTCTTGGTGAAGCTCGCGGTGACCTTGTAACTGTTACTGATGCTACACCAGCCGACCTCCGCGCTGTTGCCAACTTCAGCATCGATGATGATAACAAGTATAATAATCCATTGGACTATTATGCCATCATCAACAACTGTAACTACTTCATTGCAAAGGCTGACACGGCATTGAAGAATAACCGCAACCAGTTCATCTTCAAAAATGAATATGCCGAGGTAAAGGCAATACGTGCTTGGACCTACCTTCAGTTGGTTACTACCTATGGTCGTGTGCCATTCGTCACAGAACCAATCATGACAAAGGAGGAGTCTGAACGTTCATATCCTATGTATGACATCAAGCAGGTATGTAACTACTTCCTCAATGAGGACAACCTTAAGAGCCTCGTTAATGATGACCTTTCTGACTACGATAAGCTTCCAGACTACGGTATCATCAAAAGTCTCCCATCAAGAAATTTCTTTTTCCCTATACGTCTTGTAATTGGCGACCTCAACCTCTGGGCAGAGAACTACAAGGAGGCAGCAAAGTACTATCACGACTTCATCATCTACCGTAACGGACGAAACGGTATCTATCCGACCCAAGTCGATGTGGTAGAATGGATGGATACACAATGGAATCGTTATAACAAGACATGGCAAAAAATCTTTACTGATACAGAAACATCATCAGCAAGAGACAACGAACTCATTACCATGATTCCTATGGACTCCATTCCATCAGAGGGTAATTACAGCGAACTACGCAATGTGTTCAACACCAATGCCCAAAACAATTATCAGGCAAGTCTCGTACCATCAGTCAAGATACAGAAGCTCTCTGACGACCAGAAATATTGCTTCAACGACCTCGGTAATGTAACATATGCGCCATCAAACATTTATGGAAACAAGAAAATGACAGGTGACCTCCGATTGTCACAGATATGGACATCAACGGAAAACTATCACAACCCAACGACTGGTGGTACATATACATATCAGTACATCAACAAGTACTCTACAAAGCACGTGCACATATATCGCCGTACTCTTGTATATCTCCGACTGGCAGAGGCACTCAACCGTGCGGGTTATCCTCGCTATGCATTCCAGATTCTTTCTTCTGGTGTGAACACTGAAGTTCTTCAGGACAGCGTCATCCCTCACTACAGAGCTGACTCCCTCATAATTATGAGGGACTACAACTTCCCTGGCACTCGTCAGTCCGATCCTGCCAATGCCTATGTTGCAAACTCAAGCCCTTACAGAGATTTTGGAGTAAACACCATAGGTATCCATAGCCGTGGTTGTGGCTTTACTCCAGCAAACGAGTACTACCAGATGCCATACAATTCAAAAATCACCGATCCTCAACAGCAGCTTGCATGGCAGCAGGACCAGGTTGAGGAGATGATCATGGACGAGGAGGCTCTTGAGTTCGCATTCGAGGGATACCGATTCTACGACCTTCTCCGCGTGGCACTCCGCCGTAATGATCCGACATGGCTAGCCAACAAGATACAGGGAAGGAACGGTAATGCTCCAAGCGGTATTACTGTTAACCTGACCGACCAGAACAACTGGTTCCTGCATTGGAAAGGCAGAATCGGCTTCTAAAAAATTAGTTTTGTAAAAAAATAAGTTCGTCCCCATAGCCGAATCGGCTCCCTCTCTACGGAGAGAAGTTCGATGTTGATAACATCGTAGTATGTGCTAAGCGGGGAGGAGAGGCCTTAATTATGAAAAAACAAGTGATTATATTAGCAACGATGTTGTCGGGATTCCCGGCAGCATCGTTTGCGCAAGAAACAGCCCACTCATCCTCATGGATTACCAGTGGAATAAAGAACGCAACAGCCGTTCCTTTCAAAGCTGATGCCGATATCAGCGAGTATCTTATCCCACAGGAACCTATCAAGTGGGGTATGGATGTGGCATGGGATTATGAGGACAACGTAAGACGCGGAACAAACTACATTGGCAAGGACGTGATGGCGACTGGACGTATCTCTTTCCAGCCAAGCGACCTCGTGAATGAAAAGGGAGAACTCTCTGCTGCGCAGCAGGCAGCCCTTCAGACACGTCTTGACCATATCAGCCTCAGCGGTGTTCATAATGTCATCCTTAACTGCGACCATGAGAAGCTGAACAAGGCAAACTACTATGGTAAGCCTGAAGAGTGGTATAAGGTTATCAAGGCTTCCGTTCTCTATGCCAAGAGCAAAGGTTTCAATGTAATCACTATATCTCCATTCAACGAACCTGACTACGATGGCTGGGGAGAAGGAACTATGGATCATTTCAAGGCTATAGCCAAACTGATAACCGAAGACCCTGACCTTGCAGGAATCCGAGTTTCTGCAGGTAATACTCTCAACTGCGACAAGGCTCTTGAGTGGTATAACTATATGTTGCCTTATGCCACCGAGGGTAACACTCATCAGCTTGCAGGTTCTTTCAAGAACTATGCTGATTTCTGGCAAAAGGTGAGGAACGACGGCAACTATGCCACAGCCGATGAGCTGCACAATGTAGGAGAAGCATTCATTGGAGCACACTACGGAATGCAGTCAGGCGTATGGTGGGGCTGGGACGGCGCAGCACGCGGAGAATATTGCAGGGCCTCATTCTACGGCAAGGAGATTGGTTATGCAGAGAATCGCGACGCATGGACGGCAGCAACCGTATATAAACGTAACGACGGCCGCATGGATGCCTTTCTCGGAACATCCGAGCGTCAGGCCGCAAAGTCTTCATACGAATTCATATCAACCGACCGCCCTGTATTCTTCGACGGCTACGGCCCTACATACTCATACTCCGTAGAAATGCCTGGCGGAACAGGCTATCAGAAAGGTCAGACCAACGCTGAGCGAATGGTACTCATCCATAGCGGTGAGGATGCCCCACTCGACCCTATCAAGAATGGCACATACGTCATAATGAATATGAATGCCAAGCTATGTCTTGGAACATACAATAACAACACAACTGACAAAACGAGCATAGCACTACGCAAATACACCATCAACACCATTACACCGAACATAAACGACGCCTACCAATGGAATCTTGAAATGGTGCCTACCACCGGACAGGGCGACCTTGGATATTTCTGGCTCTTTTGGAAAAAGAATCCTTATATGCTCATGGATGTAAAGAACTGGAGTACGGCAGCCGGTGCGTCAATAATCAATTCCCAAGGCGGTAAGGGCACTAACGAGCAATGGTTCGTTGAATATGCAGGAAATGACAGTTGGTACATCCGCTCACGCCATAGCGGTCTGTATCTTGAGGTTAAGAATGCAGGGACAACGGCTAACAGCTATATACAACAGGCAGAGTTCACTGGCAAGCCAGAACAGAAATGGCGTTTCATGCCTGTAGAGGCAAAACCGAAACTTGAACTCGATGCTCCCGTTGCCCCAACGAATCTCTCTGCGGAGATACTGAGTGGTTCTGTCAAGCTCTCATGGAATACCAATTCTGAGGAAGACATCGTAGGATATAACATCTTCCGCCAAGCCAACACCCAACACCCAACATCCAACACCTATGACATGATAGGCCGCATGGTGGAAGGCACGGAGTTTATTGATAACGACATTACTCCAGGACAGAACTATGTATATAAGGTAAAGGCTGTTGACTGTTCACGCAATCAGTCGGAAGCATCTGCTGAAATAAGCGCAACAGCTAATGCTGATAAAGCTCTCATAGCGCATTACAATTTCGAGGATAATACCAACGATGCAACAGCAAACATCCTTGATGCTGTTACTGCCGGCTCTACCTCCTATAGCTCACTAATGAAGAAGAGTGGTAAGAAGAGTCTCTATCTCAAGGGGTCTGACAGCTATCTCACCCTCCCTCCTTCTGTCGGTAATCTCTCCGAAATGACGATTGCAATGTGGGTGAATATCAACAACACCAATAGTTGGCAGCGCATATTCGACTTCGGCAACGGTACGGACCAGTATTTCTTCCTCACTCCAAGCAATGGAAATGAGATGCGCCTAGTTATGAAGAATGGAGGCGAGGAGCAGATTCTCTCCACCACCAAGGCGACCACAGGCTGGCACTATATAGCCGTTACGCTTGCACCAGAGGCAGTAACTCTCTATGTTGACGGTAAAGCCACGACCTCGACATCAATCACTCTGCGCCCATCCGACTTTCATCCGAAGCGCAATTATATAGGCCGTAGTCAGTTCATAGCCGATCCTTTCTTCGTCGGTTACATAGACGACCTGCGCATCTATAACTACGCTCTCTCTGCCAATGAGGTTGAGACCATACGAAACGGCGGTGAGGTGACCTCTATCACCCAACACCCATCAACCATCACCAAAAATGCCATCTACAACCTTTCTGGCGTTAAGCTGAATAAGGATAATATTCCTTCAGGGATATATATTCAGAATGGGAAGAAAACAATAAAGTAAAAGCCACTCCCCTATGAAACGAATACTTATATTGGCATTACTCTCAAACATCCTTCCCTTTGGGAAGGCTTGGTTAGGCCTCTCTGCCCAAACCGATGCCACGCAATACATCAGCAACCCCTCTTTCGAGAAAGGCGGACTCTCAGGCTGGAAATCAAGCGGTCTGCAGGTGCAGGGGAACTCGTCTTTCACTAAGAAGAGTGGCAGCGTATATGTGGAGAAATGGGTATCAAAGGGCAGTAATGTTGGTGATGCAAGCGTATCACAGGTCATCACAGACCTACCACTTGGCAAATATACTCTTACCGTAGCGGCACAGAACCTTAACGAGGCTTCCACCTCTGCACAATGTTCTGGTGCATATATCTATGCTGGTGAACAGAAGACAGATGTATTCACGCCTAATGACTACACGGTTGATTTCTCTTGCACCACAGGTGAGGTGGAGATTGGATTCATGGCTAAAGCTGCTAAGGGTAACTGGCTCGCCATTGACAATTTCCGTCTTACGCTCGTAGAGGCAGAATCCTCAGAAGTTATCTTCTCCAAACTCTCTGAGAGCATCACAAAGGCAGAAGGTCTCGTCTCAAAGAATATCGACGACAAAGCCCTAACACCTCTTCTATCTGCCCTTCAAAGCGCAAAGACAATAACCTCTTCTTCGGCAAGTGTAGATATGCAGAAGGCTCTCTTTGCCCTGAATGCTGCTATTTCAAAGGCTGAGTTTGCCCTGAACCTTGCCAATGCCACCCTCGGCGATGGTCTTGAGCCAAAGGTGACAAAGACCAACACATACGTTCCTACGGGTGCAACAGAGGCTCTTATGCGTGCCACAATGACAGGAACTAACATTCTTGAGCGTGGTGTATGCTGGAGCAAGGAGCATAACCCTACGGTGCTCGATAACCGAACCACCGAATACTGGACACTCAACGGCAATATCTATCACATCACAGGGCTTGAACCTGCCACCGTGTATTATCTCCGTCCTTACGTGATGAACAAGACCTATACCGTGGCATACGGTGAGGAGGTTAAGATTGTTACCCACCCGAAGGGCAACTGCACAGGAACATGGGATAATGGTGCTCCTACTGCAGAGGCTAACGACCGTTGCCGCACAGCCATCAACCAGACCATAGCCTACTTCAACGAGTGGACAGGTATTAAGGGATTCACCCTTTCAGGCCACTATGGCGCAAGCACACAAACTGCCGATTGCAGCTATGGCGGTTGGATGCGCATAGGCCCTAACGCAGGTAATCAGGCTATCGGTACGGTGCTTCATGAAACTGGTCACGGTGTAGGCGTAGGAACTTCCACACGCTATGCTGACACTAACCTACATAATTGGAAATGGTATGGTCGTGAGGCTAACAAGATGTACTCTTTCCTTGAGAACAAGGAAGCGAACCCTTACACCTCTGATTTCTGTATGGTAGGCGACGGCACTCACGCATGGGGTTCAAGTGCTACCTACGACTGGTTTGTCAACGGTGCAGACAAGGACAAGCATCTTGAACTTCAGTATGTCGGTGGATGTTGTCTGCTGTATGCCATGTTCATCGACGGTCTCTGCCCTACCTCTGCCTACGCTAACGGTCTCCCAGGCTACACTTACAACTTCGATGAGACGAAGAAATACTATATCATGTGCAAGGATGCCGCTAACGGACTCGGCGAGGCTCTTCTCTATGCCAACAGCTCTAAGACCGTTGCCTTGCAGAATATGCTCACCGACAATAACGGTATTCCAGACGAGGCTGCATGGACTCTGAGCTATGAACCAGAAACTGGTATGTATCTCTTCAAGAACGTGGCAAAGAACAAGTATCTCTCCAAGCGAAGCGGCTATATGCTCTATACAACCACAAAGCCTGCTGATACGGAGAAATTCCAGCTCATGCCCGACCGCACCGACATCACCTTCCCTACGTCCACCAGTCAGCTTACCGCCCACGGATATTGGATTACTGGTTCTCACACCCTTTCTGCCAATACCTCCAAGATTTCTTTCTCCTCATTCGATTTCTCCGATGCTGCCACACACCAGCAATGGATAATCCTCTCGGAAGATGAAATAGCAGAATACTGGCCGGCAACGACGGGAATTCTCGAACTCCCAACACCTGACACACAATCCTCAACTGCGACCTACAACCTTAACGGTCAGCGAGTAAATGGTAATGCCAATGGGATTGTAATCAAGAATGGAAAGAAGAAGCTAAACAATTAATTTTATTGCAGCAAGCTGCTTTTAACTGACAATAATTACCAATCTTCAACCAATAAGAAACCGGGCTTGCGCCCTGATGTAGAAAGGACTCCGCGTAGCGCCTGAGCTTTGCGAAGAAATTCTAAGAAAATTAAACCAGTAAATTAATTTACTGATAAAATTTATTGCTAATTTACTTTCCAAATAATATCCTCGCGTAAGCGAGCCTTTCTCTTGGTAAAGCCTTGCGAAAAATTATTGTCAGTTCAAGCACCAAAGGTGCGTTCAAAAGGATATATAACTTAAAAGTAAAGAATAATGAAGAAACTACTAATCATAATCGGAGCGGCAATAGCCTCCCTCCCCTCCTTCGCCCAGCGAACTACGGATAAGCTCGACCGCGGCCTCATAGCCATGAAGGCAAGTTCAGGCGTGTATCTCAGTTGGCGAATCCTCGGCTCTGAGTACTACGACGTTACCTATAACGTATATAAGGACGGTGCGCTTATAAAGTCTGGACTGAAAGTATCTAATTTCTCCGACACATCGGGCAGTCAGACAAGCACCTACACCGTTTCTGCCGTGGTACGCGGACAGGAACAGGCACAGAGCAAGGCAGCATCTGTATGGAGCACGAGCTACAAGGAGATAAAGCTAAAGCATGAGGGAATACAATCCACCCTCATCCCTAACGATGCGTGCTGTGCCGATGTTGACGGCGACGGCGAACTGGAAATCCTTATGAAGTTCGACAACGAGAGTGAGATGGCTCAAAGCTACCCAAGACTCGGACCTAAGTTTGACGGTAAGGCTTCTGGCGAATACTCCATCTTCGAGGTCTTGAAGCAGGACGGCACACGCCTATGGTGGGTGAACTGCGGTCCTAACATGGGCGACTTCCAGAACAACGAGCAGAACATAATAGCCTACGACTGGGACGGCGACGGCAAGGCAGAGGCTGTGATGCGTGCTGCCGACGGTACTGTCATCCATTGTGCCGACGGCTCTACCTACACCGTTGGCGATGCCACGAAGAACTATCGTGCTGCCACAGGCGGTGGTGTGAACTGGTTCATGTGCCAGGGTGCAGAATATCTCGTATATATGGATGGCGAGACAGGCAAGCCGTATCAGTGCATCACCTACCCTCTTGCACGCTTCGAGTCTGGCGAAAGCACTCTTGAGAAAGCATGGGGCAAAGAGGATGGCGGTCACCGCTGCTCAAAGTTCTTCTTCGGTGCTCCATATCTCGACGGACGAAAGCCAAGCATCTTCCTCGCACGCGGTATCTACACCCGCCACAAGATGATTGCCTATGATGTTGATCCTGCCACCCACGAACTTAAGGAGCGTTGGAAGTGGTACAACAACACCAACGGTGTGTGGAAGGGACAGGGTTACCATAACTATATCATTGCCGATGTTGACTGGGACGGACGCGACGAAATCGTCTTTGGCTCAATGGTCATCGACGATAACGGCAAGGGACTCTCAACAACAGGTCTCGGACACGGTGATGCTATGCATTGCAGCGATTTCAACCCTTACACCCACGGACAGGAGGTCTTTGCCTGCAACGAGGATGCACAGGGCTATAACTATCGTGATGCCACAACAAGCAAGATATACAAGTGCGAACTCCACGTAGGTAAGGATGTGGGACGCTCAATGATGGGTAATTTCTCCGATAGCTACCCTGGCAGCATCGGCGTGGCATGGGGTAATCCTGTAAGTAGCGTGAAGAATGATTATGTCAATGGAATCGTCAACGAAGGCATCAATTCCAACTTCCGCATCTACTGGGACGGCGACCTGTGCTCTGAGACATTCAACGGTCTTAAAGACCATGATTCAGAGGGTGTCATTGCGAAGTACGGCAGTTGGGCGCCTATCTACACCTGTGCCGGCTCTCTCACTAATAACTACACCAAGTGTACGCCTTGCTATCAGGGCGATATCCTCGGCGACTGGCGCGAAGAGATCATCATGCGAACTGCCGACAACAATATCCGCATCTACTCCACCCCTACCCCAACCTCATACCGCAACTACACGCTGTGGCACGACCATCAGTACCGTAACGCTATGGCTTGGCAGATGTGCGGCTATAACCAGCCTCCTCACACCAGCTATTTCCTCGGAAAGCTTGAGAACATCACCATAGCCCCTCCACCACTCATGATGGAAGGACGCGAAGAAGTGAAGAACGGCGGCACTATCGGCTCATCGCTCAACGATAAGCACGTCATCGTGTGCGAGACCGACAATACAGAGGTCACCATAGAGAAAGGAGCAAGTCCGTATATCCTCACCTTCAACGTGCCTACATGGGTACAGGGAAGTGCGGCAAGCGAAAGCACAAACGCTAATCCGAAGATAACCTACACCACCTACACCTGCAACGTGAAGGGCGATGGTATTACTGGCGAGGCACGTCTCATCAAGCAGGGCGACGGCATCCTCAATCTCCCGAAGGCTGATTTCACCCACAAGGGCGAGACGAATATCTGGGCTGGCACACTCAATTTCGACGGCACCATGAAGCAGTCACCACTATGGCTCAACCGCTTTGCAGAACTCAACTCCAACGGTGGCGAGTTCATGAGCATCAAGGCCGACTATGCTTCGGTTATCCGTCCTGGAGGTGCTGATACGAAGGGAGAACTAACTACCGACTCCCTCACCCTCGGTTTCGGCTCACGTCTCATTATCGACCTCTATTCCAACGATTTATCTGCCGACCGCATCAACCTCGGCAAGTATCTTGAAATAGAGACAAAGACCTCAAGCGCATGGACTGAGGGCGGTCCCGAGTATCTCTGTCCTGTTCTTGAACTTGTAGGTCACCTCCCTGTTGGCGAGTCTGAGATGAACCCGGGCAAGTACATTATCGGTACTGCTCCTGCTGAACTTAAGGGCAAGATTGAAGACATCCGCATCGAGGGTCTCAACGCCACAAAGAAGAAGCTCTACATAGAGGACGGAAAGTTGATTCTTGAAATTATCGGACTCCGCGACGCCAACTCCATCACTTGGACTGGCGACAAGAGTTCTTCATGGAATCTCGCCGATGCCCAGAACTTCATCCTCAACAACGGAACGACTTCCGAATCTACCGTATTCGTATCTGGCGACAAGGTGTTCTTCAACGACGACGCTGTTAATAAGACGGTCAACGTGCGCGAGGACATCATGCCTGACACCATCACCGTCAACTCCTCATCCGACTACACCTTCACAGGGGCTGGTGCCATCAGCGGTACGGCTTCGTTCGTAAAGGAAGGCAGCGGAACGGTCACCATGTCGGGCGAGAACTCATACACAGGCGGCAACTATCTCAAAGGCGGCATAACGAAGGTCAGCCTATTGTCAAATCAGTATTCTGAATACGGAAACCTCGGCGGTATCACCAAACTCGGCTCACAGTTCACTATGGAGAACGGTGCAGAGCTTCAGACTACCGCAGCCGTTGAGATGGGCTCACACATGACTATGATTGGCGAAGAGGGTGGCGTTATCAACAATGCCTCCGACTTCAAGATGGACAAGTCGTTCATGGGTACACTCCTCACCAAGCGAGGCAACGGATGCCTGTATCTCAATGCCACTAACTCGGTATCAAAGATAATCATGAAGGCTGGTTCGATAGCCCTTTCTGCAAGTTCTCAGCCCAAGACGATAGAGCTTCAGGGCGGCACTCTCTATGACAATGCCCAGAACACGAGCCACGCCATCGTAGTACCGAAGGGAAAGTCTGCCTCATGGCAACTCACAGGCACTTACTACACAGCCTACTCCAACAAGCTCACAGGCGAGGGTACACTAACCATCGTGCCTCGTAACACCGTGTCACGTGTCCGCATTACAGGCGATTGGAGAGGCTTCACAGGTACCATACGCCACACGAACAAGTCTATCTGGCTGCCGTTCGATAACTCTACAGGACTGCCTAACGCCACTCTCGACCTTGCCGACGGATGTACGGCAACCAACGTATGCAAGATATTCACCATCGGCCGTCTCACCGGCAAGGGCTCTCTCGCACAGCCTATCTCCAACTTCCAGAGCCAGGGCACTCCTTCTGGCTCTAACACATGGAAGGTGGGCAACAGTTGGGAAGAGAACGGCGACTTCACCTTCGAGGGAGCTATAACCGACGGTGGCGGCACTAACAAGTCGCACTTCGAGAAGATAGGCTCATGCACCATGACCGTAAAGGGCGGCTGGACCAATAGCGGTACGGTGAAGATAAGCCAAGGAACGGTGAAGCTCTCAGGCAGCGGTCTGTCACTCGGCACAGGTGCACTTACCTTGGCAGAAGGTGCTACACTCACAGGCTCATCGTCATCTGCCCTGAAGAACTCAAGCGTTGTCATCAATGGTACTCTCAGACCTGTTGTTACCGAGGAAACGGCACTCGGAAAGTTTGTGTTCAACAATCAGGATGTAACCCTGTCATCAACCGCCACCCTGCGCCTCAACATCGCCAAGGCTTCCACTGGTGCAACGATTATGAGTGGTGACAACATCAGGAACATCGGTACGCTGACCATCAACGGCACTATCGCCCTGAGATTCCTCGACTACATCCCAGCCGTTGGCGACGAGCTCCGCCTCTGGACAGGTGTCAAGTCATTCGCTGGCACTCCTACCATCACTTGCGAGGGTGCTAACGTTACCTTCGATACCACCCGACTGCCAGAGGGCGTCCTCATTGTCAAGACTGTCGATACCACAGGCATCATCACCCCAGCCATTGCCGATGATACAGATTCCAACAAGATCTACACCCTCGACGGCAAGTACGTTGGTACAGATATCACCCGTCTGCCGAAGGGCATCTACCTTCGTAATAACCAAAAAGTGATGGTGAAATAAAAATAAACACAGAAGGCTCGCAACTCCGCGAGCCTTCTACATTTATTCGGGCAAATTGAAATTATCTCATCAGCTAAAAAAAACTGTTGGTTAATCCCCACATAAAGAAAAACTACTTCCGAAACTTATTTAGGTAGGTATTACTAAAAAAGAACTACTGAACCCAAAATGCGCAACTCTATGCTCTGCTAACAAATGATTTTTTTTAAAACAAAAATGTCAATAGAAATCTAAAAACACAGTAGAATATTTTGAGATGTAGAGAAAAAAAACACTTATGCAATCGTACAGTTTCAATTAATAATCACTTTACCTAAACTATATAAATCGATAAAAAGGCTCGAAAAGCAAAGGATAAGAGATAAGACATATATAATAACATTTTACAAGCAAATACGATAATACAACAGAAGAACAGAGTTTACATTTCGATAAGCAGATGATATAACATCACCAATGGCGAGACATTCTTTTGGGGCGAATAATCTTATCACATCATGGTGCGCAATAAACCGTTTTAAGAGAGAATTCTATCTTAATTTATGTATCAAAGAAAGATTATCCACTCTCACTAAATTAAGATGAACTTATACAAGTAATGTTTGTTAATGGTTCATTTTATATCATCACTTTAAGGGAATTTCTCTGAGAGAAATGTGAATTTGCGTTAAAAACGGAATTGATATTCTTCTATGTCAATATTTTAATATAACTTTGTAAATAGAAACCTAAACATAGTGTAAGGGTAATGTAAAGTATTATAACATGGAAGAATTTGAACAAATTTATGAAATTGGGACAAAAGCAACAGTCCCTTATGACCCAATGGATTTGGAAAACCTCCGTAATTTTTGGGGAATGAAAGAAAGTCGAGAAAAAAAAGCCTTTTTTCAAAGGCATATAGACCTTATTAAAGCCTTTGAAGTATCGCAAAATTTTGAGGTTAAACGCTTTAGTATAGAAAAATGTCATATGGAGGAAACCGTTTTTCACGATTATGTAAGAAAATTCTTTGAAAACAACATTTTTTCAGAATTTAGTAATATAATCGGAAATGACAGGCTTATAAGCACCAACGTTTCATTATCATGTTGTGATGACGACCAGTACAAAGAAATAGTTTTTGGTAGATGCAATAGCACTCCAAGTATAGTGGTTTACGACTGTAATGTTGAAGAATATCTACACGCTTCTTTAATCTATCCAACAAACTAATATAGAATGCCCTCACATCAATTAAACGGTGTGAGGGATTTTCTTGTATAAAAATACCGTAAAAGTACACTTTTTGAAGATTGTGAGATTATTAATATATGATTTAAGTATAGATAAGGGATTTTATACCCCCCTTGACAGGTTGACAGATTGACAGATGACAGATTTTTCCTGTTTTTGATATACAGAAAAGGCCCGCAAATCGCGAGCCTTCTTTGTTTCTCAAATTCTTGATAAGATAAAAACGCAAAGGCGCAGAGACACAGAGTTTTTCTTTTTCTCGAACACAGATTACACAGATGTAACGGATTATCTCGCTTACGCTCGTGATTAATATCCCTAAAATCCTGAAAATCTGTGGTTAATATAACGTGAGTTCGACGAATTTGCCCACTTGTATATTATTGAATATCACGTAGTTGAAAGAACTCTGAAGGAGCGACACCTAAAAGGGCAGTCCGTTAGG
>OMXX01000229.1 GCA_900315105.1 uncultured Prevotellaceae bacterium | reverse complement strand
GAAAACACAGGTCTAGACCGGATGTTTTCACATCAAAGAGACAGCGGTGGGCATTTCCCTTATGAGAGAATTGCCGCCGCTGTTTTTACGTTCAATAACCGAGAAAAACACAATGATCGACAGGAATATCGAGGATCTGCTCCATGCGCTCTATGATCCAGAGAGTAAGTTTCATCTTAACAGGGGATATTCATCTGATGAAAGACATGTATATACGCAGAAGGGTGATAAATATCACTGGCTGACGATCACACGAGAGAGTCGGGATCTATATTGTGTTTCCAAGACCGATGCTAGTGGGCTGATCACCATGCGGGACAGATACCAGAAAGAAGAAAATACGCTCCGATGCGTCAGTAAGAAACGGCTTGTCACGAAGGGAGGACGGTCGGTGCTGGAGTTATTAAGTCAGAACAAACAGAGTGCCGAACAGACGATAACTATCGGGAATGAGAAGCAAAAAAACAAGGGAGAGCAGAGCCTATGAAGCTATCGCGATACGAACAGGAGACGATCATCAGCTTCAACGCGGGGGAAAGGAATGCGACCCTCTATACAAGGGACTGCAAAGTCATGAAAGAAATGGATATGCTTGTCGGCAGATATCCTGACATCTATCACCTTGATTGTCAAACAGACATCGACAAGACCTATTCTTTGCCAAAATCGTGCATTAAGTATCGTAAGCCGAGAAACTTGTCAGAAGCACAGAGAAAACAGAAAAGGGAGCGAATGAAACAACTGACCAGAGCGATAAATAATGACAGAAAATTGTCCTAAAATACTCATCTTTCTCTGCCGGTTCGTGATCCTGGCTGGACAGCTGCATGAATAATCATGGCGTGTAGATCAAAATACTTGCTGTGCACCATGCTTTTCTATTTCAAACAGTAAAGATTCGTGTCATCCTGATAAGCCTGACGGAGTATATGCCATTTGTCAGTTCAATATAGTTGTGCTTGTACTGTTATAGGTGACTTTGGTTGTCAAAAGACAGGCAGCGGCGTTAACAGCGTTTTTTGCAGTTACTGATCCGTCAAGATCACCGGAAATGAAGAAGTGGAAGTTGGTCGGCTGATTCTTAATCTTGAACGCTGAATATACAAAGCATACAAGAATAATTCAGCTTTCGCCTATTAGATATGTACCATTTCGATTCAAAAAAAGTCAAAGCTATGATATGATAATTGTATAGCCAAAAGATAGTGGAAATATGTCGTATTTATTAAAGCTCTGCCTGCATTTATAAGAGACAATTTAGAGATGCTTCAGGAATATATCAAGGTATTTGCAGGCAACGATTATATTATTCGTAGTTGCATTTTTAACTTTTACTAGTCAAGACGTTTCAGGAGGTGTATATGAGAAATTTAAACAGAGTGATTTCTGTTCTCGTACTGAGTTTCATTTTCTTAGGATGTGAAAGTACTCTATATTGGCTGAAATTGAATCAGAAGGCATTATTCTGGCCGATTTTGGCGGTATATACTTTTATAGCGATATGCACCCCGGGAGTTTTAAAAAAACTCGAACTCTTCTCCAAACCTTGGAACGGCATCATAACGGCAATTACTGTTTTTGTTGGATTGGGGCTTTTGGGCGTAGGGATTTTCAAGCTATAATTTCAGTAAGACTAATATCGATCGTCAAAAAACAGCAGGCAAACAAATTACCTGCTGTTTTTTTCGGGCTATATCGATATTCAACTTATGCCTTAGTAGCTATAAAGATACCCATATTTATTCTTGTACCAATTCCCATATGTTCCAGGGAAAGGATTTGAAATAGTTGATGTCTTAGTGACAACACTATAGAATTTATTAACCATGTTGCTTGACCACATAAATTGTACCTTCATATACTGTGTCTTGGCTTTACTCATTCCATCAAAGCAGGTTTTCATTCTAGAACGATCAATTTTACTTAACCAGTCCCATCCCCATCCTACAGCAATAGAAACAGCCGTACTAACAACCGTTGCAGGGCCACCTGATATACCTAAAACAGAACAAATATATGCAGCAAGTGCTGCTCCGCTTGCTCCGGCTGCCACCTGAGAGGCAAGACTACTATATGCGTTATAGCTGGCACTGCCAGTCAGAACAGAGGCTGCCGTATCCCAAGTGATGTAATCCACTTCCAAAGTGTATGTTCCTGACAAAATCTCCCCCAATGTTAGTGGAGAATGTCCAGATGTTGTGTCGCGAACCCACGCTACGCCTACGCCTCCAGAATACGACACACCGCTGGTTATAGAATTTGGTTGAGCAAAAGATGAACCAATAGGAACGCAAGGTTCATATTCAGTAGTAGCTTTAGCTACTTGCATTGCCTGCTCAAACTTTAATCCGAATCCAAGTCCTTCTAGCGCCAGCATAACTTCTTCGTCAGAATAACTTGTGGACGGAACGAGAAATGCTTCTTCAAATAGGTCGCGAGCGGAACCAATAGGGAGCGCCTTAATTTCTTCTTGGCTTAAAGTTACTAAGTCCTCCACATAATGAGATGTTATCGTATATGGATCAGTTACGGAAGCGGTCATATTGTCTCTTTCTGCCGCAAAAACAGGCAGAGACATGCTTGAAGCTACTACGACGCTTAAAATTAAGCAAGTAATTCGTGATAATAATTTGTTCAAATTGGGCCTCCTTTCTTGTGAAAAGCATTTGATTATTTTATGTATACTAAATTTTAAAGTCTGCAATGGCATCACCTCCCCTTTCCATAATGTGGCCCAATATTATTATATGACATGAAGTAACGATAAACAAATAAAACAAATAAAATAACAGAAATTTGTCCGATTATGCTTATTTGCACAATTATATGCCGGCATCCAGTATAGTGGGATAGTAGTTAACTTAATATAGTATTTATTTATCAATGGCGATCAACATTTAAAAAGCTGGTCGCTTTTTTGGCTCAAAATTAAATGAGGAGGGGACGCATGAAGAAAAAGAAATCGTTGAAAGAGCTTCGATCAGATGTCGAGAAAGGGGCGCAGAGAAAAACGTTCTATGAGAATGAGATCAAGATCATAGAGCATCAGATAAGCCATCTGACCCGCGCCGAGCGGACGCACAGACTTTGCAGTCACGGCGGGATGCTGGAAAAGTTCATTGAGAGACCGGATATCCTGTCAGATGAACAGATCATGAAGCTTCTCACA
>OMXX01000249.1 GCA_900315105.1 uncultured Prevotellaceae bacterium | reverse complement strand
CCCTTTACATATAAACTTACCATGAATCCACGGAAAATATCCGCTGTGCCGCATTTACAAAAGTAACTAAAAGGGCTGACACCTCGTGAGAAGTGTCAGCCCTAATTTTGTACAATCAAAAAAGTTTTAGCGGGCAGCAATATTTTACAATATTGATTTTCCCGACATGCGATAGCTATAAATGCGACGGTGCGACGGATGAGGGAGGGGAAGAGGAGGGGAGTCTATATAGGAACTCTATTCCTCAAGCCATGGTATCTTTCCATAATAGGAATCGTCTTCATGGAGAAACAGGTCATCAGGAGGCAGTATGCTACCGCTCTTTACCAATCGATTGACATAGTCAGCACGAATGTCAGCATGTTCAATCTCTTCTCTCCTTGCTCGACTTATGGCAAGATACTGTTCTTCGATTTCAAGACCAAGATATTTTCTGCCTAACAGATTAGCTGCAATGCCCGTTGTTGCGCTGCCGCTGAAAGGGTCAAGAATCCAGGCGTCGGGCTTCGTGCTTGCCTCTATGATACGGGCCAGCAGACCCAGTGGCTTCTGTGTAGGGTGCTTTCCACACGTCTTTTCCCATCTGCCTATTGCGGGTAGATGCCACACGTCGGTCATCTGCTTGTCGCCATTGAGCTTTTTCATTAAATCGTAATTGAAATAATGAGGCACTTTGGCGAGCTTTCGGGCCCAAATGATAAATTCGGTACTGTAGGTGAAATACCGGCATGAAATATTTGGTGGGGGATTGGTCTTAGCCCATGTTACCACATTGAGAATCTTGAAACCAAGCCGAATAAGTTGCTGCTGCACGCTGAAGATATTATGGTAGGTACCCGAAATCCATATCGTGGCATTGTCTTTCATGTGGGCACGTACGGAAGTCAGCCATCGCAGGTTAAACGCATCCATCTCCTGCGGTGTCTTCGATTTGTCCCAGTCGCCCTTATCCACGCAGACAACTTTTCCGCTCTGACAGCTGATGCCTCCGGAAGAGAGGAAATAGGGCGGGTCGGCAAAGACCATGTCGAAACCAAACGAGAACTTCGACAGCGTTTCGTTGCAATCACCCTGTATGAGGGTGAAGTCGTGGGAGGGGGATTTATAGTAAGGCTGGTTCTTATCAACAGTTATTTCAGTTGAAACATAATCATCAGCTGAGAGTACTATGCCATTGTTATAATACAACCGACTAATGGCCGATTCTGCATCTCTTTGTGAATCGGCCTCTACTTGCAAAGTCCTTGCAAGCGTTTCGTTGATCGTGACATTGTACTTCATAATGCTTGTACAAAAGTACGATCAAAAATAATGATATTGTCAGATAGATCATTCTTTAACCAAATAGATCAAAAAAGATCATTTCTGAAAAAGAATAAAAGTCTTGATATCAATGGCTTACTACATTTCCTGAGATACTCATTAGTTAACAAATGATCTCCTCAATCATATTTTATCAGTCCAATTTTGCATCAGGCTCATCGCTTCGTATTCCTTACAGATAGTTTCATAGCTACTGAATTTTATTCTGTCCTTCATTTCTTTGAAAGCAGAACGATCCATAACTTTGAGAAATTGTTCTTTTCTGCTTTTTGGAGCCACAATATAGAATTGACTATAGAAATCTCTCAGATCACAGAATTTAGCGACAGAGTTTTGAATATCAGTTGTATGCTCAACTTCAAAGAAACTGTCTGGCATCTTTCGCTCATTAAACCATATCACATCCACAGTGCTTGCTCGCTTGGTAAGATTATGATATGAAAAATCCGGTAGAACGATTGAGGAGCAAATATCCACTAAGGGCTTATCAAGGAACTTTCTGTTTTGATCCTGGGCAGGCACATAAGTGGAGAAATGCTTCATATTACCAATATTGATGATTAGTCCTTGATAATACCCATGGGTGAACGTCTCAATGTTTTGTGATTTCGGGGACAATATATCAAATTTGTTCAATACCATGTTACGGCATTCCTCCAATGCCCACAGACCTGGTTGTATTTTGAATATTTCATCAGATTGTTGGACAATTCTTCTGATAGATTCATTAGGAGTGTTTGTTCCCCATGAACTGGTATCAACAAGATGATAAAGCTTGCCAAGGGTAGCATATCCACCACATTTACGTAATGTGTCAATTACTTGTTGCGTTTGTGTATATTTCTTCTTTTTCATAATCACTTATTTCAAGCCCCCTAAATACCTCTATCTTCAAGTATTTTTATCTGCATTCTCCCAATTATCAAAGTCAGCTGGCAGCAGAGCGTCCAGTTGCTCGATAAGTTGGCTTTAGCCGCCAACCCACTTGATAAATGGCTTTGCTTTTGTCATCTTTTGAAAATTATAATATAATACTGCAAATATACATACTTTTTGCTTATCCCCCAATTTTTGACTCTAAAAAATACCTCGTGAGAAGTGTCAGCCCTAATTTTGTACAATCAAAAAAGTTTTAGCGGACAGCAATATTTCCTTTCAGATAGACAAGTTAGCATGAGATTTTTGGCCATGCAGATCTTGACACACGGCTCAATGCGGGAGTAGCGCATGAGAAAGGCATTGCTGAGACATTCAATGCGAACGTATCATAATGCGTTGACCACCTTGAGGACTTTGTCCTTATCGGAGAAATCGAGAATATAGGCTTCTTTT
>OMXX01000171.1 GCA_900315105.1 uncultured Prevotellaceae bacterium | reverse complement strand
GTCGCAGCAATGGCATGGGCTATGCCAAGCGGAAGGAGAATCTTCGCCTCTACATAAAGGGCTGGGTGAACTACTATCACCTTGCCACTATGAAGAGACTGACCGAGGAAACCGACGAGTGGTTACGGCGACGCTTGCGTATGTGTATATGGAAGTCATGGAAACTTCCCAAGACCCGTATCAAGAACCTCGTTAAATGCGGAATAAACAAGTATAACGCACGTCGATGGGGATATGTTAAGGGCTATTGGAGAGTAGCAGGGACACCGATTATGCACATGGCTGCATCTAACGTGAACTTGCGCAAGGCTGGAACCGCCGTATGCGGAACCGCACGTACGGTGGTGTGAGAGGACGGTGAACACGAAAATAGGAGATAAGCACCTATGATTAGTGTTTACCTCCTACTCGATTAGAAATCAACACCTGCGCAACCCTTATTCCTGAAGACGGTGAAACGGTAGAGGATTTATAAAGAATAAAGGAAGAAATATGGCAAAAACACTCATTAAAACGAAAGAGGTGCGTGGCATCATGACCAAGTCCAACCTCCCTGTTGGTGGCTATTCGGTGAATCCATACGTGGGTTGCACCCATGCTTGCAAGTATTGTTACGCCTCATTCATGAAGCGCTTCACAGGACATAAAGAAGAATGGGGCACTTTCTTAGACGTGAAGCATTGGCCTGCAATCGAGAATCCGAAGAAATATGCCGGACAACGGGTGGTTATTGGATCAGTGACCGATGGGTATAATCCCGAAGAAGCAACGTTCCGCAGGACACGTAAACTGCTTGAAGAGCTCAAAGACAGCGATGCAGAAATACTCATTTGTACAAAGAGCGACCTCGTGTTGCGCGACCTTGACCTGCTCCGGCAAATGAAGAAAGTCACCGTATCGTGGTCAATCAACACGCTTGATGAGACATTTCGTGCCGACATGGACAAGGCCGTGAGCATAGAGCGGCGCATCGCAGCCATGCGAAAGTTCTACGAGGCGGGCATCCGAACCATTTGTTTTGTGTCGCCCATCTTCCCTGGCATTACCGATTTCAAGGCTATTTTCCATGAAGTGAAAGACATTTGCGACCTCTTTTGGCTTGAGAACCTCAATCTGCGGGGTGGTTTTAAGGCCAACATTATGGATTATATCAAATCGCACTATCCTCATTTGTTCCCTCTTTATGAAGAAATCTATTTGCATAAAGACCGAACATATTGGAAGCAATTGGAGCAAGAGGCTGCGAAAATGGCGCAGGAGGCTCAATGTAAGTATGTGGATAATGAATTGCCTTACGAACGAAGTCCCAAAGGACATCCCTCAATAGTGAATTATCTTTAT
Source organism: uncultured Prevotellaceae bacterium (assembly GCA_900315105.1). The sequence continues at coordinate 4,933 of OMXX01000171.1, read as the reverse complement.
CACGAAGAAATCAGAGGGTCAGGAAATACTGGTAAAAGGAATGTTATGCAATAAAACAGATGCGTATCTCTACTGTTGAAAGATTACTTGTAGAATAACTATTATAAGGCTTTCGGTATACTTGAAGGCCTCAAAAACATAGTTGTGTGTAGTTAGACGGTAGTAATATCAAATGGCTGTCCTTTGGCAATCAACGACAGATAGGCAGATTGAATGGAAAGTAACAGGTTCTCCAACCTTCCGTTAATCTCCACCGCCTCACGGCTCTTGCCGTCCATCCTGCTCTCACTATCGTCTTGACAACACCCCAAGTAGGTTATTTTAAGCAATTCGGGCAAATACCCTTTATCATATAATTGATGGCGTGCGGATAAAAACCTTCGGGTATATTTACCAGAGGGATACGATCCGATTCAAAACAATATGTTTGCTTGCACCGCTCGCAATAAAAGTGAACATGCTGGTCTGAAATGGTGTGATGTGTGTCGCTATAACACAACTCATATTTGAAAGAGCGGCTGCCATCCTCTATCACATGGACTATTTCCTTTTCAGAAAAAAGTTCAAGCACTCTGAAAATGCTCGCTTTATCCATTGAAAACCCCAACAAGATTTCCAAATCGGCAAGGCTGACCGGATGGGATACCTTCATCAACTCTTTAGCGACAAGGATACGGTTGGAAGTGGGCTTAACCCCTTTCCTGTTTAAGAAATTTTCTATGTCTATACTATTCATTTTTTACGATTTATCTCAATATATTTTTTTGAGTACAAAGGTAAACGGTTCTGCTCACTTATTGACTACCAATATTTTATATAATACTACCATTTTGATTACCGGAATATTTATTTGGCATAAATAATGCGGAGATTTCGGCTATCATTCAGATAAATACGCTACTTTTGCAACCAGTAAAATTTCAATAATAACAAAACCGCAATGACATACAAGAATTCGATGGGGATTTTCCCTTACGCAACATGGCGGCCACCTACAAAAGGATCTATGAATTATACAGGCTAATGGCGATCCAATTCGGAGTAGTCAGACATTTATGCTACCATCAATGCCTCCAAGAAGAAGCGAACCCATTTTTCATAGGTTCCGGAGATTTCCACCGATGCCAGACCGGTGAAATATGGGAACTGGCGCAAGTGGAAGACTCGTGGAAGATTGACGGCAGCTCCCTTGAGAATACCGCGCTCATTGAGGAAGAGCAGTGTGAGCAATTGTCCCACGCGCCCGTTACCGTCAATGAACGGATGGATAACCTCAAACTGGTAATGGATGAGTGCCGCTTTAATAAGCGGATGCACATCGTCATCGGCATTGATGTATTGTTCAAGGTCATAGAAAGCCTTGAGCATGTCATCGGGTGCCGGTGGAATGAAAGGTGCCGACTCGAGGGTGTCGTGCTCATCTCCCATCCAGATAGGGGACGTACGAAACTCTCCCGGGTATTTCTTCTCGTTATGCTCACCCTGCATCGCTACCCAATGAAGGTCTTTGAGCAGTCGGCCTGAGAGGGGTAACCGCTCAAGACTGTCGATGCCGTAGCGGATAGCCCGTACCATGTTCTGCTGGTCAATGTCGCGCTTTTTTTTCTCGGTCTCGTCACCTAACGACAGCAGGACCATCGGCGGAACGTTCCACTCGAGACGCACGGAAGACTCCGCAATCTCCTCCGTCATCTCCTTACCTTCCGCATCTTTTGCCTTGAGATGTTCCAAAGCTTTGTCAGCGAGGGCAAGAAGCGCAGGCTCCTGTCCGTTGTGCCCCTTATCTTCAACGTTGATGACGATATGCTGAAGAGGCTGTGGCACGAACGACTCGTAAGCCGTTCCTCCACGGCCATTCTTATGATAGTACCCGCTGCGCGGATCGGTAATCCTTTTCATGTTGATAGTTCCTTCAATGTTTTACTGATGTCACCTGCCAGTCCAATGCTCCGGTCGGCAATATGCTGAGGAATAAACAATTCCTGTGCCAGATTGAGCGTGACATATCTCCAACCAGCCTGCTGTGCTATAAGTTGCATGAGTGGCACTTTGATCATCCTATTATGGCTGCCAATGCCCAATTCCAATACGACAAGATTGCTGTTGGCATATTGCCGGATGAAAGTCTGCAGCTCCTCTGTCTTGTCATCGATCTCTCCAGTCCTTTCAAACGTACCTTCTATCTCAAAGACCTTGTCAGCATCGAAACCGGAGAGTTCGAGATGAGTGTCGGCATTAGAAGTGATGATAAAATAAGGTTTGTCGTTAACGATGCGGCGCAGATCCGTCATCACTTCCGAAGGTTCGTAATTATCAATCCAGACTTGCCTTAGTCGCTTAAAGAATGTTTCTCTGTCGCTCTCTGACGGATAGGAATAAAAACATCCTTCAAGGACATTGCGGATGCCGAACCTTTGCTGGAAGTCGGCAAACAGTTGCCGGAACCGCTCGTCATTGGCGAAGATGTCATAGCCTTCAGCAATAGACAAGCCATTGCTGGCCCCTATGAGGAGGGCGTCAGCCTGGCTGATCCAGTCCTTGGCTTCTGTGATCTTGTTTTCCATACGTAGTTTACTTTCCGAGATCCTGTCTTATTTCTTTCAACACTTTGGCGATATCGCCCACGATGACCTGGCCCTTGTCCTCTATCTGTTCCGGCAGGAAGTCATACTTATTGTTCACCGACAGATACTTAGCGTGCGGGAAAGCGAGGGTGAGGTTCCAGAACGGTTCCTGGACAAACATCGGTGTGATTCTTCCCACGCCAAGCTCCAGGAAGAGAATCTTCTTGTCGGCATGCTGCTCGATCCAGTCGGAGACTTTCTGATACTGCTCCTGATACTTCTTTCCTTCCAGAAAGTTGCCGTAGCCACGTACCCAGGGGAAAGCCTCGGCACCACAGTGGGGGCAACGGGGAATCAGCTCGTCGGGCACAGCCGTCTTGTCCTCGCCCAACGACTCAATCATTTTCTTGACGGGTTCCACGGCATCCCATACCTCATCAGTACACTGACGGGAACACTGGAAGAAACGATGGTCGCCTTGTATCTCGGCCACCTTATCCTCGGGATAGAGCTTCATGAACTGTGTGTCCTGATTCGTTGTTAAGACGAAAAAGTCCTTGCCTTTGAGAATGGTGTCGAGATCCTTGTAAGGCTCACGTACGGGAGCTGTCTGAGTGGTATAGAGAAATGTAGCTAAGAACGCCCATTTCTCATTGGGTGTGTCCCAGTGGCGGAAGCTGCCCTCAAAAGCATTCTTGACACCATACTTCTTGGCAAAGCGCCCGAAAGCCTGATAGAAGGAGGGCGTATCACTGTAGTAGAAGTCACCGCCACCGGCTGCTGACAGTCCGGAAGCTCCGCCGACAAGGATGGCGTCTGCCTCACTGATGGCCTTTGCAGCTTGACGGATCTGTTCCTCCCACGCCGGCTTGGCCTTATGACTCATCTGATAAGGTGTACCGCCCTGCTGATAGAGTTGATAATACATAGAGTAGTTCTGCTGGGTCTGTGTGACCCAATTCTCATAGAATGTCATTGTCTTTTTACTTTCGTTATGCGTTACCTCAACGGGAATTGGTTCACCGTCTGATTTCGGGTGCAAAGGTATGGTGATTCAGTCAACTCATCGTTACCAAAAAAATCAGCAGAAATACCAAAATGAAAAGCATGAGCTTGCATGTCACATTTTGTTTCGTTATCTTTGTACTCAAATAAAGGTCAGGCCTATGATGAAAGTAAACAGTACGAAGGAACTCGGTACCTTCTCGGATGTGAAAGCCAGTCAACTGGCACTGATGCACTACACGAAGACAGCGTGCGGTGTAGACTTTCTCCTCAATACCGCGGACAGTACGGAGAAGGCACCGTGGTTTCATATAAAGAAACGGTATATGACCGACTTCTTCGAGTTCTACTTCTTTAGAAAGGCGGAGGGATACATGCTTCTGAATGGTGAGCGGATTGATCTCCATGATGGCATGCTGCTCATCATCTCACCTTATCAGCAGCAAGAGTGGCATACGGGGAAGGGTACGCCGGAATATACCTTTTTAATCTTTCAGGAAGAGTTTATTGCCAACTTTCTCCGCGACCAGTACTTCATGTACCGGTTGCTCTATTGCTACCAAAATGACAAGCCAACGTATTTCGATATGACAGAGGAAGAGGCTCAGCCATTTCTCAACTTATTGAAAGATATGAAAGTGGAACTGCGGAATCCTGTTGCTGACAGCTATCAGATGATCCTGGCTTTCCTTTATGAGTTTCTCTTGAAGTTGAACCGTCTCTATGCCCGCCGCTTCAACCTCCCATTCGCTCCGCCGCAGAACAACTATGCCTATCAGTACAAGCAACTCTTGGAGCGGCATATCACCGAGTCGAACCGCGTCAATGACTATGCCGATATGATGCATCTGAGTCGTGTGACACTCAATCAGTGTGTTCAAAGGCAGTTTGGCGTCAGTGCCAGTCATCTGCTTAAACAGCGGTTGCTTCAGGAGGTGAAGCAACGCCTGCTGTTTACAGATGATTCCATCAAGGAAATAGCCTTCCAGCTTCATTTCTCGGAGCCTAATCATCTCGCCCGATTCTTCAAGGAACAGACCGGAAAGACGTTGACGGAGTTTCTCAAAGAGATGAAGCCACAGGGATAGAAAAAGGGATGATCATGGAATATCCGGTGCGGCCCTTGTGGCCGTCCGCCGTTTTTCGTCGGATGAGGGCGCAAATGCCATGTGGGCGGAACATAATAAAAATATTTAATCTTGTTTTTATCATTATTTTTTTATATCTTTGCCGAAGTCGTAATAACTATATACCTTGTAGACCATACTACACACAAAGGCGCGACTTCCAAGACGCGTAAAATCATGGACTGCTAACATTATTATTAACACAACAGGCAAAGCATTATGAAAAGAGAATTTGAA
>OMXX01000165.1 GCA_900315105.1 uncultured Prevotellaceae bacterium | reverse complement strand
ACCTCATGGCTATTCTTATCCACTCCAATTACAATAGTGACAGACCCACACCTTCTTGCGTTCTGTTTCTGTTTTGCCATGCTGTACATGATTCCATATCTTGTAATTGGTAGTGCAGTATGGTATTCGCTAAGGAAAAGAGCATGGTCGGTGCAGACTATGGCGATATGTTTATCAGTGAATATAGTCATTCTTTCAGTCATATTACTTTTCGTTTACAAGACTATGATGCCAAGTGACAATGGGCCTAAATGCTTGTCCCCAGTAGTTTTCATCATACCAGTGGCGTCTGTTGTCGGGTCGTTGTTGTCTGTTTTTCCAATTTCGTATTTTTGTATACATTTTCACCAGAAACTTACACAAATGCATCTGAGCGATGAGGATGAAATGCGAGTACATCAAAATAATGTATGACACGCACGGCAACAGTATGATTGCGCTGAAGAAGCTTTTTGACGAGCGGCATTGGGAGAAGATCATGCCGTCCTACGAGGCGTTCAGAGATGCGTACTTTGCCACCAACGTTGACGTGTGGGCGAAATATGCCCACGGCGAGATTGACCGTGACACGCTGATTGTGGAGCGGTATCGCAGGCCGGTGACAGAGATGGTGAAGGCTTGTGGCGGTGACACGTCGTGGATAACGCCAGAGTGGTGCGTTGCGGCCAGTGACCGCTATGGCGACATCATCTCCCGTGAGCCGGGTATCGTGCCGGGGGCAAAAGAGTTATTGGATTATCTCAAGGGTAAGGGTTATCAGCTGCATATCTGTAGCAACGGCTTCCATGAGGTGCAGTACCGAAAATTGAAGTCGGCAGGTTTGGAGGGCTATTTTTCAACTGTCATTCTCAGTGAGGATGCCGGTGCCAACAAGCCCCGTAAGGAGTTCTTCGACTACGCCTTTGCCAAGACCGGTGCTCAGCGTGAGACGACCATCATGATTGGCGACCACTATGACACGGACATTGCCGGGACCATCAACGCAGGGTTGGACACCATTTTCTTCAACCGCTGGAATGTTGACCCAAAGACTTTGAACCGGCAACCGAACTACATCATTGACAAGTTAGTGGAGATAGAAAAGATATTATAAGGATATCTCATTAACATTACCCATCTTACTATGATACTGAACACTGGTGGAAGAACCGATACGGTGAACTATTTCTCGGAGTGGTTGCTGAACCGCTTCCGGGAAGGCTATGCTCTTAGCCGTAATCCGTTCTACCATGATGTAGTGAACAGAATAGAGCTTACGCCGGAGACTATTGACATAGTGGAGTTCTGTAGCAAAAACTACCGTCCGATACTGCCACGACTGCATGAGATCACCGACCACTTCAACTGCCATTTCCATTACACCATCACCGCCTATGGGAAGGACATAGAGCCAAACGTGCCCAGCATTGACGAGAGCATTGAGACGCTAAAAGATCTGTCGGCACTGGTCGGGAAGGAGAAAATTATCTGGCGGTACGACCCTGTCCTGCTGACCGACAAATACACCATAGAACAACATTTCGAGACATTCGACGCTATGGCCAGGCGGCTAACACCATACGTTGACCGATGCCTTTTCAGTTTTGTGGTGTGGTATAAGAAGCTGCACATGTCGGAACTGCTGCCGATTTCAGAACAACAGAAAGACATGATTGCAAAGGGATTGGGCGAGATTGCCGCCAAGCACCATTTGTATATTCAGACTTGTGGGACGAAGGAGAGCTATGAGCAATACGGCATCCATAACAGTGGCTGCATGACACGGGCAATCTACGAGCATTCACTCGGTCTGCATTTCAAAAAGGTAGCCGAGAAAGGCAACCGTCCCGGCTGTAAGTGCATGGAGAGCCGGGGGCTCGGCGACTACAACACCTGCATCAACGGCTGCCGGTACTGCTATGCCAACTACGACCATGAGAAGGCAAAGGAGAATTATGTTCTTCACGACCCACATTCTCCATTGATGATAGGTCATCTTTTGCCCACTGACAAGATTGTCCCTCTACATCAGGAAAGCTACCTCGACAAAGAGCCCTGGTTATTCTAACCGTCTATCGCCGCCACTTAGCCTGCTGGCTCTGCTCGTCGTCCACATTATCCAAAAGTTTGGATAATGTGGATAATCAAATCAAATCTAAAATCTATATATAATTCATAATTTATTGATTTTTAAGTGCTTAAAATTTGCAGGTATGGATTATTTTTGCTAACTTTCAACAAAATATTAATCAACCCAATATAGCTTATGGATACAACCTGTTTACAGAGTAGCAGCCATAAACTTATAGATTTTATGGCTTCACATGGTTATAAAGACTATCGCTGTTCGACGTTATGTGAGGTAAAAAACTGGATTGATCTAGCCCTAACTCTTGATCCATCTTTGGAGGTTAATTCATACGAAGATCTCTTCAAGGTTGGCCTTAGGCAACATAGGCAAGATTTAAAGGAAACCCGCCTTTCTATGCTAGAAAGGTCTCTTGCTATTGTCAGAGATTTTGATTTGTTTGGTAAATATCCTTCAAGAATGAAATTTGACGCCAAAAAAGTTTTAGAAGAATATTGTCATTTACCTTTACAATTCAAGCAAATAGCAAGTTATCACTTTGAAAATGGATCGAGAACGGGAAGAACGATTGAAACAATAATAAGAGAGTACCGTTCATTATTACGTTTCTTTTCACATTTGTATTCAAACGGCGCAAGATCAATTTTTGAGGCAACTCAACCTTTTGTCAGTACATATTTTCATGATGGGACTAAACAAGTACGAGGAAAGTCAAGCTGTGCGGAGTTAGTGCTTGCACTTAAGAATGTTGCCGACCAATACGAGGAAGAGTCTACATACTTACTAAAACTATTACCTTCCATAAAGGTAAAACATAAAATCTTTGTTTACTTAACAAGTGAGGAAAGAGAAAAGATATTGACGACTCTTTCTGATCCTAACACTATGCTATCATATAGGGATAGAGCCATTGGAATGATGCTGTTTTTCTGGGGAATACGAGGCTCTGATATCATATCTTTGCAAATGTCTAATATAGACTGGAAAAACGATAAAATTAAATTTGTCCAATCAAAGACAGGTAATAATATTGAGCTTCCATTAAATGCTGCAATAGGAAATGCTCTATTTGATTACATAACTTCAGAACGTCCACAAATAGAATCTGATTTTGTTTTTTTGTCCTCGAGGGCTCCGTATTTTAAGATTAAGGCCATTTACCAAACGACAAGCAATATTTATAAAGCAGCAGGAATAAACAACAATCAAAAACCACGAGGAGCACGTATTTTTAGACATAATATGGTAACAAGTCTTCTTCAACTCGGTGAAGAAAGTCAAGTCGTATCTTCTATTGTCGGACATAAAAAGCCAGAATCGCTTCTCCCTTACGTCGATACGGACGAACAAAATTTAGTAGAATGCGCACTAAGCATAAGTGATTTCCCTTTGGACGAGAAATATTTCGACAATGAGGATTATCTACACCAAATAAAATCTACGGAATTTATTGACAAGATCCGTAAAAAAAATAAAAAAACTTGGGCAGAAATTCCTCTTGAAACCTTGTCAAAATTTGCTTTAAGCATAGAAGACTACCCACTTAATTATAATGATTTCAAGATATGAAAAAAAGAAAATTCAAATCCTTTATAGCTTTACAGCTTGACGAGTTTGTCTTATACCAACTTTCAAGCGGAATCTGGATAAAAGGGCCGGATTATAACTTATTCAACTTCGACGCTTTTCTTTACAGAGAATATCGTAACGGAACGGTACTGACAGAAGAAATGCTGAAGTGGTGTAAGTGCAGGGTAAGTGAAAAATTAAGTACCTGTTACAAACGAACGCATGCGGTTTGGGATTTTGTCGAATTCTCGAACTCTAAAGGCTGGTCAGATCTGTGCGTTGAAAGAATCAGAAAATGGGAACCTTGCACCTATGAGCCTCATTTCTTTACAAAGGAAGAATTGAAGACTTTCTTTAATGAATGTGATAAGTATTTTGCAAATCTTAGACGGCATCAAGGTAAAAAGGCATGTCAACTTCTCTCTTTAGAAGTACCTGTCTATTTTCGACTGCTTTATAGCTCAGGGTTAAGAACATGCGAGGCGCGATGGTTAAAAAGAAGCGATGTGGACTTTGATACAGGAGTCGTAAAGGTCGAAAAATCCAAAGGAGGTCATCAGCACAGAATAGTCCTTCATCCCACCATGCTAGAACTGATGAGAAAATATGATGCCGCAATAGACAAGATCATGCCTGAAAGGATTTACCTTTTCCCGGACCAACACGGTAATTGCTATTCAGACAAATTGTCAAATTACTATTTTCGCAAGATATGGCCGAAAGTGAGTAATGAAAGGGCAAGAGCATACGATCTTCGCAGTAATTATGCAGTAATGAATATTTCCAGTTGGGACTTACATGGTTATGAATTCAGTAACAAACTTATGTTTTTATCACGTAGCATGGGGCATGTAAACATTAACAGTACCTATCACTACTTTCATGTAACACCCATGCTTACAGAAAAATTAAAAAGTTTGACTAATGATGGCTTCTCGGAAATGACCCCAACCCCTAACGAATATTGCTATGAAGAAGAAAGCTAATATGAGCAACCAGGCAAAAGAATTGTCCAATTATATCTATAATTGGATACATGAGTTCATCCCTAAGACTATGGGAAATAGCAGCCACACTGTCAGGTCGTATAAAATATCGTTGCAGTTGTATGCCGAATACCTTGAGTCCTGCAAAGGTATAACCCCGTTTAACTTATGTCAAGATTGCTTCTCTGTAAGCTATATTACAGACTGGATATTATGGCTAAAAGAAAACAGAGGCCTAAAAGGACAGAGTTGCAATGTAAGGGTTTCTGCTATAAAAAGTTTGCTTAGATATATCGGTGGAAGGGATATCAGATATCAGCTACAGCGCTTTATACATTAATGCAAAACAAATTAAGCCTGTGAAATGTGCAAAAAGAAAAATATCAGGCATGACTCGTAATGCAGTAAGGGCAATACTCTCTGTTCCTGATACTTCAACAAAAATAGGGTTGCGGGATTTAACCCTAATGATGTTGAATTATGGCGTTGCTGCACGTATAGATGAAGTCCTTTCCATTAGATTACGTGATCTGCATCTTGATTCCAGTACTCCTTTTGTTGTACTTCACGGAAAGGGTGATAAGACCCGATCTATCTATTTACAAGAGAAACTAGTTATCTGGCTGAGGAAATACATAACAGTTTTTCATAAAAATAATATTGATAAAAGTGATTTTCTGTTTTACTCAAAACTTAACAATAAACATAACAAACTATCACAGCCAGCAGTTAGCAAAAGATTAAAGATTTATGCCGCGAAGGCTCATGAAGTTTGTGATGAGGTTCCTCTAAACTTACACTCACACCTTTGGAGGCACAGTATGGCTTGTCATTGGAGAGAGGATAATATCAATATTGTCGAGATTAAGGAACTTATGGGGCATGAGAGCCTACAGTCAACAATGATATATCAGGACGTCACAGAAAAGCAAAAGTTAGAAGCCATTGAAAGTCTGGGTAATACTATTACAAAACAAATGGAGAAAAAATGGAAATCGCCGCGGGTAAGACACCTAGCAGAGGCATTTGGCATAAATGTAGAATGAAATTATAATCCAAACTTTAAAAAGCCAAGTATCTGTAATACAGAAACTTGGCTTTTACATATAGATTTTAGATTTGAATTGATTATCCACATCATTCACGTTCATGCCATGGCCGACTTCATTTTCACGATTAGCATCCTTAGATCCAGCCTGGCTGTCCATTATATTACTGATATTAGGATTAGAACCTGGGAGAGATGAATGCCGTGGCTTCTCTGCCTTTGGCTGATGAGTGCTAACGTGTTTGACAATGCCTCTTGACTCCAAGTAGTTGTCATGGAGCTGACGGACAACTGACTCGCGCAGATTGACGGTCTCGCCATTCCATGATACCGCTCCTCTGTGGATGCGCGTACCAAATTGCCGATAAAGAATGCGGTTGATGTCTGCCGTAGTGAGCTTCGGATTGTCGGCGAGAAGCTCGTCAATGGTCTGCTCAATCTTGGCAAAGCGGGTGGCTGCATCCTCAAATTGAAGTAGCTCCTTGATGCTAAGGAACTCGCCACCTTTGAAGACCGTTTTGTTCTTGTGGTCGACAACGATATATCCATAAGGTGTGTCAGCCTTACCGACAAAGACCAGACTGACACCGAACTTACGCTTCATGTGAGCTGCAAGTTCATCCTTGTTTGCAGACAGGTTGCGGTACTTTTGCAGGATGGCACGAAGTTGCCGACGACGCTTGTCATCGGGCTTGTTCTCTTTCAATGCGTGCTGCATGATGAGCTGCACTTGTATCGTACCTAACTCTTCACCGTTTCGATAGAGATGAAGCGTCGGTTTCTCTTCATCATCCTTGCACTCGTAGCCCAGACTCTCCATGATGGCACAGAACTGCGCCTTGGAGGTGTATCGATAAGACAATGCATCCTTGGCGATGTCATTGACTTCCGGCTCCTGCCTTTGACCAGTATATTCCTCCATAATTTTCAGCGTCGCTGCTCGTGAACGGCGTTTCTCATGGTTGTGGTCTATCTTATGACCATCGGGCGCCACACGGGATGTGACGATATGGATATGGTTGTTGTCCGTGTCGTGATGGGCATAGACCAGCAGTGGCTGTCCTTCATCCGCATATCCCATCTCCTTGAGATAACGGTGGGCAATATCGAGAAGCTGCTGGTGGGTGTACTCTGTACCTTTGCAGCTGACAGCCACATGAAACTGGGCTAGTCTATAAAGAACTGCCGGAGCTTTTCGGTGGTGAAGGCTTCGGGTCTAAGTCCAAGAATGTTCTGAGCCTCCAAGAGCGTAGCCACACCTTTTTCAGCCTTCATTTCATTGTAGGCGACGGCATGGAAGTTAGCCGATGACGGAAGAATGGTGATAATCATATCAAAAAGGGTCAAAAGGTTTATGTTTCTTCTTGCTTGTCATGGATGGCATCCAGCTCAGCCTTGATGCTCCTTATTGCTTGGATTGCATTTCGAGTCTCAGGGATTAGAATGCTGCGGAAGTAACTCTCGTGGAGTTCACCGGCTATGGCCAGCTCATTAGCACGGTGCATACACTGGTTGAAATTACCTCCCAACCATGAGAGCTGTTGTTGATATTTTTTATAGAACTGTAGGAGCGCTTCCATCGTCTCTATCTTCCCTCTTGCCCGTTTGTCGTCGAAGCGTCGGACCGCATCACGTACCATAGCACTCACATTTCCTCCATAGCTTTTCGCTTTGATCTGAAACATCTGAGACTCATCTTCTGTGAGACGGATTTCCAAACGGATACATTTCTTCTTCATACGTGGTTGGATGGTTTATAGTTCATCTAATAAGGATTAGGGAGTTGCGACCGATTATCCTCCCCAGCTCCGCTGGCAAGTGACTTTTGACGTGTACTGAGGTGGTAACCGAGGTGTACGTACAAAAGTACAACTTGCTACTCATGAATGGCTCCCGTACGTGATAAAAGCAATGATTTATCGTTATCATAGTTTCAAAATGTTCATGATGTTATTTTTCTGATTAAAAGTTCGTTATAATGATGCATTCCAGCTGTTCTTTGTGTATCGTCCGGCGTTCAACCCTCATTCGATTATGCGCAATTATTGCGGAATAAAATGCGTAAAGTCGACCATCAACACATCGACACAGGTTGAGTCTCAACACATCAACACGGGTCAAGAGTCAACAGGTCGACACAAGTCGAGGGTCAACTCATTGACACGAGTCGAGGGTCAACACATCAACACAAGTCGAGAGGCAACACATCGACACAAGTCGAGGTTCGACATATCGACACAAGTCGAGTGCCAACACAACGACACGAGTCAAGTGTCAACACATCAACACAAGTCGAGGGTCAACATTAGCTGTCCGCAGCATAACTGCAAAGAGAAGCTTTTGCCAGCAAGTCAAAGTTGAAGAAAACGCCATTACGGCTAAAGGCATGTGTAAAGATGTTTTGGCACGTCAAGTCGTCATCACACTTCTCCAAAAGCATTCGAGGGGTCAACATGCTAATACCATCACCAGCCAGTTGCCATCCATTAGCCACCCCACCTTCCACACGTATGAAGAGGGTATAATTGCGCGATGAGATTTTCATGTCACGACAGAATATAGGATTGCGTTTGGT
>OMXX01000273.1 GCA_900315105.1 uncultured Prevotellaceae bacterium | reverse complement strand
TTTGCAGATAGGGTAAAGCGCAATACGGGATGTTAGTTCACTCTTATATGGTAAATAGCTTTTTTCCATTATATATCAATTATTGTTTTATGAGTCCACTTTAAAAAGTGGTTTCGTTTAAAAGTTTAACATACATTCGTTCTTTGAATTTTTGTAGTCTGGAGATTTTTTCGTAACTTTGAAGTCTCAAACAACAATATAAGAATATGTTTAAAAAGAGTCCAAAGACAAAGCAATTCAACTTGTTCAGTTCTCCTTCAGGGCTGATGTGCGAACGAGAGAGTCGTATGTACGACGATGAATCAGCTTGGCACAACAAGTTCTACAAGCAAGTAACCTCCAAGATTGACGAAGACATTTTCAAACCGCTCTATACAACAGAGCGAGATGATAATCGTGTTGGTCGTCCAAATGCTTCTATCCGCATTCTTGTCTCAATGATGATACTCAAAGAAGGATGCGGTTGCAGCGACGAACAGTTGTATGAGCAATGCCGATTCAATCTGCTTTATCGCCGTGCTCTTGGCATGGTGACTCTTGATGAACAGTGTCCAGCCATAGATTCTTATTATGGATTTCGCCGTAAGATCTGCGAGTATGAGGAGAAAAACGGCGTGAACCTTTTCGACAAATGCTTCAAGCAAATCACCAGGGCGCAAGTTATTGAGTATCGCATCTCCGGCAAGGCTATCCGTATGGACAGCAAGCTCATTTCCAGCAATATCGCTTGGTACTCTCGTTATGAGATTATCCATGCGACTTTTGTTAAATGCGTGTCTGAGGAGTCGTTGAGTCGCATTGATGACCAACTCGTTCGTCAGCAGGCATTGGATTTCTTCCAAGAGGATGCCGCTAAGACCGTTTACCGTACTGACAGCGAAACCATGGGCAAGCGACTTCTTGCATTGGGTATCGTGATTGACTATCTTCTAACTCATGACATAATAGGTACAGATACTCTTCTCAGCCGTGTGTTCTCTGAACAATACGACAAGTCTGAGGAAGGCATCGTCTCTGTCCGAGATAAAAAGAAAGTCTGCGCCAAGAGCCTTCAGAACCCACATGATCCAGATGCTGAGTATCGTGGAAAGAATGGAAAGAAGGTGAAGGGCTACAGCACCAACATCACAGAAACAACGGATGAGCCAGGTAAACCGAGTCTTATCACTGACGTTAAGGTTAAGGGAGCTTCCGCCGCAGACAATGGTTTTGTTCAAGATGCCATAGATTCTACGAAGGACGTTACAGGCAATGACGTGCAAACGGTCTATACCGATGGAGCATATCAAAGCAGAGAGAATCGCAAGTTTGCAGAGGACAATGGCATTGAGTTCATCGCCAATGGCATACAAGGCAAGCCTTCTCGATTTGACTTAGACATGACTGTCGAGCATACCTTGCAAGTCACCGACAAGACAACGGCTGAAGTCCAAACGGCAATACCTGTCAAACAAGACCGATGGAAGATTGCTGTTGAGAGTCCAAATGGAAAGAAGACTTGGAGGTACTTCTCCAAAGAACAAGTGGACAAAGCCGAGGTTCGCAAGAAAGTTGAATCCATCCCTTTTGAGGAAAGGAAGAAACGTAACAATGTCGAAGCAACCATGTTCCAATATTGCTTCCATACGAGAAACAACAAGACCAGATACCGCACAAAGATAAAGCATACTTTGCAAGCAATTGCAAGGTGTGCTTGGATCAACATGCGCCGACTTTTCTTGTATGACCTCGAAATGGGTCTCCAGATGGCAACAAAATAGTTCAAAGAGCGAATCGCCCCACTTTGGGGCTGTATTTAGGCTACAGGAGGCATTTTCACGTTGCATAAACAACGCGTTCGCCAACTGGTTGCCAGAGTTTGTTAATGCCGAGGATTGCATAAAGGCTTTCCAAGGCATATGTTTAATTCAAATTTAATCCACTTTTTAAAGTGGAGTCATCTTTTTATTTTGTAAGTTCTATTCCGGTTGCCACCTATTCGTTCTATAAGCCCTTCTTCCAAGAGTTCATAGAGAAGTACCTTAACCCTCGTTGTGCCCAGACCTACAAAAGTTGCAATGTCTTCCGTCTTAACCTCTCCATTTTCAGGATTTAAATCTATTCC
>OMXX01000169.1 GCA_900315105.1 uncultured Prevotellaceae bacterium | reverse complement strand
AGTGAGTAGATGGCTGTCAGGAACGCATAACCTGACACTCTCTACCATTTGCAAGATTTCTGCCGCCCTTGGTGACCCCATCCTGCAGGTGGTTCATCAAGTAGAAAGTTCCCCAGCCTATGAGTTTGAACCTATGATGGCCAGCGAACCGCTGTCTGATCCTAAGCCATAAGACATCCTCACGACACATTCTCACCCTCTTCCCCTACTCTGTCGCTATCTCATTCCCCTGTCGCAACAACTTCGACAAGAATCTGGCTAATTTCTTGGAATCAGCCCAAAATCCCCGTACCTTTGCATCAGTAAAAGTTCATACGTTTTTAGTTTTCTTATTGCATATTTGTTTTAGGTTATTGGTTATTTGGTTTTGTTTGTAATGAATTAGCATACGGGGTTCGCTGAGATAGCGAGCCCCTTTGCTATATGATCCTATTCCTACATCAAACCACAACGCTGCTGAAGGATCAGTATCTCCTGCGCTAGTTGTATATCATTCTATTCCTACATCAAACCACAACCTGTGTCTTCAATGTTTAATGCTGTACAAAGTTGTATATCATCCTATTCCTACATCAAACCACAACTATGAGACGGAGATATTGACCGTCAGCATCGTTGTATATCATCCTATTCCTACATCAAACCACAACTTCTACGAGGGTACCTTCGAGACCGAGGAGTTGTATATCATCCTATTCCTACATCAAACCACAACGCAGGACTACGACTGGGGACTGGCCGTGGCGTTGTATATCATCCTATTCCTACATCAAACCACAACCGACCGCTTCGAGCATCTGCAGCTGCTGCGGTTGTATATCATCCTATTCCTACATCAAACCACAACGCACATAAACTCCTCCACGTTCTCTATCTGTTGTATATCATCCTATTCCTACATCAAACCACAACATTACCATGGTCTCTACTTTTTCAGCGACCGTTGTATATCATCCTATTCCTACATCAAACCACAACAATTAGAATTTTCTACCTTTTTCGTTTGCAGTTGTATATCATCCTATTCCTACATCAAACCACAACCGGCTCCCCTTCATTGTCTAACCTTAAATGTTGTATATCATCCTATTCCTACATCAAACCACAACCCAGTTCTCAAGTCCCCAGAAGTTGATAGAGTTGTATATCATCCTATTCCTACATCAAACCACAACTATCTTGATGGTCACTGATGAACCGACCAAGTTGTATATCATCCTATTCCTACATCAAACCACAACTTAGGTTGACTTCTTGATTGTATATCAGGCATTTATATACTATTTAATGCCTAAGAAGTGGTTAGAATGTGGATTATCTGCAGCAAATTTACTAAAAAAATTCCAATTGTAAAGGGTCTGCGGTCAATTTTATCATATCAACCTCCTTATCTCACCTAAATCGTTAATCTCGAAATCTACTCCTTGAATCAAGGCTTTGAATTGATTATAACTATTTACAATTATTGGACGATAATCTTCGTCTATCTTAAATGAGCCAGATTTTTCTTCTAGATCTTTTTTCTCTCTCGCTTCTTGGTGGTGCATCATATATATTCTTCCATCAAATTTCATCTTTGTAATTATATACAACCGCCTTTGCAAGTTACGTTTATCAAGATCCCAAATCTCATCTCCATTATTCTCATACAAGAGGACCATAGTGCCTGATTTCAATTTATAAATCAAATCATATCCTTCCTTTGAATAATATGATTCCCACGCTACTTTCCCATTTTGTGTCCTCTTATGACTTTTTATAACTTCAGTAGCCTCTAAACTATTAATCACGACATGCTCTCGAATTTCGCGGCCTTTATTGTTGATTTTAGAAAAAATAAGCATCATATAATTACCATCATTCGTCACATAATAATGTTGCTTATATCCTTTATCTGACAAGTCGCGCTGATCTTTGAGTTCAAGAGGCTTCTTTACATCATTTCGGAATATGCGGACTTTCTTAATGGGAATACGTTTTTCCTCATTCATCCAGATGCCACAACTCAAAGCAGCCTTCATGCTACCATGAGTAGCTATTGCAGTTTCTATTATATTCCTAACAGCGGGATCCACAATGTTACCAACGGATTTGGCATCAAGATCCTCTATGTTTGTTCTGTAAACATACCTTATGGTTCCTTCATGATTGATAGCACCATAAAATTTATCGTTATGTAAGGAGTTTCTTGAGGTATCACCTTTCATTTGCAGCTTATTACCTTGCTTATCCCTAATTATCCGACCATCTTTCCCACGAAGGTTCTTTCTTGTATACTTTTCCAAGTTATCCTTGGAATAATGTGCAATCAGCAACTCATCCTGAATCTTCTTGATATCGTTTACAAATGATGGCCAAGGCATCACGAACTCAGGTCTCTTACCCCTGCCATAGTATTCGAATTCATCATTCTGATGATGATACTGAGCCAACTGATCATATTCTGCTTTACCAATGCATGCGATGGTAATGGCATCGATACAATGGTGAACATGGTTCACACGTTCTTTCTTCGTATATTCTTCCTGAATACCCCACATCTTCCTGAATTCGGATGTGGCCAAACCCTTAACAATATATACCTGTTTGAACACAGACTTGAGATACATTCGGGCATAGCGGGAAATCACACTGATATCAGTACCTTGACGACGAGAGAAGCCCTCGGGCACTTGGGGCATTGTAAAACGTTCATATTTGCCTCGCCAATATCTGCTTTGCTCTATTAGGAACCTGCGACGCTGGATTTTCCTGTCTTTATCGTCTTTTGATGTAGCCCCCTTGGTGGTTATCTTCCTTATTTGACGATCCAGATCCTCATACTTCTCCTTCCAATCCTTTATCCTCTCTAGAATCTCTTCATGATTGGCTAATTTCGAGGGAAGTTTTGTCTTCTTCTCATCACGATTGAACCTATTGCTACATAGCGTAAGATTCATCTTGGTGCTATCTCCACCAGCGCTACGGGGGATGGTATGCTCAATATCATATTTAGGATTTTTGCCCAAGAAATCTTCTTCCTTGATTGTCTCACCTGTATACAAGCAAATATGCTTTTGCTCCTCCCATAACTGATATTTTAGTATGTCAGTATCTGAAGGATTAGCAATTCCAAACTCCTTGATTTTATCTCGACACTGATTCCTGTCTTTCTCGTTTTCTCGCTGCCAGGCTTGTAATGCCTTTCGCGTATTGGCGTCATTCAGATCACGCGAGAACTCGATATGAATCTTAGTGTCGGGAGTGACATACCCCTCTTTTAACATCAGATTAACCACCTTGCGGAGTCTGAACAAAGAATGCATCGCCATAGGGTTCCTAACGCTGCTGATGCGTGGTGATCCCAATTGGAATATGCCATCATCATTAGGGCGTTGACGTGGGTAAAGTTCCAGCATTGAAGGATGATATAGTTTCTTCAGGCCTTCATCGCTCACTTGATATCTTTCTTTCAGGAATGTCTTGACGCAAGTTTCGAGGGTAATGCCATCCACATTGTTCTTATCGTAAGAATGCATCACATCGATAACGTTCTCAATAGCAGCCTCGCGCACCTCTTTTACACCCCAAACATGCTGAGGTAAGACTTCTACAAGATTTGCCAAGAAAACAGCCTCAGAATAGATCAAGCCATTGTTACGCATATAAGGTATAATCTTGCGTATGGCTTTCAAACTCAAGGCAGCATAGTCGTTGGGAATCGATATCTTACTGAATCTCTCTGCATCATCATCGCCCAATTGCAAACGATTCTTGGCAAACTCTTTCAGTTTATCTTCATCATCATAGAAGAACAAGGCATGCCAAATATCATTCATAATCTGGAAACGCGACTTATCCTTTGAAAGAGTATAGACCTCACAAACACTGGTTAACCAGTCCTCACCAAATATTTCTTCGAGTTGGGCGTTGACAGGACTACCCGACACCTGGGTGTCCATCTGATAGTTGAACATGTATGGTTTATCTTCTCCACTTTTATTGTAGCAATAGTTATTCTTTCCTGCCAGTTTCTTTGCTATGTCCTCAAATGGGAACGCACGCTTTGACTTACGCTTGAACAGAGGAATAATCT
Organism: uncultured Prevotellaceae bacterium; assembly: GCA_900315105.1. The sequence continues at coordinate 2,033 of OMXX01000169.1, read as the reverse complement.
TCTGCTTTTCATCGTTAGTGAGATACCTTTCGCCTTTCTCAAACATCGTATTTACCTGAACCTTGATATTATTGAGGAAACTATACATTCTGAAATCCTCGTAAAGCGGATGGGATGAAGGACAACGGGATTTACCTTTCTCGAAAGTACAGGTGCCCACTTGACCCTTCTGCGATTTCAGAGGACGTTGGTCGAAAATGGCATGTTCTAACTTTGTCACCAGATCTTCATCAAGTTCCTGCTTGGAACAGATGGCTCTAAACTCCTTCAGATAGTGCTCTTTACGGGCGGTATAATGGTTCCTGATTCTCTCGCCTTTCTGATAAAGTTGATAGAAGTATTCACCCAAATACTCGCATCCAGCAGCATTCATATCTTCAGACAAGTTGCTTATACCTTCCTTCACAGCGCCCTCTGATTCCTTTGTTGATTCCTTGCGATTACTCAGAAATCCACGTCGCTGATTCAAGTGATAAAGGGCACGACCCAGAATGAAACGCTGGGCTATGTCTGATAAATCAAGCTTCTGGTTCAGACAGATGTATCTGAACTTATATGGATTCACGTTGGCTTTGTCTTCTGTGCGCTGCCATTCCATAAAATCCTCATCTTTAGGATATACTTTCTTCAATCGCCATTGTCTCAAATCTGAAGTCTTCAATGGAGGGCATAGATTGTTTTCGGATAATATGGTCAAAAGTCTGATCTTCCTGACTTTTCTTCTCCAATAATGTTTTCTCACTGAACGATGCTCAGTGCGCTCGGCTGCTTTAGAAGACTCTATGCCCTTTTCTATTTTGACACCTTCCGAGAATATATTAGTACCCTTGGAGACCAGTCTGTATCCATTCTCATCCTTATCTACAATGGCCCATCCGAGGCTGTTAGTACCTGTATCAATGCCTAAAATCCGTTCCATAATAGTAATATTTAGTTAAATTTTGCGGTAAAGTTACGAATAAATTTTGAAATACCAAAGTATTTTCTTATTTTTGCACTCGTAAGATTCCTACATCTTATCACAATAAGGCCACAATGGCCGAAGGGTAAAACCTATACTCCCGCTTCGGTGGGAGTTTTTCATTATAAGATGAACACGCTCCACAATATCCTTTGACAAGGGACAGCCTCTGAGAGAAAGGAGTTTACTTAGTCGTAGGGACAGATTATTGGATATATGTGGCAAGGGATTGTCCCCTGTCACGTCTATTTGCAATATTCCCATAACGACAAAGAATGCATTATTAATACTTTTTGGGGAAAAAGATCATATTAAAGATTGTTGCGATAATGCAAACCAGAATAAACCACCACGGCAGAAGACAAGCCGCAATGAAGCACCCTCTTTTGGTATTCATACCACCAATAGGCGGCATCATAGAGGGCGAGGACTCGCTCTTTGATGAAATCGGGCTATAACAACCGGAGGTCTGGGCTTTGATTCTTTTGGAAGATCAATGACCTGCCCCCACCGATCTCTATCTCTATAAGTAACATAAGATTTTACTTTTCAAAGTTTCCCACTTTCCCACTTTCCCACTTTTGACATTAAGGTTTTTACTATAAGAAACCCTGGTAGTAGCTTAAAGGGTAATCATTAAATTATATCTCTATATATATTTAATATTATATATTATATATAATATATAATATTAAAATTTTCGTTTTAGTAAAATCGAAAATACAAATGTCAAAAGTGGGAAAGTGGGAAAGTGGGAAACCTCACCTAAAAAAAAGTTCGATTTTCAGCAAAAAAAGTCGCTTAAAAATTTGGTAAATTCACCAAAATTTCGTACCTTTGTATCGTTGTTCAAAAAAGACATAAGGCAACAAAATTTGCGGCATAACTATAGAAAAAATTTTTCTAAGTGCACTAGTAAGTTTTTCATAGTGAAACCGCAGAAACACGGACTAAGGAAGAGGTTTTAAGGAAGAGGAAAAACATTTACACCCTTAAAATTTTAAATTCATTATGGCATTAAAAGTAAAGGCAGTTGAACGTCTGCTGAAGTTTGACAAGAACGATCCTGGTT
>OMXX01000168.1 GCA_900315105.1 uncultured Prevotellaceae bacterium | reverse complement strand
GCTGTTGATTGTTCTGTGTTTATTCCTTAACATGCGTATCTTCCTATCATGGCAGCATGGATATTTGCTTTATCCATATAAAACGTTCTTGACCAATGGTGTCAGAAGTGTGGACAAGGTGAGTACAAAGTTTGAATACGATCAACAGTATGCGCTCAACAAGTTCTATCGGGCGCCTTTCCGACTCGATATCAATCTAAAGCAATAAAACAGCTCTTTGGCTGCCCTGTGGTAGCCAAAGGAATTTGTGTATGCGTTTCTTTGTTATAATATCAAATTTAGAATTATTTACTGATGATTACCGTTATTACACCATCCTTCAATCGGAGCAAACTCTTGAGCAAAGCCTTTGATTCGTTAAGACAACAAACCACACAGAATTTTGAGTGGATAATTGTTGACGACGGTTCTGAGGACAATACTCGTGAACAGGTTGAAGGTATGTCTGCATCAGCAACATTTCCACTTTATTACATATATAAGCAGAATGGCGGGAAGCATACGGCTGTGAATATTGGTGTGACGAAAGCACAAGGAGAACTGGTACTGATTTTGGACAGTGATGATGAATTGCCGCCTCATGCAATACAAGACATTGAGGAAGCTTACGCCGCAGTCAAGGACGACAAGTTGTATGCCGGAGTGTGCGGATATATGGCTCATCGCAACGGCAAGGTTATTGGCAGGCCAATGATCGACACCGATACCAACACGATCGATTTGAGATATAAGTTGGGTGTATGTGGAGACATGGCTGAAGTGTACCGTACGGATTTACTGCGCAAATATCCCTTCCCTGAAATTCCAGGAGAGAAGTTCTGTCCTGAGCTTCTTTGCTGGAATAGAATCGCTCAGAAATACAAACTCCATGTTTTTTCGAAGGTCATCTATTATCGAGATTACTTGGACGGTGGTTTAACCGATAGTATTATTCGTATTCGGATGAAAAGTCCTGTCTTATCCATGATGACTTATCAAGAAATGACATCCTACAGTGTGCCTTTTAAAATTAAGGTAAGATCGGCAATTAACTATTGGCGGTTTTGGTGCTGCAGAACGAATAGTCGCTACCCACGGCTGAATTTCAAGTGGGTTTGGACTTTTCCTGTAGGTATAGCCTTACATTGGATGGACTTAATTAAGACACATTGAAATAATGACAAAAATACTTCACGTTATCACTTCTCTCTGTACTGGTGGTGCAGAAAGCCTGCTTTCAGATCTTGTTCCTCTCTTGAACGATGGTCAGAATAGAGTTGATGTTCTTGTATTCGATGGCATGAGAACGTCTTTTATGAAGAAACTGGAGAGCAAGGGAGTAAAGGTTATGGCTCTCGGAGAGGACCATAATGTTTACCGGTTGGCGAATATAAGTAGACTGATTCCAATCATCCAGCAATACGATATCGTTCTCAAGGGCAAAATGCAAGCTTGTTACGACAGAGCACAGCACTGACAATCGCCGTCGTCACATCAAATGCTTGAAACCGATTGATCGTTGGATGTACCGCCAATACGATGCCATCATATCCATCTCGGATATTGCCACTAAGATGCTGAATGATTATATTGGCCCAGGCTTTTCGATTAGTACAATCCCAAATGGTGTAAATGTGTCCGCATATTATGATGCAGAGCCATATGATACCTATCGTAAGGAAGGCGCAAGCAACAAGAAGTCCTTATCCGCGCTCTTAAATCCCTGCCAGACAATTATGTGGTTTGGCTCATTGGAGATGGTGTTCGCCGTCGCGAATGTGAAAATATTGCGGAAAGTCTTGGCGTGAGTGATCGGGTTAATTTTTGGGGCGTAAGGACAGATGTTCCCCGTTTGCTGAAAACTTCAGATGTAGTGGTGATGTCCACACACTATGAGGGAATGTCACTTTCCAATATTGAGGGAATGTCTTCTGGTAAACCTTTTGTGGCAAGCAACGTGAATGGAATCCGTGAGATAACTGAAGGGGCAGGCATATTGTTTGAAGAAAACAATGACAAGCAACTGGCACAGATTATTCTACGACTCGAGAGGGATCAGGCTTATCACGATAAAGTGGTCGAACAATGTTTGGCCCGGGCCAAGGAGTTTGATGTGAGCAAGACCCGAAGGGTATCTCGCTGTCTACAATTCGCTGAGCGTGAGCCGTTGACCACCGTTTTGTCTATAACGTTTGTCTTTCTATAAATTCATGTAAAAGAGAACGGATTTATACCAATGGAAACCAAGAAAAAGAAATTAATAAGAGCTGTCACGGTATCTATGTCTGTTGGTTTTTATGAGCCGATGATTGGAGAGTTGCAGCAGGAAGGTTATGAGGTTGTCTCGGTGTCTTCGCCTGGTCCTGAATTGGAGCGCTTAAGAGCTAAAGGTGTTAGGTGTTTGGAGGTACCTATGGAACGACATATTGCCATCCAGAAAGATATTCGCTCCCTCTTTGCCCTTATTAGAGTGTTTCATAAAGAAAAGCCTTTCATTGTTCATTCTATGACTCCCAAAGCCGGAATGCTGTGTATGGTGGCGGCTTGGGTGTGCAGAGTTCCCCGGCGTGTTCATACTTTTACCGGGCTCGTATGGCCTACTGCAAAAGGACTGAAGCGACGTGTGCTCATGTTTACCGATTGGCTGACATGCTTCTGTGCCACTCATGTCATCCCAGAAGGGCAAGGCGTGAAAAATGATTTAAGCCATATAACCAAGAAACCCATGAAGGTATTGGGGTATGGCAATGTGAAGGGAGTAGATATGCATCGCTTCTCCCTTCGTCCGGAGGTTTTGCAAAAGGCTGCACCGCTGAAAAATAAAGATGTATTCACTTTCATCTTTGTCGGACGAATTGTTGGTGATAAGGGCATCAACGAACTGGTTGAGGCTTACCTCAGATTATTAAAAGAACATAGCAATCTCAGACTTTTCCTCGTTGGTAATTATGAGATGAAGCTAGATCCTGTCAGTCCTCAGACGATGCAGTGCATATCTGACACAAAGGAGATAAGCGCCGTAGGTCCCAAATATGCGGACGATCTGCTTGCTTATTATGCAGCAAGTGATTGCTTTGTATTCCCAAGTTATCGTGAGGGCTTCCCTAACACGGTCATGGAGGCTGGGGCTATGGGATTGCCCTCCATTGTAACAGATATAAACGGTAGCAGGGAGATTATTGTAGAAAACAAGAATGGAAAGATTATTCCTTCTAAAGATGTAGATGCGCTTTATCGGTCTATGAAGTTCATGGTGGAAAATGAGGATGACCGTCGGCGCATGGCCGGTAATGCCCGGCAGATGATTGCGTCAAGATTTGACCAGACATTTGTTAGAAAATGCTTAATGGATTTTTATAATCAAATTTCTGCTGAAGATTAAATAAACATCCAAGACGTTGATTGGTTTTCTTGTTTGAGTTTAGTCTTGATTGATTATACAGCAATGCAATAATCATGAATCATATCAATATAAAGATCAATCGTAGCTTTCTGATGAACGTCGGACGATTGTCCAATGAACGTAGGGCGCCATTACCAATCGTGTATCCTTGTATCGTTTGACTGAAACCTAACTTTTTCTTCACATATTTATAAACCAAATGGAATTTTCATTAGGACAAAAAATTTATATTCATTGTGTTAAGCGTCCGATAGATTTCTTTTGTGCGCTATTTGCATTGATACTACTTTCGCCACTTTTTCTTCTTACTATGTTGGTTCTTCATTTCGCCAATAAAGGTGCGGGCGTATTCTTTGAGCAGGATCGCCCCGGTAAGAATGAGAAGATCTTTAAAGTGTTGAAATTTAAGACAATGACAGATGAGAAAGATGCCAATGGCAAGCTTCTTCCCGATGGTCAAAGGCTAACAAAGGTGGGGCGCTTGGTTCGTTCGACATCTATCGATGAACTTCCACAGATTATCAATATTCTAAAGGGGGATATGGCTTTCATTGGACCAAGGCCGCTATTGGTGGCATATTTGCCTCTTTATAGCGAGGAGCAGCATCATCGCCATGACGTTACTCCAGGTATGAGCGGATGGGCACAGGTGCACGGGCGTAACAATATTTCTTGGCAACAGAAATTTGAATTGGACAACTACTATGTTCGTCATATTGGGCCATTGATAGATTTGCGTATTTTCTTTTCAACCATTAAGAAAGTACTTTTCAGAGAAGATATAACAAAGGAAGGGAAGGCAACAACTTCTCGTTTTGACGGACATAATTAATAATATTAAGATGAGGAAGATAGCTATTTTTGGTGCTGGTGGCTTCGGAAGAGAAGTTGCATGTTTGATAAATTCTATCAATGAACACGAGAAACAATGGGACTTGATAGGATTTTTTGATGATAACAGAGAGTTGTTTGGCCAACCCATATCACATTTTGGAAATTGTCTAGGAGGGCTGGAGGCTCTGAATTCCTATCCAGAGAAGTTGGCTGTTGTTGTTGCCATTGGTAACTCTTCTGTTGTTAAGAACATTGTAGAGCAGATAAGCAATCCTAATATTTTCTTCCCTAATCTTATTCATCCCAATTTTTCAGTAGTTGATCCTGAGAGCTTTAAGATAGGAAAGGGAAATATCATACAAAAAAATTGTTCGGTTTCTTGCAATGTTTCTATTGGTGACTTCAATTTATTCAACGGTTCGGTTATATTTGGTCACGACGATATGATCGGCAATTTCAATACGTTCATGCCTGCTTCAAGAATTTCAGGAGAAGTTACGATAGGAGATCTGAATTTCTTTGGCGTGGGATCTATTATCTTACAGCAGATCAAGATAGGTAATCACGTGAGATTGGGAGCAGGTAGCGTGTTGATGAGAAAACCTAAAGACGGTTTTCTGTATTTAGGCGTTCCCGCCAAGAAGATGGTGATATAATTGGTAATTATTTTATTATAAATTTTTAATATTTAAATGACAATGAAAAGTTTGGATGAATTTGTAGAACTGTTTCAAGAGCAGTTTGATGATACCGAAGGTATTGAGGCTTCCACTGTATTCCATGATTTGGATGAGTATTCATCACTTGTTGCGCTTTCTATTATCGCTATGATTGACGAGGAATTCGATGTCACCGTTAAGGGCGAGGATATGCAGGCAGCTGTCACTGTAGAGGATCTCTATAATAGGGTGGTTGAGAAACTAAACAACTAAAATTCTTAATAATGGCATTTTTGAATATTAAGAATGTTGCAATTGTGGGCTTATCTGCAGGTGTTCCTAAGCAGATAATGCCTACTATTTCAACAACCGACAAGTATGACGCTGATGCATTCGTGGAAACCACTGGCATCATTGAAAAGCGCTATAGCAATGATTTTACAACTTCTGATCTTGGACAAGCCGCAACAAAGCGGCTGATAGCTGACTTAGGCTGGGACAAGAAAGAGATAGGCATCCTTGTTTTTGTAAGTCAGACTCCTGATTATATTCTTCCAGCAACATCTTGCATACTTCAGGACAAGTTGGGACTTAGCAAGGACTGTATGGCTTTTGACATTTCCTTGGGTTGCTCTGGATGGGTATATGGACTTAGTGTTATCTCCTCTATTATGCAAACTGGCATGATTAAAAAGGGCATTCTTATTGCAGGTGATGCACGTAAGCAATGTTACGAGGAGGCTGATCAACTGTTCGGATTTGCTGGTACTGCAACTGCTATTGAATATCAAGAGGGTGCTGAAGGTTTTCAGTTCCACTTTGGTACTGACGGGTCGGGATATGACGCTATCATCAAACCTGTTGGTGGATGCCGCAACCAAGTTACGGCAAAAGATTTAGAACCTGTCATGTGTGCTGATGGACGTAAGCGTCATGGCTTTCAAACTCTAATGAAAGGAATGGACGTGTTTGCTTTTGGTATTACAACTGCACCAAAGAGCATCAAGAAGCTGATGACTCATTTTGGCAACACATCCTCTGCATCAATACCACTCACTATCGTCACAGAGTTGGCAGATAAAGTCTCAGGCAAAAAGACTGAGTATGTTGGATGTGGATTTGGTGTAGGTCTTTCATGGGGAACAGTCCACTTCTCTACAGACCATCCCGTTATAAGCAAACTGGTAGAACTTTGATTCATTATGACGACATTCAATCCTTTTAACCTGGAAGGGAAAACTATTCTTGTGACCGGTGCATCCTCTGGAATAGGAAGATCTACGGCTATCAATGCTGCAAAGATGGGGGCAACTCTTATCACAACAGCAAGAAATGCCGAGAGGCTCCAGGAAACTTTTGATGCCTTAGAGGGGCAAGGTGAGCGTGAACATAAACAAATTATAGCCGATCTTACCAACAAGGATGATCTTACCAACTTGATTGCAGATGTTCCTTTTCTCAATGGGCTTGTGCTGTGTGCTGGTAAAGGCCTTACATTGCCTATCCAGTTTGCAACAAGAGAGAAATTTGATGATATCTTTAATATAAATTTCTTTGCACCGGTAGAATTGCTTCGTATGCTCTTCAAAAAGAAGAAATTGCAGAAGGGATCCTCTGTGGTTTTACTTTCCTCGTTAGGAGGCACCCAGATCTTCAGTGGTGGAAATGGTATTTATGGAGCCTCTAAAGCTGCCCTTAATACTATAATGAAGTTCGCGGCAAAGGAATTTGCTCCACGTAAGGTACGTGTAAATAGTATCTGTCCTGGAATGGTTGATACTCCTTTGATTCATAGGGGTACTATATCAGAAGAGCAATTGCTGGAGGATCAGAAGCGCTATCCTCTTGGTCGTTATGGACAGCCTGCTGACATTGCTTACGCTGCAATTTATTTATTGTCAGACGCTTCTTCTTGGGTGACAGGACAGTCCTTGGTTCTTGATGGTGGTGTTTCTATTAAATAAATATTTTTAAATTATGACGATACAAGAGCAAGTTAAGCAGATAGTAGCCGAATGCCTCGAGAAGGATGTCAATACAATAGATTGCGATCAAGAACTTTTCGATATGGAAGGTTTTGACTCAATGCGCAATGTAATGATTCTGTCCAAGATTGAGGATACATTTGATATAATGGTACCTGAAGACGATATCTTCGACATCACGACTATTAACGAATGGACTGCAGAAATTGAAAAATTAAAAGATAAAGCTTGAGTATGTACAATCTTACCCCTTTGTTAGATGCGGTTATGCAAAATACGACCAATTTCGCTGGCAAAACCGCAATTATTATGAATGGTGATTCCGTGACATATTCTGAGTTGGGGAAAAATATTCGCAAAGCAGCATTTGTCCTTAATAATATGGGAATTAAGGCAGGAGACCGTATCATTTTATCTGCTAAAAAGGGTTTGGAGTACATCTATCTGTACTTTGGCGCTCATATCTTAGGCGTCACTAATGTGATAGTAGATGCAGAGTCGAATGAAGAACGGCTTCATTACATCGAGGATAAAATACAACCCGTTTGCTGTTTTGGTTATAAGAGTAGAAGCTATCCATCTAAATCTTTCCAGGAGCTAAATCTTTCGGAGGCAGATGAATATGATGATTCTGATAGTGTCGTCTCCCAAGATAGTATTGCGGAAATCCTTTTTACTACTGGTACGACTGGTGCGCCTAAGGGAGTATGTTTGTCTTACAAAAATATTTTTTCTTCTGCATCTAATATCAATGGATATATTGGAAACACTTCGGAAGACATAGAGCTTCTTGGACTTCCAATTTGCCACTCGTTCGGTATGGGGAGAATACGTTGTACTTTGCTTAAGGGTGCAACTATTGTTATATTGAGTAATTTCGCTAATGTGCGTGCATTTTTGAAGGCATTTGAAAAATATGGCGTAACCGGTTTTGGTGTAGTGCCTGCAGCATGGGCATATATACGCAAAATGAGTGGAACCCGTATTTCCAAATATGCAAACCAGATTCATTATATTGAAATCGGTAGTGCAGCTATGTCTCTTGATACGAAGAAGGAAATGCTGGAATTATTCCCAAATACACGTATCTGCATGCACTATGGCCTTACAGAGGCTTCACGCACCTGTTTTTTGGAATTTCATGATGTGGATCATTTGAACTCTATAGGAAAGCCAGTTTGTGACCAGGTGGACGTAAAAATCTATGATAATACAGGAGATGAGGTCCTTGCAGGTAAAGAAGGTGAACTCTGCGTCAAAGGTAACATGGTTATGTCCCGCTATCTTGAAGAGTCGGATACAAGAAATGCCTTTTGGGGCGATTACTTCCGCACAGGAGATATCGGCTATAAAAATGAGGATGGGTATATCTACCTGCTTGGAAGAGAGAAGGAACTTATCAATGTAGGTGGTAAAAAGGTCTCGCCTATGGAGGTAGAGGATGCCATAAAGTCTCTCGGTGTGGGGGATTGTGTGTGTGTACCCATGAAGGATAGTAAGGGAATCATGGGGGAGTTGGTCTTTTGCTATATTTTAAAGGGCAGCACCACCCTTACTTTCGATGAAATTGCCCAAAAATTGGCGGGGAAGTTGGAATATTATAAACTGCCTGTCGCTTATGATTGGATAGATAAGATACCGATGACAGCGTCGGGAAAGAAACAGAGATTGTTAGTAATTAAATAAGAATATATAATTATGTCATTTTTGACGATAGATAAAGTCAAGATAGTAGGCTTAGCTGCATGTGTGCCTCCTACAGTAGAAGAGAATCTTACGCTACCTATTTTCACTGATGAGTCAGAAGCGAAAAAAGTAATAGCATCTACCGGTATCGAGCGAAAGCGCGTCGTCAAACCAGGGACAACAGCAAGTGACCTCTCCTTTCAGGCTATCAATAAGTTGCTTAGCAGACTTCATTGGAGCGCGGATAGTGTCGATGCCCTGATCTATGTGTGCACGTCGCGGGATTATATTGCACCAATTACTTCTGCCATTCTTCAGGATCGTCTTGGCTTTCGTAATGATTGTTATTGTCTTGATCTGCCTCTTGGCTGTAGCGGTTGGGTTTACGGCATGAGCAATCTCTGCTCTCTACTGTCTCATGGGCAACTGAAGAGAGGGCTGCTGGTTTGTGCAGAGACCAACTCGTTGAATCGTTCACCAAAGGATAAGACTGTAAAACCTTTGTTTGGCGATGCTGCCACAGTGACAGCTCTAGAGTATGATGAGGAATGGAATCATCCATTACAGTTTAGCTTTGGAGTGGATGGTAGTGGCTATCAGGCCGTTTGGACAAAATATGGCGGTACGCGTAATCCAGTCACTCCTGAAGCTCTTGAAGAGAAGGAAGTATCACCTGGTGTCATCCGCCGTGGTATTGATATGGTTGTAAATGGTATGGATGTGTTCTCCTTTGCCATCAAGGTCCCACCTCGTTCTCTTCAAGAGTTTGTAGACCACTTTCAAATTGATTTGCAAAAAATTGATTACTTATTCTTGCATCAGGCAAATAGATTTATTGATGATCGAATACGCAAGAAACTGAAGTTGCCCGAAGAGAAAGTTCCTTTCTGCCTGCAAGACTATGGCAATACCAATAGCGCCTCTATTCCATTGACGATGGTTGCATGCAAAGCCAATGAACTCCAAAATGGATTACACGATTGTCTTGGTTGTGGCTTTGGCGTAGGTCTTGCATGGGGTTGTATTCGTTATACAGTAGAAAACTTGAAGGCTGCAGTTTTGTTCAACTATGAATATAATTAATTTTAAAGAACCTTATGCACAAAATTAATACTGTTCTACGTTATTGTTATGCAAGCTGGGCTAACAGTAAATTAATCCTCAATCAGTGCCCAAATAAGAATAGAATTCTTGTCTATTTTGATTTGATCGTTTGTTTCCTTCGATATGGTGCTGATTTTACAGACTATAGTGCATTTGAATTTTGGGAAAAAAACAGTAAAGAACGTAGCTCATACATAACTCTAAGAAGAAATGACAGACTTAGATTTAATCTGAGTACACCATCTGTTTACAGCTTATTTCTTGATAAGGCTGCCTTCAATAAGCGTTTTAGCAAATTTGTTTCTCGTGGTTGGATGACAACAAGCGATCATTCAATAGAGGATCTGAAGTGTTTTATCAATAAGTATGATAGCGTTATAGCCAAGCCTCTCTGTGACTTTGGTGGACATGGCGTTTTTGAGATCAGTAAGATAAAGGATGATTATAATGTAAAATTAGATAGATTGAGGCAAGTCGTTAAGTTGGGGCAATCATACATAATAGAAGAAAAGATTGTCAATTGTAATGAATTGAAAACGATTGCTCCATATTCTCTGAATACTCTACGTTTTGTGACTGTGCTCGACAAAGAGAAAAAGTTACATATTATTGCTGCTCTTCTTAGGATGGGAACTGGCACAAGTATAACAGACAATTATTCTGAAGGAGGAATTGCTTGTCCTGTTAATATAGAAATGGGAAAATTATGTGGTGCTGCTTATGACATTAACTGTGCCAAATATGAGATTCATCCATACTCGAAAATTCAATTTGCTGGCTTTCAAATCCCTAATTTTAATAAATGTATAGAGGCTATAACGGAAATAGCCTATATTGAGCCAGGGGCACGATATGTTGGTTGGGACATTGCTTTGACACCTGGGGGAATCGAGTTGTTGGAAGGAAATATCCCACCCGGACAAGATTTAACTCAGATTGCAACTGGTTGCGGCATCTGGTATAAAATGTTAAATTGGATATGATCACATGTGAGTACAGAACAGAGTGATAGGACAGACTAAATCTGTTCTTTTCTGTTCAGATACGAGCTTTTTTATAGTTGGTAGACGCTCAACATTGATTAATTGAATTAATTTATAGCTACATGCAATAATGAATAAGAAGGTTGTTGTTTTTGGCGCTACGGGCAACTTGGGCGCTCCTGTCAGTGTCAAGTTGAAGAATGACGGCTATGATGTCGTTGCTGTTGGTGGACGAAAAGATGATCATGGCTTCTTCAAAGAGAAGGGAATGAGCTATTATTCCGTCAATATCAAGGATAAGGATTCCTTTGGTGTTTTGGACGACATCGGCGATGTGTATGCCGTGTGCCATTTCGCTGGGAGTTTGCCCTCACGTTACGCCTATGATCCTCAAGATTTAATAGAGTCAATAACCGTAGGCACTCTGAATGTCCTGCTGTTCATGCGCAAGCACAACTGCAAAAAGATTATCTTCCCACAAAGTCCATATGATCTGGCTGAGTATTTCGACGGATTTAAGAACGGAGGAAAGCTGGGACCAGACTTGCGCAGAGGTTTTCCGTTGACGGGTGACCATTCTATCTATGCTATCGCCAAGAATGCCGCAGTAGACTTAATAGAGCACTGTCATGCTGCCTATGGCTTCCAGCGTTTCATTTTGCGATTCTTCACCATCTACGAGTATCATCCTAATCCTTATCATTACGCCAATTTCAAGCGCCGCATGATGCCATTCCGTATGCTGATGGACCGCGCCATGAAGGGCTTGCCCATCGAGATATGGGGCGATTGCAAGAAGAAGAAGGAGATGGTATATATAAAGGATTTTGTTCAGCTTGTCTCTAACTGTGTAGCTTCTGATCTTGAGGGTGGAACCTACAACGTTGGTAATGGTTGGCAGGTCTCTCTTGAAGAACAGATTCTTGGCATCATAGAGGTCTTTTCGCCAAAGGATAATCCCTCTCCGGTTACTTATGTGAAGGATAAGCCCGATCCGCTGGAGAATGCTTTTGATGCGACGAAGACATTTGAAGAGTTGCATTGGAAACCGCGTTACTCTTATTTGGATCAGCTTCGTGATTTCAAAAAGGAGATGGCTGAGAATCCCTTTGAGAAGCTGTGGGGAAAACCTGAAGATTATCATTTGGAGGATGCCAGATAAGCATGTATCAGCATTTCTTTAAACGGCTGTTGGACATATTGCTGTCTTTGCTTGCGATAATTGTCCTTTCGCCTATTTTCATATTGGTTTCTCTTCTTCTCTTCTTTGCCAATGAGGGAGCTGGTGTGTTTTTTCTTCAGCCCCGTCCTGGATATAAGGGCCGGATATTCAAGGTTATTAAATTCAAAACCATGAACGATAAGAAAGGGCCTGATGG
>OMXX01000093.1 GCA_900315105.1 uncultured Prevotellaceae bacterium | reverse complement strand
CCAAACTTGCTTGGGTTATGCCGAGTGCAGCTAAAGCTTATGCAAAGTGGCAGAAGATTGAATTTCCCCAAAGAGATTTCTTTGCCCAAACGATAGAATCATCAAGGAAATGTTGTATCTTTGCGCTATCAACAACGAAGGAATATATGGAAGTATCTCATATCTCACAAGAATACATACAGGCAGTAAAGGACATCAAGAGCGCTATCCTGAGGAGCCGGTACCAGGCTGCAAAACTCGCCAATAAAGAGTTGCTGAAGCTCTACTACTCTGTCGGTGGCTATGTATCTGCACACAGTCGCGATGGCTATTGGGGCAAGGGTGCCATTGATGCCATTGCTAAAGCATTGCAACAAGAGTTGCCAGGACTAAGAGGATTCTCAGTTAGCAACATCAAGAATATGAGAATGTTCTTTGAAGAATGGAGTCCTTATATAAATCGCCAGTTGTTAACTGGCGATTTACTAAGCAATTATGTCACAACAAATTATGAAATTCGCCAGTTATCAACTGCCGAATTTTCGATGACTGATCATGAGTTTTGGACTGTAGAAAACCTCAAGCGAAGAATAGCTGAAGATTTGTATCATAAGGAAGGCTCGATCAAGCAGACCAACTTTCAAAAGACTATCTCTGATGATGACTTCAAGAAGAAAGCATTGCAGTCGTTTAAGGATGAGTATCTGCTTGACTTCATCAACATAGAAGACCCGGAAGATACCGACGAGCGAGTTATCGAGCAGAGCATCATTCAGAATATCAAGAACTTCATTATGGCGTTCGGCAAGGACTTTGCTTTTATGGGTAACCAATATCATTTGGAAGTTGATGGACATGATTATTACATCGACCTACTGTTCTTCTCTCGCAAGCTTCACAGCCTTGTGGCCTTTGAACTCAAACGAGGGGAATTCAAGCCTGAGTACTCCGGCAAGCTCAACTTCTATCTCTCTGCCCTCGATGAATATGTAAAGCTTCCGGACGAGAATCCGTCCATTGGCATTATTCTCTGCAAGTCAAAAAGCGACAAGATTGTCGAGTTATCGTTCCGAGACACTTCAAAACCTATGGGCGTAGCGACATAACGCACATCAAAAGAACTGCCGAAAGAATTACGTGATGCGCTTCCCGACATGGAGGAATTGAAGAAACTACTGTAAAATGAGGCAACTCCTCATCATAAAAGTCTTTGGCAAGCTGGTCAGTAACGTTGTTATTTTGCGAACACGAATGCAAGGTAAGACTATCTTCCCTCCGTGTTCGCAAAACCGTGTTCGGAGTTCGCAATCTATCGAAATACCTGCTGCCACAAAGGCAATGTTGGCAGTGTTTCGAAGCTACATACTGTCTCCTCCTCAAAGGCTCTTAATAGCTCTGGCCGGTAGGGTATCTTAGAAGAATATCCTTCAGAATCGATCTTCTATATCTTTACTCGTATGACTGTTGGACTTAATACTTATCTCACGTCCAAAGTTATAAGATACACTTAGGGTTATAGAGATAGGATTATAACAGTTTTTAAAGACCATATGCATGCTATCACTAGAATTGTTCATGCCCGAAATGTCACTTGCAAAAATATTATTTACAGCAAATCGGAAATTTATTTTCTTCTTTAAGGCACAGTTTATTCCACAACCCAAATTAAAAGAGCTATTTATTGTACCCACGACAGTTTTCTCCTTTCCTTTATAACTGGAGTTGATTGTAGCTGTCAAAGTATTATTTAACTTGAATATTAAATTCGTCATGTAGTACTGATTAAAGTAAGAAGACTTATTTGAGAGAATAGCCAACAATGGAGTATTCTTATTGTAACCCAACTCAACAACAGATATTACTTTAAGCCATCTCAGTTTATAGTAATACAACGATAAATCAAAGCCACTCCATTGATTGTTATATGCATTATTCCATTGGATGGTTGTAATTGAGCTTGTATTATCCATAAAAGTTGTCTGGTCAAACAACTTGTATTCTCTCAAATAGATTAAGTCCGTTGTTAGTTCAATACCAGGGAATACCCAATTTGCTGTCAATTTAACATTCCACCAATGTGACGGTTTTATTTCCGGATTATGACACATTATAATTATTAGAATAGAATGAGAACGAATTTATGTGTCTTATGCCAGGGCGCTCTATACCGCTGTTGATGGTTAACTCAATGTCAGATCCATTATTTAAAGAATAAGAAAGAACAGCATTAGGAAAAAATCTACCGTAATGATCCTTGTGCTTCTCTGCACCATCAGCTTGCGTGTATGTCCATTCGTACCTTCCCCCCAATTCAAAATTCCATTTTTCCAGTTCCCTCTGCAAAACGACATAAGTAGCATAAATATTCTCTGTATACTTAAACTTATCGTTTTGAAACGGTAATGTTGAAACATCGTACAATGTCGAGTTATTCGTTGTTGTCAGAGTCCCCTTGGTCCCATAACTCAGTTTAATGCCAAAGGGAATGATTGATTTGGCATCTACCGTATATGTAAATCCCGTTAATCGGGATTCCCCATTATTACGGAAATAATCTTGGTTAACGTCAGCATTTCCATCTTTCATTATTGATTTCATAACTGAACTATAGTTATATCTATTTTTGTAACTATACCTAAACATATCAACCATTACTTCTATACTTCTGTCCGGGCTCCATTTACGGTCTACGTAAAGACTGGCATTAAAGTTCTTACGTGGTATCTTCGTAAAAGAAGTTGAAGAACCACTCTCTATATTTCTATGAAATAAATCGTAGGAATAGAAATCAGACACTGCTGTATTCTTCCTATATGTTTTAGAATAGGCAAGATAGATACCCGACAATGAAAGGCTGTCAATATTATAATCAAAAGTACTAGAGAGATTATAGTTATTATCTTTGGGCGAAGAGACAGTTGATAGAGGTCTTGTCAAATTTGTAAAGTATGAAGTATTGCTCTCTGTATACTGATTTTTCCTTATATCCCAGCCTGCATTGACATTTACGTCAACTTTCTTATAACTATAGTTGATATCCGATCGCAATGAATTGCCCCATTTCCTCTTATAAGTTAATCCTTCACCAATATCTCCCCCAATATGATTAATCTGACGTTCCGTGATGATATTTAGGATACCGTAATTACCAGAAGCATCATATTTTGCACCTGGATCCTTTACAATCTCTACCCTTACCACGTTGGACGCACTGCGTGATTTAAGCATGCTATATATCTCTTCTTGGGGTATATTTCTCAATCTTCCATTAATCATTAATTTTATCCCTCCCTTACCCAATATTCTAATACTACTGTCGTCAACGATCAAACTTGGGACCTGCTGCAACAATTCCAACAAATTGGTCTTTCCCTTTCGCAATGCTACTACATTAACAATTGTTTTCCCGACTTCGTGCTTAATAAGGTCTTCTGTAACTACAACCTCTTTGAGATTAACAGTATCTTTAATCTGCCTAATCGTATCTTGCGAGACTATTGTTGAAAATCCCTTAATAGCCAAAAGGCTAAGAATAAGCGTTAATATATGTATTTTCATAAGCTGTGATTATACTTATACATAGATCTTTTCCGAGATGTTTCTTGGTGCCTTATCACACCTTGGATCAGGAAAATCCCAATGGTCAGATCCATACACTTTCATGATATTGGGAAAGCATTCATTCATTTCTTTTTTACAGATTTCAAATATCTTGCATTCACGACAAGCACTCTGTTTCGAATAATCTTCTCTTTTTCTGTTTGCAAGATAAAGCGCATTGGCAGAATTCCACACTTCTTCAATAGAATCTTTCTTCAGATCACCAATCAGAAAATGCTTATTCCAATAAAGTTGTTCGCAGATTGTAACTTCACCATCCGGAAGGACAAACATATGAATACTGTTGGCAGAACACTTTGCGCCCTTGAAATCCACTCCACCTTTATGTGAGGTGAAGAAATCGATTTCTTTACCTGGGCTCCAAATTATCTCAAACTTAGAAACTGCTTGTTTCGTTTTTACCCATTCGTGAATCTTATCGATAGAAGCTCTCTCTATCTCTCTATCTTCAAATCTACTTCTACTGTATAAAGATTTGAATGCGACACGAACCTCCCATCTTCTTAAATTTTTAAGATTTGAAAGAAACTGGTACATATGCTCCAATTCTGCCGTATTACCATTATATTTCGTCAAGATGGTAGCTATCTGAAATGACATAACCTTATCAATGCATCGTAGTGTTTCCATCATCCGATTACAATAATTAGGTATCCGCCCAACCATAGCATCAAGTGTCGGCTGGGAAATCGAATCAAAAGAAACTTGAAGGTTGATATTATATCTGGCAAAGTCCGATATCATTTCTGTTGAAATAGGATATTTTGTTGAAATAACCTCGGGCCTATAGTTATACATCTTCAGGGTATCTAATATTTCTCTCCAATAAGGATATAAGAAGAATTCTCCACCATCCAAATTAAATGATACTATTCCTAATTTGTACGCATCTTCTATTATTTGACGAACCTTAGCGAACTCTAAGAGTTGGTTATGCGTATAACGATCTGCATAACAATAAATACAATTTGTCAAACATTTATTATTTATCATAAATGTCAGATACAAAGGAGCTCTGAATAATCTTCGGGTGTTGAGATCAATACCTGTGTATACAAAATCCTCAGGAGCATATTTTCTTATACCGTCTTTCATCTTTTCGGAATCTACTAAGATATTCCTCGGGAAATTATTTGCATCACCCTTATAAACAGTATGAAAAGGCTCTTTGTTCTCAATGAAGTTCTGTAGTAACACTTTTGCATATTCCTTAGTGAATCCAAAGAAATTTGATACTTTATCCACAGCGTCGTCTAAAGAAATTGGCTCACTGAAGAATGAAAAGATCATTGCATATATTGGATGAATAAAAGCAACCCACCCCTTATCTATATCAATAGAAGAGGACGTGTAATCTGATGAGCAAATGATTGCTCTTTTAACATCATTCCTCAACACATAATAATGATTAAAAATATATTTCATAAAAGTGTTATTAAAGTTTAGGGTAGTAATACCCTAAACCTGATTAAAATTATGCTGCATGATATCTGCAGACTCCATCGCCATAAGTGCAAAGAGAAGTTACACTTCCAATTCTCTTAGTACATGCGTGGGTATCACAAGCTCTTTCTGTCTGTTGAGCATCAGCACTTACACCACCAAATACGTGAGATAATTCCTCTTGGTTAATGGTATCGTTTATGATATCAGAAAACTTCTTCATCGTGAATCTAAGCCTTTGTTTATTCCTACCTTCTATTGTAGCTTTTCGGATTCTGCATACCTTTCTGGTCAGTGTGGTCTGTTTATAATGTGGCCATCATTATTCATCATTTGAGAGTAACTTTTGTATATTTGTTTCCATAGCTATAAGTAATTGTTTTACCTTCTGCTGCAAAGTTAGGATAAATTCTAATATACTGCAACAAATATAGGTCTAATTCTTCCATAGCTATACTGTTATATAAATTGCTAATTATCAGCAAATTTCTCGAAATACTACTAAGACTGTGGTCTAAAAATGAAACTCGTCTTAGATTTTATAGCTCTCACTATGCTTTTTATCGTCATTCTATTTAAGATCACAATTCATCCATGTTCACAAAATCGTGTTCGGTTTCGCCAACTACCGGAACACTTGCTGCCATAGGGTCTTGTCACTGACAATTATCCGCCCATCAGCCATTTGCCCAATCTGAACATGACCTTTGTCTGTTGCAACACTTGCCTTGGCGGTAAAGTAATTGTCTGGCCCTATACTCTGCAACCTATGACTAAAGGATGTGATAGAATACACATGAGGCTGGACATCCGTGTCTTCTCCTTCATAAGTCACGCTGACCTGCCTCGGCTCTGTGAAAAGATAGAGATACTTGTAAGGAACAGCGATTTGAAGGGTGTCGTGAGGCATAACCCTGCCCTCAACCTCTATTGTTATCGGATAACGGATGGTGTAGAAAGCCACAGCAAGTGCTATCACAATGATTGTGATTATGAATGTACCCGTGCGAACTAGCACGGGCGGTACTTTCCCGATGATGTGGCGCACTTTCTCGCTGCGAAGTTCGATGTTGTCTATATCATTGTTCTCCATGATGTTCTTTCTTTTAGTTTCCAAGTTCCAGCTGGTTCTTGACCAGATTATAGTACGCCCCACGTTTGGCCGTAAGCGTCTCGTGGTTACCAGTCTCAACCACCTTGCCGTGATCGATAACCACTATCTGGTCAGCGTTTCGGACGGTGCTCAGGCGATGGGCAACAATGACGACAGTCTTGCCTTTATAGAACTTGTCGAGATTCTCAACGATGGCACGCTCATTGTTGGCGTCAAGAGAGTTCGTAGCCTCGTCAAGGAAGATATAGTCGGGATTCTTGTACACTGCGCGGGCAATGAGGATACGCTGCTTCTGTCCCTGACTCAAGCCGACACCATCACGTCCAATCTTCGTATTGTACTTCAGCGGAAGCGACAAGATATAGTCTTTGATGCAGGCTATCTCCGAGGCTCTCAACAGCCGTTCCTTATCGATGTCGCCGTCGTCCACGGCAATATTTCTCGCGATGCTCTCGGAGAAGATCACACCGTCCTGCATGACGACTCCGCACTGCCTCCGCCACCATTTCTTGTTGAGCGCATTGATATCGGTACCGCCGATATTAATCTTGCCCTCTAAAACCGGATAATAGCCTAACATAAGCTTGACGAGCGTTGTCTTGCCGGAGCCTGATGCACCGACGATAGCTGTCACCTTGCCCTTGGGGATATGGATGGTCACACCGTCCAAGGTCTTCTTCAAGGCATGGGGATCATATTTGAACATGATGCTATTGATATCAATGCCTTTGCTGTTGTCGGCAAGCGAGGTCCGTAGTCCTTCCTTCCCGTTCTCATCGTCCACCCGGTGGATCTCATTGATACGCTCAAGACTAATCTTCACGTCCTGCAAGGAGTAGAAGAAGTTCATCAGCTGCTCCACAGGCGAGTTCAGCTGTCCGATGATATACTGCACGGCGAGCATCATACCGAGCGTCATCTGACCATGTATGACGGCCGCTGCAGAGACGACTGTGATGACAATGTTCTTCACTTCATTAATGAGTATGCTGCCGGCCTTCTGCGTCTGCTGCAGCTTCAGTGACTTCATCTGCACGCCGAAGAGATCGGCCTGCGTGTCCTCCCACTCCCAGCGGCGGCGCTGCTCACAGTCCTGCAGCTTGATCTCCTGCATGGAAGTGATGAACTCATAGGTCTTGTTGTTGTTGATCGCCTGCTGCTCGAACAACTCATAGTCAAGCACCTTGCGTCGGCGGAGAAACAGGGATATCCAGGCACCATATAGGAAACTGCCGAGAAGGAAGATGGCAAACACGAGCTTGTTGTAAAAGAACAACACAACGGAGAAGACGAGGAATGTGAGCATGGCAAAGGTAATGCTCAGTGACTGGTTGGTGAGGAAGTTGTTCACCCGGCTGTGGTCGTTCATGCGCTGCATGAGATCACCCATGAGCTTGGTGTCGAAGAACGACATCGGAAGCTTCAAGAGCTTGATGAAAAAGTCGCTCACCAGCGAGATGTTGACACGCATAGAGATATGCAGCAACAGCCAGCGGCGGATGAAGTCAATAGCCGTACGGCTGAACGTCAGCGTCAGCTGGCCGAGCAGGATCAGCCAGATGAAGCCGATATTCTGATTCTTGATGCCTACATCCACAATGGATTGCGTGAGGAACGGCAGGACGAGCTGCAAAAGGCTGCCCACGACCATTCCCAACACAATCTGTCCGAAATATCGCTTGTATTTCCTGACATAGCCAAAGAGAAACCGGAAAGAACGGGGATTCTTTTCTTTTTCACTTTCTCTGTCCCGATTCAGAGAAAAGAACGCAGGCGTTGTTTCAAAGAACATGGCAATGCCTTTGTCATCACCATTGCTGCGCGTACTTATCCAGTGACTTTTAAACTCATCAAGATCATATTTTATCAATCCTTTCCCTGGATCGGCAACATAGAACTTTCTTTCATTCTTGATCTTGTAGAGAACTACGAAATGGTTCTGATTCCAGTGGAGGATACAAGGCAGAGGAGCCTGATCCAGGGTCTTAACGTCGACCCTGGCACAGAGCGTATGCAATCCCAACGTGTTGGCGGCTTCATTAATGCTAAGCAGCGACACGCCTTCCGTTGTGGCAAAGCATAGCTTTGCCAGATAGCCTAACGAATATTTCCTGCCCAGGCTGTCGCATACCATCTTCAGGCAGGCAATACCGCACTGCATGGAGTCGTGTTGTTGATAAAAGGGAAATCTGCCCATATTGCTTTGATAACCTCGTCTTTGTTCTAAAATGTTTCCTCTTGCAAAAGTAGCATTTTTCTTCAAGAAGAGGTTATCTGACCGAGACCGAGATATATTTCCGGCAGTTCAGTCTTTTACATTGTACGCTGAATAATATTTTCGTTCTTTCTGCTAGCTCTTACATTTACTTCTTTATTAAACAACGTATAGGATACAGTGAGCTCAACACCTCTCATGTCATTTTTGCCTCGTGTTCCCCAGCCGACATTGTTATAAAGATAATGGATGTTATTATAGTTGGCCTTCCCCAGTATATCGTTGACCGCCAGATTTATATTCAGCCTCTCATCCAGTAATGAGGCTGTAACACCCATATTCCAGCTATGGACCTCTTTCTGACTATACAGCAAGTATTCATTTATACCCTGGTAAGTGTAGTCTGTGAACAGATAAATAGTTGGCGTCAGCGCGAAATTAATATTAGCCTGTCCGTTAAATGTCACTTTATTGCGATTGAACTTTTGTCCTTCGAATTCATACTCACTATGGGGGAAGACAACCTCTCCTTCACATGAGAGCTCCAGATTGCCCAAGGTTTTTGAATAGTTGAGAGTCACTCTGAAATCACTCGCCTTCTTCATATTCAGCGAATATGAAGAGAGAATATTGCTATTAGAAGCCATCGGCTGCAGTACATTCACTAACGGGTTCTTATGATAGGTATAACGGAGTGAGAGTGTCAAGTCTCTCCAAGTTGAACTGAAGGTATATCGATCAATAGACTCATTTTTAAGATCGGTATTTCCTCTGCTGTAAAGCAAGGAGTCCTGATATACAAGCCCAGAATTTATCTGAGAGAAATTTGGCTGTATGAGGCTTCTTCTGTAATTAAACTGGAAAAACCAATTGTCATTTGGACTGTACTTAATAGTCATTACGGGACAGAGTGTAGAGAAATGCTGATGAAGCGACTCTTCAGGATCTGTTCCATATATTGTGGAGATATTTCTATATATGTATTGGTAACGTGCTGCAGGGATGAACGTCCATTTGCCAAATGTCTTTGAAAGCATCAAATACACTTGGGGATTCGACTCTTTCACTTTAACATCATTGAGATAGTCCTGCACATCAAAATAAGGTATCTCTGAATTTGTGTTTGCCTTTGAGTTTACATAGTTAAATAAGGCACCTGCTGATCCCTTCACCTTCCAAGGAAGCAGAAATGCATTGTCAATGCTAGTTGTCAGAACTGTGTACTTACGATTGGCATGGCTCTTAGTTAGAGAGGAATAGTTGTCGTTACTTTCCAAGGTCTGGTTGTTGAGCCGTTCATTATTGGAGGCTATCTCTTGGGAGACCGTAAGGCTGTATTTCTTACAGGTGTAAGCATACTGCAACGTCCCGCTATGGATATTTTCATAATTTTTGCCTTTACGGCTGATCTGTTTCTCGTCATTCTTCCCCAGCCAGCTTGTCAGGTTTGTACCTAAGGCTTTGTTATCCTCATTGTTAAATTGGAAGAAATAATAGAATCCTAGTCTGCTTTTCTCATTCAGCTGATAATCAGCAGAAAAATCTACTTTGTGAGCATACGTCGACACAGGTGTCTCTCGTTTCTGTGCAATTGAGAAGATATTGTCACGATAAACGTCGCGGAAATAGGTTTCTTTGTTCTTGTTCGCATCTTTTCCTCCCATATATGAAAGACTCGTAGAGAACTTCTTATATTGGCTTCTGACATTGAGAATACCTGCATCAGTGAACATCCTCGTTTGCTTCAGATAATCCCCTAAACTCAAAAACATGTAGTCATTAACATGCTTTATTGTCGATATGTAGATCACCGGTTGTCCGTTAGGACTATATTTTACGGAAGGCGCTCTGTCTATTTCTATACTTTTGATGTTATCGGCCTGAAGCGTTGAAAGTTCTTTCGCATCTGACAAGCGTCGTCCGTCAAGGACGTAATTGGGCTCACCCAGTCCGTTCACCTCAATATTTCCATTCACGGAATGCAAGCCCGGAGTATGAGCCAGCATCCTTGCAACTGTCCCCATTTTTGCAAGGACAGTTTTATCAACTTGAATTTTTGAAACGGCACCTTTAGTTCTTACTTCCGGAATACGCCCTTTCACTACAACATCTCCAAGCTGCACTGTTGTAATAGTGCTGTCCTTCTGCCCGTTCTGGGCGAAACAAAAAAGGGAGACTACACACAGAATAATAAAGATAGTTGTTCTTTTCATTATTTAGAATATTTATAAGTGTAAAAATAGGGTAAGAGTTCAGATAAATTCTCTTTATATATAGAACAGAATCTCTTATCCTTTCCTATATACTTTTCTCTGTCAATGGGGCAACCTCCTCCACAAATCGGTAAAATGTTGCAATGCAAACACTCTGCAGAATGAAATGGATTTTGTGCGAACATTGCATGAGATAACTTTGCTAGTGACATTGTACCGCTTTTCAAATCACCGACTTTGTTATTAGGTGCTCCCAAATGTTCCAGACATTTGTAGATATTTCCTTGAGAATCTATAGCCAAAGAACTCTTGCATCTGAACATACATGGTAAAGCTATGCTCGGAAGTTCTGGATGTATCAATGCTGTCTTTTGATGTTTCAGTGCTTCTTGGTCATATCTTAGTAAATCTTCATGGGTAAAACATTTTCCCGTCTTATCAAAATCGGTTCGATTGCGCACATAATTATGGCTGATAACGATTTTATCTTTTTGAAGATATTCTGAGAAATTTTTATTAAAAAATGCTGCAATATCGTTAAGGGCTGTTGGATTAGTATGATCCATGTTTACCTTAATGCTTAATGGTATGTCAGTCTTTGCTAGTAATTCTTTAATATTATTAATTATTAAATCAAACGAAGGCGCTCCATTCTTGAATATTCTGCGTTTGTCATGAGTTTCTGCTATGCCGTCAAGAGTTATTTGAATATACTGCAGATTTAACACATCAAGATGCTCAATTACAGAAGAAGTTAGGAGGCTACCGTTAGTTATAATATCTGAAGAGAAATTAATACCTGCTCTTTTCAGATGAGTACAGATTGAGTGGATTCTTTCAAAGCCTAACAAGGGTTCTCCACCAAACCATGTGATATGAATATCTTGAAATTTATGAAGACTAATAAACTTAATAAGCCTTTTCTCAATGTCTTCAGACATTACTCCCTCATTCTTATTGCCATTTTCAAAACAATAAAAGCAATTAAAATTACATTTCATCGTTGGCGCTATTGACAATATCAGGGATGCGTCCTGAAACATGCTGCTATAATATTTATACTTATAAATATCCAGTTCATTATAGTCGTCATCGATAATGATACCTGCATTACGAAGAATAGTAAAGACTTTACTTTCTTTACTTGTACTACCTACTACATCCACAATCACAGATTTCCACAACTCCGTATTCATCTTAACAAAGCCGGAAGTAAGACTATTATAGATATATGTAATATCACCACAAGTCTTTATAACATTAAAGCCAGAAATTTTCATACCCTTTACTTAACTATTTAGCCCACTAATCTATATTTTTTATAGATTAGGTGGGCATCTTTCTTTAGTAGCAATTAGAACCGGCGATGACTATGGGTGTAAGTCCTGGTTCTGTAAGTTTCCACTGCCTTTTGTAGAAGGACCATCTACATGACCATTGTCATATCCACAATCACACTTCGTCCCAATGAACAGGCTATGTCTGTAGCCTTGGTCGCATTTTGTAGCTCCACCGAGAATACTCTCTTCTTCGATAGGTGAAAGGAGGTCAACGTTCGGACTAATACCCTCCTTGAGCAGGATAATCTCTGAATTGTCCATACACTTCTAGCTGCACCACTTTGTTGATTACTAATTCCCTTTATAAAGACAACTTGATCCAGTAGTGCAATTAGAAATCAAGTTCTCTTTTAAGGTTTGATCATATCGAATATCGAAATTTATGATAGCGCACGCCTTACTATTACGACGCCACATTAAAGGTTCCCTCGTAGGTGGCATTGCAGAGAACTATGTCAATCGTATATACTCCTTCAGGGAAATCTTGAACATTTAATGTAACAGTTCCCTCACCTGTAATTTGCGAAGCTGCGGAATCAATGATGTTCCCATTAATATCATAAATGTAAATCCATACCGTTTCTGTATAATTCTGAACGTTTACAGTTAATACTTCATTGTCATAATCCACATCCACATTTGTGATTGATGGAATTCTTGCATGTCCACGCTGGAAGGCGTTTTTCATCCAAATCGTTAAGGGCCTAGAGTAACATGGTGCTAGACTCATTAGGGCAACCAATAAAGAAAATAACTTTGTTTTCATTCGAAAATGTTTCTATTGTGAACCCCCGATAAATCGGGCATTCGGGTTTAACTTGTTTAAGTTGGCACAATAAAAGAATAAGCAGAATGCGTACATAGTTCCGCAAGTTTCTGAGGGTCAGTCCCGCCCTTTATAACCTCGTCTATCACAACAGTGGATGTTTTGCCACGTATGTTGCTGAACACGCTTGATAACCTGAGGTTGGCATCCTCGAAGAAACGTAGCATTCGGTTGTACTCTGTTGACCGTTGCTGCATGAGCTTACGGAGTTAGCGTGTCAGGTCACGGAGATCGCGATGATCGCTCCTAGGGACGAAACTCTCTTTAAGCAGACCGGCACTTAAAAGCTTACATATCCATGCAGAGTCTTTCTTAGCAGTCTTGTGACCTGAAACATACTTGATGTGGCGTGTGTTATCCACCATGATGGTGAAACCGCCAGAAACAATGATGTTCGTCATAGGCTTCCTGTAAACACCGGTGCTCTCGATTACTACATGAGTAACACCAAGTTCCAATAACCATTCTTTTAATTGTGTCAAAGATCTCGTTGTCGCCTGGAACGTACGTTTCTCTTTCTTTATGTCCGTCCCACTGACTGTTGCCACAATCTCCTTCTTGTTAATGTCAAGACCGCATCTGCGAGCTAAGACATCTTCGAAGGATACTTCGTTCTTCTGTTGTTTTGCCATAGTTGTAAAGGGTTAAAGTTACAGTATCTGTGGCAAAGATACGAAAACTATCATTCCCTTTGGCAAAAAGCCTTCATGTACGTTTCATATGCAATTAATTTTTGATTTCGATTGCAAAGTTAAGATGAATTTTTATTTGCTGCAACAAAAGTCGGTCTAATTCATCTTTTTAGATCATGCATTACAACATGTTGAATATCAATGCATAGCACACCACCCCTCCCCTGATTTTGAGTCTAAAAATAATTTTAAAGGGCAAATTAATACGCTTCAATGAACTCTCTCGTAGATTTTCCACCCTTATTTAGCCCCAGTTTACTTTTGAAAAGGAAGAGCCTTTGCTTAACCGATTTCTCCTCAATATTGTATATGACAGCAATACTTCCATATGGAAGTTTTAATCTTACAAGCATCAGAAACTGAATGTCCTTCTGTGTCAACTTTGGAAATTCTTTCTTTAATCTTGTAACAAACTCGTCATCTACACTATTTAAAAAGACCTCTATTTCTCTCCAGTCTTTATTAGAAAGTACTATTTCTTTTCGGTCAGATGAGTTTATGGACATCAATCGTTGTACAACATCTATTTTGCTTAATAGAAAATTCTTAATGGTGGTTAACTGTTCTTCTTTGTGGACAGCCTCTATCTGATGTAATTTTTCCTTCTCGGCTTCCTTTTCTAACATTCTTTTTTTTCTTTGATAGAATATGAAACTCAAGAGTAGAATAATAAGTAACGCGGTAAAGCTAATGAAATAGATCAGCTTTGTCTTCCAACTGCTCTCACCCGATAATATGGTCCTGGCAATTTCCTTTTGCAGCATTAGTTCATAATATTTGTTTTTAGCTTTTAAGTTCTCGGAGTTTTTCTTTTCAAGAAAGTAATCTGTAGAATCAGCAAAAATCTCAGCTTCAGTCCAATCGTGCTCTCTTAATGCTATAGTTCGCTTCAAATAATATAATGAACACCTATCGCTATAGCTTAACGGCCTACATGCATCCAGCCTCTGCTTAGCTTGAATGAAAGAGTCGGAAAGTACGTATAATTGGCAAAGAGCAAACTCTTTTGAAAAATCTTGTTTTGTATTATAATCGTTAGATACCTTTGAGCTTTCTATAGCTAATTTTAAACTGTCTTTTAAACTATAAAAGACAGATAAATCTTGATAAGAATTAGATATGGTCGTTGAATCCTTTGATTGTAAGGCATATTTTATTGCTCTTTTTGCTAATGATACACACCTGTCATGATTGATTTCTCTGTAACTCATACATTCTGCTAAATTCAAAAGGTAGTATGCCAGATTAGACGGTTTCAAATCTTTTACATTATTATATATAGTAACAGCTAACTTAGCATAAGCAATAGCCTTTTTAGTATCGTAATCTCTAAGAATTAAGGATAATTGCTCCAAAGCTAAACACTGCGTGCTATAATCATCTCTTGTTTTTGCGGCTTTAAATGCAATATTAAAACACATAAGCGCTTTCTCACTACTGTCATTCAACGCATAATATTTCCCCATATAGTACATGCATTTGGCATACAGTGTGTCAGTAGGTTTCTTGCCGTACCAGTCGTATGCTTCTCTAATAAGA
>OMXX01000166.1 GCA_900315105.1 uncultured Prevotellaceae bacterium | reverse complement strand
CCCTGATGCATACAAGCGCATCAAGATATGGCGTATTCAGCACTATGCAGACACCAAGAGAATGGATCAGGCACACAAAGCCCTTCGCAAATTCGTTGACGACACCCATAACGGAAAGATGCAGTCTGGCTGGAGTGACGGAGGCAAGTTGTTAAACTATTAATATTTTGACAAATGAAGATACTGGGCAATATTATTTGGTGGATTTTTGGCGGTTTTGAAGCTGCCATAGGTTATTTCACAGGCAGTTTGGCATTGGCAATTACGATAATCGGCATACCTGTTGCGTTACAGACATTCAAGATAGGCCTTTTATGCTTATGGCCATTCGGCTCAAAGGTAAGGGACACAAAGAGCCCTACAGGTTGCATACGCATACCTCTGAATATTCTCTGGCTGATATTCGGTGGGCTGTGGTCATGGATAATGCACGTATTCTTCGGATTATTGCTTTGCGTCACGGTGATAGGAATACCATGGGGCAAACAGCACTTCAAGATGGCAGCACTATCACTTGCACCCTTCGGCAAGGAAGTTGAATTGGGAATATAATCTAACGTTAGTTCGATGAATTCAAAATACTTTAATAAACGCAACTTTGTTGCTTGGTTTTTACAGAAAATTTATTCGCTAAGGCTCAACAAGCTAAAGCAAGTTCTTCACGATGACCAGAAAATTTAACCCAGAAAATTTAAATTTTCTGGGAACTTGCTTTAGCTTGATGAGCTTGCGAATAATTTTCTAAAAATTTTTGTTCCATCAACAGCAGCTTGCTGCTAAAACAACATAGTTTTAATTATTCGCAAAGCTCACCAATCTGCGCAATTGTTAATTGTTAATTGATCAGCCTTTCTCTTGCCCCTTCACGGGTCTGGGGGGCTTAATTACTATACTCATACAGGCTACATAAAAGCAAAATAATATACAAGGGAATAAAAACCGCATAGGAAACGATAGTCAGCCAATAACCTTTCAGATTAATGATACCAAAAATCGATAATCCAATGCCGCATAATATGCACAGAGTACAAATAACAACCTCGATAGAATGTCCTATGTATCCGCCCTGCATAACAATGTTCTCAATGCCTCGGCACAAGTACAATCCTAAATAAAAGAACAAATACCCCACAATTGCAGCAGCAGCAAGACCTAATATTATGCGCACCCCCATATCTATATGTTCCAAGGTGCAATAGATACCAGCTACAGGAATAACCATCCAAAGAATTGTCTCCAATAGGTTTATCCCAAAGTTCATGCTTTGTTTTGGCACAAGTAAAACCGCCAGAAGTATGATCACGCATGAAATGATCAAGAAAATAATACCTTTCATATTTCTATTCGCATTCGTTTGGTTTCATAATAGAGTAGGGGTTAAAGATTATCTACACATAGATCCATGTTATCAGTTCTTCCGAAGCCTCCATGGATGTGTGTGCAAAGGTAATAAAAAACGGCAAATAAACAAAAAAATCATCTAAAGAAATCATTTTTTCTGCTTTTTGATGTTATTAGTGATTATAACATAACGTCAGTTCAACGACTTGCTTTAGCTTGGTGAGCTTTAGCGAAGACCTTGCATAGCTTGGTGAGCCAAAAAGCGAATAATTAACATGCCTTTTGTGTAAGTTGCTTTCGCCATTTAGAAAAACCAATTAAAACAAAAGAATACAAAATAAAACATTTTGTTATTGATTTTCACCTCGATTTTTTTCCAAAGATTCTCTCCAGATTTCTGAGCGAGGAACGAGCGAAACAAAGGAAGAATATTCCTCCCGATATTTTCAGCTTAGATTTTTTCAAGATTTTCAGTAAAGATTTTAAAATCTATGCAATAATCAGGATGAAAATCTATACGAAAATATTTTGAGGAAAACAAAGATTGTTTCAGTCGCAAGCTCCTTCAGAACGTCGAAGAGGTCGGCGGCCGAAGGGAAAGCCAAATCTTGAGAAAATCTTTAGAGAAAATCGGGATGAAAATCTTTAGGCAAGTCTTTGTTCATTTAAACTCTAAACACTAACCTCTAACCTTTAAACTCACATGACAATGAAAAAGGAAACTTGGAAATTCATTCTTCAAACGCTGGCGGCAATACTTACCGCGATAGCGACTACCCTCGGAGTAGAAAGCTGCATGTAATAGCCCCTTCCCCCGCCCTTCCTCGGGAGGACGGGGGGAAATGGTAAGGTGGGATTGTAATAGGGAAAGTTGCCTAACTTAGTTAATGATTATCTAACTTCACGATCCTGAATGGTCTTGCCTGACCCCCAAGCCGTGCCGACTTTCTCACCGACCATGCGGTATGCGTTCTTGGCAGAGTCGTAGATTACAGGCTGAAGTTTGCTGAGATCTATGTTGCCCTCCTCGTCGAGGATGCTCTCGTCGGCACTCATGTTGATGATTTCGCCAACGACATGGGCACCACCGTTCTCTTTTTCATCGAAGGTTACAACCTTGCACTCCAACGTCAGCTTGTACTCATTGATGATAGGTGCATCGACGTTGGGACTTGGAGTGATGGTGAATCCTGCCTTAGCCACTTTGTCGAGGACGTCGTTGCCTGAAACGATTCCGAAGTAGTCGCTTTGGGCAATGTCGCCTACCGTGGCAAAGCTTATGGTAAAGGCCTTCTTCAGACGGATGTTGTCTGTAGTCTTATGTTTGGAGAGTTCGAAAGAGATGTGCTTGGGACCGCACTGGCCTCCCCACGCAGCCATCATCACGTCAGGATTCTTGTTCTCGTCCCATGTGGCAATCATGATGGCTGGCAATGGTGTGATAACAGCCTTGTCGCTGAAGTTCTTGCGTCCCTCAACGGCCTTCACCTCGATTTTCTCCTGAGCGGGATTCTCATTTACGTTAGTCTCACTCTTTTGCTCTTTGTTTCCACAGGCAGCGATGAGCAGTGTGCCTGTCAGCACGATGGCTGAAAAGTTCTTCATTACAAATGTTTTTTTCGGTTTATTTATTTCTTGTATTTCTCAATCATAGCCCGTAAGGTTGCGCCGTGATGACCTTCCTGCTTGGCAAAGACTTCCATCTCGTCGGCTGCCTCGTTCATGCCGGCAGCTCTGAATGCCTTGGCAAACTGACCGACTTGCTCTTCACCCTTTTCCTCTCCAACGGCAAAGTTCTCTGCCACTTTCCAAATGTCGGCGTTATATTTACCGATGAGCGTAGCGTAGAATCCTGCATGGACGGCCTCCTGATTTGC
This sequence comes from uncultured Prevotellaceae bacterium, assembly GCA_900315105.1. Next base: position 5,641 of record OMXX01000166.1, on the reverse strand, counting down.
CATCTCGATAAAGGTTTGTGAGACCTCTTCTGGATAGCCTTGCTCCTTGGCCATACGAGCGAGCGCATAGTACGTCATTACTCCTGCGGTTTCTGCCTTGGCGGCTCCGTCGCATAACTTCTCAAAATCTGTGCCTTTTGTGAGTCCGTAGATCATATCGTGTTGTTTGATAAAATTTAATGCTTTCTGAATTTGTTGCGTAACCGTTTGTAGCCTTCAACGCCCAGAATGGTTAATCCGCCATACTGGCAGGTCTTGGCCAACCCGAAGAGAACTGCCCATAGCACGCCTTTTGTAGCAGCACTGGTGGGCAGCAGCATCTGGGCGAACGACAGAATATAGAACGGTATGCAGCACAACAGGACGATGACACCCGTCCTGAATGATAGGGATTGTAACCAATGTTTGATTTTTATGAGCATCTTGCGCTGGTTATTTAATGTGAGTTCGACGACTTGCTTCAGCTTGAAGAGCTTGCGAAGAACTTGCATAGCTTGGTGAGCCAGAGCGAACAAATCACTTTTAGCTGTCGCATAACATTAATTTGGACATTAATCCAACATTAATTGTAATATTAATGAGCTTTGCGAATAATTGTGATATTAATGAGCCTTACGGCGTAATTACTCATAAATTTTTGTCCTAATTAATGTTTTAATTGTTCGCAAGGCTCACCAAGCTATGCAAGTTCTTCGCAAGCTCATCAAGCTAAAGCAAGTCACGTTTTAATTAATGTTTCAAACCAAAGCGCAAGCGTTTTATTTTATTCGCTAAGGCTCATCAAGCTGAAGCAAGTCGTCGAATTCACGTTATTTATTTCTTTAATGTGTTGATAATCATGTCCAATTCACTTGCCAGACGCGTATAGTCTTCAATCTGGAGTGGACAGGCTTTCAGTTTCTCACCCATGCCGGCAGGAATGAGATTGTAGGCTTGTTCTTCCATCTTGCGCCCTTTATAAGTGAGGCTTACAATCTGCTGACGCTTGTCCTGTTCACCCTTCTTGCGAGTGACAATGCCCAGCTTCTCCATGCGCTGGAGTAGGGGAGTGACAGTGTTCGTTTCAAGTGTCAGCCTGTGGGCGATGTCGTTTACGGGCTGACAGTCTTTTTCCCATAGCACCATCAAAACGAGATACTGCGGGTAGGTAATGCCCAGCTCTGTCAATATTGGCGTGTAGGCTTGGGTTATCAGTCTTGTTGCCGTATAGAGACGGAAACATATCTGGTTGTCAAGTTGCAATTCTGCGTGCATAATTTTCAATTGTCAATTATCCTAACGTGAGTTCGACAAAAATATAAACGCTTCAGTTTTACTTTGAAACATTAATTAAGACTTAAATTAAAACATTAATTGGGACAAAAATTTATGAGGATTTAAGCCGTAAGGCTCATTAATGTCAAAATTATTCGCAAAGCTCATCAAGCTGAAGCAAGTAATGTTGTATTGATGTCCAAATTAATGTTATACGAAGTATAGAAATGTTTTCGTCGAATTCACGTTATCCTAGCATTTTCTCAATATCTTTCTCGAAGTCCTTTGGCTCAACGGTTGGTGCAAAGCGCAGTATTGTCTCACCATCCTTTGATATCAGGAATTTTGTGAAGTTCCACAGAATGTCACTGTCTTTCTCCACGCTTGTGCTCAGTGTCTTCAGCAGAGTCTGAATCTCTTTTGCTTTATCTCCGTTATACTCCTCAGTAGGAGCCTGAGCCTTCAGATACTCGAAGATAGGCTGGGCATCTTTACCGTTTACATCACCCTTTCTCATGATTTGGAAGGTCACACCGTAGTTCAGCTGGCAGAACTCCTCAATCTTGGCATCACCCTCAGGATCCTGCTCCTTGAACTGATTGCAAGGGAAGCCGATGATGACAAGTCCCTTATCCTTATATTTCTGGTTCAGTTCCTCCAGACCTGCGAACTGAGGAGTAAATCCACACTTGCTGGCTGTGTTCACAATCAGCAATACATTACCCTGAAACTGTGAGAAATCAATCTCCTTACCTCTGCTTGAAAAAGCCTTGAAATCATAAATCTTTTGCATATCTTTTTTTATTTATTACAGTTTTTTATATCGTTTGCGATGCAAAGGTAAGGATAATAATTTATATCGCAAGCGATTTATTGAAAATTTAAGATAATTTAACAGTATGTCGCGTACGATATTTCGGTTGTTATATTCTGCCATGAAGGTAGTAAAAGGCATGTGGTTGGCAGAATATAATACGTTTTTCTGTGCTCCAAAAGCTATAAAAGTAATGAAAAATATGCACTATTTACGGCATACTTATAAAATAAATAACTGTTTTTTTCTTATTGAAAATGATGATGTCGTATTCCTGCCAGAAAACATGTTTCGAATAACTTCTGTTTTTTTCTTCTCTCTTGGTTACAGACGATATGCATTTGCGGATAATTAACAATTCCTTGGAATAATTAGGAGATTGTTTTTCTCGGAGCATTAGATATTGGAATATGATCTGGGATCATTTCTGGATTATTCAACAAAAAGAAAATCGGCATAGCCGCTTGAAGCTCAAGTTGCTATGCCGATCTTTGTGCGGAGTGAAGGGGGCTGCTTACTTTGTAGAAGCCAGGAGCTCGGTGTTGATTCTAAGCTCGTTATTGATCTCGATGGTGTTGCGGATTGTCAAGTCGAGAATCTCTTCGTATTTCTTGTACTGCTTGTCGTTGAGAATCAGCTTCATCTGCTTCTTGTGACGATTTACAATACTATCAACCGTCTTGCCTGTAGCTGTCAAATCAGTGAGTGCATCCATTGCTTCGTTGAACTCAGTCATTGAAATCTCTACTGTCTCTATCTGATTTTTATCTAGTTCGAGATAGCAACCTATTCTCTTGAAGAACATTGATGTGTCGTTACTCTGTGCGTTAACACTCATTGTCATTGCGAACATTACCACAAGGGCGGAAATAATCTTTTTCATCATTTGTTTTATTTTTCTGAATACAATATATGTTTTGTTTTCTTAGTGTAAGCTGTCTTTCGACGTTTTCCTGAATCACCAACCTCTAACCCCTTTCTGCCAAGGTTATGGGTGATATTTTGTGCTTTTTTGCTTGATATTCGTCAAGAATGGTTCAAACAAAAAAAAGAACCTAATCAATTAATGAACCGCTCTCCTAAAGCGTTGATTATCAGTTTCATTAATCTCTACTTTACTGTCAGTGTAACACTTTTGTCACCAAAAGCCTTTTTTGAGACTTGTAACTAACTGATATTCAACTATCTTATTTTTAAGCGGAAGGAGAGGTTTTTGAACCAGTTTTTGAATCCCACTCATTATCATTTAGTTGGCAATCAGCCAATATCTTGCGTAACACAAAATGTAACACGTTTCTGTTAGTCGTTTTGACCACGACTTGACTACCGCAGTAGTCTTCTTACGTGGGTACAAAATTACACAAAAATGAACAGACCACCAAAAGAAATTGCTTAAAAAACGCAAACGATGGCGGGAAACATGCATTTTTAACGGTTTGAAGCCGACTGAACGTATGTTTTTCGAGACTTCAGCGGAAATAGATGTGTGTTACATGTGTTACACTTGATTAAAGCAATGATACAATCAACACAAGTTTGGAATAACCGACAATCACTAACCATAAACATGCGGAAACTCATAAAAAACAAACGTTTCCGCTGGTTTATGGTTTATCCCACATTTAGAGTTGGCCTCTGAGACTTTTGGGTAAGACCTTAATTATGGGATTCCGCACATGTTAATGGAATACAAAACTAAGCCAAGTCGATATTTTCGACAAAATTGCGGTTAGACGCAAAAAAATCGAGATATTATTTTGCTATACAAAGAAAAATATCTATATTTGCACTCGACAAAAACGCGTATTAAAACAGAAATATCGAAAGTCATGCTGATAGAAAGGAATTCATATTTACAAAAATTGATTGCACGGCGGGACAATGGTCGTGTAAAAGTTATCACCGGCATACGCCGTTGTGGCAAGTCCGTCTTGCTTTTCGACATCTACAAGGAGTACCTGAAGAAAACGGGCATCAAAGACAATCAGATTATAGAAGTCCATCTGGATGAAAAGGTCAATGCAGAGTATCGAAACCCCATGAACCTAGATAACTATCTGCATAAAAGAATTGGCAGGAAGAGGTCACAGCTCTATGTGCTGATAGACGAGATACAGGAGGTCGAGCCGATACAGAATCCGTGGCTGCCGGACAACAAGGAAGCGAAGATTACCTTTGTGGATGTTCTGATTGGGCTGATGAACAAGAAGAACGTGGATGTCTATGTGACGGGCAGCAATTCGAGGATGCTTTCAAAGGATGTCATGACGCAGTTCAGAGACCGTGGCGATGAAATACATGTGAATCCCTTGACATATAGGGAATTCTATAGCTCATATCAAGGCGACAGGAGAGACGCATGGGGAGCATTCTGCACTTTTGGCGGACTACCCAAAGTTGCAACAGAGGCCACAGATGAAGACCGAACCGCCTATCTGCAAGACCTGATGGCGAGAACCTACCTGCGCGATGTCGTGGAGAGGAACAAGATACAGAAAGACGAGTCGCTGCTCAGGGAGATGCTACTTGTAGTGGCAAGCAGTGTGGGGTCGTTGACTAATCCCAAAAAACTGGAGCAGACCTTCCAGAGTGTGAGGCAACAGAAGCTCACCGATGACACCATCAGTCGCTATCTTGACTATTGTGAGGAAGCTTATCTGATAAAGAAAGCCTTCAGGTATGACATTAAAGGTAGGAAATACATCGGTACGCCACTGAAGTATTACTTCACCGATGTCGGCCTGAGAAATGCTCTGCTGAATTTTCGTCAAAGCGAAGAGAATCACCTGATGGAGAACATCATCTTCAACGAACTGTGCGTTCGCGGCTTCAGTGTCGATGTAGGTATTGTGGAATACAACTATAAAGATGAGGAGGGCAAAAGTAAGCGCAGACAAGTGGAGGTGGATTTCGTCGTCAACAAGACCAACCTGCGTTACTACATCCAATCGGCGTTCGCCATTCCCGATAACGAGAAACGCGAGCAGGAAACAAACTCGCTCAGGCGTATAGGTGACTCATACCAGCGGATTGTCGTTCAGCGTGATTTGCACCTACCTTACTATGATGAGAACGGCATCTATTACATTGGCCTGGAGGATTTTCTGCTAAAATTTATTGATGAAATGTAAAACTTTTTGCCATTTCCATTCGTGTACATGCCATATGTTCAGCATACTCCAAGCATACGTTGTAGATATCCAAAACGAAGTCTGCCTGGAAGACTTATATACTTAATCTCCTGCATAGACATATAATTACACTTCCAGTTCAGCTTCATACCACAATCCAATAAAAAAAGAAACTTATGTAGTATATAACGGTATTGATAAGAATAATCAAACAATAAGAAGAGACTTCTATGGCAGTCATGCTATGGAAGTCTTTTCTTTTTTGCATAACCACTCACCTTCTATCCTGATTTTCGGTAAAAGACACGAAAGTCGAAAATACCGACAAGTGTCGATTTTGTGCGCACAATCAAACAGTCAAACAAGTGTAACTTTGCAAAACAAATGAAAATCAGAATAGGATATATCATCAAGAAATACCGTGAAGCCCACAATTATGATC
>OMXX01000136.1 GCA_900315105.1 uncultured Prevotellaceae bacterium | reverse complement strand
CAATTACAACTGGGGGTATGACAGCTGGTATATTGGCACCCGCAGTGTAGATGACGCAGACAGCGCGAAGAAAGAGAAGCCCGTCCGCTTCGTCAGAGAAAAATAGTCAGAGCCAGATAGAAATGCATCATCCCCGTCAAGGTTTTGACGGGGATGACTGTATTATAAAAAGCCAGATAGAAAGTTTTCCCTGTTTTTCTTGCACGTTGAAGTAGCCTAAAAGTCCCTTTGGTAGGCGATAACGTTTTATGAAAGTAGGATCCATGTAAAAAGGCACAAAACTTTGGCCTCTTTCAAGTATCATTCTCTATATGAGAGTATAATGAATTATCCTACTATCCCCACTATGATTTTAACTATGATCCTACTATGATTCTGCACCCATACTATTTTCATACTGCTTATTTTGCGTAGGCGCGTAAAACCTTTTGCGTTAGCCCGTAAAGTCTTTTGCGTAGGCGCAAAAGGTCGCTACCCAGTATCTCCGTCCCTGCACCCCTCAGGTCTGGTCCTTGCGAGCCTTAAGTATTGCCCCTTCAAAAGCTACCAACAACCTCCTAAAGGCGCACAAAAATGGACTTATACCTTCTCGGATGCCCTCACTTAGCCTCTTTATTGCCGACTAGGATGTTAATTTATGATTGTCAAATGCCTGTTTGCCACATTGCTCATATTGACGAATCAGATACGTTGGTCTATTCTTGGTTTCATGAAAGATTCTTCCAAGGTATTCGCCTACTATACCAATAGAAATAAGTTGCATACCGCCCAAAAATAACATAGTGCATACCAATGTTGGGAATCCCTGTACGGGATCACCATATAACAAAGTCTTAAAAAGGAAGTATAACAATGATAAAAAAGCACCTAGTGCTATAAAGAAGCCAATCATGGTTGCAATCTTTAACGGAAAAGTTGTAAAGGACACAATACCTTCAATAGCTAGATTAAAAAGGCTTCTATACCCCCAACTACTCACACCAGCAAGTCTGTCGCCCTGTTCAAATATTACTTCCTTCTTTTTAAAGCCTATCCAACAGAACATTCCTTTTGTATATCGTTCATTCTCACGCAACAATTTCATTGCCTCTACGCATTTCCTATCAAGAAGTCTGAAGTCACCTACATTTTTCAATATCTCAAACCGAGTACTCTTCTCTAAAATGCTATAAAATGCCAAAGAAAGGTATTTCCTCATTAGACTCTCCTTTCCTCGTTCTGCCCGTTTTGCATATACATCATCGTAACCTTGCTCCCACCAATATAGCATTTCTGGAATCAACGAAGGTGGATGCTGCAAATCTGCATCCATAATAATTAAGCAATCTCCTTTGGCATAGTCAAAACCAGCCAGCATCGCATTTTCTTTGCCAAAATTACGACTTAGATCTATATACGATATTCGGTTGTCATTTCTATATAACTCCTCTATTATCTGGAGCGTTTGATCTTGACTACCATCATTGATAAAAAGTAGTTCAAAAAAGTAATTATCTATAGGTGACAGTATTTTAGTTAACTCCGCATAGAGAACTCTTAAAGAATCCTGTTCGTTATAGCAAGGTATCATTATTGACACCATTTTCTTTGCAACTGTCATATCTTTCTGAGGTTTACAAATGCCCAATTCTTTCATAAACGCTTTAAAATCCGTCTGATTATTTCTTTGCCTGTATAACCTAATGATATAATAACTAATGCACCAACAATCCATATCATCATTGCGGAAAAAACCCAAATTGAAAAATGTCTATAGGCTATATATACATATAGTAGATATAGTGACAAAGCTATGGACACTATGATATGGAAAATTCCGATAATAAAAACAATCCTCACAGGGGGTTGAATAAACATATTATTTCTCTGGGAGGTGCTTTCTGTTTTCCTGTCTTTCATTGTGGAGTGTTGTCTGATTTGCCTTGTCTCATTGAATTCAAAATAACTTTTCTCATACATTCAAGTTTTAAGTTAATCCTAAATTATTGCTGTCCGATAAAATCGGACAGCAATAATACCATTCTTTTTCATCAATACTTTAATTAATCCTTTTACCCCTAATTTCTCCATAATAATCAGCTTGGCCTACGAAAGAATCTTCTGTCATACTTTTAATTACAATGATATCCAGGCCATATTTTCCTCTAGAATCGTCTAGGTAAATAACATTTTCAACTACCTTATAAGTACCATTATATGTTCCATTATATGTTTTTCCTCCATTATATGGTGTTTCAGACCATACAGCTTCAAATAACTTACCTATACTTTTGAATGTAATAATATCTGTTGCTAAGCCCCTATTACTATTATAAGAAACTTCCCATTTACCTACAATCATTTCCTCATAGTTCATTGGTTTGGTATCTTTGTCATCATCTTTACTGCATGAAACGCAAATCATACCTGCCATCATTACTAATGCAACTAATAACAACTTTTTCATTTCAATTTCCCTAATACGTGTCGGGCGCAACTTCAAAATGTAACTTGAAAAACTAATTCACTCGTTTAAATTCCTTAGATTCGCCACCAAAGGTCAGAACCATTGTTGTTTCGTTAAAGTACTGTACACGACACAAATCAGGAGTAAGTCCATCATAAAAATAAATGTAATAGCATTTTTCATCTTCATCATAATAGAATTCTGTAGAATGAGACCAATAATCATCATCCCAATATTCTTCTTGAATGGCGGTGCCGTCTGAGTTTAGTTTTAACATCACGTAGCCACCAGACTTAAAATCTCGTCTCCATGTCCCATAAATTGAAGCAGGATCATCTTTCTTGTCATCACTGCCACACGACATAAAACAAACACTTACAATTGCGACCATAAGAATAGTCATCCATCTAATAGTTTTTTTCATAATTTTAAGTATCTATTGTTTAATAAAAATCATATAATCATTACCATAATGCAACCTTAACTCACTTTCGGTAAGAGACATTACAGAATATGTTTCCAAATCGGTATAATCCTTTGTTTTATCATCATAATAGTTTAAAACAAGTATTTTACTATTCTCATCAAATTCCCATTTGAAATTATCGGTATGAGGATTCTTTTTGGAATATTTCTCCTCCATAGAATATCCCATTCCATCTCCTTTAAAAGACATAATCCAGTATCCATTGGAATCGTCATATTTCCATGTGCCTACAATAGAGACCTTTTTTGCCTCAGGTTCATCATTATTACTACCACATGATATTATAGTGATATTCACAATTATTGTCATTAGGATAGTCATCCAATACAAATACTTTTTATTCATTGTTTTTTCCTTTTTTATTATTATATAAAAATTTTTATTCTATGTCAATACAAATAGTTTTGTTTTTTTACTTTCAACACAATATTGTCAAAAATTGTATTCAAATATGTATTTGAATTTATTCCATGGTTCTTTTGAAGAATAATTGGATTTACAACCTACAGGTACATGTAAACTCCATATATCATTACTCAATTCATCATTAATTCCTAATACAAGACTTGTTTCGGATGGTGGGGTTTCCCGATTAATATAAAAAGAGCCTCTTGAGGCAGAAGAAGAAAAAGCACCATAACCAATACTTCGAATATTTTTTCCAAGATGTACAATAGAAAAAGATCCACTAAACGCCATCATTCCAATGGTTTCAAGCTGATTTGGAAATCTCATGTATTGTTTTATCTTACATCCACTAAAAGCTAAATCTCCAATAATCTTAAGACTGCTATTTTCATTCGAGTCATAATCGAAATTAATAGTTGTTAAATAATTACAGCCAGCAAATGCTGCTTCGCAGACTTCCTCTACACTGCTAGGTATATACACTTCTTTCAGCAGAGTATTTGCAAAAGCTTGTTTGCCAATCCTTTTAAGAGAAGAAGGCAAATCCACTTCTGATATATACATGTTATAGAAAGCATTATCCCCAATTGAGGTGATACCCTCTTCTACTTCCACCGAGTATATATCGTAGTCTGCCCAGGGTTGAGTGCCTACCTTATAATTCTGCATGTTTCCATTTCCAGAGATTATTAGTTTCTTTGCTCGTGGATCATATGTAAAGGTTATTCCGCCAGATGTGCCAGACTGAGGCCCCAATGATCTAACAAACTCATAATCACTTGATGACATTTGTGACGGTTCATATATAGTACTACCAGACTCTGAGACCAAATAGCCACTCTGAAAATATAAAGTGGTATTATATGAATTTTCAAAATAAAGTGTAACTGAATTATCTGAAACAAAATATTCAAACAAAGAATAATCTTTGGTAGTAGAATTCCCCAAATCTGTATCATAATCTTTTTGTATCCAATAAGAGATACCCGAATTACTTGTTGTAAAATAGAGAATCGTTGTTTCGAGATCTACCCAAGCATGGCTACCAGTGCCCTCACCAGAAGAAGCATCTCTAGTAATCCATTTGTTTATTTGTAGAGCCTGAATTAGGTCTGAATCACTAATATCTCCATCATTATTATTTCCGCACGACAAACAACCAACACTAACTAAGGCAACCAACCCAGTTTTCAACATGTTCCATTTACAGAACCAATTATTAATCGTTTTCTCCATAATTTTATGTATCTATTGTTAAATAATTAATATAATCATCACTACTGCTGTATGAAGTAAAAAATGCACTTACAATTGTGAACGTTACGATACAAACCCAATTCAAATAAACTCTCATCTTTTTCATGAGCATCTGTGTTATACATTATATTATACTTGTTATAGAAAGAATGTCAAACCTATATTAAAACGATCAAGACAATTTTCTTTTTTAAATTTAAATTTCACCCAATCCCATCTATAACCTGCAGAAATAGCGACTTTCTTGTATCTTAATCCTGCTCGAGGCGAAACTCCTAAAAAAGCTTCTCTCACCTTTATATCATCTAAACCATAACCTTTAACCTTATTAAATTCAGTATCCCATTGGTAGTATCCTGCAAAAATGCGACCTTCCAAATAAAAATATTCAGTAATATGGTAACGATAATTTCCACCCGCATAGATCTCCATACCCATATTGGAACTCATCCCTTCACTTTTTTTCCCAAAATAGTAATCATATCCAAACAAGAAATAACTTCCTCCTCCACTGACACCGATACCCCATCCGTTATCTATGCCATGATATTGAACATCCATCGCACCTTCTTGCTTTTGTGGATCAAAAGCAGAAGTGCTTGTTGAGCTATTCGAATTATTTGAGTATGAATATTCAGATTGTTGATTCTGTGAATACTCATTATTCCCATATGAAGGTGTAGGTTCTTGAATTGTTTCACTTTGAGACTGATCAACACTCTGTGGTACATTCTCAGACTGAGCTGTAGGGATATACAACTTTAATCCAACATAAAAAGCATCAGCAGCATTAGGATTGTTTTGTGTAATGGTTTCCTTTGTCACATGATACTTTTCTGCGATACTCTCTAACGTTTCTCCACGCTGAACAGTGTGAACCACTTGCTGTGCCTGCATTACCATCACTGACAACAGCATCAAAATACTTGTTAATAGCCTTTTCATAACTAATTGGTTTTTATTCGTTAAACAATAATTCTTCGATATTTGTCCTATTCATATGATAAACAGGACTATTCTTTTGGCCTAATTTCTTATATGTAACATATTCTTCCGTTTCAGAAAGAATACTCACATTTATTGTCACATTCTTAACCGTCTTTATGGTGGCATCTTTAGGATACCTGCTTCTCAACTCTGCCAAACGGGCTTCTTCTTCCTGTCTCTTTTTCTCTGCCAAAGCCTCTTCCCTCATTCTCCTGATTATTGCAAAATCGTTTAATAACTCTCTTGTTTCATCAGGATATACAATCAAGAATATGTCAGATTTATTGATAGTAGAAGCATCCTTACCTTCTTTTTTTGTTTTTGTAAAAGATACTTTATCAGCATCCATTTCCACATTATAGCCTATAATTTCTTCTCCTCTAAGCAAATAGATTGCAGTGGCATTGGAAGGTATTTTGGCATCATCCGTTCCAGAAAATCTCTCACCATTTTCTGTAAAAAAGACATTGCCACGTTTATCGTATTTAATCATATAGATGTCTTTGTTGGGAATACTCTCCTGTATTGATGACTTCTTGTCTGTAGCAAATAACGTATTATCATTTTTCACCATGACAATCTTCACCCTACGCTCACTTCCGTCACGAAGTATAATAAGGTCACGCTGGGCATAAGTCCATAACGGGCAGAATACCAAGAATAGCAGTAACAACGTCCACTTATCTTTTTCCAAATTTCCTTTTTTTACCATTGGCATAAAATATTTCAATAACATTCTTAATGGGAATACTTATATTCCCTTCGATTTCCTCTTGCTTAATTAGTAATGTTGTTTTCCTAATACTGATGACCTGACAGACGATATAACTACCGTCTTTCATCTCAACCTTATCCAATTGGGGAGTTTCTTCCTGTTCAATCTGTATGGGCTGAGGTCCATTCTTGTCTTGAGGAATAGTCAACAACAGCCCCGGAAAAAGCATCTCTGTATTTTCATTTGATCTTTTGAGGTCATCAATCGTAACGTGATAAAGAGAAGCTATACTTTCAAGGGTCTCACCTTGTTTCACTGTATGGACTTTCTGTCCGTAAACTACAAGACAGAGAAGCACCAATGATATAGTTACTATAAGTCTTCGCATCACAATTGTACAATTAGGTAGTTAGAGATACTCCAGAATGCAGTCGGGTCTAAAATATATAATACAGACTGGTTCTTTGAAGTCTTTGTAATCCTATATGAGGAAGCAGGCATTTGAGTCAGGATCTTAGGATCACCGGAGTTCAATGGAATTTCCTTAAAGTACCTAATATCAACACGCATGAATTGGTCTTGCTTTATCGCATTCAGATTTACTTTTTTCTTCTTCAAGAATCCCCCAGTAATAATGCCCAGATCAGTCAATGCCTTTTTAGTTCCAATTTTTATAAAGCCCTCATTTATGATTTCTGTTTGGACTTTCAGAGCCTGAACCTGCGTTTCTACTCTTTGGTTTAATTGGGTGTTGTCTTCCGTCAATGCTGTCACCTTCTTCTGTAATTGCGATATGTTGACATTCTTATTCTGCAATTCTGAACGAAGATCATTGATGACAGCATTTTTCTCGTCAAGTTGCTGGTTTAAAAATGTGACAAGGCGTGACAGATTACTTAGTTTCTCGCCTCTTGCCTTCAAAGAATCAGCTAATTGCGCAATGCGTTGTCTTTGCAGGTTGAGGGTTTCCTCAAACATATCTAGATTCTTTCTCAGCTGCTCTTTATCCACAATGGTACCTTCACGACCTTTATTTGTATAGAACAACATATCTTCCTGCTTGGCAATACTATCCAGTCCATCTGCCAACAGAGAAACGTATGTAGTCATGTCATTGATATCCCTATCCTTGCGAGCATTCTCCTTTTGGAGTGAGTCTATCCGTTCTTCCAATGAGTATTGCTTATTACCAGAACAGGCAACTAAGAACAAAACCAAGAATAAGAAAAGCTTCCTAACCATTTTTCTTTCTTTTCTGAGCCTTTTCGCACCACAGAAAAAGCATGGTTTAAATATAGCTTTAGCTTTCCTTAGTATATAAAAAAGGCGTAGGTGCTGTTCTCTGCCCATCCTGAGAGCACAGGCCTTCGCATTGCCCCACCTACACAGGATAGACAACGCAGTTAGCCCACGCCAGAACGAACTATATCTTATATTTAAGGTATATAGAAACGCTCCACGCAGACATCTCGTTGCCATCTGCCTGCTGTAGGTTAGGAAGTTGCGAAGTTCGTGCTCTACAACGACAGACGTTCGAAAACGTCTTTCTCATATATAAGACCGCCCACCGCCCATTGCTGGACTAACTGAGCGATGCTGCAAAAATAATAAGAAAATTCGAATCTCACAAGAAAAAAGTCAAAAAGTTTGCGATTTCCCTTAAATTCGTTCAAAAAGGAAACTCTCAGCAACATAATTGGGTGAAGGAGCGACAAATGCTCACTTCACCCAATTAAATCCTTCACACCTTATTATATCAGATACCAGCTCCATCAGTAAATCCTGCATCTACAGCCTTCGACTGAAGGATCCTGGAGTTTGGCGGCACACTATGCGTCAGCCAGATGTTACCACCGATCGTAGAATGGTGACCAATCGTGATACGCCCTAAGATAGAAGCATTTGAATAAACCGTCACATGATCCTCTATAATCGGATGACGCGGCACGTTCAGCATATTACCCTGCTCATCATACTTGAAACTCTTGGCACCCAGCGTCACACCCTGATACAAGGTCACGTGATTGCCGATGATCGTCGTCTCTCCGATCACCACACCAGTACCATGATCTATCGCGAAATACTCGCCGATCTGAGCGCCCGGGTGGATATCGATACCCGTCTTCGAGTGAGCC
>OMXX01000099.1 GCA_900315105.1 uncultured Prevotellaceae bacterium | reverse complement strand
ATTCTCAGCCGCAAATGCCTTGAAACCAAACAATGCCAATAATGGCAAGAGTAACCATAGTTTTCTCATAATCAAAGTTTTTAGTTGACAATAAATCTGCTGCAAAGATACATCTTTATGCAGAAAAATCCAAAGAAAATTTGGTTTTTCATTCGATTTGCATTACCTTTGCAACCGCAAAACACACGCCCTGATAGTTAAATGGATATAACAAGGCTCTCCTAAAGCTTAGTTCCGAGTTCGATTCTCGGTCGGGGTACCCCTATTCCTCCACGTAATTGCGATCTTTCTCGAAGGTGATGTCCTTATAGAGTTCTTGGGAGCCTTCATAACTTTCTGGAATCAGATGCAGACGCACACCTCGGATATGCTTCTTAGCGCGGAAATCCTTGAGGTTATCCACCTTCTCACTCTCGATCTCCAGTTTCAGCAGCCCGATATCCTTCAGGCGCACTTTGTCGCCATTTCTTAGATGACGCCTCACTACTTCAGCCACATTCATCAAGATACCTTCCAGCACACCAGCACTGATGGTCATCCCTCTGGTAGCCTCCTCAGCAATCTGACGACTGTCGATGGTCTGATAATGCACTGCCACTGCCTTATATTTGCCGTATGTAGGTAAAGTCGGCTTAGTCTCTTTCTTTATTCTGTATCTCATAGATGTTCAAATGATGCTGCAAAAGTACACAAAAAAGCCAAATCTCCCAAGCATTCGGCTTTTATTTTAAGAACGGATTACAATCTTTCCGCCCCCTGGACCAAACACGAAATCACCTATGATGCGCACAGATCTTGGAATGCTCAGTGTCACAAACTGGCGACAACAAGCAAAAGCCATCGAACAAATCGTCACCACGCCATCAGGAACGCTATAATTCTCGTCCTTGAAAGTATGGCGAGCAAACAACAACCTATGTCCATCAAGACTATACCCAACTCCATACTCATCCACACGATACTCTCCCTCATCCTCAAACGCCCACGTCTCTTCATCACGATTCTTGTAATCCTTCGTCCAGAAATACACAGCAGGCATCAGTTCCTCATTCTCTTCAGGATCCTTGCTAAACACCAATTGCTCATACTCATGCACATGAGCCGTCCAAGGAATATGTAGAGTCCCAATCCTGCACCCAATCAATGCCTCTGGCTCAATCTCCTCCACACCTTCAGGAATCCAATAAGCTCCCTCCACATTGGCCCCTTTCAGCAATGTTCGCCCATCTGCCGAATACACAAAGCCATAGCTGTCCATCCATAATTGATCATTATTCATTATAAACAATCTCCTTACCTATATACTCTATCCTTTCCATCAGATTCACAAAGCCCCCCATTTCCAGATTACCTTTGGCATAGACATCATACACATTCTGACAGGTATCCGACCAAGTAACAGGCATCTTCATCAAGCCGATACCTTTTAGGAAACACAACTGATTGGGCGATTCCACCTCCTTGATTGTCAGCACGATCGGCTCTTCGATTTCTTCAAACATGTGATTCAACAGCCTTTCCTCTACTTCGCGATTCTCTCTGTCAGAAAAGTCTCTCAGCACATAAACCAAATTGGCATCAAACTCCTCCCATCTATCTTTCCCATTCAGATGCAGCGACACAGCATAGCCCATGTAATAATCATCAGGCTTGATTACCCAAAACTGAGGGATATCCAAGCCCTGTTCTTTGCAAAACACCTTCAGCCTATCCTGCAAATCATTCATGCCAAATGGATCCATAGGACTACACTATATATCACATTCCTCAAATATTGTTTTACCATCTCTCATAAGTGTATGATAATCGAGCCACAACTTCTGTTCTTTCAATTTTGTTCTTACTGGGAGTGATAAGTCACGTTCCATTTGGTTATTCAAGAGATTATCGTACTTATTCTTTGAGCTATATTTTTTCCAAGAAATGGCAATAAAGTCATCTCTCTCTTGACCTTTTTCTACCTGAGCTTTATCCAATAAAGCTCCTAACACATTCCTAAAAATTGTTTCTTCTTTGTATTTCATTGTATCTACTATCCTAATAAAAAAGCAGACCTGCAAATCATTTGAATTGCAGGTCCATACTCACTTTAGTTTTTAAACATCGTCTTCATAAAACCTTCAGCATATTTTTCGGCATATTGCTCCATCAGTTGTTTTTCTTCTGAGGTTTTGGGCTCGCCATATTCTTCTTTATAGTTTATTCGACCTTGACGAATCTGCATTCCATTA
Organism: uncultured Prevotellaceae bacterium; assembly: GCA_900315105.1. Next base: position 11,170 of record OMXX01000099.1, on the reverse strand, counting down.
ATATCGCTTTTTGTATATCCTTGTCGGATTAAGTCTTCAACGGTACTTGAGGCTCCCCATGCATCACTTGAGCCAGAATTATATGCTGCCTCCAAGATTTGATTCTTGCGATTTTCTTTCTCTTGTTTGGAATCAACAGCTTTCTGTTCAGATCTTATCTCTGCCTTCTCCTCATCTGTATTTATTTGTGATGAAAATAGCGATGGTATGCAAATGGCAGCCGCTACAGCCCACCACAGGTATTTCTTGTCCAAATAATTTAGACCTATGCACAAAAGGGGGATAATGCATAGGGCACTTATCGTCATTGGGCCATAAAGGTCATCACCAAAGTATATCATAGTACTGAGCACAACCCATACTAAAGAAGCCCAAAAGCCAATCATTTCTGCTTTGGTAAACTCTTGTTTTTCTTTCTGTTCTTGTGGAGAAGAATCTACTTCAACTTTTTTATACTCATCCCCATCTTCACCTTCTCCGAGATAAATCAATTGAGCATCTTCAGGTATTCCATTTACCTTGCTCAGTACCTCTGATATTAGTCGTGCAGCACCTTCTACATCTTGTCCAAAGTCGATAGCATATTCCTGACTACGGAATCTGCTACCACTTCCAGGACGCATATAAATGCCAGAGTGAGAAGTAAACAATGGGAATGAGCCTAAAGACTTGAATTCCATATGTTGCCTTTCTATACGTTCATCTGATACATCGTTCTCTTCTGCATGTATATCAAAGGAGAACTTGATGACAAGACCTCTATTCTTATCACCTAACTTTATTGGATCCCCATCACTCCATGTTGTGCTTCCTGAACGGAATACTGTTGCAACTCCATGACGTTTGCGACTCAACTTCACAGTAGGAGAACTCTTATAGAAAATACCAGTTTCAACAGCAGAATCTGACAATTCCTGACGTTCCAAGTTCTGTTTCAAAGCGTCAATAAGGCCATCATAAACCTTATCATTGGTCAAATAGCTGGTTGTTGACAAATCGATTCCTTTATCTACAAATCGAACCAACAGACTTCCACAATATTCACAATTGGTATGGTTTGTTGAACTTGCGCCACAATTAGGGCATTTGATTACATTTGCTTCCATATTCTAACTAATTTTTGATACAAAATAAGCAATAACATATAATATCACTTGACCTGCTAAAAGCAATATCAGCATTGTCAAGGCAATATTATTCTCGAATGATTCTGGAACGAAAAATGCCAATATGAATTCTATCGCAGCAGCAATCAAAAACAAGAAAGAAAGAGAAATCTTAAACCCATCTTTGATCTGCGCTACTCCAAGAGAATAGAGCATCAGCGTATTTACAATGATAACGCCACTATTCAAACCAACATTGAATGGTTTATACGATGAGAATATCAATCCTATCACCAAGTTAAGCAATAAGATGATACCACCAATAACTAATGTCAGATTCTTCATATTCAACCAAGTTTTAGGGTTGTGGAGGTAATGGGGGAGGAACAGCACCAAACGAGTTTGCGAACTCTGGCAATGTAGAAATCTGAGCCCAATTAGGCATTCCATTCTTCCAGATAAGCGTATCTCTTTGTATCTGTCCCTGAGTAATGTAGCTTATAATAGCATTAGCATCGTATGGTCCTTGTTGCTGACCATTTACAGCAATAAAGTAACTGGCAGGTTGTGGTATTGGAGGAGGTGCAGCAGCTTGGGTATTCATATGTTGTCCTGCTAATCCTGCCATCTGTCCACCAAAGCCCATACCGGCATTCATGCCCATGCCAACGCCAATAATATTACCAGCCGTTCCTTCATTTCCGGCAGCAGTTTCAAGCACATTGAAACTCCTATCCATCTGATAGATATCACGTCCTGCAATCTTAATCTTTGCCATCAGTTCTTTAGCTTCTTTCAACTTGATGAAACTAGGATCATCCTCTGGCACATTGACAGATACCACATAGAAGTTTTCCAATCCCACACCATACTTATTGAAATCAGGCTGTAACGACTGGACTATGAACTCTGACAATTCATTTAGATGCGAATTGATGGTCAAAATGGAAATACCATCCTTATTCAATTTGTCAGAAAGGAGGTTTGCAAAACGAGATAGCAATACGCCTTTGAAGTAAGAATCAATCTTGCTAACACTAAAGGTTGCCATATTTCCAACCAACGATTCTATCAACAAGCGTGGATCGCTAACCTTGATACCATACTGACCAAATGCCCTGACTGGCACTATCACCTCATACTTTGGATCTTCTAATTGGATTGGTGAGGGCGTACCCCATTTTGTATCAAGAATGGCCAATGTATTCACAAACCAAACCTCTGCTTGGAAAGGCGTATCTCCACCAAATGGTAGATTAATCAGTTTCCCAAGTAGAGGGATATTCGCAGTTTTTATGGTATAAGTACCACTTTCAAAAGAATCCAATACTTGACCACCTTTCACGAAAAAAGCCGTTTGCCCAGCATGAACCACAAGCTGGGTTCCCAATCTCAGATTCTCCGATGGAAATTTATGGGCTATCTCATGAGGATTTGATTCCCATTTTACAACATCAATTATTGCCATACCTTATTATATTACAGAAGACACAAAACGGAAAGTGTAGATGTAATTGCAATCAGAATGGTTATCATACAACCATTTTTACTTCCACCATTTGTATCATTATTATTTCCACCTTTCTTGTCTTGTGAACTATAATAGTTCCAAGCCTCGTTTATATATTTTTGTGCATCACCCTTATCAATGCCCACGTTGTCTTTTAACCATTGCTTTACTTTGTCTTCTGCTTTAATTAGATCCTTTGGACCTTGATGTGCATATTCATTCAGCAACAACCACATTTCGCCAGCATCTGGTTTATAACCACCTTTATATTGTTTATAAATAGCAGAGATAGCACTAATTGCATCTTCTACATTGCAATTGTAATTTTCTTGATACCATTTAACGGCATCTGCACGACTTTGAGATTCTATAACCTTGATTATCTCATAATCCTCATCGTTAATCTTTTGGACTTTTCCGTTAATTTCCTGTTCCATAGTTTATCTTTGCTTATTGTTATATCATAAAGAATACAGACAAAGTAGATGTAATAGCAATCAGAATAGTTATCATGCATCCGCTACCACTTTTTGCATTCACACTTCTCAAACCTGCATCATTAAGTACTTCCTCTACTTTATCCTTTGCTTCTTTTAGCCCTAAATCATGCTTTTCTTTATACCATCTAACGACTTGAATAATATCATTAGTTGATTCATACTTCTCAATAATTGAATCCTCATCACTCTCCCCGGCACCATTATAATGTACATTATACTTCTCTCTAATGGCCTTGATAGCGTCTTTAGCTTCATCAAGCTCACAATCATAGTTTTCTTGATACCATTCAACAGCCTTTACATAACCATCAGTTTCAAGTTTCTTAATGATCTCGTAATCTTCTTCATTAATCTTTTGAAGTTTTGTGGCTTTTTGCGCCCCTTTGTCTATTACTGTAAACTTAGATGATGGAGCCTTGCATACAGGACACTTTTCTGGTGCTTCAAGACCTTCATGGATGTGTCCACAAATTGTACATTGAAATTTTGCCATAATTATAACGTTTTAGGGGGTTATCAAAATTATTAATCTACGGATTTTATACTTTATTTTAAAATTGCTTTCTCAACTCATTTTTCTCTATATTGTCTATCTGTATATTTAATGAGAAAATGTCGTCCGGAATATTCTTTACAATAAATTTGATAATGCGCGTTCTGCCATTTTCTGTATATTCAGCAAACCACATTAGTTCTATAGAATCATTATCTTCACACAAATAATCCCTTGTGACAATAATTCCTTGTTTTGGTTCAAAGGAGTTTTTCCTCCATTCCTCCAACATTCGAATTGTTTCTGGCTTCATAATAGAAATAGTTTTTAGATAAACAATAGTCACGACAAAAAAAAGTGTGAGCCTGTCAGCTAATCTAACTGAAGGCCTTCGACTGCCCGAAAAAGAGATTAGAAAAACAGCTCACACCCAATGTATGTAGCAAGGATATACCTATACTATCATTACAAAGGGAAGAACGTCTTTACTTTTCCACTTTTTCTAGAGAGTTGTCGAAGTTCTCAGTTTGGAAAAAGCTAAACGCTTCCTATGTCATGTCTGCGACGGATTATCCGCCACGAATGCAAAGATAAGCATTTATTTTGAAACGACGTTCATTGTGAGCTGTAATTTTTGCAAAATTACTCATTTTTCTTCAATTTAGTAGACTTCTGTTGTTTTTTTATTCATATTTGTTCATTGAATGTTTTTTTATACACTATTTACTCGACAATGATTGTTTTTGTGGTAAAGTCAGAATATACAACTATCTGTACTCCCTTATCGTATGGCTTACATGGGCGACCTGATAGGTTATAACGAGCGACTTCTTCGACTTCCCCATTATATCCTCTAGTATTTGCATTGATACCACTAACTGCGGAAACGTCGTTCCCTTCATAATAGATACCTTGAAGGGAGATGCATCCAGAGAAGGCATCATCGCCAATGAAACTTACAGTCTCAGGAAGATATATTTCCTGAAGGAAACTTGCTCCCTCGAATGCGCCTCTGGCAATGCGACGACAATTGGGGTGAACATGATAGATTGTGTTCCTGCTTCCTGCTGGGTATCTAACCAAAATCCAATCCTTGGTCCCCTCATAGCCAACGGCATAAAGCACACCTTCAATGGATTTAAACTTGTTCATATATGTGCCATTGATATAGCCAGAAGCGAATTTATCCGTCGTCTCTATCTCCTGAGCTTTGCCATTCAGACTCATTGCTATGACGAAAAAAAGTAATATACAATATCTCACTCCTTATAATATTTAGCACCCGTCAGATTTGCGCTTGGCCATTGTATAGCGACCAAAGGAATCTTTTAAGTAGAGTTCAGGGAAGAGATAGCCATCAATGTGAAGGGAGATGTTGCTACCCGTTTTTGAGAAACGAAGGGTATTACCATAGTAGGCGTAATCGTATGTCTCTGTGTACCATTCTGTATCACGTTGCTTGGCCATCGTGATGTCTGCCTTGCCATTCGACATGAACTTGATTTCCTTAAACTCCACACCTCCTATGATCATCGGATAGTAGCATTGCCAAGTGCCAAGTAACTTTTCGGCATAGAAAGTATCACCCTTCGTGCTGGTATTTATCCTATCCGCATCTTGGTAAGGGCATTCACAAGACACCAGCATCGTTACGAATAAGCAAATAATCAGTTCGTATTTCATATCTACCTCTTTTTTCTGCAAAGGTAGGAAACAAAAATGCAAAATGGAAGAAACAGCGTGACCATTTCTTCCATTTTGCAATTATTATCAGATTAGGGCTTTATTATCTTTTGCCAAGCGACGTTCTACCTTTTTGACATCTTCGGCAGGGGGTAGTTGCTCTGGGTATATACCCCTACTGACCAGCATATCACGAACAGCCGTATTATTATCGATATGTTCCTTTTCTATCGGCTTTTGTCCATAAAGGTCTTTAGTCTGAACATTGACAGAGGTCATTTCTGCAGCCAGATCTTTTGCTTTGATGCTGATAGTTGGCAGGAAATCAGCAAGTGGACGGCTGTCTGGCGCATTGAGTTTGCGCTTCAGCAATTTCGTATCGATATGGAACAAGGCTTTATCTCCTTTGGATCGGATGATGGCAAACCCCTTGCTATCGACACCTCTTTCATATAATACACCTGAAAGCATCTTCTCCGTCTCAGCAAGTTTGGCTCTGGCCTGAACTCGCTCATAGTCTAAAAGGCGTTGTTCTACCAATTCTGCTCGACGGGTTTGCACAGCAAAGTAGTTCTGTGCAAAAGCAATCTCAGGTTTGCGAGAGTCACCATTTTGTGCGATCAGATAGCAGGCGTAGCGAGTGAGCATGTAGTTATTTACATCCCTGTTAGTGCCAGAACCGATGGCAACCATTTTGCGGACGTCCGCAAAATGGTCATCGGTATTCATTCCTGCTTGCTCACAAGCAATTTTGGCTTTGTCAATGGCAGGCTGGAAGTTGCGCCATTGCGAGTAACCAAGGAGTTTATACAACTCTCTTGCACTCCAACACTCCACACCATTGTAGTCACACACGATACTCTCAAACTGTTTGAAGAGCTCTTTGATTTCTTCTGTTTTCATTTTGAATTGAAATTTGTTTGTTCATAAATAAAGACTTGAGGTCTCATATCGAGTGCAAAGATAAGCATTATTCGGCTATGCGCCAAATATTATGAGGGATTTTTATTGTTTGCCGTTTTGGCGCATTTGGGTGAAGACGGAGGAGACGAGAGACTGGAAACGGGATTCTGTTTCTTGGCGGATGGTGGTCTCTGGGATGCTTGGGTATTTCTTGATGAGACGTTCGCCGATCTGAACAGTCTGGTTGTGGAACTCCGTAGAGACATCAGCCCAGGCTTTACCTGTGGATGGCGTGGGGGAAGGAAAGACAGAATCGCAGAAAGTGGCGATGGTGGAGCGATAAGCCTGATCCATCATACGATCCAGATCCTCTTTCAGTAGCGTTTGTTCATCTTTCGCTGGCTTTTGCTGCGTTGGTTCGTTTACAGGAGGTGGGTACATCTGTTGGAGCGTGTCTTGTTGTTCTGGGATGACTGAATCCACTACCATTTTCTCAAAGGCTGCAGGCTCGCTTTTTTGATGCGTGAGTAATGCCAAACCTGCAAAAAGCAGGGCTGCACAAAAGACGATGATTGCCACCCAAAGGAAATAACGACGCTGATGATTGATGGCATGCAGGATTTCCTCTACAGACTGATAGCGATCTTCAGGTCTTTCTGCAGTGCAGCGTGCTATCACCTTATTATATATAGAGTGGTCTGGTAATAACTCCAGGATTTTACCAAAGGCGTAGATATCCGTTTTAGTGGTGAGTGAAGGACCCTTCGACAGGCTCAGGGACCGTGGAGTGGAGAGCTGTTCTGGGGCTGCAAAGGCGTTGGTGTGCCCCTGGGTATCAGCAAAGGTATCTGTATAGCAGAAGCCAAGATCAATGAGTTTTACGTCATCGTTGATATGGGTAAGCAGGATATTGTCTGGCTTCAGGTCAAGATGAAGCACCTGATGACTGTGCAGATAGCCAAGAACACTCAACAACTGACGGACCAGTTTTTCTGTGTTCTTTCGCTGCTTGAAATAATCTGGATTCTTGGTTAATCGTTGTGAAAGTGTCTCACCATCAACGTATTCCATCAGAATGCCGTCTTTGTCGAGTGAGAGGTAACGCACCAAGTTGGAATGCTCCAGACGATAGCCTGTCTCAAACTCTTTGCGAAGTGCCTCCTGATAGCGGATATCTCCTGCATATTCAGATTTGAGCCGTTTCAGGAAATGCAGCTTGCCATATAACTTTACACGAAAGGTATCACAAGTAGCTCCTTGTGTATCCATCTGTTCGATGGCTTCAAAACGTGGCTGATTATCTGAGAACTGCGAAGCATCCATAGATCAAACGGTTTTGATAGACGAAAGACCTGATACACGGCCTGCTGTGAACTGTCCCAACGATTCACCATTGCGCCAGACATTCAGCACTAACAAAGGATGATGAAGCACGAAGTTCTGGATTTCAACCTCATCGCCAACCCACAATTTGCTGTTCTCACTCTCCACAACACGATATCTTTGATTGCCGAGATACTGCAACTTTAATCTTCTATCTGGCAGATAAGCGATTTCTACATTTACATCCGGCTGTAGGTCAGCTGAGCGGATTTCCTCATCAGGCGCATCAAAGTCGGAGTTCCCTTTGTCCTCAATCTGAGACAACTCTTCCCAATGGGCATAACCTAAGTAACGGGCAATAGCATCCAGGGTACTGGTATGGGGTTCGCGTTCATCCTGTGCAAAGCCCACAAGTCGTTTTAATGTCGTGGCTCCAATGCGAACGCCCGTCTTGCTCTCAATATCGAGTGACAGGTACTCACAATCAGAAGGAATCCTCAATGCATTGCCAGATTTCTCCTTCAGCAGTTGTATGATATGAAACGGTAATCGCATTCTAAATGCAAAAGTAGGCATTATTTTCTAATTTCAAGCTAAAATGGCCCTAAAAAGTTACGAATCGTTATTCAATTCGTTACTTTTTGATTGGTAAAACGTAATGAAATGAAGGGTGAAAAGTGATGAAATGTTTAGCAATTCATTATTAATTCTTAAAAGATAATGACATACGACATAAATTTACGGTATTTATCTTATATACAATGGCTTGCGGAATTGCTTAATGGCATAGAAACGACATACTAATGACATTATCTCGGCATATAATGACATCAAAACGACATGCGGCGCATCATTATGATGCGATATGGAGGTATTAATGGTTCGTAAGGGAGGTAGCAGAGATAGATATACAGGATTGCAAGATGTTTCATTAATGGAAGCTGCTAAATTCTCTAGAGAATTTGATGGCTTGATAGGCTCTCGCAAGTAGAGACATTAAGGGTGACTGCTAAATGCTCTAGAGAATTTCATAGGGAGATAAGGAGAGAAAATGGGCGAGAAGGAAGGAAAGAATCAGTCAGCTCCCTATAGAGTCATAGTTAGCATGCTTATGACTTACTAAAAGCTAAAAATGGGCGATTTGTGTCATTTATATGTCATTACTATGCTATTTCTATGTCATTAATTAAACTTGAAATGAGAAAATAAATATCTGACATTTAAATATTTAATTAAATTATGATGTCATATGACATTAATATTTAGATATTATTATCATAGAATTATTTGTGAGATTGCATAAATAGTCGTATCTTTGCACTCCAAATAACAATTATCATCTATCGAAAACATGAAGGTTACTATTATCAGAAAGAGAGGAAAGAACGAGACCATTACGCGTCATCCTGTAGAAGATATTGCGCTGTTTATCCAGAAAGGGTGGCGGAAGCATACTGTCACAGAGTTGAGAGAGATGTACAACCTGATTCTGAAGGAACGTCAGCCTGACGGACAGATTCTGACCAACTGGGCCAGTGGCATCAAACTTGAACGGCTTTGTTTTGCCCAGGAGTTTGATAAGTACAAGAATGAACACAGGATCCTTGGGTATAACGGACTCGTGGTGGTGGAGGTAAACAACCTGCCGACTTACGAGAAGGCCGTAGAGGTGAGGGATCAGGCGAAGAAGATGCCTGAGACGCTGATGTGTTTCCTGGGCGCATCGGGAAAGTCGGTTAAAATTGTATGCAGAGGAGAGTTGTTTGGAGGTGGGATACCTACTAATGACAAAGACATCCAGCAGTTCCACCTTAATTTATATGAGACGGCGCGCAGGGCGTATATGAACCAGTTTGGCTTCGACATTGAATATTTGGAGCCGCGACTTGACAGGACGGTCTATGTGAGTGCCGACCCTGAGATGGGTTTCAATCCCAATGCACGACCTTTCTATGCTGATACGCAGAAACACGATGTGCCTCAGCCAGTTAGTATCTCCCGCGAGAGTGATATGCTGATGCCTGGACGCACCGTGAAGCGTACCTATCGTCTGGAATGGCTCTTCATCATCGACACCACCTTGGGGCACTATTTCGAACTGCCAGACGAGGACCGTCTGGAGACGTTGCTGATGCTGATCGCCACCCGTTGTCTGAATCAGGGTATTCCCTTGGCCTTTGCACAGGGGATGACGATGGAGCACCCAGCCCTGAACACGGATGTGTTGCTGTTGAAGAAGACCTTTGAGGCCGTCTATGCCGTCACCTTGCAGGCGGACTATATGAAGAAGCACAAGATCAAACCCCTGCAGAGCATCCCCAAGGACACACTTCAGATGATGAAGACGGAGATCTTCCTGAATGAGAACTTCGAGATGCGCAAGAACCTGATGACAGGTGTGGCCGAGTATTGTGAGAAATACTCTAACGATCAGATTTTCAAGCCGTTGACGGAGGAAGTGCGCAACGACATGACGATGCGCGCCACTGAGTTGGGGCTGAAGTCATGGGACAGAGACGTGAATCGCTTTATCGACTCCACACGCATCGAGCAGTATGACCCCGTAAACACCTGGCTCGACAGCCTGCCACAGTGGAACGGACACGACTATATCAAGGAGTTGGCAGCCAGAGTGCCCACCACTCAGCCCCATTGGGAGAAGTATCTGCGGATGTGGCTCATCGGCATGGTGGCGCAGTGGCGCGAGAGCGATAAGCAACTGACTGGCAATGCGTTGACGCCGTTGCTGATAGGTCGTCAGGGTTGCGGAAAGACGCGTTTCTGCAAGATCATCCTGCCTCCAGAACTGCGCGATTACTACAATGACAAGATCAACTTTAAGAACGAGTTCGATCTGAACATCGCGCTGACGATGTTTGCGATGATCAACATCGACGAGTTTGACAAGACCACCGCCTCGCAGCAGATCGTGCTGAAGTACCTGTTGTCATCGGCAGAGGTAAAGTTCCGTCCGCCCTATGGCAAGACTATCAAGCAGTTCCGCAGATATACCTCGTTCATTGGTACCACGAACCAGCAGAAGCCCTTGGTGGATCCCACAGGTTCGCGACGTTTCGTCTGCGTGAGCATCCCCAACGACAAGGATATCGACTTCGAGGATAATCTTCACCATGAGCAGCTCTTCGCGCAAGTGCTATACCTATTTAATAATGGGGAGCGCTACTGGTTGGATAATGAGGAGATCGCCACGCTGATCAAGGAGAACGAACCTTATCAGAAACTGAACGATCTAGTGGAGATGATCGGCGAGACCTTCACGAAGCCGAAGGCAGGCGAAGGCAGGTGGTGGAGCCTGACGGAGATTCACGAACTGCTGAAAAACCGCTATGCCAACTACGACCCGAAGACCACATTCCAGAAGTTAGGGCGCGCCCTCAGCGACATGAAGTTTGGTTTTGAGACAAACCGAAAAGCGACTGGACACATCTATTATCTCACTGAAAATATCGGGAAATAAGTGTAAAATCACAGTTTTTGCGAATTTGCATGATAGGTTTTGCGAATATGAACGGAGGTTTTGGTAATTTCTCCTTATATTTGCACACAGAAATATATATTCGAGTTTTCAGTTGAGGTAAAACTAGATTAAGACAAATTTATATCTCTCACAAGTTTTTATTTAGAGAGGGTG
>OMXX01000164.1 GCA_900315105.1 uncultured Prevotellaceae bacterium | reverse complement strand
GTGAGGATTACGATGAGGAATTGAAGATTGACATTGCCAATGCGATGAGCAGAGGGGAGTTAGGTGTCAGAGGTGAGGACTATGAATAATTTATGAATTTGCTAACCACTGGTTAGCAAATTCGCAAAGTAAAGAACAATGAACGGAAAGCAATTAAAGAATAGCATATTACAATGGGCGATACAGGGAAAACTTGTACCGCAAGACCCTAATGACGAGCCTGCAAGCGTTTTGCTTGACAAGATTCGCCAAGAGAAAGAACGCTTGATCAAGGAGAAGAAAATTAAGCGTGACAAGAACGCATCCATTATCTACCGTGGTGAGGACAATTCCTATTATGAGAAGATGCTTGCCACGGGAGAGGTGAAATGTATTGATGAGGAAGTGCCGTTTGAGATACCAAAGGGGTGGGAATGGTGCAGATTAGTTGAGGTTGGAAAAACAGAAACAGGTACAACACCATCCAAATCACATCCTGAATACTTTGGTGATTATATTCCATTTTTAGGTCCTGCAAACATACTAAATTCCAAAATTGTAAGTGTAACACAGGGATTGTCAGATATTGGAGTTGATTATGGGCGTATTGTACCAAAGAATACTATTTTGCAAGTCTGCATTGGAGGTTCTATTGGTAAATGCGCCATAACAGACAAGCCTGTTACTTTTAATCAGCAGATAAATTCTATAACGCCCTATTTGTGTAATGTGGAGTTTGTCCATATAGTTTTGCAATCAGAATACTTTAGGCTGGCAATAATGGATAAGGCTACAGGAACAGCAACCCCTATAATCAATAGGGGTAATTGGGAAACTTTGTTGTTCCCTTTACCACCAATAAATGAACAGGAAAGAATTGTTGCGAACATTACAGAGTTAACACATTTTCTTAGTATTTACAGCAATAAGCAAGAAGAACTTAATAAGTTAAATTCTAATATGTACCAACGCTTGAAGAAGGCAATTCTGCAAGAAGCCATCCAAGGCAAACTCGTTCCGCAAATTGCCGAAGAAGGTACAGCCCAAGAACTGCTTGAACAAATAAAAACAGAGAAGCAGAAACTCGTTAAGGAGGGCAAACTAAAGAAGTCTGCCCTCAACGATTCTATTATCTTCCGTGGTGACGATAACAAGTATTATGAGTTGATAGACAACAGCCCTGTTTGTATAGACGAGTTTTTGCCGTTCCAAATACCCGAAACATGGACTTGGTGCAAGGTCAAAGACTTGTTGGAAATACAGACAGGTGCATCGTTCAAAAAAGAACAAGCAAACGCAAATAAAAAAGGCATTAGAATATTGCGTGGTGGAAACATTCTACCCAATAAGTATATATTCAAAGATGATGATGTCTTTGTGTCAGAAGAGTTTGTCAATGCGAATACCATTCTAAAGAAGAATTGTATCATTACTCCTGCTGTAACCAGTTTGGAGAATATTGGTAAAATGGCAGTAATAGAAAAAGACTACAATAATGTTAGTGCTGGCGGTTTTGTATTCATCATTAGTCCATACATTCAAGACTTTAATCATTCCTTGTTACTTGCGTATTTTCTTCAAAGTCCATTCTTAATTGAGGCTATGCGAGGAATAACAAAGAAGTCTGGTGCTGCTTTTTATAATCTTGGTAAAGAACGGCTGAAAGAGTTGTATCTACCATTGCCTCCAATGGCAGAACAAAGTAGAATAGTAGGCAAAATAAATGAGGTTTTATCAAGTATTATGAGCAAATAGGGAGCGAAGTAACCGAGATAGAACTTCCTTTTGACTTTCCAAGTACTTGGTCTATTGCTCGATTAAATGCTGTTTGTCAACTTACAGACGGCTTGAAAACCATTGGCAAGCAATGCTTGTTAGATGCAAAATACTTACGTGGTAAAAGTTCTGAAACTATAGTAGAACAAGGTAAACTTGTATATAAAGGTGACAATATAATGCTTGTGGACGGTGAAAACTCTGGTGAAGTTTTCATCGTACCACAAGATGGCTATATGGGTAGTACATTCAAGCAGTTATGGATAAGTCCCTCAATGTACGAACCTTATGTTTTAGCTTTTATACAGTTCTATAAAAAGACATTGCGCAACTCTAAGAAAGGTGCAGCAATTCCACACCTTAACAAGGAATTGTTTTATGGGCTTATTATTGGTATTCCACCACTGCAAGAGCAGAGAAGAATAGTTCAGAAGATAGAACAATTAACGCAGTTGCTCAAATAGTTTTTCTATTTGAGCAACAATGCGTTGCTGCTCTTTAAATGGTGGTAATGGGTATAGATAATTTTCAATGTGGCTGTTATTGATGGATGGTGAATTGTCTCCTTTCATAAACGTATTCAGCCCATCTACAACATAGTTAGATAGCATTAGATAGAACAAGAACTTAGGGAAATATACTATTCCTGGTGTAATCACATAAAAGCCTGTGCTTGCTATTGCACTTTTGTAAGTATCGTCGACCAGTGCAATGTTTCTTAGATAAGGGCGCACCATAGAAAAGAGGATGTCATTTTGGTGCAGTTTCCTTGTTGCTCTACTTGGCGCATTATCAATACTCATCTGTTTAGCGTTATCTATGATGTTCAATTTGTTGTTCACTGCATCTACGTCAATATAGATAAAATCGGATGTAGGCTTTGTTGACTCCATTGGCATAAACACGATTTTACCTCTTGTCCAATTCCATGAAGCAGGCAATTCAAATGGTATTTCTTCTGTTATATCTTCACAATGTTTGCCTACCTGCTCATAATACTTGTTATCGTCACCACGGAAGATGATAGAATCGTTGAGGGCAGACTTCTTTAGCTTGCCTTCTTTAACGAGTTTCAGCTTTTCTTCCTTTATCTGTTCAAGCAGTTCTTGCGCTGTGCCTTCTTCTGCAATCTGAGGTACGAGTTTTCCTTGAATTGCTTCCTGAAGTATAGACTTCTTGAGGCGAGTATTTATATCGGCATTTAGTTTATCCAATAGAGTTTTATCATTACCAAACTTTTCTACAAGAGGTAATAAGTCTTTTATTTTTTGCACTATACGATTCTGCTCTTTATATGGAGGCAAAGGAAACAAGCTAATTGCAACCTTTTCTGAATTCAAATTTTGAACGACAGCACCTGCTACTCGTTTGGCAAATTGACTGTAAGCATAGCCAGAAGAAAGAAGATAGTAAAAAAAATCTTGTCTATAAGACTGCTCTATTAAAGAAATGACAAGCCAACCGTCATGTATACAACCATCCACTTGGGTAATGTAAGGTCTTCCAAAACTCATAGAATTCGTGAGTAGAAAATCTCCTTTATGAACCATCCTACTTTTAGATACACCAGATTGCTTTATTCTTTCTTTTACAGATGTAATATATTTGCTATCCTTTTCTGTATCACCTATTTTTATCCAATTTATACCATCTGTAGAATCAGTTAGATACTCTTTTATTGGACGAGGCGAACCACCACGTGCAATTTCTGCTACATGACATATTCTACACCATTCCCATCCCTTAGGTATTTCAAACGGAATCTCCTCATCAATGCACTTCACCTCTCCCGTGGCAAGTATCTTCTCATAATAGGAACTCATAGAACAAATCCATGCCTATTTATATGGACAACTTTGTATTTCACTAATAAACGAATAGAAATGGAATTAGACAAATTTGAAGAGTTCCTAAGCCAAGGCAATATGGCTAAGAACACGATTTCGGCATATATGTATGCCGTGAAGGAGTTTGGCTCTCGACACAAAGAGGTGAACAAGAGAAACTTGTTGGTTTACAAGACCTACTTGATTGAGACTTACAAACCAAAGACGGTAAACCTCCGTATTCAGGCGTTGAACAAGTACCTTGTATTTGTAGGCAAGACGAAACTCCGCTTGAAGTCGGTCAAGGTGCAGCAACGTTCTTATTTGGAGAATGTCATCAGCAATGCCGACTACACCTTCTTGAAGAACAAGTTGAAGAAGGAAGACAACTTGGAGTGGTACTTTGTGGTGCGTTTCTTGGCTGCGACTGGTGCCAGAGTGAGCGAACTTGTGCAAATCAAGGTTGAGCACGTGCAAGTAGGCTATTACGACATCTACACCAAGGGTGGCAAGATACGGCGTATCTATATCCCCAAGACATTGCGCACGGAAACAGAAAAGTGGTTGCAGACACTCAACCGTACAAGTGGCTATCTCTTTCTCAACCGCTTTGGCGAGCGCATCTCGACAAGAGGCATATCACAGCAGTTGAAGAACTATGCGGTGAAGTATGGCTTAAACGAGAAAGTGGTGTACCCTCACTCGTTCCGCCATCGTTATGCCAAGAATTTCTTGGAGAAGTTCAACGACATTGCCCTGCTTGCAGACCTTATGGGACATGAAAGCATCGAAACGACACGTATCTATCTGCGAAGAAGTAGCTTGGAGCAACAAGAAATAGTAGATAAGGTTATTACTTGGTAAAATGCCTATAAAGGTTCATGGGAATAAGAGGAGAAAGAGATGCAGGTCTCTTTCTGCTCTATCCATGTAAAACGTTTTATCATATGACATGCATTTCCTCGTCTATGCCACCTAAAGCCAACGGCTGCCACAACCACTTGAAACTCAAAATAAAAGCATCTTCTGTTATTTTTTGCTTTTTTAGACGTTATTTTCAGTGAAAATTTTGGTCGTCTCAATAAGAAAACTTATATTTACCACCGCAGACATCATGATACCCATAGCTCCAGAGCAGACGCTTATTTGTGCGGTTTCGGCAATTAGATGATGCCTAACAACTCAAAATACACCTAACAAACAAAACAACATTTAAAGAAATGAGAAAAATTGCAATTCCAACAAGTGAAGGGAAACTTTGGCTACACTTCGGCAAAGCCCCACAAGTGACATTCGTGACCATTGGCGACGATGGCAAGGTATCCAACAAGGAAATCTTAGAAGCTCCTGAGCATGCCCACGGAGCCATGCCTAAGTTTATCCAAGAGCACGGAGCCACCGAGGTCCTCTGTGGAGGACTCGGCCAGGGCGCAGTCAACATGCTGCGGCAGTTAGGCATTGAACTTCACGCTGGTGCTCCCGCCATCGACATCGATAAAGTTGTCGGCCAATATCTCGACGGCACCATCGAGTATGGCGACAGTAGTTGCCATCACGACGGTTGTGCAAAATAGTCAACCCAAATCGTGGCAACCGCCGCATGATTACATGGCGACCGCCACGATTTGTATGAAGCTAAGGTACATCGTGCCAGCAGCGCGCATGACTGTGCCGCGGGGTTGGTCTCTGCTACGTAAGATCAGAGGCTAAGCTTATGATACAGAGATGTTATTGAGGAAAGAACATAAAAAAAGTCCAAACATCCTCACGGACCCTTGGACTCCACTTACTGAAATCTACCTATATAAATTTAAGACATTAATCACTCTTTCAAATATATTATTCATTTAATTTCTCTGTTGCAAAAATAAGAAAAAAAGGGTAAAATCCAAACTTTTTTCAGTAAACTCTTGTTTTTTTTCAGTGAACAGATGCTATAATACGTATTAAGCCGAAAAAACGAGCCTTTGACAGAGCCTCGGCACAAGAAAAGATACTTTCAAGACGGCACTCTATCCGGGGCAAAGCCCCACTTGCCGCATCGCCCTGCGCGGGCCCATATACTTCAGCCCAAATATTTTGTCAGATATTTAGCATAGACACTATTGCGTATTTTCTGAATTCCCTTTTCCCTTATCTGTCTCACCCGCTCACGAGTCAACCCATAGACATTGCTGATTTCCTCCGGGTTGCGTTGGGGCACGCCAATGCCGTAGGTGTCGCAGATGATCTGCCGCTCGCGTGGCTTCAGCACCCGGTCCATGATGGCTATCACCTCGGTCACCATCGACTCGCGCTCGGAATAATGTTCTGGGTTGCTCTCATTACTGCTTGCGACGATCGTGTCGCCATATGAAGTGTCGCTGTCCTCGCCCATTGGCACATCAATGCTGACCTCATGGCTTTCGGCCTGCATGGCCTGGTCGATCTTGTCCAAATCAATCTTCGTAAACTCGGCCAATTCCTCCGACGACGGTTTGCGGTGGTGCTCCTGCTCAAACTTCGCAATGGCCTGGTTGATGACCTGAATATTGCTCACGTGGTTTAGTGGTACCCTAACCAGCCGGCCCTGCTCGGCCATGGCCTGGAGAATGCTCTGGCGAATCCACCACACGGCATATGAGATAAACTTGAAACCTCGTGTCTCATCATATTTCTCCGTAGCCTTCACCAGTCCGATGTTGCCCTCGTTGATGAGGTCGGACAAGGTCATGCCACGGTGCTGATACTGCTTGGCCACAGAGACGACAAAACGCAGATTGGCCTTGATCAGTTTATCCTTGGCCCGCTTGCCCTTCGCTCCTCCGAGCTTTACCTCGTGAGCAAGCTCAGATTCTTCCTCCGGTGAAATCATAGGTATTCTGGCAATCTCAGTCAAATACTGATTCAAATCTTCCTCTGTGCGATTGGTGATGCTTTTTTGAATTTTCAGCTGTCTCATGATGTCTACTTTTCAATAGTTGTTGAAACTTACCGACTATTTATCTCCTTGTTATGATAGGTATTTATAATAGATT
>OMXX01000233.1 GCA_900315105.1 uncultured Prevotellaceae bacterium | reverse complement strand
GCATACCCCAAAAACAGGGTATGCAAAATTACAACAATTTGATTAATAGGCAATTATAAATTAATACTTTCCCTTCTTGAAAAAAGTGACGAAGTCAGGTGTTTTGCTGTAACTCGAAATGCGTATATCATATATTTATGTTTTTTGATTCGCAGCAAAGTTACACCTACAATCAGCAACATCCGTTCCAATTAGATTATAATCTGATTTGGTGAATTGAGAATCGTGTAATCAGCGTTCATAATCGCTCCATTGGAGTATATGACACCGTGTTGTTCCAAGATGCCGTGTTGGTCGTGGATATGACCGAATAGATGTGCTTTTAGGTGAAGGTCGGATAGCTTCGTGAGTATCTCTTCTGATCCGTAGTTGATATTATCATCAAAGTCAAGTATGCCGTATGCCGGAGAATGAGTTATCAAAACGTCAGTATCTCTGGGGATTTTAGCATAGTTTCGGCTCTGGCGCTCGGTTATACAATCTGCCATAAACATCGGAACACCATAAAACTTTACACCATCAATCTCAATTCCGGAGTTGGAGAGTTGATGTACGTTGTCAGGGAGTCCGTCGATGTTGGCGCCATAGAGGCAATCGTCATGGTTGCCACAGATAAAAATTTTATGTTTGTATGGCAAGTCACAAAACCAGTTGAGGAAATCAAGGGCCTCTTGTTCTGTGCCAACCATACAGAAGTCACCTGAATGTACTACCACATCGGCCTCAGGTAAATCCCGGAGCCGATGGTGGCAGTTGTGAGTGTCGGAAATGTGGAGTATTTTCATTAAATAAGGCCTGATTCGATTGCGTTGAGTGCTTCCTTATCGGAATATTCAAAGGCATTTATGAAGTTAATATCCGGATAACGTTCTGTAAGCTCTTCGTTATTGCGAACTTTAACAGATATGTCCGAAAGAGATTTCTTTAACCCAATGCGCATTGGCAACGCGCATTATAGTTTCAGCCATATTGCAACCGGCACCACCGACTGCAAGAATCATTGTCTTACTCATAGTCTTTATGTAGTTGTTTACTCCGGGCAAAGTTAGCGTTCAGATGTCTCAATTTTCGATACGGCATCCGCAAACTACAATCCATAGAACGTCTTTACTCTATCGTCTAACCAATCCGGATTCTCTTGTGTCAGTTTCTGATAAGTTAGAGGACTTTGCTCAATGACAATCGTCTTTCTGTTTGATTTCTTAGCCCAGTTTTTAATGGCTTTAAGAATAGCATCGTCGTGAGCTCCAATTACATCGGAGTAAAGAGTATGGTAGTTTGAATATTCATTGTTGTGCTCACTGAGAATATGAGTTGGATCATAGAGTATCGGAGCATAGATCAGTGTCTTTGCATGATTGTAAGCGTTTATATATTCAGATTGGTCTTGGGTGTCCTGTGGTCCTTTTACCAACCCGATTAGATGACTGATAGATTGCTTTATCCCTTCAAGGTATTGAGGCTGCTCAGATTTAAGTATAAGATTTGTCGTTTCTTCTACAATGGTAATCCTTCTGTTGTTAAGGGCACTCCTGATACCCGATTGCATATACAAGTTCTTGTAGCTCGAACCATATTCTTTCTTAGTCGTAGCATCTTCAAACATTTCGGTGAGTTTCGACTCCAAGAAAAGTATCGTATTTCCGTCACTACTTACAAGAGCGACATCAACGCATGAAGGACGACCAATAACCTTGTTTCTTACCTCAAAGAAAGCTTTGGTAAACTTTTTTGTTTCACCTCCGACTTTAAGTGTGATTGAGATTCCCTCTTTGGGTATATAAAGTTTGTAGAACACCAGTAATGGGAGAAGAGCCGAGGAAACTACTGAATTGATTTTAGTTATCTCTTGTCCTACACCTTCAGTCACAGCTTGAAAAGCAGCATTAAATGCTTCCTTATTTTCTGAAGAGACTCCAAAACGCTCTCGGAACAAGGCAGTGAATGAGTCGTTATCAAAAAGTAATTCTGCGCCACTTTTTGATAAGACTTTGGGGAATTTCAATGAATTCCTAAATTGCTCAGCAATTTTTTTAATTTTGTTTTTCTGAGTATTTGTCATACTTGATATCTTTTGTATAGAGAAATGTATACACGGAAGTTTACTATTTCGGTTCTGCCCATTACCTCTCAGTCATTTTTGAGACGGACAAGTGGATGGACAATCACAAAGTTCCACCGGATTTTCAAACATACTTACTCCAATTTTTCACACAATTTGAATTTATTCCTTGATTATATTCAGTGGCAAAAGGTCAATTCTCGGAATCAAACGTTCAGCAGAAGCAGGATATTCGCCCCAATTGCTTTTAACTGTAACTAAAGGTTTGGCTCTAACGCCATCCGATTCTATATTAAGTCTACATTTGTTCTGTGCTACGCTCTCAATTATTACGGGCACCAAAATGTTCAGGTTCTCCTCATTAAGAAAACAGCTGCCGGACATCCAGACCATATCCCCGACATTGAAAGTATTTTCGTTTTCAAGCCTTGCACCTCCCGGATTATTGGCATCATAGAAATATGACGATATAAATTCGCGGTTGGCGTTGAATACGATTTGAAATTCCGGGGATTCATCGTAATCCTCTGTTTCAAATATTTCGTCTGGAATGCCATCTATTTCGGATTCAACAAATGTAGAATTCCCATGTCCGTGTTCCGGTCCGATAATCTGATAGACAATCACGTCATTATCAGTTTCCTTATGAGTTTTAAGGGCTGCTTCTGCTTCTTCAAGAGAATAATAGTTACCAATCGTATCAAGAGAAACATTATAGAAATGTTGTTTTTCGTCGCGACGTGTCGCAATCAGCGATTCTTCTCCTTTTGAAAGCAATCTTAATTTATAAAGACTTACTTCAGGATATTCCAATTTATTCATCTTCGGGAAAAGATTTTTGGCAAATTTAGTGATTTTCAGTGGGTTTACAAAACAGTTTGTTGTAATTCTCCATGCCGAGGATTGATTTTAGCTCGTCTTCGGTAATGAAGTTACCGGTGTCTCCGGCACAGGTGT
>OMXX01000163.1 GCA_900315105.1 uncultured Prevotellaceae bacterium | reverse complement strand
TATATATTATTAATTATTAAATAGATATAATAGAGAAAGAAGAAATAATTGAGACTAAGTACCCCATAAAATAAACTGAAACAACTGAAACTGAAACAAGCGGCCCATCGTTTACAACTCTCTCCAAAGCCTTCTCTTCCCTCACCCGTCAGACTTCAGCCATCAGACATCAGCCATCAAATCTAAGCCTTTGAGAACCCTCTGAGAACAGTCTGAGAACAGTCTGAGGAGTGTCTTGCCCCATTTTTGTGTAGGATTAGTGTAGGCTTTGTGTAGGCTTTGTGTAGGCTTTGTGTATGCTTGCGGCATAGATATTTCGCTCTGTATCATCCGCTTAACACCAAAATCGTGTAGGCATGTAGGCTGATGTGGAAAATTTCAAAAAAAATATTCCGAGGAATCGCAAGAAAAAGCGCCCGCAGTTTATGTCTGCAGGCGCCGATATAACACTAGATATTTTTTCAAATTAAAACAATAATTATATCTTGAATTTCATCGGCTTATAGTCATACTCTTCACACTCCCAAACCCATTGCACAACTTGTCTGGTTAGATTCAGTCGATTAACCGGATCTTTAATCAAACTTATTTCAAACGAGTCTTTGCTTTGATATACTAAAGCCAGGTAGTAATTACTCGGTTTGTATTGTGCTGCAGCGAATTCATTATTTGTCATCCGAAATTTCTGTCCGACATAGTCAATGGATTTAACTTCTATATATATACTATTTCCGTTAGGATCGCTTCCTTCTAAATCAAATCCAAGATTTTGTTTACTAACATCTTTGAGACGGAATCCATTTGCGTTCAATGCCGCCAACGTATTTTCTTCGGCACTTCTCCATTTCTGAACTCCGTCATTATTTACTGTACTATTAGAAGACGCAGAAGCATTGTTATACCATTGAGCCACACTTGACGCTCCTTCAGCCTCATTATCAAACTCATCATCGTCATCATCCGTACAACTATATGAATCTTCGTCCGAAAATTGCGATTCATTTATGTTGGTCAGTCCTGCCTTTTTCAAAAACACACTAACATCATTTTCAGAGACTCCATTATCTGACAACAATTGTACGTAACTCTCGTCTATTTCCTGTCCATTGGCGTTTATTTCCTTGAGCGAGCACAATCTGCCTTCCGACATAACTAATTCTGTTGTAGTCAAAGAATTCAACCTATGATTCATCAAGACTTCTTTTATGCCTGCAGCGACAATTTGAGCATAACCCAACACAGAGACTTCTGCCTGACTTGCTTTATTAATGAGAGATTCGACCACTTCCGGTTTATTTCCCAAATATTTCAAAAAATCATTTAGTCCGGGAACATCGCTGCATTCCGGAGCAATATATGGCAAATTTGAAGCCGCCATAATTTTGGCAAAATCATCAGAATTCAACCATGAAGGAGGCAACTTTATGTTTGAAAACTCTTTACCAAAAGCATCCTTGATGTTCTTGGCAAATTCTTTCTCAAAAGATTGCTTCATCAACTGAATTAGTCTTAAGTCAAAATATGGCATCAATGCATCAACAATGCCTTTATCATTATTGGCTAATGCATACTTCAACAAAGACGCATAAAGATTAGAAAGTTTAGAGATGACATTTATTGTCGTATCATCCATAATCAAATGTCTGCGGGATGGATCAGTGCTAAAATCTCCATTTACGACGACTCCCAGCCCACAACTATCTTCTGTCGGGAGAAAAGCGTGAATAATTGCATCAGCTTTAGGTAATCTCGAAACATTTCCTTTATCTACAGAGAACGCAATACTACAATTTGCGTCTGAACATACAAACCAATTAGAGATAGATTCTGTTGTAGAAACTTTTAAAAAACGTCCTTGCTTGTTCTCGTCAACTACAGCAATGCTTGCTGTAATTCTTTTTTTAAGATCAATTTTTATGGCCTGGATGCTTTTTAGGAATAACAATGTTGTATCTGCAAATGATGTATATTCTTCATCAATCTGATTAGCCAAGACTCCAGAGAAAATGAAAATCGTCTGAAAACCCTCATTCTGTAATTCCTTAATTTCATTAGACAACCCACTCCTCAAGGATTTATCCAACTCATGCGGAATTCTGATCAAAGGAACCTTAGGTGCTTGAGGAACAATTTGACTCGACAATTCTTTTGAAAAAGTTATTTCAAAATCTCCGCTTATTAAGTGTACTTCTTTTGCAAAACTAACTACGGACTTAAATCCAATACCTCGATATCCAATCGTTGTTCCCCTAACTTTATTCGACGAAGCACTCCGACAAAGACTTTCTAAGTCCTTGATATCAAATGGACGACCATTATTGGCCACGAACAGGTATTCGCCAGAACGTTTAACATAAAACCTTGTTGCTTTTGCGTCATCCGCATTTTGTAACAACTCAATAAAAGAACGACAGTTATAACTTTCAGAAACGTATGCCTCCAATCCTGCCAAATCTGACAAAAGCATAGGAGAACTCTTTGCTTCTGCAATCAGAGACTCCCTTAATGCTGACAAGTCTTTATTCATTGTATCGGGTAGATTCTAATTTTACTTATCTCGTCAACCGTAATATCAAGCCGTATAGTCCCAAAATGATAGACTTCAAAACCTTTAAAATCGCTGGAGTGCAAGCTTGTATGATATACGATATCATTATCCGAATCATATATAGCAGTTTCAATGGTAAATGACCCATTGTCAACCTTACCGTTTAAAGCAACAACTTCACAAAACAAGTCCAGAGAATTTTCGTCCTCTACCTTAACCGAGAAGTTTTGAAGAGTAATACCAAATTGCTCTTCAATAGCCTCAAAATGTTCGATTTTACTTTTCAAGTTTCTTTTGTAAATACTTCTGTCTCTGTCTTCCACAATAAACCACTGGCCATTTTGTCTCAACAACAGGAGAGTAGCAAGTTTACCATCGTTAACTTCAAACTCAATCCTATCACCATCTTCAATTATTGTTATACCATCAAAATGGATATCCAAGTCCAC
Source organism: uncultured Prevotellaceae bacterium (assembly GCA_900315105.1). The sequence goes on along the minus strand of OMXX01000163.1, from coordinate 3,621 downwards.
GAATGCATTAGACTGAAGGAAGGTTCCATAAACTCCGAAGTCTAAGGTTAAGACAGAACCTTTCTTCATTCCTTGTCCAACAGATATATAATTTAAACTATGCGCGAGTTTCTTCTTCTTATCGTTATAATTGGTAACACGCATTGTCAATACTAACGTTTCCTCATGGCATATTTCTTTTATCTCTTCTTTTATTATTTCAAAAGAAATTCCATTAAATAATTTGTCTTTTAACAGTTCCATATTAATTGCTTTATTTATTACTATTTGTTGCTAACTCAAAAAAACGATCCAATTCATTGCGACTTAATTTTGTGCTTAGAGACTCTAAAAGCTCACCATTACAAATATATTTAGAGAATAATCTATATATATATATTATCTGCAATCCTAATAGCATATCTCTAACTTCTAACAGAAAAGGAACATTTTGAATAGAAGCAACAGTTCCTAGACTAGACAAACTCAATCCATGCGCAAATTGAGATATGTACATAAAATATGCTACGATGTTAGGTGCAATTCCAAATGTCTTATATAAATCCTGATAAGAATATTTTCCAGTATTCGAAAAATCCTTAAATTTCCAATTTCCTTTACTTAATAGCATATCAATATATAAATGCTGTATTTCATAGATAGACAGCTTCATGATTTGTTCTTTAGTGTGCTGCACTTCTCGTTTACATCTTTCCCTTTCTTCAATTATTAAAACATTACTTTTCATTGAATCCGTAATCTTGAGATATGTCAGCGAGCCATCTAATAAGAATAAATAATGCCTCAGTAACCTCATCTCTCCATCGTGATCAACGTAAATGAATTTTGTGATAGCCAAATTGTCTACTATCATTCTTAAAATAGTATTTGAAGTGATGTAATCTTTATCCTCCAATAGTACTTTACTAAAAGTTCCATAAGTCTGCAACATCAGTGATAATCGCAGTACAAGATAACCTTGCCAATCATCAATAGAACTATGAGGGAATTTAACTTTTAGAAGATTAATCATCTCTGTCGCAAATACCATCATTGTTTTAAATGACAGGTTATTTGATTTTACATCCATTACAACTTACTATCTTAAAGAATTCATAAGATTATTAAGCCTCATCTCATCCTTAATTAACACATCACGCGGTTTACTTCCGCGAGCAGGACCGACAATGCCTGCCACTTCGAGTTGATCCATCAAACGCCCAGCACGATTGTAACCGATGGCAAACTTGCGTTGTATAAAACTCGTGGAGCCAAGTTGCATCTGTACTACCAGTCGAGCCACGTCCTCAAACATCGGGTCAAGATGGGCAATGTCCACATCAGGGCCTTCGCCATCGTCTTCATCCATATAAACATCAGGAAGTGGATAAGGCCTACTGTAGCCTGGTTGATAGGAAATATAACGTACAATGCGTTCCACCTCGGGATAGTCAACAAAGGCACACTGCACACGAACAGGATCTGTGCCAGTAAGGAAAAGCATATCACCCTGTCCTGTTAAGTGGTTGGCACCAGGTCGATCAAGGATGGTGAGTGAATCCACCATCTGAGAAACCCTAAAAGCCATACGCGCCGGGAAATTGACTTTGATGTTACCTGTGATGATATCGACCGTTGGACGTTGTGTAGCAATAACGAGATGAATGCCAACGGCTCTTGCGAGTTGCGCGAGGCGACAAATTGGCAATTCTACTTCTTTACCTGCTGTCATGATGAGGTCGCCGTATTCGTCAATTACTACAACAATATGAGGCAAGAAACGATGCCCCTCTGATGGGAATAATTTGCGAGCTTTAAATTTCTCGTTATATTCCTTAATGGTTCGAACTGCTGCATATTTGAGTAGCAGATAACGATTATCCATCTCTAACAATAGACTCCTCAATGTTCTTAGAACTTTTTGGGTATCAGTGATGATGGGTTCTTCGTCGTATTCTGTACCTTCTACTTGCGCTAAAAAGTGATTAACAATGGGAGCGTAAACAGACAGTTCTACTCTCTTGGGATCAATTAAAACGAGTTTTAACTCAGAAGGATGTTTCTTGTAGAGAAGTGAGGTAATGATACAATGAAGACCAATACTCTTTCCTTGACCCGTTGCGCCAGATATCAATATATGCGGCATCTTTGCCAAGTCCACCATAAACACCTCGTTTGTAATGGTCTTACCCAGCGCAATGGGTAATTCATATGTGCTTTCTTGAAACTTGCGCGAACCAAAAATACTCTCCATAAAAACCAACTGTCGTTTAGCGTTGGGCATTTCTATGCCGACAGTACCTCTACCAGGCATTGGAGCAATTATGCGAATATCTAATGCACACAGGTTGAGAGCAATATCATCTTCCAAAAGTTTAATTTTAGCAAAAGATACACCAGGGGCTGGTGTTATTTCATAAAGAGTAACGGTAGGACCAACAGTGCTCCTTATCATAGAAATCCTTATTCCAAAATCCTGTAAAACGCGGATGATACGGTCCTTGTTCATCTGTAACTCCTCCATGTCGACGTCCACATTCCCCGTCTCGTGATGGATAAGCAGGTCGATAGTAGGATAATGATAGTTGGAAAGGTCAAGCTTGGGGTCGTAGGGCTCTAAGGGTTCACATTCTTGAGCTATCGGTTTCTGTATAGGAACTTCATTTAATGCAATAGAGTTTGAATATGGAGCCTCCTTTACTCTAGGAGTAGCAACAGGCTTTTTCATATCTGATGATGCTACCTGTGTAGATTCTGGGATATCTTGAGTCTTATCATCTATTGTAGATGTTTTGTGTGTCGTGTCTTCGACAAATTCCTGGGGTGTTCTATTTACATAATGATAGAGTATAAAGAGAAAGACAGCAAGTCCCACAACTAATATAACCACAGACTGAAAAACTGCAGCTGCAAAACAAAACGTCAATAGAATTACTGCAGATATGGCCTTAATAAGAAAAGAATTTTCTCGTCGTTGTTCCATAGAAATACTCTAACGCATAACTATATTTCTTACATTTTTGTGCCAAATTTACAAATTTTTTATGAAATCGAAAATGTTTCTATAAAAACAAATAAAGTTAGCAACCAATTATGTTCAGTTGCCAATTAAATATTCAATAATCCTTGATTAAAAGAATAACTATTACATTAGGACAACTATTTATAATGCCTAAACTGGCCTGTAAGAACACAACCTATAAAACCAATCATTACAAGAATACTCATTTTTCTTAAATACTTACAGGTTAAACATTATATTAACACTCTCTGACTTTACTTATTGCTAATGGTAATCACATTCCCAAAATCTTCCCAAATTTACTCCATTGGTCTGCAGTTCTATATTTATTTACCGAATTTGAGGGGACATAGAGTGTAGCACCACTTAAACTTACGCTACCAAACAAATCGTAGCCTGCTGTCGGAACTTGTGGGGCATGACAATAGACAGTCTTAAGGATTGCCACCATGAGTGCCAACGCCAAGAGCAAGGCCGTTGAAACGGAGCGTTTCGACAAGGTACAGGTGAACGTGCCCGCCCAAGTGCGTGTGGCACAGGGTGAGGAGTACGCCGTGCGCTTCGCCAGCACCGACGGACTCTCCGTCATGAACGTACGTTATACCGTGGAGAACGGCACG
>OMXX01000160.1 GCA_900315105.1 uncultured Prevotellaceae bacterium | reverse complement strand
CGACATTTCTGTTGTGCAAGAAATATGTACAATAAAATGAATTTTGTCGCTTTGCAAGCAAAATCCCACTAAACCCTATAGGTTGCGGATTTGAGGATTCGTTCAAAATCTCCAATGTATTACAGAATATTTGCAAATAAAATGACTAACTTTGCACTCGATTAAAACAAGAATAAAGTATGGATTACGAAAAATTAGGCTATACGGTCATCAAAATGAAGTATGGAGACGTGGGTAAGTATAATATTAAGAACAATATCTTTATAACAGATATTACACCTAGCCTCTCAGCTTTTCAAGATGTCAATGTGAATACACGAGGAATGGGGATTATGCATACGCATGGTTTCTACAATATTTCATGGATAGAGAAAGGAGGTTTTTACTACAATGTAGATTTAAAGCGAGTTTATGTGAGAGACAAAACTCTTATTATGTTTTCTCCTGGTGAATTACATAGTCTTACCGATACAAAACAAATTTCTGGAATCTCTATCGATTTCACAGATGAATATTTTCGCTGTATAGATCCCAAATGGTCTAATTACTTGAAATACGATGTCATTAAAGACGTTCCCGTACTAACCATATCCAATCCAATCGAAGAGAGCAAAATTAAGAACATAATATCCTCGTTGAGAGAGTTGTATGACAAGATGGATACTTCCGTACAATTCGAAGCAAGTATTTATTCAATGTTAACACTTCTACTCTGTGCTATTGCTAACACTAATGAGCATGTTTCAGTAAAGAATGGTCAACCAAAGCAAACGACCCCTCAACACGAATTGTACCTATCGTATACCGAAATGATTGAGAAAAATTTTTGCAAGCACCATGGTGTTCAATACTACACCGAGGAACTTGGCATTGGTGTACATACCCTAAATGCATGCTGTAAGTCTAATGCCGGTATGACACCATTAGCTGTAATTAATGCTCGCATAATACAAGAAGCAAAGCGAATGCTTTTATTCACTACAATGAGAAGTTCCGAAATCTCTTTTGCACTGGGTTTTCCAGAACAAGCTCATTTTATTAATTTCTTTAAACGATTCACGAAGATATCTCCTTTGAAGTATAGAGACAAACACAATGTAAATATTTCAAACCTTTTAGATGATGATCATCTTAAATAGATTGACAATCTTATAAACAAGTCCACTGATTTTTAGTATTTCCGCTAAAGATCAGTGGGTTTGTTGTTCCAGTTTGTAGCTCCGAACCACGTTCGCAACAATAGCTTATTTAAACCATCCATTGTAGCCACCAATCCACGAAACAACAACTGCGACAAAAACGAAGAAGCCCAAAGTGAAGAAAAACCAGAAGAAGTACTGGATATAGTGGCCAAGGTAACAACCATCGTATTCCTTGTACCTCTTCTGAGCAACACGTAGCTCATCGGCAAACATCGAGTTAATCTCCCGATAATGAGCCTGCATTTTGCCAAGAATCCACTTATGCTCATTGTTAAACAGATTCTGAATGGCGTTCATGTCTTCATCAGAAGCATGAACCGCCACATTCAATTTGGTTGGAGCATTTTTCAGAACATTGTCAATATGGGTGTTGATGGTGTCAACTTTCTGACAGATGGTATTCACCGAACCACCCAGTTTCGTCTCGGCACGCTGATACTGCTGAATGGCAGACTCCAGTTCAAGTGTGGCATTGATGAAGGTGTTTGTAGCCTTGTCAATGTCCTCACTCAACTGCTTCAACTCAGGAACACGGTTTACAAGCCCATCCTCGGCTTGCTGCTCCTCAACCTCGTTTTCGACATCATTCATCATGTTGTCGAAGTCGGATCTTTCTTCTGTGTCTATGTTTATCTTGCTTTTTCTGATAGCCATATTGTCATTGATTTATCGGTGGAAACTTCTGCTGCGTGGTTTAGGCTTGCACATGGAATGAGCCATCTGTGCGCAACGGTGGGCAAACTTCCAGTCATCTTCGTCATCTTTCTTGCCCCAACCAGAAGAGGGAGCAGAACCGCCACCGCCACATGATTCTGAAATGGAAGTGGCAGCATCAATATATCCTGCAAACAACAGTATCGCTACATGAGCGACATTCTCTGTTGTCGCAATATCATTGTCCTCTGGAACCTGAACCTCATTAGTAAAGACATCTTTGACAGAGTTCGGAATCCACACCTTCTTGACTTCATCGCCAATGTTGATTGTGAATGCCGTTTGTGTAATTTGAGGTTGCGCTTTTGGTTGTGATGCTGTTGGAGTATGAACGACAGGACGAACTGGGCGAGGCGCAGAAGCAACGGATGGAGAAACAGGCTTTGTCTTGACTTGTGTTGGTTTTGGGTGCAGTTTCATCCAGGTGTCTTCAATCTTTGATGCCATAATCTTTCTGCCAATCTCAGAAGCCTTGAACACGGAAGCATTCTTGCCAACAGTATAGCCGACAAGTTTCCGTTGTTTGTCATAGCGTGGCTTTACCTCATAGCCTTTCATGCGCAACAGATTGAAGTATCTGTCTATGTTGAACTGTTGCATATCTTTGAGGGTGTTTTCACAATCCTCCGCAAGCTCCACTTTCCGCATATTCCGAATTTCCTGCGGTTGTTCCCACCCATGACGCATATTGATGATTTCCGCAGCCTTCATTGCCCGAAGATGAATATCATGCACATCGTTGGTGTTACCCTCCATATCCACACGACAGCAGTCAATGTGAAGGTGCAGCGTTCCTGACTTGGAGTCAGAGTGCAGTCCACCCACATTCATAGAATTGGTGAAGTTGGTCTTTATCTCATTGGAGAAACCGTTGGGCGTAAGTCCTACAGAATCCAAAACTTCCAATGCTTCGTCTTGGAGGTTCGCCCAATCTTCCATAGTGAAGTTGGCAGACTCTTCCTTTGATGGGGAAAGTACAAAAGTGGTCATGAACCTTTCCAACTTTCTGCCCACCGTCCTTTCCGCCTGATGATACTGGCAATGATGCTTCATCATGTACCAGATGGCGGTAGGGTCAAGACCATCTGGCATATTGTTCACCTTGACCGTTTTTGCCTTCTCCTTTTCCAATGCGTATCTTACGGAATTGCCTCCGTACGATACGACCTTTGCGAGCATAATCATGATTGTTCCTTTGATTTGGTCTGTACGTTTGTTGAGATATTCTCTTCAATGCTATACCAATGTTGGATAAGCCCTGCAACGGCATCAATCCACCAACGCATGAACTTCTCATTTTTGAAGAACCGAGCCTTTTCCTCAGCCGTTTTCTTGGATAGCACGTTGCTGATTTTTATCAAATCCGTCCTTGCGATGGCGAGAGAGTTGAGAGCGTCCACCTCTTCCTTGGTGAGCCTCATGCGTGGACGGTGCTTCAAACCAGTCTCAACGACATAGCGGCTCAGACTAATTCCACACTCCTTGGCAAGCGTCTGGAGCTGCTTTAACTCTTCTTTCGTACATCGGTAGGTATGGACTTCCGTGGGCGGTTTCCTTATGATGTTCTTCTTTCTCATTTGTCCTTGTCTCTGATTAAAATGGGATGATTACAAGCACCTTGCAAAGATGGTCACGACTGCGAGCCTGCGAGTAGTCCGAGAAACTTTTAGGAATACAGTAAGACGGACACGGCTTCTGTATTACAAAAGGATTTCTCGAAAAGTACCTATAAAATGACGGCACTTTTAACAGCGTCCGTCCCCCAAGGCTGCTTAAACGTATAACAGTTTGGCGGTAGCCTATGGCGGTCAATCGTCCTTTGGGATGATTTCTCTGTATGGTTGCTCATAAGCCTCTTTATGCCTTTTGATTGCCGTTATTGTAGCTGTTAGCCTTGTAACCATTGGCATTAGAACCGTTAGACTGTTGTGTTTGTCCTCCTGCCAGATGCTGTGGATATGTGTTGTGTTCTCCCTCATTCTGTTTGGCATCTGCTTCTTGCATGGAAGAAGGATTGCCAACAGATTGTCTGGAGTAGTTTTGTTGTGGGGAAATTCCACCAGTAACAGCATCGGACAGATTGCCATTCGTTCCGACCTTACCCACGCTTCTGTTGTCATTAGATGAAGTCGAATTTAGGGAAGAAGAAATATCTGCCGTAGAAGAATTGCCCTTGTTGTCAGTATCGGATATTCCATTGGCAGAATGCCCATCTTCCTTGTCCGACTTTGTATCATCCTCCGTTGTCGTAACAATTACTCTTGCTTGTGGAACTTTCGTGTGGATGATTGCTGAGCCATCCGTATTGCGCTTCAATGAAAAGCCGTTCTTGACAAATCTTCCGTCCACATACCAACCAGAGAGGGAATGCAGGGTAATGATGCGGTTGTCTCCAACTTTTTGTGAAGAGGAAATGCCCACAGCCTCCATAGCCTGTAACAGTTTGGGTACGGTCTTGCGGTCTTTATCCCAGAGTTTGGCAAGTTGGGTATTGTCAACCATACATTGCCCACACAAGATTTCCACTTGTTGGGTCTTGCTGATAGGTACAAGTGTTGTTTCACGTTCGGCAAGAGAGGCAAGAGACATGAAGCATTCCATGCGGTCAATCTTGTACTTCTTGCAGCGAAGATACTCCATCTGTACATCGGACAGCGTGAAGCAGTAATGTATCTTTTGTTTATCCATCTTCTGTGAATTTTGAATATTATAACCATAAATGGCAAGACTGTTTTTCTCAGTAAAGAGAAAATCATCTGTGCCGTCCTCTCCTTGGGTAAATGTCCTCTGCTATAACATAGAGCTCGCCTTGCAACCTGTCATTAGAATGATTGCTTAATCGTGAAATGCACTCAATGCAAACAGACTGGGCAAGAAGTTTTCTTCTGCCGACAGTTGCTTCATCATTGATGCCCTTGTTGGCTCCGCATTGTTCGGCAAGCTGATTGAAAGCATCACGCATCCGAAAGTAGCCGTTGCCAGTATTGATGTAGATCACGGCAAGGTCAGCGACATTTGCCAACTTGCTTCTGTATTCCTCATGGGAAATATCGTCCTTCATCATCGCCATGTCTATTTACAAAGTTCACTCATGTGCTTGGTCGCTGCAGCCTTGGTCTCAGCCTCGGACATACTGCGGTTCTGGCGCATCCAGTTCAAGAGCTCTGACTTTTCAAAGTATATAATCTTGCCGTTGGGACGAAAGAACGGAAGTTCATGCTTGTGTGTCATCTTATAGAGACTGCTCTTTGATATTCCCATGAATAAGGCAGCTTCCTCCAGTGTCAATACTTGCTTGGCATCACGGAGAAGATTCTCCATTATCCCAATGCGGTGCTCATGTGACTCTACCTTCAAGAGAAGAGTCTCGGTGTCGATAGTTTTGTTCATTAACCTGTAATTTAATTGTTTGTGATTCGTTGTACTGCTTGCTTTGAAAGTGTAGTCCCCCAAGGCAGAGAGAAATCCCTGCCCGAAAAATGGGGACTACAAAAGTGAAATTAACTGATTGTTATCCTGAAAAGTTCTGTTTACTTGTTATCCTGTATAAAAGTTATTCTGCGTGGATGGGTGTTGGTGGCTGCTGTCCGCTTTGTCCTCGGTATCTGCTTGTTCTCTTCACGCTGTTTGCGACCTCGAAAGGCTTTCTTTGTGTTGTCAACAGCCTTGACCTTTTCATGCGTCAGCACATCTGCATAGATGGAGGTGGATTTGAGTGACTTGTGTCCCATCAGCTTCTTGGTAGTCTCAATGTTACCAGTAACCGTCTGCACCAAAATTCCGAATGTATGTCGGGCACAGTGAAAAGAGATATTCTTCTCAATGCCCACCTTTTTAGCTATCCTTTTAAGGGCAGCATCCACATTAGCCTTAGCAGGAAGGTGGAACACAAAATCATCATCACCTTTGGGTGGCATCCATGACAAGGCGGTATTGCCGATTGGTACGGCATTGAGAGCCTTTGTTTTCTTTTGGACGATTACAAGCGTGTTCGTTTCCTTGTTTCTCTTGATGTCGCTCCACCGCAGAGCCTTGATGTCGCTGATACGAAGTCCTGTCAGACAGGCAAAACCGAAAGCTCTTTGTGCTTCTGCAACTCCTGGACTTCTCTCATCTGAAGCCATGAACCTTTTCAGTTCATCGGGATTGAGATACTGCTTATGTGATGACTTCGGCTTGGGAAAGATGTCTGACTTTTCCAACTGGTAGAAAGGGTTAGCCTTCAACTTGCCGAACTTGACCGCCTTGTTGAACACCGCCACGATGCGCTGTTGAACATTGTGAAGGGAGCCTTCACACAAAGGCTTGGCTTCAACTCGTACATACTTCTGTGGCACATAGTCGTTCTTCAACCAAAGGAAGAATGCCTTGAACCATTCCTTGTCGAACTTCCTTAGAGTGATGTGAGGTCTGCGCTTGTTGGCAAGGAACTCGCTCATTAGGTATTTCAGATACTTTGACTGGTCAACAATAGCCTTGGAGTAGTCTGTATTGTCGCTCATCCAGTCGATGTAAGTCTGGATCCAGTCCAAGACTTCGGGAGACTCGTCATTGGGGATTTCCTTCACAATCATCAAGTGACCTACCTCTGGGATGGTCTCCGGATGAAGAATACGCTCTGCCCTTATCTGGTGAGCACGTTGCAATGTTTCTTCGTTTCTTGCTTTGGTCTCTGCATCAACCTCCGGCAACAAATAGAGGGAAAGAAATTCAAACTTGCGCTTGCCACCATCGTAGATGTCAAGATACAAGCTTATGTTGTCGTTGGCAAGTGCCTTTTGTCTG
>OMXX01000159.1 GCA_900315105.1 uncultured Prevotellaceae bacterium | reverse complement strand
CGTCAGCATATTAATCAAAGAATGAACCATATCACTCCTCGTCTCTTTCCTCTTGGTCGGATGTTGGGTGTAATTGCAGACTAAGACATTGATGTCGAAAATCTTGTCACTCAGATCAGTTGGATGGTAGGGGGAAGCTCCGGAGACAGCAGCCTGAGCTCCCCCCAGTTGAGATCCCTCAATCTCTTCAGTTATTAAGTTCATACTTAGAATTAGGAATTTTTATTTTGAGATAATTTAAAAAGTGATGCAAAGATAACTATTTTCTTTCAAACATCCATCATATTTCTACGAAAATACAGCAGAAAAAATAAAACGCCATTAAAATCAGGTCATTTGGGGAATTTAATTTAGGGTCTGTCCCCAGATAAAATGTCCCTAGAAAAAAAAACAAACCTATGCATTGTTTTTAAACAAGTACGTCTGGCTGGTGGAAACCATCTATAAGGCCAAGAAGATTTCGTTTGAGGAGATTAACCAACGGTGGCTTGACAACGATCTGAGCGAGGACAAGCCCCTATCCATCCGCACCTTTCATAAGTGGCGTCAGTCTATCGAGGAAATGTTTGGTCTCCTTATCGAGAATGAGAATAGTGGTCAATATCGCTACTATATACAAAATGCTGATGAATTGAAAAACGGATCTATGCGTAGTTGGCTCTTCAATACGCTGACTGTCAGTAATCTGATGTTGGATAGTGTAAGTATCAAAGACAAGATCCTATTTGAAGAGATCCCTGATGGGGAGCAGTTCCTTCCTATGATTTTAGAAGCATTGAAAAAGAATCAGGTTCTCGAAATGACTTACCAGAGTTATAACTACGATGAGTCGTTTACTTTCAAGATTGAGCCTTATTGTCTGAAAGCTTTTAAGCAACGTTGGTATCTTGTAGGTTGTAGTCCTTACTATAATAAGATCATGATTTATGCTCTTGATAATCGGTTTAAGGACCTAAAGCCTACCAATGAGTTTTTCGACTATCCTAAGGACTTCAAGGCAGAAGACTATTTCGACGATTGCTTTGGTATCATCGCAGATCAGAACTATGATGTGGAGACTGTCAAACTCAAAGTTTCTGCAGGGCAGGCCAATTATCTTCGCAGTCTTACTCTCCATCAGTCGCAGAAAGAGATAGAGCGCACAGACGAATATAGCATCTTCACTGTCAAGCTTCGCCCTACCTTCGATTTCCAGCAGGAGATCCTTTCTATGGGTAGCGACATCGAAGTCCTCTCTCCCAAGTGGTTCAGGGAAGATACGGCTGAGAGAGTGAAAGCTATGTGGAACAAATACAAGGAGGGCTGAATATGCGAGACTTTGCAGCCATAGATTTTGAGACTGCCAACAACGAGCGTAGCAGTGTATGCTCCGTTGGTGTGGTTATCGTCAGAAATGGCGAGATCGTGGATTCCTTCTACTCTCTGATCCAGCCTGAGCCCAATTATTATAATTATTGGTGTAGTCAGGTACATGGTCTCACGCGTCAGGACACAGAGGATGCCCCCATCTTCCCTGAAGTTTGGAAGCAGATAGAGCCACTGATTGAGGGACTGCCACTTGTGGCGCATAACAAAGCACTCGATGAAAGTTGCCTGAAAGCTGTCTTTCGCACTTACCAGATGGACTATCCGGATTATCCGTTCTACTGCACCTGCATCGCTTCTCGCAAGGCATTCCCAGAGGCAGAAAACCACCAACTGCATACCATCTCTGAACTCTGTGGTTATCATCTCGAAAACCACCATCACGCCCTCGCCGATGCAGAAGCCTGCGCCTGGATCGCAAGAAAAATCCTATAATTTTTTGTTTTGCCTGAAAATCTTCAAAGGTGTGCCCTTTATCGGCACACCTTTCTTCTATCTTTGCATCGTGAACAATAAATGACGTAAAGATGGAAGCACCGGTTCTTTTAACTTATCACATGGCGACTGCCCCCTGTTCAGACAAGCCCGTCAGTTATAAAAACAAAAAATCCACCGTTGAGGACGATGGATCAGGACCTAATGTTTTCACAACGGAATAATCCTTATTGTGATTTGCTAAAAATTAGTGCTGCAAATTTAAAGATTTTCCAGATAAATACCAAACTTTTCAAAAGAAAGTTGTACTTTTGTGGCAAAATAACTAAAAAACGATAGATATGAAGAAGATTCTTGGTCTTGATTTAGGAACTACAAGTATAGGATGGTCTCTTGTCAACGAGAAGGAAAATGACAATGAGAAATCAGAAATCATTCGTCTTGGAGTGAGAGTTAACCCACTAACCGTTGATGAAAAGTCAAACTTTGAAAAGGGAAAGTCAATTACGACTAACGCTGATCGACGCATGAAACGCAGTATGCATCGAAACCTCCAACGCTATAAATTGCGCAGAAAGAATCTTATAGAATGTTTGTTAGAGCACCATATCATAACAGATGAAACACCTCTGTTTGAGAAAGGGAACAATACCACTTTCCAAACTTACAGAGCAAGAGCAAAGGCTGTAACAGAGGAAATTTCTTTAGAAGACTTCGCTCGAGTTTTGTTGATGATAAACAAAAAGCGAGGCTATAAGAGCAGTCGTAAAGTAAAAGATGGTGAAGAAGGAGAACTGATCGACGGCATGGAGATTGCAAAAAGACTCTATGAAGAAAATATCACGCCTGGTCAGCTATTACTTGATTTATATAATAAAGGCAAGAGAAATAGGCCTACTTTCTATCGTTCTGACTTACAGGCTGAATTTGATAAGATTTGGGCAATGCAATCAACTTTCTATCCTGAGATCCTGACAGATGATTTCAAGTCGTCAATTCGTGGATTCAACAAGATGCAGACTTCTGGTGCATTTTATGGTGTTCATCAGATTTATACCGCTAAGAATAGTGGAAAGGAAGGATATGCCCAAGCACTTCTATGGCGAACGGAAGCTCTGAGACACCAGATGGATATCGAAGAGGTGGCATATGCTTTGGCTGATATAAACGGAGCTATCAACAACTCCAGCAAACGCCTGGCGATGATTAGTGACAGAAGCAAGGAGCTGTACTTTGATCATCTCACAATTGGCCAATATTTAATGAAACGTCTGGATGAGAATCCAAACAATAGTCTGACAAACATTATATTCTATCGACAGGACTATATGGATGAATTTGAGGCTATTTGGGAGAAACAAGCACAATATCATCCTGAATTAACTCAAGAACTAAAAAAGGAGATTCGTGACATTATCATCTTCTATCAACGCGATCTGAAGAGCTGCAAGAATCTGGTAAGCTATTGTGAACTTGAACACACAGAAAGAGAAATTACTATTGATGGCAAGAAAAAGACCATTCTTACAGGCTGCAAAGTTTGCCCCAAGTCTTCTCCCTTATTCCAGGACTTCAAGATATGGCAGATTCTTAATAACTTACAAGTATCTGTTGTAGGTCGCCAACGCAAGAAAATCAAGAAGGACAAAAACCAGCTCTCTTTGTTTGATGATGTAGAAACAGGTGCTCTTAATCGGTTCTTAACCCAAGAAGAAAAGGAAATCTTGTATAATGAGCTCTCTATCAAAGAAAAGCTTAGCAAGAAAGATGTCCTGAAACTTCTATTTGATAATCACAATAGTCTCGACCTTAATTATAAAGAGGTTGAAGGTAATCGCACGATGGCAGCACTATTCAAGGCCTATCAGGATATTATCAGTCTGACGGGTAATGGTGAATATGATTTCTCAAAAATGCCGACAGACGAAGTGATGAATATCACCTCTGAGATCTTTAAAGGTTTAGGTTACAAGACTGACTTCCTTACTTTCAATCCTCTGCTCGAAGGAAAAAGTTTGGAGCAGCAATCAGTATACAGACTGTGGCACCTACTCTACTCTTATACAGGCGATAAGTCCGCCACAGGAAATGAAGCTTTGCTCAACAAGATTCAAGACCTTTGTGGCTTCGAAAAGGAATATGCCGTCATTCTTTCAAATATATCGTTTGCCCTAGACTATAGCAGTCTGAGTGCTAAGGCTATCAGAAAGATACTGCCACACATGATGAAAGGCTTCGAGTATAGTGAAGCATGCAAAATGGCAGGTTATAACCATTCGGAACGTTCATTAACTAAAGAGGAACTTGCCCAGAAAGAATACAAATCACATCTTGACGAAATTAAACGTAACAGTCTGCGCAACCCTGTAGTTGAGAAGATTCTGAATCAGATGATCAATGTCGTCAACGAGATTATCAAGACCTATGGCAAACCTGATGAGATAAGAGTTGAGATGGCTCGCGAACTGAAAAAGAGTCAGGAGGAACGAGAACTATTGGATGCTGCTATCAGAAAGAATACAGCCGAAAGCGAGAAGCTGCGCAAAGAACTCGAAGAGGAATTTGGAATACAACACGTTACAAGAAACGATATTCTTCGTTACAAACTCTACAACGAGTTAAAACTTAATGGCTACAAGACGCTCTACTCTAACACCTATATTCCCAGAGAAGAACTTTTCAGCAAGCGTTTCGATATAGAGCATATCATACCTCAATCCCGCCTCTTCGACGATTCTTTCTCAAACAAGACGTTAGAAGTTCGAGACATCAATATCGAGAAAGGCAATAAGACTGCCTATGATTATGTGTCAGAGAAGTACGACGAACAGGACGTTACAGATTATGAAAGCCGAGTGGAAGAACTATTCAACAACAAAGCTATTTCCAGAACCAAACGCAACAATCTGTTGATGAAAGAGGCTGACATACCATCAGATTTTTTAAATCGTGACCTGCGCGACTCTCAATACATAGCCAGAAAGGCTCGTGAGATTCTTGAAGAGTTAGTGCCATTTGTTGTTACTACTACAGGAGCAGTTACAAGCAGACTTCGTGAAGACTGGCAGTTAGTCAATATCATGCAAGAGTTGAACTGGGAGAAGTATGATGCGTTAGGATTAACCGAACAATATACCGACAAGAATGGTAATATCGTAAAGCGCATCAAGGATTGGACCAAGCGCAATGACCATCGCCATCACGCTATGGATGCTCTTACTATTGCATTCACCAAGCGCAGTATTGTTCAATACCTCAGCAATATGAATGCCCGAAGCGACAAGTCGAGCAGCATTTATGGAATAGAGCAAAAAGAACTCCATCGAGACGAAAAAGATCACAAACTGGTTTTCAATGCCCCAATGCCATTAGACATATTCAGAGCTGAAGCTAAGAAACATCTCGAAAGCATCTTGGTATCCATCAAAGCGAAGAATAAAGTTGTTACCAAAAATATCAACAAGTCCAAGACAAAAGACGGTCATCAGCAGAAAGTACAACTTACTCCTCGTGGTGCTTTGCATAATGAAACTGTATATGGTAAGATTCAGAACTACGAGGCTGAATACCGAAAGGTTGACGGCAAGTTTACTGAAGATGTCATCCTCCGTGTATCTAGCCAAAAGCATCGCGAAGCGTTACTAAAACGCTTGGCTGAATACAACAATGATCCGAAGAAAGCATTTACAGGGAAAAATAGCCTGGAAAAGAATCCTATTTGGCTGAATGCAGACCACTCTTATGCAGTACCTTTAAAGGTTAAGCTTTACAAGATAATAGATGTGTTTACCATCAAGAAGGCTGTAGACAAGGACCTGAAACTTGACAAGGTCATTGATAATAAGGTGCGTGCTATTCTGCAAGCTCGTCTTAACGAATTTGATGGTGATGCAGCTAAAGCATTCTCAAACCTCGATGAGAATCCTATCTGGCTGAACAAAGAAAAAAGTATTGCTATTAAGAGAGTGAAGATCAAAGCAAAAGTGTCATCAGATACTTCTGTACCTCTACATGTCAAGAAAGACCTCATTGGAAATATTCTTAAAGATTCCGATGGTAAGGCTCTACCTACCGACTACGTTAATACCGCAAATAATCATCACGTAGCAATCTTTGTTGATGATGAAGGTAACTGGCATGAGCATGTTGTTTCATTCTATGAAGCTACTGCAAGCGCACTACTCGGACTTCCAATTGTTGATAAGAATTATAAGAGCGAAGAAGGCTGGAAATTCTTATTCTCTATGAAGCAAAATGAGTATTTTGTATTCCCTAATGAAAAAACTGGTTTTGTTCCATCCGAAATCGACTTAACTGATCCAAAGAACTATTCTCTGATTAGTCCTCACCTATATCGAGTTCAAAAGTTTTCCAGTTTATTCTATATTTTCAGGCATCACCTTGAGACGAACGTAGAAGAACCAAATGAACTAAGAGATATGACTTGGAAGAGCATAAGAAGCGTTAAGAACTTAAATGGTGCAATAAAAGTCAGAGTCAATCATATCGGCTCTATAGTTGCCGTAGGAGAATATTAGCAATGATAGATAGTTGTCAATGCTGATGCAAAGATACTAATTTTTTAGCAAATCACAACAAGAAAGTCTGCACTGTGTCGTTCTTTCTGTTGTCAATGCTGATGCAAAGATACTAATTTTTTAGCAAATCACAACTTTGGAGTAGGTTTAATGAGTTTATTGCCCGTTGTCAATGCTGATGCAAAGATACTAATTTTTTAGCAAATCACAACTGACCTTTATTGGCGGTGATGTCGTTTTCAGTTGTCAATGCTGATGCAAAGATACTAATTTTTTAGCAAATCACAACTCCTTATCAGTGAGATTGTTCTTGATGAGAGTTGTCAATGCTGATGCAAAGATACTAATTTTTTAGCAAATCACAACGCCTTCGAAGGGGTGTTGATCCATATCGGGGTTGTCAATGCTGATGCAAAGATACTAATTTTTTAGCAAATCACAACATCTGCTCCCAAGCGTAAACGGTCTCATCCGTTGTCAATGCTGATGCAAAGATACTAATTTTTTAGCAAATCACAACTAATCTTGATGATTTTATTATCGAGTGTTGGTTGTGATAGGTAAGCATTGCAAGACCTGTAAACGCAAAAACTTCTGCCCAGCCCTCATTTTAGTGTAATAGAATAGTCTATCCCAATAGTCCCAATACTGTCTCTGGAGATGTTTGCATTTTGGTAATGGCACATAAGCCAACGCCCATGTCTTTCACACTGGCACCAAGTAGATAGACCTCATCATCGATGATCAGGAACCTGTCATGATTCCTATGGGGTAACTGTGTGAACTTGATTTCACGTTGCTGGGCATTATGCTTCTGGAGATCAGTC
>OMXX01000128.1 GCA_900315105.1 uncultured Prevotellaceae bacterium | reverse complement strand
GGCGAAGGAGTTCAAGCGTTGGGTGGCAAGCGAGGTGCTTGGGTATGCGAAACCAGAAAATGCTCTCGCAAGGCATGTGGATGCAGAAAATAAAAGGGGGCGGGATTCACGACCTCAGGTCAAGGAAGATGACAAAACCAGTGTGTTGATTCAACACAGTGGTTCTAACTACAAGAGCAAGACGATCTTCATCAACGAGTCTGGTCTTTATGCTCTCATCCTTTCCTCTAAGCTTCCACAGACGAGGGAGTTCAAGCGCTGGGTAACATCAGAGGTGCTTCCGCAGATAAGGAAGATGGGCGGTTATATTCCGATAAATGGCTGCGATTTGGTTCAATGGTTCTATAGTTCTATAATTTTTAAACACACCCCTATACAAAATGAAAAATAGGAAATGAAAAATACTTTGCGACTCTGCGGCTTTGTGTTTGAAAATATTACTGTCCGATAAACCTCTGTAACTTATCTTCCATCAAGAAATTGAATCCTCGCCTCTTGCTGCTATGCGTATTTATTTTTCTGGTAAGCCCTTGGGCTTCCCGAAAAAACAAATCCACATATCAGGCCTACGGCAAGACATTAAGGTGAAAAACAGGAAAAAGCCGCATGTTAATTGTTCGCAAGTTCACCAGCTTCGCAGTTCTTCGCAAGCTCATCAAGCTTCGCAAGTGTTAATTGATTGGCTTTTTTCTGGTTTTTGTTTTTACCGGACAGCAATATATTGAAATTATACGTCAAGTTCATCAAACTAAGGCAAAATCAACGTTCAATTCGGCATATACCATGTTCAGGGTAGCAGAATACCATACGAATGGGATTTCAGGGACGGGGAAAAGATAGTAATTTTGCACTCGAAAACATATAAAGATTAAAAAATATAACATGGTAATGAAAAGATTGTTTTTTGTGACGGTACTTACCGCCACTTCGTTTATTGCGGCTTTTGCGCAAAAGATTCAGGGTAATATTGTAGATGCTTCATCGGGTGAAAGTATCATCGGGGCGGCGGTGCGCTCTGATGACGGCAAGGGTGTGCTGTCTGACTATGACGGGCATTTCACCATTGAGGTGAAGACGTTGCCTGTGACACTTGACGTGTCATATACTGGTTATAAGTCCCAGAGCATCACCGTTTACGATGATGAGGAGCCTGTGGAAGTGAAACTGATTGAGAAACGCAACTATCTGGATGATGTGGTGATTGTGGGCTATGGCTCACAGAGCCGCGCCCAACTGACGGGTTCGGTGACCACGGTGAAGGCTGACGTGTTTGAAAACAGTGCCAGTGCCACTCTTGACGGTGCGCTGAGCGGTCAGGTGGCAGGTTTGAACGTGACGGCTTCGAGCGGACAGCCCGGTGCGGAGAGCAGTATCCGCATTCGTGGCGGTAACTCGGTGAATGCAAGCAACGAGCCACTGTATGTGGTGGATGGCTTCATCTACTTCAAGGATGCCTCTATGGGTGGTACTGGTATCGGTGCGATAGAGAGCAGCATCAATCCCCTGGCTACCATCAATCCTAATGACATTGAGAGCATTGAGGTGCTGAAGGACGTGAGTGCCACGGCTATATATGGTTCACGCGGTGCGAATGGCGTTATCCTCATCACCACGAAGAAAGGTAAGGTGGGCGAGAAGGTGGCGCACGTGACATACGGCTACACCCTCGGAGTGAGTGGGGTAGGCAGGAAACTCGAGCTGCTCAATGCTTCGCAGTGGGCACGCTATCAGAAAGACTACTGGAGCAACAAGGGCGGTTACAGCGATGAGCAGATTGCAGCGCTGGGCAAGGGAACCGACTGGCAGGATGCCGTACTACGTACTGCCGTGCAGCAGGTACATGAGCTGAGCGTGAACGGTTCTACGGACAAGAGCCGCTATGCCTTCTCTGCCAACTATACGGATCAGGACGGCATTGTGCTCAACTCAGGTTTTCAGCGTTATAACTTCCATGTAAATACGGAATGGGAACTGAGAAAAAACCTGAAGTTTGGCGTGAACGTAACATTCGGACGCAGCAAGCAGACGGGACTCACCACCACGGAGGAACAGGTGTTCAACTCATCTCCATTCTCGGCTGGCATAACAAATAGTTTCGTGTATGCCCTGCTCATGCCTCCTGTCATCGGCATATATAATGCCAACGGCTCGTATAACTTCACCAATCCATACGAGTATGCCTATTTCGCCATTGGCGACCATGCTGCCAATCCTGTGTATGACTTGAAGGAGAGCGTGGCGGAGAATGTGAACAACTACCTCCTGAGCAACGTATGGGCAACCTACAGGGTGGGTGATTTTACA
Source organism: uncultured Prevotellaceae bacterium (assembly GCA_900315105.1). Next base: position 7,331 of record OMXX01000128.1, on the reverse strand, counting down.
CTGAAGGCTGCCGTGGGTATGAATGGTGAGAAACTCACGCAGAGCTATTTCTCAGGCGCATATACCTCGCTCGGTCTTGCCACGCAGGGTATCGGCGGTACAGGCAACCGCCAGACTGACATATGGCAACAGGAATACACAATTACATATAATAAGGATATAAACGAAAAGCATCAAGTGGAGGCTATGGCGGGATATACGAAGCAGAACACCACTTCCACATACAGCAGCATACGTACCAACCATTTCACAAACGAGACCCTGAAACAATACAACCTGGGTGACGGATCTGGTCTCTATACTCCGAAGACCGGCATTGTGGAATCGAGCCTTAACAGTATCATTGCACGTGTGAACTACACTCTGCTTGACCGCTATAACGCCACCGCCACATTGCGTGCCGACAACTCCAGTCGTTTCTCGAAGAACCACCGCTGGGGATACTTCCCTTCACTCGGCCTTTCGTGGAATGTGGACAAGGAGAGCTTCCTTGCAAGTGTCAAGGCGATTGACTATCTGAAACTCAGGCTGTCAGGCGGTGTAGTAGGTAATCAGGAGATCAGCGACTATGCCTTCACCACCTCATATGCTACGGGTTCCTATGGCGGCTCTTCTTCTTATGCAAAGCAGAGCACAGCCAACGATAACCTGAAATGGGAGACAACAGCCTCATACAACCTCGGTATTGACTTCGGACTATGGAACGGCAGGCTCGGACTGGTGTTCGACATATACTACAAGAAGACCTCCGACCTACTGCTTGAAGTACCAATGGGATTTGCAAGCGGTGTGACATCACAGATTCAGAACGTGGGCAACGTGGTGAACAAGGGCGTGGAACTGGCATTGAACGGAACGATCCTGAAACGCCGCCATCTGACATGGACGGCATCGGCTAACATTGCGCACAACAAGAACAGCATCACCGACATGGGAAAGACGAACAACGTGATTCAGGGTTCTGACAACCAGCAGATACTGCGCAGGGGTGAAGCCCTCGGCTCGTTCTATGGATTGAAGTTCGCCGGCATTGTGCAGAACGGCGAGGATGTGAGTCAGCTCCCACTTATCAACGGACTTGTTCCAAAGGCGGGCGATGTGAAATACGAGGACTATAACCGCGATGGTAAGATTGACGGCAATGACCGTCAGATACTCGGTAGCATACAGCCTGACTTCACATACGGTTTCTCATCACAGGTGCAGTGGCGCGAAATTGATTTCTCGTTCTCATTTGCCGGTAGTTATGGCAACAAGATATACAATGCCCTCGGTCGCAGACTGGAGCAGACGGGCGATTCATACAACGTGCTTACTACCGTTCTTGATAGCTGGACATCGGTAAAAGGAGGCAACACACTTCCTCTCGCAAGCACCACACGTCCGTTCTCATATATCGATGACCGTTATGTGCAGAGTGCCTCTTACCTCAAGCTTCGCAACCTGACCATAGGCTATCGTCCTCGACTTCCGAAGACATTCCCTGTAAAGTTCCGCATATATGCCACCGTATCAAACCTCTTCACCATTACCCCATACAAGGGTTATGACCCTGAGGTAAGCAGCGGTACTGATAACGGAGCCTATCCATCGGCACGCAGTTTCGTGTTCGGAGTCAATGTTACGCTGTAACGAGGTGAAAAAATTAATGCGGACTTGCTTTAGCTTGGTGAGCTTCGCGAACAATTAATGTGATAATTAACGTGGTATTATATTTTTCGCTTTGCGAGATAACATAAATCATTCATCAATGACACATTAATATCGCATTAATTTTGTCAGATACATCAGGTAAATCCGCTTCCCTTATTCTTTAGAACACAGAAAGCACGAATGGAACGGAAGTCCGTTTATCTTGTATCTTCCGTGTTCTGGTTATAATTAACCACAGATGTAAATTTCATATATACCTTATTTGTGGTACGTGAATACCCCCAAAATGGTATTTCGGGAATCGGAAAATCTCTGTACCTTTGCACTCAGAAATCGGAGACGTCCACCAGCTTGCAGCTGACGTTGACTATTTTTTCGCAAAGCTCAACAAGCTAAAGCAAGTCTTTCGTGCGAGGTGCTTCACACGTTGTCACTCGGGAAATGAAACATGCGCCAGCCTTTTGGGTAAATCTAGGCTTACGCCGCTCTTTTATCAAAAGACGCTCAAACGTGCGAGGATGCTTCGCACGTTGCACTCAGAAACGATGAAGCAGCGAGAGCAGAGCCAAGCTCGCTTGAGATTTGCCGAGTCGCGACAGAGTTCATTAACATTAATAAATTAGAGAATAAAAAAATATATTAATTAAAAGGTAAAAAGAAAGGATACAGCAATGAAAAAGAACTTTCTATTCGCTGCTCTTGCAGCAACAACGATTTGGGCTGGAGTAGCTTCATGCTCAAGCGATGACAATAATGACAGTAATGGTAATCAGATTGATCTTACCAATGTAGTTGAGGACGATGCAAGTGCCATCTCACTTGTGAATGGTGTGTATAGCCATTGGCAGCCTCTCAGTTCTTCATTCTCGTTCATTATCGAACTGAACTCAAACAAACTTATTTCATTCGAGGGTGAGGAAAGCGAGGCTGGTCCGGTGAACAGCCGTTTTGAACAGGATCCAAGCACTTGGTATCAGATAAAGATTTTCAATCACTTATTTCTCGGTATAACACAGGCAAATGAAGCCATTACGACTATTTCGAACTCTCTGAAAGCAGGTAAGGTTAGTCAGGCTGGCTATAACGCTGCGGTTGGTAAGGCAAAGTTCCTTCGTGGTCTGGCTTATCTGAAGCTCGTGCAGTTGTGGGGCGAGGTGCCTGTATATACAGAAGAAGGTGGTTCTACAACAGAGCGTCAGAGCATCGACAAAGTATTCAATCAGATTGTCAGCGACCTCACAGAGGCAGAGTCTTTGCTGAAGGACTACGACGGAGACCCACGTGTTCCATCAAAGCAGGCTGCTCAGGGCATCCTTGCACGTGCATATCTCGTATGGGGTGACAAGCCACTCTCACAGGATGAGGTTGCTGCCATCGCCACCACTCAGACAGACCCTGCTTTCGCAAAGGATGATGCCAAGTTGCAGAAGGCTGTGGAGTATGCCGACAAGGTTATTAATAGCGGTAAACTCGCCCTCGATTCTGAATATAACAAGTTGTGGGGACGCGAGTATGAGAGCAACAAGCGCAAGACCAACGAGCACCTCTTCACCATTGCACATGACGGCGATAAGAGCGATGCTCAGGGCAACCATCAGACCCACTGCTCATGGACATTCCCATTCCAGAATGGTGAGAACGGCAAGGGTTACAGCCAGAACCACACTGAGGTTGCTGATGATAACCTCTACGATGACTGGAAGGCTGAATTCCCTAATGACAAGCGTCTGGCTGAGACTTACTTCACTGAGGTGAAGAATCCAGAGGATGGCAAGATCTATCACTACTACTCTCCAATCTATACTCCTATCAACGGTAAGGGTGTGGATCAGAGCTATGAGAATGCTGAGAATCTCGAAATCACTCAGAACTCAGTGGACCGTATTGAGATACGCTATGCCGAAGTACTTCTCATCAAGGCAGAGGCTCTTGTGCAGTTGGGTAAGAATGCTGAGGCAGCAGAGCCATTCAATCAGCTCCGCAAGCGTGCTGGCATTGCTACAGTAAGTGCGCCTACTTTCGACCAGATCAAGCGCGAATGGGACTACGAGTTCACATACGAGCAGTTCTCATTGTATAACAACTATCGTTGGAAGGATCTCATCTCTTCTGTAAAGAAGGTGGCAGACTACAAGCACTATGCTGATGACTGGCAGACAAAGCAGAAGTACACCGACGATCAGGCTGCTTACTTCACGAAGATTCACAACCATCTTCATGCAAAGTTCAACAATGTTCGTGGCAAGCACTACCGTCAGCCAATCCCAACAGGCTTGAGAGGTGAAGACCTCGGTATCAGCCAGAATCCTGGATATTAAAAAAAAGAACAATCCCGCAAAAAAGCGTGAGTTCTTTTTTAAATTGAGAATTGAAAATTGAAAATTGTTCGCAAGCTCACCAGCTCCGCAGTTCTTCGCTGAAGCTTATCAGGCTAATGCAAGTAATAATTTTAAATCCCCCCATATTTCTAATTAGAATGTTCTTACTTGGGGGTGGGGGACAAATTTTAGATAAGAGATGAAAAAGATATATTTGTTGTTTATAGTATTAGCATCGTTTGGATTTGTATCATGCAACAGCAACGATGATGAAGAGAGTATCGTAATTGAAGGTATTGACCTTTCAAAGGATGTAGAATGCTGCTCAGCTGAGGAGGCATTGCTGGTATATAAGTTCCTGCAGACAGTTAAGCCAATCCCAGAACTCTATACGGAAGTAGATGGACTTTACGATGTGTGGGCGTATTCCAAGACAGGAAGCCTGCACAATGGATATAATGATCTTTACTTCGTAGTGACCAAGAAGAAGACAGGCAACTATGTGAAGGATTTCAACATCACCAATGTCACTCCTATCATGCACATGGTGAAGATGGATAAGTATCACAGCACGCCTGTAAGTCCAGCGGTAGAGATATTTGACGATACCCGTAAGGCAATTAAGCACGGTTGGGTGTCATTCCTTATGAACACAAGTGAAGCCGGCACATGGGCTTTCTCTTACGACATAGCCGTACTGGGCAGTAAGGCAAGCGTGACTGACAAGGCAATCGTAGTCAATGCTATCCCTGATGGTCAGGAGTGGCTTAAGAATTTCAAGGTCGGTGACAATACCTACTATCTTTCACTTGTCAATCCAATAGACTGGAAGACTGGCGAGAACGTAATACAGGCTTATATCTCTAAGAAGAGTGCCCCAATCACCACTCCATACGCATTGGCTTCAGAGACGTTTACCGTGGAGATTGATCCTCGTATGCCTGATATGGGTAACCACACATCGCCAGGCAATAAGGCTCTTACCAAGCAGGCTGACGGCTCTTATAAGGGCAGCATCAACCTGACCATGACAGGACTCTGGCGCATACACCTTACTGTGAAGGATGCCAAGGGTAATATCGTGGCTGGAGGCGATGACCAGAAGGACGGTTTCAGTTCATTGTATTGGGATGTTACGTTATAAAAGCTAATTGTGTATGATAGAAACGTTATTATTATCCATATTGTCATTTTCCGACACCATAGCCACCTCGTCAAGCCTCATTGACGAGGTGGTAGTGGTATCAAAGGCAGGCGAAGGACGGAAACGCTCGGCGAAGGGACAGGTGGCGAGCATTGACGAGCATCTGTCGGAATTGTCGCATGTGAATCTGGTCAGACGCGGATCGTATGCCTGGGAGCCGGTTGTAAACAACATGGCTACCGAGCGTGTGTCAACAACCATCGACGGCATGAAGATATTCTATGCCTGCACGGATAAGATGGATCCCGTGACCTCTTATGTGGAGAGCAGTAACCTGCAGAGCATACTCCTCAATAGCGGACTGAACGGTAATCCGCAATCCACAGGCAACATCGGCGGAAGTCTTGACCTGAAACTGAGGAAAACACCGTTCCTGGCATCTGCTGATGGTAGTTCTTCCTTTGGAGAAATAAAGGGCGGAATTGTGTCGGGTTATGAGACCAACGGACACCTGCAGGTGTATGGTGCCGATGTTGAGGCTTCTTTCAAAAAGTTCTATACCAATGCCGGAATCTTCTACCGCCATGCCGACAACTATAGGGAAGGTGGTGGCAGAAAGGTGGATTTCTCGCAGTTTGAGAAGGTGAACGTGTATGACAACTTCGGCATCAAACTGACTGACGAAGGAAACGATGTGTTGGAGGGTACATTCATTTTCGACCGCGCAAACAATGTGGGCTATCCAGCCCTTAACATGGACGTATTGAAGGCTGAGGCTTTCATCACGGCATTGTCATACAGGCATCAGTTTGCAAATAGTTTCCTGAACTCATGGGAGACGAAGGCATATTACAACCACATCACTCACATAATGGACGATACGAAGCGCCCGGATGTGGAGATTCACATGGACATGCCGGGGGAAAGCTGGACAAGCGGACTCTACAGTCTGCTCTCCGCCAGCAAAGGGCAGCATGATGTTCAGGCGAACTATGACCTGTACTATAACCGCCTGTTTGCCGACATGACGATGTATCCGGGTGGAGCCGCACCGATGTATATGCTTACTTGGCCCGATGTGGGAACGCTGAACACCGGACTTGCGCTTGCCGACCGCATTTCGCTGACAACCAGCCAGTCACTCACGCTTAGTGCAAAGTGGGCTGTTCAGTGGCAGAAAATAAATGATGAAGAGGGCTACAATGCCTTAAAAGTGTTCTTCCCTGGCATGAAGGATAACTATAATCAGGTCATTGGACGCGTTGCAGCCAACTATCAATTATCATTATCTAATTCTCAATTGTCAATTGGCATAGGGTGGGGCAGTCGTGCTCCAACGGTGACGGAGGCGTATGGCTACTATCTCAACAACACGTTCGACCAGTACGACTATATCGGCAATCCGCATCTGAAGAATGAAAGTGCTGTGGAGCTGAATGGCAGCTATAAATTGTCACTTCTCGATTCTCAATTGTCAATTGCCCTCGATGCCAACGCCTTCTTCTTCTCCAACTATATCATCGGGCAACTGGAGTCTCGTCTCTCGCCAATGACTGTCGATGCAGAGGGAGTGAAGGTTTATAGCAACCTCAACCATGCCACCATCGTCAATACTTCATTCACAACAGACTGGAAAATACTTCCGTGGCTTACTTGGAACACTCGTTTGGGTTATGCCATCGGACGAGACGATAAGAACGACCCGCTTCCACTCATCTCGCCATTTGCCTATGCCACCAGCCTTACTTTCGCTCATAATGGCTTTCTCGGGAAGGTGGAAGTGCGTGGCAATAGTTACCAGACTGACTATGGCAGGAAATACGGTGAGACGGTCACTCCGGCATGGGGAATTGGCAACGTCAGCGCACAATACACCTTTTCCGTTTCCGAACATGCATTCACTCTCCGCGCAGGTGTGGAGAACATCTTCGACAAACGCTATACCACCTATTCTGACTGGTGCGACATACCGCAGAAAGGCAGGAATGTATATATGAACTTGTCTTGGCAGTTGTAGGAATCCAACATACTGATGCACTTGACAAGACATTTAGCAGATAATAATCAGGAAAATAATTTTTTTCCTGATTTTTTTATAAAATAACGTGAGTTCGACGAATTCAAGACTGCGAGGGCTGAACGTCGAAGAGGTCGGCGGCCGAAGGGAAAGCCAAAGCCCGACACCTAATAGGGCAGTCCGTAAGGGCTGTTATTCT
>OMXX01000156.1 GCA_900315105.1 uncultured Prevotellaceae bacterium | reverse complement strand
CTTACAAAGGCTTTCAGACAAGCAATACATTATGAAGGCTGCAAGCCTTTTAGAACATAAATGTTTTTTTCTGGTTTTTGTTTTTACCGGACAGCAATATTTCTATTCACATTCTGTTATATGTTTTACAACCTTCCTGTCAGCCTCAGCCCAGTCAAGTGAAGGCAGATCATCCATTGAAAGCCATTTAAACGCGTTATGCTCCTTCAGGTCAAACACAGGCGAGTCAACATCACACCAGAATACCTGCATCGTGATAGAGAAGTCAGGATAATCATTCACCACCGTGCAGACAGAATCCCCCACACGGATATCCATATCCATCTCCTCCATTATCTCGCGTCTGACAGCCTCCTGCGGCGATTCCCCAGCCTCAATCTTCCCACCGGGAAACTCCCACTTATACGCAGTATAGTCAAACTTCGTTTCCCCACGCTGCATACACAGAATCCTGTCATTATGGCGAATAGCAGCCGCCACCACGTTATAGTGTTTCATAATTTTTATACTGCATTAATGAATTGAGGCATAATTGGTTGGTGCATTCTCCAATCTATACTCATTGGTTTGTCATCTCTTGACGAGATATAATCTACCAAACCAAAACAGTAGAATGGACATGTATTACCAAATCCATCATGTTTTGCCTCTCGAACAAATAATATGAATTTCTTTTTGTTTATTGCTTGCTCCACAAAACGCTTTCCACGCCCTTGATGTGTGTCTGTATTTTGTGATTTCCAATGAAATTGATTCTCGCTTACTACATAGTCGTCATACATAGTCGTAGCTGAGAAATCTTTGTCTGATTTATTGAGAGTAACAAAGAATAATTCTGTGTTAAGTTCCTCAATATTAAATACTCCTGCAACACTTCCTTGCATCTTTTTATTAGCTGTTTGCCTACCAAATATAGCAAACACCTCTTCACGAGTATAGCAACCATATTGTTCAAGAGCGACAGGCAAGCCCTCACCCACAGAAAATGTCTTAGTTTCAAGATTTGCCATAAGATAATCTGTCAACTCAAGCATTTCTGAGACAAATATCTTATATTTCTTCAGTTTACTTATACCTTCCTCTATATTCTTGAAGTTCATCTTGTCTATTTTATCTTGATATAGAGTGTAGTAAAGCATTATACCAAACGTTTCTTCCCGCTTGTCATTAAACTTGATACTATCAAGATGATTAAGAGTTTTTCTTATAAACTGGAGATATGAAACAGTATTCACATGAACAAGGTTTGACATTCCATTCTCAAACTTCTTGGTGAAAAGGTCTTGTTCGTATGCGCATAAACCTGCTTCACGTTTCAGACTTGACCAGCAATTATTCTTATATATAATTCGTACATCCTGACCATTATTTTCTATGAATTCCTTTAGGGTTGGACAATGGTCATATGAACGTAACTCTTGAATAAGCCTTTTTTTATTGTATATTGCAGCCTTGATGTTTTCAAGTACATATTGCTGTGCTTTTTCTTCCATGTGGATTGTGCATCCATGTGGGAGAAGTGTAAAGCCATTCTTAACTTGATCAACAACGCTTATATCCTTACGCACCATAAGGCTACGGAATCTGCTTGTGAAGTCATACTTCTGGTTAAGTTGGGCTACAAAGTCAAATACCGTAAGTAATTGTTTACCAGGATAAAGACGCAAACCTCTACCAAGTTGCTGCAAGAAAATTGTCAACGACTCTGTTGGGCGAAGGAAGAGAACGGTATCTACAGAAGGGATATCAATACCCTCATTGAAAATATCTACAACAAACAGATAATTAATCTCTGCTTTTGCTAATTTCTTATTAAGTTCATCACGTACCTCGTTTCTGTCCGAAGTTAGATAATCAGCTTTCAATCCATACTGATTAAAACTTTCTGACATAAATCTTGCATGTTCCTTCGTTGCACAGAAGCCCAGAGCCCTACATTTCCTTTCGTCTGGCAGATAATATTTCAAACGGTCAACAATTAATCCTACTCGCTCATTGTTACAGAGTTTCTCAGTTAATTTAGTTGCCACGTATTTACTTCCTTGCATCAGATCATCATCTGTAAGGTCTGTATTATCACTTATGCAAAGATACTGGAAAGGTGTAAGCAAACCTTCATCCAATGCCATTGGAAGACGAATTTCAGCGCTAATTTGGTCGTCAAAATCAGGCAACAAACTAACCCCATCCATACGTTCTGGAGTTGCAGTCAAACCGATTAGCAATTTTGGTTTAAAATGGTCCAGAATCTTGCGATAGCTGTCTGCTACAAGGTGGTGCGCTTCATCAATTACAATATAGTCATAATAGTCAGAAGGCAATGAACTGAATATATCGTCATATTTTGAGTTAAAAGTCGGAACTGATACAAATAAGTGGTCAATTCCACCTTGTGGTTTATAATTGCCTACCCAAATATCTCCAAAGTTTGCATCCATCAGAACACTTCTGTATGTCTTTATTGACTGAACAAGAATCTCCTGACGATGAGCTACAAACAGAATCCTGTTATGGTTTGGATTGGCATCCAAAAACAACTTGTAGTCGAAGGCTGAAATAACAGTCTTTCCTGTGCCTGTAGCTGCTACAATCAGATTTCGCTTTACTCCATTTTCACGTATAGCAATAAGTCTGTCAAGTATTTTCTTTTGATGTGGAAGTATTGTATATTTAACGAGCGAACTTATAGATGTAGACTTCTTTTCCTTCTTTAATTCTGCATATAACTTTTCAACACCACCTACATTAAAATCCTCAAAATTATGGCTATTCCAATATAGATCGAATGTAGCAAGTGCAGTCTTAATTATATGTGGATTCTCAATATTTGTCACACGGATATTCCATTCTAAGCCATCAGTTTGAGCAGACTTAGAAAGATTTGAAGAACCTATATATGCTGTACTGAATCCAGAGTTGCGTTCAAAGATATACGATTTTGCATGCAAACGTTCAATATCAGTATTATATGATATTCGTATTTCTGTATTAGGCAATTGTGATAATCTTTCAACAGCCTTTGCTTCTGTAACACCACAATATGTTGTTGTGATGATACGAAGTTTATGGTTAGGATTCTCGCAGAACTTCTTTAAGCGATCATAAATAAGATTAATGCCTGATAGTTTCAGAAATGACACAATAAGACTGATTCTATCTGCGCTCTCTATATCACGCTCTATTTCTGAATTCATGGGAACCTTGCTTTGACCGCCTGTAAAGAGACTACTTGTGCGAAAGCCTGTTAATGGCCTAATCGGTTCTTTATTAGTTGCCGTAAGTCTTGCATCCTCTTGTTTGGATACAACCGCTGAAAGCATATGTTTTCCATCAGCAACTATATCTTGTTTATCCTCTTTATCCTCATCAAGAAAGTCGATAAGTTTATTGACAAAATCAGTTCGTTCTTCATTTGTGAGGTTTTCGTCTGCAAGTCTGTTTTGTATTATCCTATGCACATGTTCTGCAAGCATAGAAGGAGATTCCGCATCATCTATGACATCTTGCTTGCATACTAAACCATCACTTTCTGCTTGCAACATATCCTGTTGCAATTCGTTTGTGATGATATTTTCGTATGAACCTTCTTTTAGTTTCATGATACTTTTACTTTATTATCAAATGTCAACAAAGTATTTGCGACATCTTTTTCACATCCGATTTATATCTTTGACGTTATCAGGTTTAACTTAATTTCTATTTCCCCAAGTTGAAATTTCTTCTCTATATATGGTTTATATAACAAGTAGAAATCACAAATTGTGGTAATTTCTGCAAAGATAAACAATTATTACGAAACAGCCAAACAAAAGATCTAAAAAATACGAATTCGATCTAAATAGATCCAAATCATTTGTCTATTCCCAAAAGATCTACGACCTTTGTCGAAAATAGTTATGGAAAAAAAGAAATGGATTAAGACGGAGCAGATGCTTGAAAACTTAAAGAATGAACCAGACAACGAGCAGGAATATACTCTCAATCTAGGAGGGATACTTCGCTCCACCCATTGGTTTGAATACGACTCGAAGAAGAATCTCTTTGGAAATTCAACCGATTGGTTTCATTATGACTGGTACACAGAAACAGAATTCTTGGAAATATATGCAGGATGCTGGTGGTATCGAGATGCATAAATATTAACAGTATTTCCCTTCTTCTATCTCAAAGACAGATTGTTATTCATAGTTTCTTAAGATAATATCGACACTATCATTTTTGAAGGAGTATTTATAAGATTTTCCCTCGCAACCTTTACTGGCTACGGGGAACTTCTTTATATACACTTAAACAACTTGTCACGCCGAGAGCGAATTGTGTCTGTTAGAGCTTTTTTCATAGATTTACAACATACACAATCATTCCATATCACCAACATCCAAAATCAGGTATCTAACGCACCAAAAAGCTTTGGAAGTGGTAAATGTTCATTTTTCACGCAGAAAACTCCTCTGAGCCGCAAAAAGTTATAAAAATTTAGAAAAAACGGATATTTTATATAAGATTTTTTTGGTGGTATGGATTTTTTTTGTTAATTTTGCAACTAAACAAAAATACTTTAAACAAAAACAGATTTAGACTATCTCGTAAGGGAAAAGTATCAGGAATTAATCGTAAGAATTCCGTTTTCCTTTCGATTTTTAGCCAAGTAAATGATACACCTGGTCCTCAGGATTTACTTGGAATTTTATGACAAATGGAGGTTGATTGAAGCGTCATTCAAAGGAACTATGTCTAATGAATAAAGAAACAAAATGGACGTTCCAGCCCTGAACGTGAGGAAGAGCATTCCGGGGCACAAATTTGTCAGCGAGGTAGCCTAGAACACCCCGAACAGACAAGGAAACACAATGACTATGTCAGTAATGTCATGGCTCTGATGATATTTCTCATCATGAGTGAAAACTGCACATTCGTAAGGATTTATCTTGACCGAATTGTGTTCTGACGGTATGTTATAAACGCTGGGCACTAATGTCATAATTGGGTTCAGCAAGTGTAAAATTTTTAAAATAAATCTATTATGGGAGATCCCCAAATGAAACCAACATACAATCCCGATGTCGCTGTCCCACAGACGGCGGCAATGGGCGTGTATGTCAATTTGTGGGATAATCCTGTAGAAGAATCTGAAGTAATTGAAAAGTGGCAGATTCTTGATATAAAGAGATACCTTTTTGCTACTAAGTCGCGTGAGAAGGCTCTTATTGTTGCTGAGCGTATGGTTGGAATATGGACTCAGTATGCTTTGTTGGAGAAGGTTGAACTTGTGGTTTATGAAAATAATGGCGAAGTTGCATGGAAACTAGATGTTAGGGATGGTAAATGCTCAATGTTGGATTACCTGACAAATGCGATAAATATATACTTTGATGCAATAGAACAAGTAAAGAATTCAAAGCAGAAACTGAATGAACTTGAAGGGAAGGAAAAGGGCATCCAGATTCAGAGCAATAGTGAATATGAAACTATTGTCAAGGAATCTTTATCAAAGATGCAGTCTGTGTTTGCAGAGTATAATTTGAGAGAGAAAATACCTATGCTGAGCAAATTAACCAACACTCAGTATGACAAACTATGCCTTAAACTTTATACTGCCGCCCCAGCACTTCTGATGGCATTAGTGAATGCTATTGGACTTCTTGATTATATCAAGCGTAAAGATAATAGCGAGTATATATTTGATTCACAAGCAAAGATGCTAAAAATGCTCGTTGATGCGACTGGCAAATCAACTCCAAATACTCTTGGTCAGGAACTCAAGACTATAATTCATCAGGATACTGCCGATTTAACGAAGCATACTGCATGGCAATATGTGGAAGAAGCTAAGAAATTCATCGAAAACCTCTGATTATTCTTCGCACCTCTGATTATTAGAAACTTACGGCTCCTCGCACAAGATTTGTGCGAGCTTTTTTGTTGCATTTTCGGACGAGCTAACTCGTGTTTTTATAGCTTTAATACAATGCCTTTTTCGTACCTTTGCAGCAGAAATTTCTAATCAGAGTCTCTGCTTGCATTCTTTTTTTTAAAAAGATATAAGTCAGCAGAAAAACATACCACGGGACTCTGAGAGTGATGACCAAGAAATGATCTTCTGCAATCATCGCTTTAGTGGGAGAAGGTCATAACTACCTTAAAAAAAAATGAAATCAAGAATTTCATTTACTGATCAGAGTAAATCTCAGATTAAACACATTGGAGGCATCATCTCTGGCATCCTCCGTAGTAACTCACCATTCGGCAAGGCTTATCGCAAGCATCTGGCTGACATCAAGAAAGGAGGTAGCGTATGTGTACAGTAATCTTTGAGGTGCTTACTGTTGCTGTCCTCATCCTTGAGATGTTCCTCTTCGTCGCTCTCATCGGCGAGATAAAGGGGATTGACCGCGCGATTAATCACTATGTGGATAACCTTTTACAGGAGGACGGCGACGATGAAGAATAATACGTATTTGGCAGTCAACCTGAAGGTGAAGATGTTCAGAGATGCTCACCTGAAGCTCGGTAAGGATTACATCGGCGTTCTCTGCCATGATGTTCCAGATGATAGTATTTGTGGTGACGATGATCATTTCACGTTCACCGAGACCTATCCAATGAATGTGCGCAAGCGCAACCCGCAGGTGTTTGATGGTGAGTATATCACCGTTACTCGCAGATCTGATGGCTCATACCGCATCAACTTCAAGTCTTTCCATATCAACAAGGAATTTGATGTGGCTGCATTCGCAAGTGGTGTGGCGTGTTTTTCAATACATTTATCTCTATTTTCTATATATTATATATTATAACTAATTAATAATAAGATAGTTATAAGTAAAGATAAAGAAAAATCGTGTTTCCAAATATTCAACTATTCTTCTGTTCGTTCTGTTCTGTCATGCTCGGTCTCTATGTTTAATTTCTTCTAAAAAGCTGAATTTCAATAATGTACGATATTTCAAAATCAACAGCACCAAAGATGCCGGAACTGAAAAACGGTACAGAATGTATCAAACTTTTGCTCACGCAGACCTCAAAAGACATGCACGAGCCTATTGTTCCTATGCTTTTCCCTGTACTTGGGGCGCATATATGTAATTCTGAATTTATGTATCCTGACAACTCATGGAAGGAGATGTGTGGCGAAATGGCCAACCTCGTTGCGGATAGTGGGTGTAACAAGGGCCAATTCGGTAATCTTGTAGAGGCTATCAACCGTAATTTCCGTAAGCACGACGATGAGGAGATGAAGAAACTCGTGGAATGGTCGAGACAGGTGAAGTCGAAGTCATCCAACAAGGATAAGCCCGATCATCCTGATGTGGCGATATGGTTTCCTCCTGCCGACACTACCAGACCTGCCTTCATTCAGAATGCTATGGCATGTGAGGCGTTGGGAGGGCATACCCAGTACCTTAATCTGCCAGAGGTGGAGATGGCTGACGATATGTGTGGCGGTCATAAGAAGGTGTCGCAGATTATGCGTAACATATTCGACCGCATGCGCTCTGGTGCCTTGCGTGCCACAGCCGACGGTATCACGGGTAATCCTATCCTGCGCGTGAACATCACGTTCAGTTCCACGCCTTACTCCGCACGCAGTTTCTTCAAGAGGGATCTGAAGAACGGCACCTTCGGGCGTATTGTCTTCTCCTACAAGGCTCGAACGGTTCGCGACGGCAGGATTCCCCGTCAGGGTAAGTACATGGATGAGTTCTATGAGAAACTGGATGAGTATATCACTCGGTTGGAGACATGCAAGGGGCGCTTCGTCATCAAGCCTCTCAACAAGCTTGCCGACAAACTGGCTATGGATATGGCTAAGTTGGGCGACCTTACCGACGATGATGATCTCTGGGATGTATCTAAGCGCGCTATCATCAACGCATGGAAGGCGGGGTGCATCATGTGGGTGCTCAACAATCAGACTTGGACAAAGTCGATGGGTGAGATTGTTGAGTGGCTTGTGTATCACGACCTCTGGAGCAAGATGCAGGTGTTTGCCGACTTGATTGACAATGAGACGGGCACTCTGATCGAGGCTCAGCGACATGGTCCGAAGAATTTACTCGAAGACCTGCCTGCCTCGTTCAACGAAGCTGAGTTGCAGGCGCTTCGCAATAGTCATGGCAAGTCTCCTGACGGCACGAAGGCTCAGTTGCGTGCATGGAAGAGCCGTGGTTACATCGAGTTCTCTTCGGAGACTGGGCTTTATACCAAGACGGAGAAGTATCTGCGTGGGGTGTAGTGTGTAAAGTTTTTAGAACGCAAAGACGCTAAGGCGGTAGGAGGGATTTGCTTACGCCTTCTAAAAAAACAAGACAAAACCAATAAAAACATATAAAAACAAAAAATGATTATCCGTAATTACCTGATAGCGCCCCGAAGGGGCAAAAGCTACTAGCCCAGGGCATCCGCCCTGGGGGA
>OMXX01000155.1 GCA_900315105.1 uncultured Prevotellaceae bacterium | reverse complement strand
CGACATCTTATTGACGTATGGGAAAGTAAACATAAGGAAAATATCAACGGACATATGGTTCTTGCATACAAACCATATTGCAGCATGGTACTTTACATGCTGAACAAAAAACTTAACATGCTGAATACAAAGTAAGTTAGATGGTTTCGGTCGCAATGGAGTCCCACTATCTCTCTATATCGTCTTTAGTGCTTAGCAATGCATAGTTTGGGTTGCCAATGATCGGAGTGGCGCCGAATTTCCCTAAAAGATAGTCACGTTCAAAAGGCGCATTGCTGCGCACCTTATATTCGGCAAGTGAGAAGATACGTGATGCACCGTATATGTCCTTTTGCGTGAACCATATCTGATCACGACGGAAAAGATGGGAACTGAGCAAATTGGTATCGTGGGTGGTGAAAATCAGCTGGGCGTTCCGAGGATTGGTTGTCGCATTGTTGAAGAGACCTACGATGTGCTCCAATAGCGTTGGATGGAGTTTTGCGCCGAGCTCGTCTATGATAAGTCGTGTACCCGTGTCAAGGGCATGAAGGATAGGATAGGCGAAAGCGAAGTACTTGAGCGTGCCTTCCGACTCGTTCACCTCGAAGGGAAAAGAGACGTTGCCTGCCTTGTCGCCGTCATTGTCAAACAACGCATGGGTACTCACAAGACGATTGTTGACCTTCTCGATGTCATCAAGACCAAGGTCGGCATATTGTGAGAACGCCACGATGCGCCTTCTCATATTTGGGTCATCAAGATGCTTGAGCGCATCCTTCCATATATTGGTCTCGTCTTGTTCGGTTAAGCATTGCGTCTCGCCCAACCAGCGGATAAGCGAGACTGCAGTCGGGTCATTGAACTGGGCGAGGGTAGAGAGAAGCAGCGCATTGTCCCGAATCATTTTCTTATTGACGAGCTCTTTCGCCTGGCTGTATTTCGCATGGACGTTGAACAGCCCATTCTCCCTATAGAACAGTTCTATCTCCTTTGAGCGTGGTTTGCAGGCTTTCTTGTAAAGCCATTCCTTGCAGACAGCGGTAGGTGTTACTTCAAAACCATAACGGAAGATGCTGCCTTCTGCGGCCATCACCATTTCCATCATGCTCGGCTCTTTCGCAGAGGCAGCATTCAGACGGAATGGCTCTACAGAAATCTGTTCAGCCGACTGCAAAGCCTTGAAAGAGTTGAATACAAAGTCTTTGAAAAAGTGAAATGCTTTGATTAAGTTGGACTTGCCCGATGCATTGGCTCCGAACACTACAGCACTTTTTAGAAGCTTAAAGTTGGTACCATCCAGTTCAAAGGAAGCTCCGCTGGTTTCTGCCTCGGGTTCCCTTAAAGATGTAGCGGCAAGGGATAACGTCGCCGGCTCTTTGAAAGACAGATAATTTGCGATAGAAAATTGAATTATCATAACTTAAAGCCTGTATTTGTATTTTTTCTGCAAATATAAGCCTTGTTTTTCTATTATTCAAATATTAAGCATACTTTTCGTTGCTTTTGGAAACGGAACAAACATTTTACTCAACTTTGCAGGCTCGGTTAAATCTTCGAGGTAAATGCTATGTATTCAATAGGCTTTTCGTTCTTCCAGGTCCATGATACGTATTCCTTATGCCAACCGCCGCTATAAGCAATGCACATTTCGATGACATGCAACAAGTTCTCAAAATTTAATTGTGGAGGCTTAATGTGGTTCGTCTCTAACACTCTGTTTAATTTCTTAACAACATGCTCGTATATCTCACGCAAGAGCGGCTTTCACCTCCATCCACTTTCTGGATACTCAGTTTAAGTACCTCGTCTGTAATATTCTTTACAGATGGGAAAATACCCTTATGGTCAAAGTCCAAAACTGCGCCAGCTCCCACAATAATCGTTACTGCATTATTCACCCTTATATCCTTTCCTCCTTCATCATTTCCAACTCATCCTCCAGATGGTCAAACGGCACCCTATATTCCTGGGCATACTCTTCATCTATCTCATACGACCCACACCGAATAATCAGCGGTTTCCCAACCTTAACTTTCTTGGCCAAGTCATGATTCACAAAACCATTTAGCAGATCTACTTCATCTATAAACGTACTATGATTAGAGTAGATTATCTTGTGCATATCTAAATATTCCAGAAACTCCCTTTCCGACTCGATAAAATCAGAAAACACCATCAGATCAAATAGTGAAACAATCCAAGTATCCCGATAATTCTCCTTCAACATTCCCGTCTCTACCAACTTGTCCATCTGACCAAGAAGCGAAGAAAAGTGTTGGAAAGTAACAGCAATCTTATAAACAGGTTTCGACTTGTCTACACGAATAATCTCTCTATTACAGCTAAACTCAGGTTCCTCCAACGAATCAATAAAGCCCCGAACTCTCTCACACTGACTACATGCTTCTGCCACCGAAAACCCGAACTTATCCTTTGTTCCTTTGATACCTACTCTATCCCTGTGCGACAACTCATGTGCCTTAACCTCTATAATATATGTAGCATGTTCAGACACTCCAAGTAAATCCAATTCGGGTCGTTTCTCTTCTCCATCTTCTAGGATGTTGTAATGAACAGATGGATAAAATGTCACCAATGGCAAGAATGACTCCATAACCGATTTCACTTTCCCCTCAACATATTGGTCTCTGCTGATAGGATTGGTGTTCTGCTGGAAATTCTTCTGATAATAGGCATCGTCACGTTTCATCAGTTTTTCTGCTATCAGAAACAGATTCCTATGGGGTATCATTGGAGTAAAGCAATAGAATTTATCGTCATCCTTTACAAACGGCTTCTCATAGATACTATGACCGTTCATAATATTGCCCTTATATTCACCTTCAGCGATAAAGGCGGCATTACTACCAAATTCCACACTCAAAGCATCCATGATTCTCTTTTCGGTATCATTCTGTGGCCACACCCAAAAGATTTTATTTGATCTGGAATAATCATCTAGCTGGTACATCAGAAATTGCATGCCATCTTCGGTATGACCAACATCAGGATTAGCCTCAAAGAAGTCACTGAACATGCCCTTTGAGAAATCCCGTTTCTTGAAATCTTCCTCATCCCCAATCGGCCCGTATGTCCTTTCTTCCCATTTCTTCCATCTTTCATGGAGTTGCATAAATCCATAAATCGAATGCTGGTCACCTGTCTTGCAAATGATTCTGTTTTCCAAATCCATAAAGAAATCAAACAACTCATTTACAGAGAACCCGTATGCCACCTCATAAAAAGCCGAGTGCGGTTCAAACAATTCCTTAAAAACCTCATATACGTGAGTTTGATAACCGTCACCACGTATAGCGATGGTTTCTGAATGTATCATCCAGTCTATAAATTGCTCTGCGTTGTTTTCCAACGGCATATCTATCAGCCCGTATATCTTGTATAGAGCCCTTAGCCTTTCTCGCAGATCCTCTACAACATCGTCCGTTGGATTCTCTCTGCCTTCATTGGGCATAGAAAGTCCGAAGTTCAGCGCATATTCAGCTATAACCTCAGCCTCTTCGTCAAGTTCCAATTGCTTACCGGCAATTCCTGCCATGAAATATTTCTCTAGGTTAGGGAGATTGTTTATAAGGAATAATCCCACGCTTCCCAACAACTGGATAGAATCATAGCGCCTAAAGTATCCTTCTATACAGCCAATGTGCTCTTGGATGATTTTGCCCAGTCCTTCTTTATCCTTAAGGAATGCCATCATTTTCTTTCCGATAGCCTTAAACAGTTCCTTTTGAGTACGCACCCCTTTACTTGCAGTAGCCGTATATTTCTTTCTTTTGGGCCTTGGCTGTTGCCGTTTGGTTTTCTTTCCCATATTTCCTAATCAGTCTTTTCACTTCTTCATTAGTCATAACTGGCGATGCCTTTTCCATACGCTTCACCAACCATTCTCTCAGATACCAATTCAGATGTATGAATTTCCGTTCGTCATTTTGAATCAGCTGTGCAAACAGTTCTTTTACCTTAGTCCATCCCTCATCCGTTGCATAAGCAATAACTCCCACGGCATTCAGTATTCCTGTATAATCCGAACGATGGAGGTTGTCTATTGCTTTCGAATATACGTTTTAAATATAATTAATCTAGACGCAAAGTTATATAATAAAATTGGATTTCATGCAGAAACATTGTGAAAACCGTTGTCATTTCGCGATTTTTATATAATCTGACATTCTGAATTGGTAAAATTGAAACAAATCAATCGAATCAAACAGGGTAATTCCATGAGTTGATTCTAAACTTTCTCATCTTTGCCATTGCCTGGCTATTCTATCGTATCTTGGGCGGAAACATGAGGATTATCGCAGCTTCCGCCCGCATTTTATGATTAACGCCCCATGCTATGGGTTCATTTAAAAGCTAGCGGCAAGTCCAAAGTACATGACCTTTGAATTATTACTTAAAATTCAAAGGTAAATAAGATGATGAAGCAATATAAATGTTCACTAGTGTCTCCTAACAATTGTTAATTGAATTTGAAGTCTATACATAGCTGCCCATCGTCGCCATCCTCGTATTCCATCTTAAAGGGTTGGAACAGTTCATTAATACTGTCTTTAACGAGTAACGAGTTGCCCAGTATTCGCATCACCTCCACGACAGGCCTTCCAATCTTTAAGTCATGTTCTACAATGGCTATAAGGCAATAGGTTATAATGGCAACATGAATCTGAATTCGTGCAAAATTTTCAGAGGTTCCCCAGAATGTTTTCACCTTGAGATGCTGCTTTATCCATTTAAAAAAGAGCTCGACCTGCCAACGGTATCGGTACAACAAGGCAATATCTTTTGCTTTGAGATAGAAGTTGTTTGTATAATAGGTGAACGATCTTTTCAGTTCTATGGCATAATATACGACTCTACGAAGATTAGATGGGTAGTTGTCTTTATTTCGTTTGCCGGTAAATCTAATCGTCTGGTCACGGAGTATACCATTGTCTCCTTCGAGGAAATCGCTTCCATCAACTATCTCGTAGGTTGGTATGCCCTTTTCTCTGATGATGAAGAATGCACCAGTTTGAGAGATGGAGAACATTCTGGAGAGATCAAAGTAGCCTCTATCAAAGACATAACACGCTGAAGGTTCGTATGTAAGCATATCCATGAAATGGGAATCATGAAGTTTAGCGTTCGTAATCCTGTAAAAAACAGGTATCTCTGTCGCTATATCAATTTGAGTGTGGACTTTAATGCCTGACTTGGTACTTCTGAAATGAGCCCAGTTGAACATAGACATACAAAGATCAATGGTGGTTGAATCGACAGCATAGAATCTTCCATGGAGTTCGAAGTCCTTTGTAATGCGTTTGCCCTGTGCGATATTTATCATGTAAAATGCGAAATCCTCAAAGATATGGTAATCCCGATAGGAATTTACGCGAGACAAAGAAGTGCGATTTATAGGTCGCGCACCAAATCCAAGACTGTATGATCTTTTCGCATGTGCTGCCAGTATGTCCGTTAGCTCACGGAGACTGCCACAGCCTGCTAGCTGCCCATACATAAGAACCAGAAGATGACTCCATGGAGACGGATTCCAATTGAAAGTTTGATCCATATACTTTTTGGCGATACGTCTGAACTGACGCTGCGGAAGAAAAGCCGTAAGTTGGGCGAAAATGTACTGACCTATATGCATCTTTTGCTACGAAAATGATTCGGATGCAAAGGTAAGCATTTCAAATCCCGGACAAGGCCTTTAACCGCTATAATGTTGTTTTATAGATAGATACATCCTAAATTAACAATAATTTGGAGACACTAGTGGAAAAATATCGCACTAGTGGCTATGGGCAGTTAAATTTGGATTTCCTCAAGACCGGGTTAGGAATTTCTGCTACTCTTTATTCTAGAGAAAGCCATCGTCAGGACGATAAGGATATACAACAGTATACTTTTTCTGACAATACGTGGAGTCAGGTGAACAATATCAAAAATGAAGGTAGGTATCAACAGATTTATTCCCGTTTTGAAGTTACTTATCAAATTAATTCAAACAATTCAATAGGGACAAGTCTTAGTTACAACCGTATGCCAAGTAATAAGAATAATACGAATATGACATCAAAAATATTTAAAAATATACAATTGACAGAAAATTCTTATAGCAACATTTTAACTCCAGAGCAGGTTTCTACAGTATCTAATAATATATATTATGTCGGCAAGATAGGCAAAGTAGGTCTTGACTTCAACTTTGATTGGCTTTGGAATAAAAAGAAGGAAATTTCAAAGACTCATGAAACTTATAAAACAGTAGAGGAAGAAAGGCAAAATATATTGGTTTGTTCTAAAAATAATACAAAGAATAGACTTGCTGCTTCAAAGTTGGTGGTAACAATTCCTTGCCTTAAGGGGGTTGTTTCTTTAGGTGGAGAATATTCTAAATGTAATCGCGACTATAGATATATAGTAGAGCCAAAAGACATTCTAGAAGATAATGATGGAATTATAAAGGAATCATTGGCCTCTGGATTTATAGAGTACAGAAGGAACTTCGGAATCTTAAAACTTCAATTAGGATTGCGATACGAACATGCGAATTACAACTATCATGAGAATCAGGCATATGAGCTTGGATTAAACCATGTGTATCGAAATTTCCTTCCTTCACTCATGCTTAATTTGCCAATAGGAGATTGGCAGATGCAATTAGGCTACGGAACAGATATACAACGACCTACATATTATGCAATGAGGAACAGCATTCAGTATGATAATAAATATACTTACGAGTCAGGAAATCCATATCTGGTATCACAGATAAGCCGCAACGTTAATTATGATATATCATATAAATTGTCTTTTTTTAAATATGGTTGACACCTCAAAAAGAAAAGATGGAAAAGAAAAAAGAGAGGCTCCAATCCCTATTGGATCGCAGTAGGTTAGAGAAGT
>OMXX01000118.1 GCA_900315105.1 uncultured Prevotellaceae bacterium | reverse complement strand
TACGCTCTTGGAGGCTCAGAACATTCTTGGACTTAGACCCGAAGCCTTCACCACCGAAAAGCTCCGGCAGTTCTTTATAGACTACTCTTCACGGAACACTCACATTCAAAACGCCCAGTTCCATGTGGCTGTCAGCTGCAAGAGAACAGAGTACACTCACCAGCAGCTTCTCGATATTGCCCACCGTTATCTCAAGGAGATGGGTTATGCTGATGAAGGACAGCCACTACTTGTCTATGCACATCATGACACGGACAATAACCATATCCATATCGTCACATCCCGTGTGGCTCCCGACGGTCATAAGATAGACCACAACCATGAAAAATGCCGTTCACGAGCAGCGACGCTGAAAATTATGGAGGAATATACTGGTCAAAGGCAGGAACCTGATGTCAACGACATCGCAAAGGATGCGCTATCTTATCGCTATACTTCCAAAGCCCAATTCTGCGCCATCAAGGAAAGTCTGGGTTACGAGTGCAAAGATGATGATGAGAAGCCGATGGTTCATCTCTACCGAAACGGCGAAGAGTTAGGTACGATACAAGTGCAGCTCATTATGCGGCACGCATTGAAAGAGAACAAGCCCGATGACAAACGTCGCCGGCAACTTCGTGCCATTCTGCAAAAGTACCGGCATCTGTCTGCCAACAAGAAAGAACTCGATGCTCACATGAAACGTAAGTTCGGTATCAGCCTTGTTTTCGTCGATAAGGCTGACACGCCGTATGGTTACATCGTTGTTGACCACAAAAATAAGACGGTCTTCAAAGGTGGCGAGTTCCTTAGCATCAAGGATCTTCTCCAGTTCGAGGATGCTGCCACTCGTTTTGCTAAGATCGAACAGACCATTGACGACTTGCTTGCCGACAATCCGAAACTCACCACAGCGGACATCAATCGTGTCCTCTATCGGCAATTCGGCACGCATATCCACAGAGGAACAGTGTCGTGGAACGGTGAGACTATTATTCTGCGTGAGTCTGTTGTTCGTCAGCTTCATGACAACTATATGGATTCGAGAGGAATTGTCAAACAAGTTAGCCCCCATCAGCCAAAGGCAGAGCGGTCTCGGCAATCATCTCCCCCAGGTTCTAATCCTAATATCAGTAATGTGATGGACACTCAGGCTGGCTCAAAGGATCCCAACCGTGAATACGAAGTTGGCCATGGCATGAACGTGAATGATGTGGACGACGAGCAGATCCAGCAAAGAAGATGGCGGAGATAGACGGTTAGAACAACCTGGGCTCTTTGTCGAGGTAGCTCTCCTGATACAGAGGGACAACCTTGTCTATGGGCAAAAGGTGTCTATCATCAAAGGAGAATGTGGGGCGTGAAGAGCGTAATTCTCCTTCGCCTTCTCATGGTCGTAGTTGGGATAGCAGTACCGCTAGCCGTTGATGCAGGTGTTGTAGTCGCTAAGTCCACGACTCTCCATACATCTGCAGCCGGGACGGATGACTTTTTCGGCCACTTTCATAAAATGGAGACCGAGTGAAATGCTCATAGATAGCCCTTGTCATGCAGCCACTGTTATGAATGCCGTATTGCTCATAGATCTCCTCAATCAAAATTTCAAAATACACATTTTTATGCATGGCATATCTTACCATTTCAAAGAAATGAAGGGTAATTTCAGTAACTACTCAGCCTTTTTAAGAAGGCGTTATAGGTATAACTACATGCAATACAGTTTAATGTAGTTTAAATATTTTAGAAAAAACACTTCGTTTCAAAAAGTTTTTATACTTTTGTACTCGGAATACAAAATGAAGCAAATAATTGCAGTTTGCTTTCATTTTGATGCAACTATTCCTAGCACCTTGCGCAAGGTTAAAACAGCCCCGTCTGGGTAAAAAGGCGTATACTGTCCAAGAAACGTTAGATTCCAAGATTTAAAACATTAGTAGATTTTTTAAAGAAAGGAAACAGACTATGGAAAAGAAACTTAGTTTTAATGAGGTTCTTCCTATGGAGGAACTTGCTCCTGTTGAATTGGATGCTATTGTTGGTGGTAATGCCATCAAAATAGTTGGTACCAACGGTCATCACTGTAGCTGTGGAAACACAACTCAAACAACCCAAACCTCCGATTCTACATCTGTGAAGAAACCATAAGTAGTCTTTTTTGACGGTGGAGAGTGGATTGCTGTTATCAACAATTCACTCTTTATGTTAGAACATATTCTGTAATCAAGAAAATGGGAAATAATATGATTAATTTTGACGATATACACTTTATAGAGAATGGGGATGTCTCCTTGCTGTTGCATGTTCCCTCGTTTACACTTGTTAGCTTAAGTAGCGATACAGCAAATATACTTAAGTCGTTGAAAGAAGGTGCTTCAATAAGCGATGTTGCCCAAAACAGCTCTATTTCTCTCGATGAAATAAAGAACTGTTTACTGAAATTAGAGGATATGTTTAAAAAGAATTTGCCTCCTTTGACACCTAATCCAACAACGGATGTCGCAGATAGAATTACATTACATATTTCAAATGATTGTAATCTCAGATGCAAATATTGCTATGCAAGTGGAGGCAACTACAAGATGAAACGCTCATTAATGACTACGGATACCGCAAAGCAATTTTATGATTTTTGCATACATCATTTCTCTCATATTGAAAAAATTGTCTTTTTTGGTGGCGAACCATGCCTAAATTTAAATGTGATGGAATACGTTTGCTCTCTTTTTAATAGCTACAAGTTTGATGACAAACTAAAGGATATGCCTAAGTTTGCCATCATAACCAATGGTACCATACTAAATGAGCGACTGTTGAAAATTATTAGAACATATATATCTTATATTACTGTTAGCATTGATGGTAATAAGGAATTTAATGATTATAATCGCTTGGATAAAGCAGGTAATGGTTCGTTTGACAGAATAGCAAAGTTTATAGACACCGTTAAACAAATTGATAACGTTACGATTCAATATGAGTCCACTTTTACAGAATACCATATTGGAAAAGGAATTTCTAGAGATGAAATTGCTTCATATATGTCAAAACGCTTTGGTCTCAGAGGTTTTGTTGTTGACGAAATGAGTGTAAAAGAGCATGACGATGCTTATTCTATCGATAATTTGGAAAATCTTCCAGAAGGTTTTGCAAGTATTCTATGGGCTATATCATTTAAAAAGCCACTTATGTCTTGCCAAATGTCTAGTAAGCAATTTGCGGTATCTATTTTGGGGGAGATATTTCCATGCCATATGGATGTTGGAAAAGAAGGTTTAAATTTGGGGAATATTGGAGGAATAAATATATTCAATTCAGATACCATCAAAAAATCTTTCCCTTTGTTCAGTTTGCTTGCCAACAAAAGAGACTTGTGCTCCAATTGTTGGGCTCGCAATTTATGTGAGGGTTGTCCTAGGGAATTTTTTTATGATGAAAAGAACAAATGCTATCAGACAACTCCTAATGAGGATAAATGTAAATCACAAAGAGAACATATAGAAAAGATTCTTTTAAGCATATCACATTTAAGACAGGATAAAAACAAATGGCACGATTATGTACAAGGTATAAACGAGATGTGCAAAGAAAAGATTTGTTAGTATAAATGATTGCCCACATCTATGAAAAAGTATGTTTGATTAAAAAGTTGTATTATGAGAAAGTTTATCATGACAACAGCCGTGTGTTTCTGGGCAATGTCCCAGATGATGGCACAGAACATTTCGGGAAAGATTGTAGATGCCAAGGGCGAGCCTTTAGCATTTGCAAATGTAGTGCTCCTATACCGTCAAGATTCAGCATTCGTCAAGGGGACTGTGAGTGGAGAAGATGGGCGTTTTACCATCGACTCTCCTTGCAATGGCGGAATCATCAAGGTAACTTCCGTAGGATATAAGACAATATTCAAGGACTGCAAAGGTGAGAATGTGGGAGTTATTAAGATGGAAGAAGATAGTAAGATGCTCGGTGAAGTAGTGATAAAATCATCTTTGCCAAAGACCATCCTTAAGAATGGCGGAATGACAACAACCGTTGCCGGATCTGTACTTGAAAAGGCAGGAACTATGGAGCACCTGCTCGACCGCATACCTAACGTATCTGCACAGAATGGCAACATCAAGGTGTTTGGACGTGGCGAGCCTATCATCTATATCAACGGACGGCAGATGAGGGACAGAAGCGAACTCGACCGTTTGAGTTCGGACAACATAAGGTCGGTAGAGGTAATATCCAACCCTGGTGCTCGTTATGCTGCAAGCACTAAGGCTGTTATACGTATCACCACAAAGAAGATACAGGGCGACGGATTTGGATTTGACGCTACAACAGAAGGATCGTACGACGAGAAAAAGAACATTGGAGGATATGGTAGGCTGAATATGTATTACCGTAAGAACGGATTGGAGCTTGGCGCCTACGCCTATGGCTCAAAACAATCGTCGCCAGACGAGAAGGACTTGCATCAGATGACCTATCTTGACAAGACCTGGAACCAACAGGACAAAACACGTTGGAAGAACAAAACCGAAACTTTCAGTTCTCGCTTGAATGTCAGTTATCAGTTTGACGACAACAATTCGTTGGGAGCAAGCTTTAGTTTCTTGCGCAATCCAAAGCTGATAACAGACGGAAAGACGGAAGGCTCTGTGCTGAGAGATGAAGATCTGACTGAGACCAACACTTCTATCCTATCGGAGTTTGGGCAGAATAGCAACTTGTCAAGTAATATATATTATGTAGGTAAGGTAGGTAAATTGGGTATTGACTTCAATACCGATTGGTTTTGGTCGAAAGGAAACAATAAAAACAATATAGATGAGCATTATCAGGAAGTGAACTCGGATATGCAAAACCAACTTGTAAACAGTACCACTTCAAAGTACAACCGCTTGATAGCTTCCAAAACGGTGCTCTCTTATCCGCTTTTGGGTGGTGACTTGTCTGTAGGTGGCGAGTATTCGTTCACCAATCGTAACACCAACTACGCCATCATACCAAATACTCTTGCCGACAATGTAAGAGACCGTATTAAAGAGGGCATGTCCTCTGCGTTCGTTACTTATAGTCGTGACTTTGGCAAGTTGAACATGGAAGCGGGATTGCGATACGAGAATGTTGATTTCAAATATTATGACGATGGTAAGTATATGTCGGAGCAAAGCAAGACTTACGGCAACTGGTTTCCGTCTCTCAGCCTTTCGATGCCGTTTGGCAATGTACAGATGCAGCTGAGCTATGCAGCCGACATCGATCGTCCTAACTACTGGGTATTAAGAAGCGGTGTGCAATATAGCAATCATTATACATATGAAACCGGTAATCCGTTTCTTGTCTCAGAGATTTCAAGAAATATAAGTTACGACCTCGCCTACAAATGGCTGACTTTCAACTTGACTTATGAACATGTATCCGATCCGATATATCAGACTGTAGAGATGTATAAGGACAATGCCACCATAGGATTGATGAGGATGATAAATGGCAAATCTTACAACAATGTGTCTTCTATGCTCACCTTGCAGCCTGCCTTTGGCATCTGGCATCCTATGCTGTCAGCTATGGTTGAGAAGCAATGGTTCAAGTTGGAGACAAGGGACGGACATTATCTTAACAAGCCTGTAGCTGAGCTAAAACTCAACAACACCTTCGATACGAAATGGGCGATGTTCTCCGTTATGACGACTTACATCACAAAGGGATATGAGGAAAACCATTACATCTACAAGCCGATGTTCAACACCGACCTGTCTATATACAAGGGCTTTCTGAAGGACTGCCTGACTTTCCAGCTTTATGTCAACGACGTGTTTGGCACGAACGACAGTCACATAATAGGCAAGTACGGCAAACTGAAGGAAACAATCTTTGATGAGTTCTCAACAAGTAAAATCTCATTGACAGTCCGCTATAAGTTCAATGTTACTCGAAGCAAGTATAAGGGTACAGGAGCAGGTCAAAGCCAGAAGGATAGAATGTAATTCTACGATGTTCTTTAAAATGAGAAAAATAACAATTATACATCAACATGACTCCATGCAATGCGGAATAGCCTGCTTGCAAATGGTATGTAAATATTTCGGCAGAGAATACACTTTGGATTCTCTGTCGAAACTTTGTTTTGCTACTGCGGAAGGAGTCTCTCTGTTAGGTATCAATGAGGCAGCAAACACACTTGGCTTGCATACTACATGCGCTAGAGCTACAACTATGGTGCTAGGTGAAGTCCCTTTGCCTTGTATTCTCCATTGGAACCAGAATCATTTTGTAGTCTTGTATAAAGTCAAGAAAGGAAAGAAGTTCTATGTCGCTGATCCAGGAAAGGGATTGGTCACTTATGGTTTAGAAGAGTTCAAGCAGCATTGGATAAGCACGAGTTCCAATGGCGAAGACAAGGGCATTGCTATGTTCTTGGAAACCACCCCTGCATTCTTTACCTATAAGATGGAGGGTGAAGAGAACATCAAGGAAAAGCGTTCTTTCCGATTTCTCTTTGGATATGTGAAGAAATACCGCAAGTATTTCGGACAAATCATCTTGGGCTTGTTAGTTGGAAGTCTCTTGCAACTAGTTCTGCCATTCCTTACCCAATCAATCGTGGATGTCGGCATCAAGAACCAAGATATAGGTTTTGTTTGGCTGATACTCTTGGGACAGTTGATGCTTACAATCAGCAGAACGGCAATAGACTTTATCCGCAGATGGTTGTTGCTTCACATTTCCTTACGTATCAACATATCATTGGTAAGTGACTTCTTCATCAAGCTATTGAAACTGCCTATGTCTTTCTTTGATACGAAACTCATGGGCGACTTGATGCAGAGAATGAACGACCATAGCCGTGTGAACAACTTCCTTACTCAGCAGACGCTCAACATCACCTTTGCCGTGCTAACCTTTGTGGTATTCTCGGTGGTACTGTTCTTCTACAACAAGTTGGTGTTTGCCATCTTTTTGTTGGGGAGCATCCTCTATGGCGGATGGATGACCTTGTTCTTGAAACGGAGGAAGGTGCTCGACTATGAATTGTTTGAGCAGCAAGCTATCAACAATAACAAAACTTATGAGTTTATCACCTCCATGCAGGAAATCAAGTTGCAGGATTGTGAACAACGTAGAAGATGGGAATGGGAGGACACGCAAGCAGACTTGTTTGGGGTGCAGATGAAATCACTCAAACTCCAACAGACACAGGAGGCTGGAAGTATCTTTATCAACGAGGTGAAGAACATCATCATCACGGTAGTGGCTGCAACCGCCGTGATACATGGGCAAATGACACTCGGTATGATGCTTGCCGTGCAATACATCATCGGACAGCTCAACTCGCCTGTGGAGCAACTGATGAACTTCTTCTATTCCCTGCAAGATGTGAAGATTAGCTTGGAACGAATCAACGAGATTCACCAGATGGATGATGAGAACGGAAAGGTAGGCTTGCTAACTTCTATCGAGGACAAGAATGAGGGCATTGACATCAAGAACATCATGTTCAAGTACGACCCACATGCTTTGCGCAAGACCATAGATGATGTGAGCATTCATATTCCGCAAGGTAAGGTAACAGCCATCGTTGGCGCATCTGGCAGTGGAAAGACCACCCTCATCCGTTTGATGCTTGGTTATTATCTCGTCTTGGAGGGACAAATCAACATAGGCAATACTGACATCAACAAGCTCAACAAGAAATGGTGGCGCAGACAATGTGGCGTTGTGATGCAGGAAGGTGTCATCTTCTCGGAGAGTATCGCACGAAACATTGCTGTTGATGATGGTGACATAGACAAGGAACGGTTGCTAAAAGCAGCCGAGATAGCTTGCATCAAGGATTACGTGATGGCTTTGCCTTTGAAGTTCAACACCAAGATTGGGCGTGATGGCGTGGGACTGAGCCAAGGACAGAAACAACGTATCTTGATAGCAAGGGCGGTGTATAAGAATCCCGACTACATCTTCCTTGACGAGGCGACCAACTCGCTCGATGCCAACAATGAGAGAAGCATCGTAGAGAACTTGGATAAGTTCTACAAAGGAAAGACGGTTGTGATAGTGGCTCATCGCCTAAGTACGGTGAAGAATGCCGACCAAATCGTGGTCATTGACCATGGCAAAGTGGTTGAGGAAGGCAACCATGAGTCTTTGACCGCCAAGCGAGGGGCATACTATAATCTTGTGAAGAATCAGTTGGAATTGGGAAACTAAAAAGCGTTTGATATGGAACAAAAAGAATCAGATAATATCGAATTGAGAAGCGAGAAGGTGAGGAACGTGATAGGCAAGGTTCCTCCTCGCCTCGTCAGCTTGGGGACAGTTATCATTACGATAATAGTCCTCGCCCTCGCAGTTGCTTTCTACAAGACACCTTATCCTATATCTATAGAGGCTAATGGTGAGGTTATAAACCAAAGAACAATACAGGTGTTTGTGCCATACAAGTATCTGTATCTCTTCAATGAGCAAAGAACGGCTCATGTTTCCTTTGAAGGCTACGATAATATTTCTTATCAATTTGATGTGACAAGCCATAGCACAAAGCTTGTACACAAGGAAGATGGTAACTACTTTGTGGCAATAGCTACGATTAATACACAAGGGAATAGTAGAAAGTCTGTATTACAAAAGTATATGAAAGCAGATATAAGGATCATCATTAGCAACAAAACTTTATGGCAGCAGGTATTCGGATGATATCTCGTCAGAACCGTCTGGTAGAATAGACCTTCTTGCTTGGAGACATTCAGCAACTTGCTTCTGATGGATTTCCCGTAGTTTTTCGTCTTCTCATTCATAGGGGAATCTCAAGATAGTGGTTCAACGTATTCTTTACACGTAGTTTCTCGGCATAATCAACAAGTTTTGTAAGATTCCTTTCCGACAATTTGAGATAACTGTTGACTACTTCTGAACATACATCTTGCCCAACCTTATTACGGAATTTGATAGCGTCGCAGACACTACGCTCTATATCAAAGATCCTGACTTGATAGCCATTGACGTCTTTAGTCGTCAAGCCAAGTTCCATGAACTTGTCCGTCATATAATGCAGTTCAATGGCCGGGAAGTCCGGTAGCGTTACCTTTCTTCCCTTCTTGACAGCCACATGAAAGGCCTGTGGAATGACTGTGGTCAAGCCATACGCACTCCATGCAGAAAAAGAGCAAAGAATACCGTTTGGCACGAGCGTGTCAATGTCAACCATCGTGTCTGCCAGCTGTTCGGGACTTGCATATACGCCACGCTTTACCTTGACCAAGTCGCCTTGCCTGGCCTCTGACAACATCTTATAATAGCTGTATCTGCCTTGTGACTTAGCACCGACAGAAGAAATAAAGGTCTTTGTTGTAGCCATACTGCTTTGTTTTGTGTACAAAGATACAACATTATTTTCAAAGTGATGTATATTCGTACATATTTTTTTTAGTTTTCTATGACTGGTTGTCTTCTTTTATAAGGATTGTTATGATCCTTTTTAAAGAAAGCTCTTGAGTATGCCTTGTTCAAATAGTAATATCAGGTATCATTCGCCAGCCATCGTCACCTCTTTGAGCAGTCGTTCAGACAACTCATCAAAGGAAGTGCCTTCTGGTATCTTTCCTCCAGCCAGCTCATTGGCTACCTTTGACATGCACACTGCACCGACAGCTGCCATGGTTGACAGGTGCAGCTTATTTGCAATGTACGTTGTGAGCCTCGTAAGCAATTTCTCTATTTCGAGTTTATCTGTTATTGTTTGCATCTGAAGTAGATAAATCCATCAAATCAAAATACATCAGTCTCGTATCTAACTCGACGGGCTCGCCCTTCTTACCACCTGTATAGATAAATTCTGCTCTTCCGTCGTGAAAAGGAATACAAAGCCATTCTTTTGATAGAATTGAAGGACATTTGGATCATTTACGGCATCGACAACGACAAACCGACAACCGGTCTTGTTATCAGGAGACAAGAACCATTGCTTGATAAACAGAAGGGCCTCGCTTCCTATACCTTTATGTGAGTATTCTTGGTTAACCGCCAACCGTCCGACAAGTACTCCTGAGTATCTGCGCATATGCTTGTGCGTCATATGCTTCATGTAGTCGCGTCTACTACGAGGAAGGTCATAAACGCGTATGCTGTCGTTTGATACTGTGAAAGCACAGACGATGATAGATGGGTCTTTCTCTAAGACAAAGCAATAACTCTTGCCCATGAGATTGTAACTGAACTTTGTTACATCCTCATGGAAAAACTCATCCAAATCGTTATTTCCACAATAAAAAGGCTTACTGACAGCAATCTTCTCGTCAGTAAGCTCTTGAAACAAACAGCGCTCGTCAAGAAATCCCATTATTTTGCCATTCCTGATTTACGCAGAATGCTCTGCATCGCCTT
>OMXX01000154.1 GCA_900315105.1 uncultured Prevotellaceae bacterium | reverse complement strand
CGTTATGTCCGATACGATACCGCAATCCGTTTCAAACGGTTGCAGGAAGTATGTAAAAAGTAGAATAATTATTAACACTTTTAATACTTTTAATAACGTAAAGGCTAACACATAAATATTATAAACATTGTGTCTTCGAAGTTAAGAGTCAGTATTGAATGGGGGCTTCCCAAATGAAATCTATATAATAAATAAATTTGTTATATAGAAGCGAATTGGATTCACACATTGTGTGGCGTTCGCCACAAGTTTCTTGTAAGGAGTCTGAAGAGTACAGGAAAATGGCCATTATGATGAGAACAGGAAAAAGGAAAATCCAAAGTCCATTGGAATGACTTTGGATTTTCCTTTTCTGTATTACTAATCAGAGCTACTTCTTCAGCACCTTATAGATTCTCCCGTCTTTGGCGCGAATAATCTGAACACCACTGCGATGGCCGTCAATGCGCTGGCCTTCCATATTATATCGCTCGATCACTCCCTCGGACTTGATAGAACGGATGGCATCGGGAATGAGCGTCACCGTGTTGGAATAGTCACTCTCGCCCTGTGCGGCAAGTATCGTCAAATTATAAGCGTGGCTGTGATGGTCAGTTGTGACATCTGTGAATTCTCGCGCTGAGGCATCGAGTGTTGCGATGGGTTGACCGTCGCGATAGACCCTATAGCCATTGACCATAATGGGCTTGCCCTGGTAGGTTACATCGTCGACCATAAAGAGGAACTGATTGCTCGACGTGCAAACGATGGCAAAATACTTGGCTCCTTCAGGGAGGTCAACGTTCACCTCCTGCCAATCGTCAGCAGAAGCTTCCTCATCCTCAATCAGTGGAATGAAGTTGTCGACATCCGTGCCTGTAGTACTGTATTCCACATTGTAAGTTTCTAAGCCACTTTCCGAGCTGACCGAACGGCAATAGAAAGAAATGGTTTGGGCCTTGCCCGAAAGTTCCGGCGATACAAGCCAATCGTTGTTGTCGGCCTCTGCGCCACAAGTGAATGCAGCCATATACTGATCGCCGGAATGAGGCGCGAACTGCGGTGTAGCTTCAAGATTCAAATAGGCCATCTTAGGATTGAAGACCATATAGGCGCAGGGCTTAAACATATTCTCATAGTATGTACCGCCAATGGCATTCACAGCAGCTGAATCTTCGTCGTGAAGGGTCCAATTGCCAATATTCGAGATGATGAAGGGCTCATAGTTCTCGAAACTCTCATGATAAGTATAGCTGGTATCTGCAGGAGCTTTCCACGAAAGCTTCACTTGGCCATCATCATCCAATGATCCCTCAAGCTCAACTACCGGCAAGTCTTGTCGGACGACACGCACTGTGTCTGTTGACGATACATTGTTTGAAAGATCTTCGTCAGCATTCCAGTCCAGCGTTACCTTAGCAGCAACTTTATCAGGAAGACTTGCAAGAATAGTATAGTCCAAATTAGTATATACATCCTTGGCAGCAGGGACATCGACAGATTTTTGTGCCACAACGCTGTCGTTAACGTAGAGCTTTAGCAGAGCTCCCTCAGCGTCGTTGTTGCCCTCGTTGCTCACTTTCACCTGGAATTGGGACATCGCGCCCACATTGACTTTTGCCGGAGCGTTGAGATGCACAGCAAGATCATTGTCGCGCGCTTCACCAATATAGATATTATCAATAATGGGTGGTACTAATAAGTCCCAACTGCGGCCAAAGAATTGTACCGTGATGTAACCGTCTTCCGTCTTATAAGGTGTGAGGTCCACCATGGCCCTCTGCCATTCTTTATCACCATTGAGTAAACTGAAGGTGGCTGCCGTATCAGGATTGGCAATGCCATCTTGTCCGATAAGTACTTTGATTTCACATTTGGCATGGGGTACCGCCCAATAGTAGAAAGAGAGTTTGGGCTTTTCTACACCCGAAAGAGAAATTTTGCCCGAGGTGATAATGCCTGCCTTACCATTAGATTCAGTCAAGGCTATACAACCTTGGTCGTCGTCCTGCGACATCGTTGTAAACAGGTTGAAAGATGGGGCTGTGAGTCCAGTCCAAGTAGAATAGGTTGGATTGCCTTCAGCAAAACTCTCGTGGAAAGGAAGCGTATAGGCCTTGCCTGCGAAGACAATGCCGAGTGCTTTGTCGCTTTCCCCTGCTTCGTTTTGAGCTGAAACGTAAAGTCCTGTGGCATACTGATCGCCATCTGTGGGGATTCCTGAGAATGCAAATTCCCGGTCGGTAAGATCTTTTGCTAACAGACTTCCATCTACGCCATAGACATTATAGGTAAGACCGCTGGAATCTATTGCCCTGCCATTGCGACCAATGGTAGGAGCATCCCATGTTAAAGCTGCCGAGCCATCAAGATGGTCGTCTATGGTAACATTTTCTGGTGGAGCGGGAGAATCTACTCCCACTGTGACAGACGCGCCGCTTGGCATGCCCTTGCCTTCTGTATTAAATGGTACAAAACTATAGTCGACTTTGCCCACATTCATCCCCTTATCTTCGAAAGAAAGCAGAGAACCAGGCATAGGAGTTTCAAATGTGTGAACGAGAGTGTCATTTCGATAAACTTCTACCTTAGTCAGTGAAGTCAACGAAGTCCCATCCAAAGCTTTGGATGGTGCGTTGCAAGCAACTGCGACTTGATGCAAACCGCCCTCATTGGCTACCAGTTTGATGTTTGTCACCGAGTCGGGGGCACCGAGCATGGGCCCAACGGTCAGCCGCAAGTTGCCGACTCTGACATTGTACTGATCATAGTGCCTTTGATTGTTTTCAGATAGTGTTTCACTCATGGCATGGACACCCAAGCGATAGACGCCGTTATGGTCTACTTTCAAGGCACCCTGCAGTTGCTTAGACACTCCATCTGGGCTAATGTCTGTAGAGGGCAAGAATTTATTATAAACATCTACATTTAGATCAGCACCAAATCCAGCTTCCATCTGGATGTTCTTCGCCACACCGGAATAGGCATAGGCGTAATTTGAGGCTTCGAAAGAAAGGAAATAGAGGCGGCCGACTTCTAAATAGACAGGAGGCAAAACGGCCCAGTCGTCAAAGCTTGTGGTTTGGTAAAAGTTCTGTAAGCTCAAACCTTTACTGCTGAACTTGAAATATGAGCCGTCATCATTAGCGTCAACGATATCTAAAACATCATAGTCCAGATGATTGTCTGCTTTGTTGGTATAAGGTGCGGTCAAGGGATTTCCCCATTTTATAGGGGCGCAGGCCGTTCCCCATTCAGAAGGCACTCCGTTATAGAACGACTGGACGGTATAGCGGTAAGGACGGTAATCTCCTTTTTGCAGAGGAATGGTAAGGACGGTGTCCTTCAAGTCTTCTGCTAAAACCTCGTCTGTATAAAAGTCCTTTACTGTATAAGTGATTTCATTTGGATTCACGTAGCCCTCGTTCCAGCCTTTGTTTACGGGCGACCAGGAAAGCTGTGCTTTTCCTGTGACCGTATCTATCGAACAGGTTACATTCTCAACCACATAAGGTTCATCTGGACCTACCCACTGGGTTTCTATTTTGGCGGCCTTACTCATGCCAGCTTCGTTGCTCAGTACAACAGCGATGGTATGTTTGCCGGCTTTTTTCATTGTTACGGCAGTGGTCACATGAGAACCGGCCTCGCTTTGGCCTGTTGCCAAAGTATCGGTTTCTTCAGCTACAACAACATAATTTACGCTACCCGTCAGTTTTCCATTGGATATGTTGGTAGTGGGCATATCGAATTCGATAATACCGCTCAGTTTTCCGCCATCAAAATTTGCGGATAGGTTGGTGGCAGGCGATGGTGTTTCGGGGTTTGCCACCGTAGGTACGAATATGGCTACAAATTCTTCACCATCGTTAAAATCACGTATTTTAGTGGCGGTACCCGTTGTGGGGTCAACCTCATAGAGGGAAGAAGTCTTGTCTGCGTTGATGGCTGCCCAATAGAGAGTTCCCGTCTTAGTGTCGAAGACTGCGCTTTGCAGCACTTCTGCTGGGGCCACACCCGTTGAGCCGATGAGTGAAGTTGTCCCTGTAGATTTATCCACACTGTAAAGATTACCGTCGAGACCGATGGCATAAGCTTTGCCTTGGCCATTGATGGCTAAAGCTACATACGTCCGACCAACCGAAGCAATCTTTGTGGCTGTAGGAACAGAATAATCCAATATGGAAAAATCGACCGAACTTCCGTCATTGTCACGGTTGAAGGCATAGACTTTGCCTGTTGTAGGGTCCCATGCGGTAGCATAGGCAATGATAGAAAAATCTTCGGAAGAGGAAGTGCCGTAACCTTTTTGTTCCCAAGTGTCAGTATTAAACTCATAGCTATATACGTAATAAAGCGTTCCTTCATATTCGTAATAGTTGGAACCGTGAAGAACATCATTGTAGAAAACGGCACCACCGTTCATATTCATGTAGTAGTTGTCGGTGTACAGAGACGTGATGTCGTCAGAGGTGGTGGAGAATTTGTAAGCTCCGTAGGGACGATCGTACTCCTCGATATTACTCCATGAGGACCGGTTGATGACTAACCCCCAAAGTTCGGTGCCATCATCTGTACGCAAGATACGGGTGGAAGCAGTTTTCGTCGTGTTTTCTGCTTTTAGCGGGAGCGCATATGATCTTAGATCCCTGAAACTGAAAATTTTCCCATATTCTTTAATGGGCTTCAAATAGCCATAGTGGTGATCGCGCTGGCGCATTGTCTTTTCTTGTTGAAGAGCCTCAAGCGGGTCTCTGACACGGGTAACTTTGCCCATGGCTCGCGATGGCTTCTGTGCCAATACAAGTGTGGGATAAAGGCCACACAGCATCAGCCCCATCAACGGTAATAGAAAGAAATATAAATTCTTCTTCATGACAAATAAGAAATAAAGGTTGATAATTTGATTTTCATTGTCAAAGTTACTTTATATTTCAGAAAAATGGCAATTTGATAGGAAGGGAGATTTCCTTTTTCAAGAAAAAGGGATGATTTCTTGTATTTTAGAGAATAATCTATTACTTTTGCAATATACATTGCTGCGCAATATGCAAAGAATCCTCACACTCTTCGTTGTTTTTCTGTACCTTCTTCCCTCGGTTTGCCAAGAAGGTTCGGACAACCCAAATTATGGATACAAGGCCTATGCTTATGGCCGTACTTTAGAGATAAAGCCCAACTATACTAAATTGTTCAATCTCTACCAACAGGGGCAAAAAGACAACTATATCTGTCAATCACTGTTATTGTGTGGCAACAACTTTTATTTGGATGGGGATTACGCAGAGGCCATTAAAGCATACACACAAGGTATACAGGTGGCCGATAGGGCTGGTGACCAGGATGCCAAGGTACATTATGCTTACGGTATTGCTAATATTTACGTGATATTTCGCGATTACCAACGCGCTATCGACTATTATAAGCAGGCTATAAAAACCTCTTCCGGCAAGAAGCACAACAACACCAGAGCCTTATGTTATGTTTATCTCACTACATGCTATTGTAGATTGAATGATGAAAAATCGGCTATGGATTATATGGAGAAGGTGAAAGCCTATCCTGTGGACGACAGAATTATTGCCAAATACTATTATAATTATAATTTGGGACTTATCACAGTGCTAAGAGGAGACAAAAAAACGGCACTCAGGCTGCTGAAGACAGCTTTGCAGACAACTGTCGAATGTCATTTGAAGGCAGGTATGGGTTCCTCTGCGGCCAACGATATAGGCCGGGTGTTTCATCTTTTAAACCAGCCCGACTCGGCTGTCTGTTATTACCAATTGGGTCTGAAACTGGCTCGGGCAGATCATGCTGTTGACGAGGAAAGTAGAAGTTGCCTGGCTTTGGTCGAGCTATTCAAAATGATGAACAGGCCCGACAGTGTCACGAAATACCTCAGCCTCAACCAGCAACTACAGACCGGTCCGTTGGACGCCCAGCGATTTTATGCCTCACAGTCGAAGTTGAGGAATTATGAGAATGGTGTGGTTGAACGACAAATGAATTCTCTGAAAGACTGCATCGCCTGGCTTGTCGGGATTGTAGTCGTCATTGCAGCATTTTTTCTCTTTGGCATGTACTATCATTCGAAGTTGAAACATGCCTATAGCATGTTGGTCAAGAAAAACAGGGATCTTATCGCCCAGCGTGAGATTAATAGAAAATTGGAAGCGGAAAACACGCAGCTGAGGAGTAGTTTCGAACTGAGTGAGGAACAGAAAAACAAGCTGTCAAAACAGATTCTGGAGGTGTTTGAGCGTCCGGATCTCTTTTGCAATCCCGATTTTAGCTTGAACAGGTTGGCTGAACTCATCGGCTCCAATGCGAAATATGTCTCTTTGGTTATCAATAAGCAATATGGAAGGAGTTTCAAATCCATGCTCAACGAATATCGTATTCAGATAGCGAGCAAGCGCCTCATTGATCCTGATTTCAGCCCCTACACCATCGATGCCATTGCTAAGAGCGTAGGCTACACTTCGATCAACAGCTTTATTAATGCTTTCAAGAGAATAGTCGGGATGCCTCCTTCTCTGTATCGGAAAGTGGCAGCGGAAGAAGGATAGATTTGTTGGTGATGGCTTGCCTGTAAACTGAGGGATATATATATTCTTCATCCATCCAAGTCTGTATGCGATAAAAAAGGGGGTGTATCATAATTAAGTTTTATGGTGCATCCTCTTTTCTTTTAAAATGATAGTCGTAAAAATAGGATTAGGCCGACTTTTTAGTTAAAATTCCATTTTTCGTTGTTTCTATAGTCGTCAGAACCGCAAGTAGGCAGAAATAGGCCGTATTAGCGGCTCCAAAAGGCTTTCCCTTGCCTTTTTTGTTGATTTTCGAGTACATTTTCTTTATGTTGAAAGCAATTGCAAAGAAGGCAAAGTCCATCTTGACCTTGTCCATACCGAAGTGCCTGA
>OMXX01000141.1 GCA_900315105.1 uncultured Prevotellaceae bacterium | reverse complement strand
AAGCTCTATTATCCCACATTGCCTCGTGATTCTCTTAACGATGTGAGATTATTATAAATCTCTCCTTCCCTTAGCTTTAAGACTCTTTGTCTTTTGTGCAGAGAGAAGGGGAGTTTTCTATCCTTTAGGTCTGCTCTTCCTCCTATGCTCCTCCCTTATGCCTCCTAACCAAACTCGATGATAATACCATTATAATACCATTCAGAATAAGAGTTTCATCGAGTTTGGTTAGGAGGATCATAGGAGGAACAAGGGAGGAAGATATGGCTATTGTTTGTGACAATACAAGAAAATTGGAATATGATTTGGTGGTATGAGAAAAATCGCTTATCTTTGCATGCAATAAACAAATAGAGGTATTACAATATATACTCCAGAATAGTAAAATAAATTTTCATATAAAATATATCGATAATTATGCAAAAAAAGCTTTTTGTAATGTCATTAATAACATTACTGTCTTTCCTTTCAATGCAGGTAGTGGCTCAAACAATAAATAGTGCTACTGATTTGAAGAATTTCTATATGAAATATTTATCTGACGATCCAGATGCAGATGAAAAGGCAGCTGCAGATTATTGTACAGTTCCATTATATAAAAAATGGGACAAAATTACATCTGAAGTATATGATCCATTCACATTGGGTTATTTTGAAGACAACGATTTAATAAAACAATCGATTGTTATCAAAGAAAAATCTCCTAAAACTATGTATGAGGTTTCATTTAAAGTCCATGAATACTCAAACAAACAAATAAAAACTGTTAGTCTTTTTATTTATGTAGAAGGAAAAGGGAAAATTTACAAGATTGTGCGATCTTCCGACAATATGACCATCGAAGATACTCAGCTAACATATTCCACATCAGATTCGGATGGTACAACGAAGCAAACGGAATAGCCCCAATTCTAAACGTTCAAAATATCACATAGAATACTCTCTAAACATCCCCTTCTCACGGCCTTTTGACATTTTGTCTTTAGTGCTGAGAGAAGGGGATTTTCTTTTTCTTTAGGTCCGTTCATCCTTCGAAGAGACTCCATAGTTTCGATGTAGCATCTTCAGGGTTTCAAAGGAGGAATTTGTTTGTTTATAACTTTTCTTTGGAAAAGTAGCATGATTTGAAAAGCCTTTAGCCCCTCTAAATCCGACACATATCACCACTCACCAACAAATCTCCGCAATGAGCATACACCTCATCGTAGATTTCCATGCATCGTTTTTCTTGAATCTGTATCTTTTTCCCGACTGCAACTATATCCTTGAGAGTAGGCCTTAGTACGTTTGCTGTTTTTTCGGATTTGGGTAAGTTCTTCCATTGTTGAATATTTCGGCTGAGAGAAAACAGTCTTCAGTTCAGAGACATACCCCAAAGCAATTGCTATACCGATAAGGTTCTTTAGCGATATTAATCCCTTCTGTTCGAACCTTACGATATTACTGACCGGAATTCCAGCCTTCTCTGCTACCTGCTTGCGTGTCAGATTTTTTTCGACACGACGCCTACGAAAGTCATCAGCAATTTCTCTGGCTATATCATCAGGATTATCATGAATATAGCTTTCCAATACTGACAACATATTATCACTATCTTGCATATCCAATAAGATAATAATAAGATATTATCTGTTTGCAAAGATAATAACTTTATTTCAAACTACCAAGGAAAAGAGTGAAAAAAAGCCTCACACCTTTAGGGGAAGTCCGATGTTGATAACATCGGAGTATGTGTCAGGGGATAAGGGGAAAAATCTTCATTATCTCCTCCAACTCATTTACTATATACGTTGGCTTTCTTGGAGGCACGAAGCTGGCATCCCATCTATTATATAATATTGTATCCAAGCCGGCATCCATAGCTCCCTCGATATCGGCTGTGTAGTTGTCACCAATCATCAGAGTGGTCTCTGGCTTCGCACCTGTTTTCTCGAAGGCATAGTCGAAGAATTGCTTCGATGGCTTGTTTGCTCCGGCATCCTCGCTGAGGATTACGGTATCAAAATAGTCATAGAGTCCGCAGGCACGGAGTTTCTTGTACTGTATCTCGTGAAAGCCATTACTGCAAATATGTAAATGGCATCCCTGTGCTTTCAAGAAAGTTACCAACTCCAATGCCCCCTTAACCGTACCTGGCTTATTAGAGCAAAAATCAAGGAACTTATCACTTACCGTTAGACAGAACTCTTCGGTTACATTCTCAAGTCCCTTACCAAGACTCAGGGGGCGTCGGAATCTCTCAACAATGAGATACTGACGGTCAATCTCGCCTTTGTTATACTGGGTCCAGAGTTCGAGGTTTGTCTTCCAGTAGTTATCATAGAAGAAATCAGGATCATCAAAATATCTCCCCAGAGAAAAGAATTCGAAGGTCTCAGCAAGGGCTATGATAGCATTTCCCCTTGTATCGTAAAGGGTATCGTCGAAATCAATAAATATGTCGTTGTAAGTTTTCATGCTGCAAAGATAATAAAAAAAGTTCACAGTTCATAGTGCATAGTGCATAATTAAAACTATGAATTATTAATTATGAACTATGAACTAGAATAAAAATGTCATTTTTTTCCTAAGATTTGTTCACTTTTAACATATTCGGTAACAAATTATGCATTTTTTGTCATAAAATTAGCATTTTTTGTAGAAAAAATATTAATTTTGCGAACAAATTGATATTAGGGTAAAGAGTAAAGTGTAAAGGATAAAGAAAAAAGTAAAAAGATTTTAGTATAAAGTATAAACATAATCAAGTAAGAGTATTTATGAAAAGAAAACTAACAATGATGCTTATGTGCATGATGATGGCAGCGACTGCCCTCGCACAATCAGCAATCAGCGGTACAGTCATTTCTGCTCAGGACGGCGAGCCAGTCATCGGTGCTGCCGTCAAGGTAAAAGGTGAAACACAGGGTGTTGTGACAAACATCGATGGTAAGTTCACTATCAATGTTGAGGCAGGCAAGACCCTCGTATTCTCCTATGTTGGCATGCAGCCAAAGGAAGCTACCGCAAAGAATGGCATGAAGGTTGTACTTGATGCCGACGACAAGCTTCTCGACGAGGTTGTCGTAACAGCAATGGGTATCACACGTTCTAAGAAGTCATTGGGATATGCATCTCAGGATCTCAAGGAAGGTGAGTTGAGCACATCAGGAACAAGCTCTCTTGCTAATGCTATTCAGGGCAAGCTCACGGGTGTGGATATCCGTCAGTCTTCAGGTGCTCCTGGTGCTTCTTCACAGATTGTTATCCGTGGTGCACGTTCATTCGACGGCAACAACCAGCCACTTTATGTAATTGACGGCATGCCTATTACAACAAAGGCCGATTAC
This sequence comes from uncultured Prevotellaceae bacterium, assembly GCA_900315105.1. The sequence continues at coordinate 5,053 of OMXX01000141.1, read as the reverse complement.
GACACTGAGGACTCTGTAACAGGTGCAAATATTTCCGACCGTTCAATAGATATCAACCCAGACGACATCGAGAGCATCAACGTACTTAAAGGTCAGGCTGCATCTGCCCTTTATGGTATCCGCGCTTCAAATGGTGTAATCGTCATCACAACAAAGCGTGGTAAGGCAGGCGTTAGCAAGCCACAGATTGTGCTTAACACCAACATCTCTGCACAGTCAATGTCACGTGAGTTTAAGCACCAGCAGGTGTATGCTCAGGGTAACAGCATAGAATCTGGCTACAATCCTTCATCTTCCCAGTCTTGGGGACCTAAGATTGCAGACCTTGCCAATGATCCTAAGTATGGTGGCAACACAGACAACACATACACTCAGGCAAGCGGCAAGCATCAGGGAATGTACTACAACACCAAGCGTGTTGCAGCAGGTCTTGACGGTTGGACAGCCCCAGAGACATACGACAACCTGTATGACTTCCTACAGACTGGTTGTACAGAGAACACAAACCTGAGCATTTCTCAGTCTCTCGCCAACGTAAACTACTCATTCTCAGTTAGTAACTCACATCAGGACGGTATCATACCTTCTACTGGTATGGAGCGTTGGGGAGGTCGTGGTCTCGTTGACTGGACTATCAATAAGGAATGGAAGACAGGATTTTCAGCAAACTATTCTTCAAGTGATATAACAAGTGCACCTGGTGCCAATAGCGGTATCATGAATGTGCTCTATTCTTGTCCTGCCGAGTATAACCTCGCAGGTATTCCATACAACTCTCCATCTGACCCTACACAGCAGATTCTCTTCCGTTCTACTTCATTCAATAACCCATATTGGTGGGCTGCAAATGACGAATACGGACAGCAAACAAACCGTTTCTTCGGTAACGCATATTTCGAGTACTCTCCAAACATCGGTCTCGAAGGCTTCACCCTCAAGTTCCGCGAGCAGGCAGGTATCGATATGTGGACATCAAACTATAAGACACAGGCTGAGGTAGGTTCTGCCTACAACAATAAGGGTGAGATTGAGAACTACGGTTCACAGCACAATGTATTCAACAATACATTCACCGCAAACCTCGACGGACGTATCAATGAGGACTGGGGACTGAACTTCATCCTCGGTAATGAGGTAAACGATGAGAACATACGTTATTGGGACTACGACGGAACCAACTTCAACTTCTATGGTTTCCCTGTAATGGGTAATGCAAAGTCTGTTACCGGTTCTGAATACAAGAGGAGCGAGCGCACAGTAGGTTTCTTCGGAAGCTTCTCTGCTGATTGGAAGAACATGATCTTCCTCACATTGACAGGACGTAACGACTATGTATCTACCATGCCACGCGGAAGCCGTAGCTTCTTCTATCCATCAGTTTCTCTCGGCTGGGAATTCACCAAGCTCCCTACCTTCCAGAATCAGGATATTCTCTCTTATGGTAAGCTCCGTGCATCATATGCTCAGGTAGGTCAGGCTGGCGACTACTACAGCCCATTCTATTCAACACCATCATACGGCGGTGGTTTCTACTCTTTCACACCAGTAGCATACCCACTTCCAAGCGGTGCATCTGCATATGCTCCTTATTACATTCTCTACGATCCTGACCTGAAACCTCAGAACACGACAAACTGGGAAACAGGTATCGACCTTGCATTCTGGAACGGCCGTGTCAAGTTCAGCTATACATACAGCTACCAGAATGTAGTTGACCAGATATTCAAGGTTCCTTGCGACCCAACAATGGGCTATCAGTATAAGATGACCAATGCAGGTCGCATGAAGACAAACTCTCACGAGATTTCTCTCAACGCTGCCCTTGTTCAGACAAAGGACTGGGACGTAAACCTCGGTGTCAACTGGACAACTGTTGAGAATGAGGTTGTAGAACTCGCAGAGGGCGTTGAGTCAATCATGCTCGGCGGATTCGTAGAGCCACAGATACGCGCTCAGGCAGGATGCACATATCCTAACATCTACGGTTACGCATTCCAGCGCACCGAAGATGGCGAGTTACTGCTCTTCAACGGTCTGCCACAGGCAACTTCCGACAGTAAGAACCTTGGCAACTGTTCTCCTGACTGGAATATGGGTCTTAACTTCTCTGTACGTTGGAAGCGTCTCTCTCTCGACACCACATGGAGCTGGCAGAAAGGCGGAAAGATGTACCATGGTACAAACCTCGTAATGAACTACTTCGGCGCAACAGAGGAATCTCTCCCTTACCATGAGGGTAAGATGGTTGCAGAAGGCATTGACATGATAACCGGTCAGAAGAACACCATCGAGGTTAGCAAGCAGAAATACTATGCAGCTTACTACGACATTACAGAGGCTGGTATCTACGACACAAGCTTCTTCAAGCTCCGTGACCTTACCCTTACCTACAACCTTCCTAAGTTCCTCGGTATAAATGCCTCTGTATACGGCTTTGCACGTAACATCCTCGTTTGGGCTAAGATGCCTAATTTCGATCCAGAGTCATCACAGGGTAACGGTAACATGTCAGGTTACTTCGAGCGCTTCTCTGTTCCTGCAACAAAGAGCATCGGCGGTGGTCTCAAAATAACATTCTAAGGCAGTCTTCTAATTATAAAATATCTTATGAAAAAATATATAGCAATGGCGATGTCTGTCGCACTTTTAGGCATGACATCATGTTCTGAGGACCAACTTGATGAGGTAAACAAGAACTATCAGTACCCTGCATCAGATATTATCCCTGCACACCTTCAGATTACTGATGCCATCATGGCAACAGCATTCAGCACAAGTTCAGGCGATTATTCTTTCTACCTCTCATCTCTTACAGAACAGCAGGTTGGTACAGGCAACAACCAGATGATGAAGGCAGAGATGCGTAACCCAGGAGAGCTTGCTGCTCCTTCTACATTCAACAATGTATGGAATTCAACATATTCAAATCTCCTCAACATTCAGGAGATGATTAATAAAGTTGAGAACAACATAGCAAGCAGTGGCGGACAGCTCGACGTTCTCGGCGCAGCTCAGGTGCTTAAGGTTATCAACTTCCAGATTCTTACCGATCTTCACGGCGATATCCCTTACACAGAGGCTCTTCAGGCTTCAAAGAACATGCAGCCAAAGGCAGACTCCCAGCAGAGCATCTATGCCGATCTCACAAAGACCATCGACAGCGCTATCGAGAATCTGAATGCCGCTACCGAGGAAGAAATGGCAAACTTCGGTTCTGAGGATATCCTCTTCAAAGGCAACACAAAGAAATGGACAGCCCTCGCATACGCAGTAAAGGCACGTCTCTACATCAACCAGACCGCTGTCAACTCAAATGCTGCTGCTGAAGCTCTCAAGGCTGCTGAGAAAGCCCTCGAACTTGGTTTTAACGGTTTCAACGTAACAGAATTCGACGGTAGCATAAGTGTAAATCCATGGGCTGCATTCCTTGACAGCCGTGGCTACACAACCCCTTCCAAGACCGTTGTTGACATTATGGGAGAAAAAGACCCACGTCTCAAGCACTATATCACAGAAACTGCTCCAAACGGCGATTTCGAAGATTACTATGGCTATGAACCGGGCTTCTATGCTACACCGGGCGATGAAGAATATGCTTCCGAGAGTTGGACATTCAATGTTTCTGAGTATTACTATATGTACAACGAGCCTATTCAGGTACTTCCTCTCCATGAGCTTCTTTTCATCAAGGCTGAGGCAGAGGCACGTACAGGCAAGGACGCAACAGCTTCATTCAAGGCAGCCGTACAGTCTTCTATCACTGAGAGTAATAGTTGGGTTGGCGATGAAGAGACAGGTGCTGACTATGCTGCATCACTTGGAAATGCCACATTGGAGAAGATTTTCGTTCAAAAGTATATCGCAATGGCTATCGATGGTCATATACAGACATACAACGACCTGCGTCGCTGCATGGCTATGGGCGAGAAATATATCACACTTACCAATCCGAATAATGTCCAGAGCGGTCTCAACCGTTGGCCTTACCTGTTGCCTTACGGTCAGAGCTCCCTCGTATCAAACCCAAGCCTTAGCGCAATCGCAGGCGATGGTTCTTACGTATATAACAAACAGTGTTGGCTCTTCGGTGGCAAGTAAAAATACAGAAATAAACATAGATACATATTAAGAGATGAGTCCTCGTTTCGGGGACTCATTTTTTTTCGTTTCTCAATTATCACTTGCTTTAGCTTGATGAGCCTAAGCAAATAATTCATATAGTGTGGGTGTCTTTAAAAAATGTTTGACCATTTGACCATTTGACCACGACAAATATCACAAATATCAAATAAAAGCTATCATTTACGCTCGTCATATTCTTGCATTTTTATTATAACAAAACGTAAGTTCGACCAAATTGCTGAAACAGCCTGCAAGGCTAACAAGCTAATAGCCTAGGGCATCGCCCTAGGTACATTGAAGTTTGTCAATTTCGCCCTGTAGGNCATCTTTATGTTAGGGCTTTTGCCCTTTCAGGGCGTAGTCTATCTATTGAACCAATACCACAGGGCGTTGCCCTGGGCTAAGAGCAAACTTTGCCCTTTGGCTTTATTCGCTAAGGCTCATCAAGCTGTGCAAGTCCCTTCGGCCGCCGACCTCTTCGACGTTCAGGGCGCAAGCCGACAAAACAATTTTTCGCTAGGCTCAACAAGCTAAAACAATTCATCGAACTGGCGTTAACATAAAGACAGTGACGTTTATGGGCCCAATTTTATCAATTCAACGATAGACATATATGATTTTCCTGAAAAAATAATGGGAAACGGCATTAACGAAAAAATGTTGTACCTTTGTTCTTTTGAGGCCGTCCCCAAGAAAACCGTTTAATATACTAATTACCAGCAGTTTACAACATCAACTCATTTTATTGTATGGTCAAATGGTCAAATGGTCAAACATTTTTTTAAGACACCCCATATTTTTCGCACTTCTACTTCAATAATAATATATATAAATTTATTTATATATATTATTATTGACTTGAACCGAGGAAGAAAAAGGGTGTGTGTAAAAAATGTTTGACCATTTGACCATTTGACCTTTTCAATGTCTT
>OMXX01000161.1 GCA_900315105.1 uncultured Prevotellaceae bacterium | reverse complement strand
GATAAAGGAGTGGAATGAAGACAACTTTGATGTCAACATGATTCCTTATACGGCAGAGGCGTATGCGGCTAAGAAGTATGCTTTCGTCAGTGACTATGCGCGTTTCTGGATCCTCTACCACTACGGAGGAGTTTACTTTGATACAGACGTGGAGGTAATCCGCCCAATGAATGACATTATTGAAAAAGGGGCCTTTATGGGATGTGAAACGGATTCTGATGGAACAGTTTGTCCGTCAGTTGCACCAGGCTTGGGAATGGCTATGGAAAAATACGATGACACAGCAAAAATGATGGTTCAACTATATGAAAAATTGAATTATTCACAAGAGAATAGTGGTTCGGCAAATGGAATCTACAAAACTGTTGTACAATATACCACTGAGTTTCTGATTGCTTATGGTCTAAAGCCAATTAAGGGGATTCAGCGTGTGAGGAACATATACATATACCCAAAAGAATATTTTAATCCGTTAGAGCATATTAATATGCTGACGATCACTAAAAATACTCGCACGATTCATCATTATGCTGCAACTTGGGCTCCTTTCTATGTCAAGCTATATAGAACATTTGTAAGACTGATTGGACCCAAGATGTATGGATCATACATCCAATTTAGGAATAGACTCATTAAAAAATAGCATAAAATGCTTCCATATCTTGTTTTGGCATTGATTGCTGTCGTAGCCATACTAATTTATGGCTATTCCCCTTCTTTTTTCAAGGATTCAACCAACCTTGAAAAGTCTTTTTTTATAATCAGTTGGTTAGTTTTTCTATTCATTGTAGGACTTAGGTACCATCATGGTGATTACCTAACATACGAAATGGGCTACAATACCAATACGGATGTAGGAGGTGACTTCGGCTATTTCGCTTTGCAAAAATGTGTCCATACAACAGGTTTGCCATTTTGGGTATTCGCCTTTTTAATAACTCTCTTGAGTGTCTATTGCTTTATCAAATTTTTTAGCATATCTCCATGGCCAGCTTTTGGCTTAATCATGATATTGGGCAAGATCTTCACCCTATATGCCATGTCGGGAATCAGACAGTATATGGCTATGGCTATTTGTTGGTGGGCGCTCTATCAACTCTTAGTTTATCGAAGAGATGCAGTATTCTTTACTTCCGTCTTAGTAGCGTATACCTTACATGGAAGTGCTTTGATCTTTTTACCAGTATGGTTTCTCAGAAGAATTAAATTTTCTTGGATATGGCTACTACTCATATTGGTTATCTCCATTAGTCTCGCCTACACCTATAAAACGCTATTTGGTGCTGTAGCCAATTCGAGTGATTTGATTAATGACCGATTAGGGAGCTATATTGAAGATGCCCAAGAAGGAGGAGAGGGAATGAATATATTAAATTATTTTGAGAATTCCCTATTCTTGATATTAGCTTTGATGGTAAGGAAAAGGGCAAGAAAAGTTGTACCTTATTACGACACATTTCTCTATATGTTTGCTATATATTTGGGATTCCTAATAGTGGGTAACGAGATAGGAATAATCAAAAGGCTCAGGGATTATTACGCAATCGCTTATGCTATTCTGTGCCCTTCATTTATCTTCCTGTTCCGAGATATTCGCCTGAAGAAAGCCACCTACTATTTGCTGGTCTGTTATTTCGTGTTTCTCTTTTTCCGCTCTATGGCCGTCTTTGATGCCCCCTTCCCGCCGGGTACAGAAGGAAGAATGGTTCCCTATCACAGCATTTTTTCTTATTCTGATATATTGTTCTGATGAACATCCTTTTTGTTACCTCTCATTTACGAAAGGGAGGGCCAGTAAATGTCATATATAGTTTATGCCGTGAGTTAAGCCGGCTTTCTGGCACAAAAGTCGTTTTGCTGACATTGCGTAAGGAAGGAGCTGGCAGCAAGCTTCCAGATTTCAAAAAAGAGGGTATCAGGGTGATAGCCTTGAATCATTCCTATGGGCAGTGTGAATTGCTGGCCTCGATGGTCAGGAAGGAAATTCAAAAGGTGGTGAATGAGCTTAACATTGATATTGTTCATAGTCATGGCTATCATGCAGCGATAGCTTGTTGTGGCTTGAAGAATGTGAAATTGGTGGCTACACTGCACGACAGAGCCAAAGAAGATTTTCTCAATGTATTTGGTCCTTTCGTTGGAAGGTATATGCTGAAACGCTATTATTCAGCACTGCGCAGATTCGATGCCAATGTAGCAGTGTCGGACAGTACGGCAGAAGCTTACGGCGGAATATTGCCCCATCTGTCTTATGTCAACAACGGTATTGATACTTCTCTATTTAAGCCTTTGGCTCCAGAAGAGCGCGAAAAATTGCGAAAAAGTCTGGGGATCCCCGACGGTGCAAGTGTTTTTGTCTCATCAGGCAGAATAGAGAAAGAGAAGCGAATGGAAGAACTGGTGTCTTGGTTTGCAGGTTTGCCGTCTTCGTTGAATGTTGTACTTTATGTTTTGGGTGCGGGGAGCCGTTTGCAAGCATGTCGAGAGTTGGCGGAGGGACATGACAACATTCATTTTACGGGTCAATTGTCCAATGTGAGAGATTATCTTCAAGCTTCCGATTTCTATATCAGTTATTCTAAGAGTGAAGGGATGAGCTTAGCGGTATGTGAAGGAGTGGCTTGTGGGCTGACGCCCGTGCTCTCTAATATCCCTTCACACCACGATATGGTTGACATGGTGGGAGGATTTCTGTTCGATGACTTTAAGAATATAGACATGTCTAAAATTTTAAAAAACAGAAAATCTACTCAACTACTCTATGAGGAAACGACCAGACATTTTTCAGTACAGTCTATGACTCAAGGATATCTAAAAGTATACAACGAATTGATTGAACAAAAAACAAAATGATTACGGTATTCACTCCGACATATAATAGGGCTAAGATGCTGCCCAATCTTTATGACAGCCTACTGAAGCAGACTTACAGGGATTTTGAATGGCTGATTGTAGATGATGGCAGTACAGACATGACAGAGGAAGAAGTAAAATCCTGGCAAAAGGAGGAAAAAATCGAAATATGCTATTACAAGCAAGCCAATGGAGGGAAACATCGAGCCATCAACAAAGGCGTACAGATGGCCCGCGGCGATTTTTTCTTCATCGTGGACAGTGATGATTACCTTCCAGCTAATTCCCTGCAACTCGTAGCCAAACATTCAAGCCTGATCGCTGAAGATTATACATTTTGTGGGGTCGCCGGTAACAGAAGCTATCCTGACGGCCGTAGAATAGGTGGAGACGTAAACTTCGACATTTTGAATACAGATAGTGTAAGTTTTCGGGAGAAATTCCATTACAAAGGAGATATGGCCGAAGTGTTTAAAACAGAAATACTTCGAAAATATCCATTTCCAGAATTTGAAGGGGAGAAATTTCTGACCGAAGCTGTCGTTTGGAATAGGATCGCCAAGAAATATAAGCTTCGCTATTTCAATGCGAATATTTATATTTGCGATTATCTTCCCGAAGGCCTTTCGAACAATATTCGCCGCCACCACAGGAATTCCCCATTAGGTACCATGCTCTATTATTCATCCTTAACAAAGGATAAACGCTACGGCTTGAAACGTCATATTTTGGATGCAATCAGTTATTGGAGGTATACTTGGAATTACAAAGGGAAAAGAATATTACCTCCATACTGGGTATGGCTTTTCTTTCCAATAGGTGTGATCGTCTACTTTAGGGATATAAACAAAGAAAATAAAAAATTATGATGCACGAAATAATAACTGGAATTCGTATTCACAACCCATGAAATAACCCAATAGTGGGGTAATCGCATTCATCTGTTTAATGATTTCTCTTATTTCAATTTATGGATTTTTTAGCTTCAACCGATAGCAATTATATCATGCCTTGTGGTGTGATGATATGCTCTGTTTGTGAGAACAATCGAACCGTCCCCCTACATTTCCATATCATTATAGATGAAAGTGTTTCGTCTTGTGATATGCACAATTTAGAAGCCATAGTGAAGGGTTATGGAGCCGCACTTTCCTTCTACCGTTTTAATCGTGCAGACTATCCTCAATTTTCTATAGATAGTGGCTCTCATTTAACGATGGCTACATTCTACAGATTATTAATTCAGGATGTTCTGCCAATAGATGTGCAACGGGTGATCTATTTGGATTGTGATATTATTGTCAGGCATTCGCTTCTTCCTCTATGGGAGATTTCGCTGGATGGGAAATCCTTAGCAGCTGTTCCTGATCTAAGTGAAGCCATTCAGGAACGTTATTCTCGCTTAGGTTATTCAGCAGACAAAGGATATTTTAATGCTGGTATGCTTGTCATTAATCTTGATTTCTGGCGTAGACATGATCTGAAAAAGGTATTCCTCGAATACTTTTTCCTTCATAAGCATGTTTGTTTACAACATGACCAAGATGTGCTGAACGTCTGTTGTCTTGATACAAAGGTTGTTCTGCCATTGAAATATAATAGTCAAAATGGGTTTTACTATAGGAAGAAATATATTGATGTCAATCGTTACAAAGGACAGTGGAAAGAAACTTTATCAGATCCGATCGTCCTCCATTTTACTGCAAACAAACCTTGGGAGATAGAGTGCGATTTCCCTTATAAGGATGAGTTTTTTAAGTACCAAAAACTGACTGTTTGGAAGGATACGCCTTTGGTGCATTCAAAATGCCCTTTGACTAAAAAGCAAAGAATAGTGAAAAATCTTCGCCGTTTCCGCTTACTGCCTGCCCGTTACCATCTACTTGTCAAACATCTAAATTAATGGGTAGATATGCCAAAAGTGAGTGTGATAATCCCTGTTTATAACACGGAGAATTATATCGAGCGTTGCGCCGTGTCGCTCTTTGAGCAAACCTTGGATGACATTCAGTATATATTTGTAGATGATTGTTCTGAGGACCAAAGTATGAATGAGCTGTATAAGGTCCTTGAACGTTATCCTAAACGTAGAGAACAAGTTACTTTTTGTCACCATGAGAAGAATTTAGGTCTTCCGGCAGCTCGCCGGACTGGATTAGCCAAGGCTCAAGGAGATTACGTTATTCATTGTGATTCTGATGATTGGGTTGATAAGGATGCTTATCGTTTGATGTATGAGAAAGCATTAGATGAGGGAGATGATATTGTCAGTTGCGGATGGTATATACCAAATGACAACACTATTCTTGCTGAGAGTAATGATACTTATATTAACCCAATTCCGGGGGGGATAGTTGGCGATATCCTTACCCAAAGATATTCTTCATGGGTTTGGAATAAGTTAGTGAAGAGGTCACTGTATGATCAGATTTTATTCTTCCCAACAAAAAATGTTTTGGAAGATATGTGCGTAGTGATTCAATTATATTATTATTCAGCGAAACCTTCTATCTTAAATCAATCATTATACTATTATTATTTTAATCCAAACAGTATTACAAATAAATTAGAAACCAAAGAAAAGATCCTGGATTTCGTACAAGAAATGAAGGAAAATTTTGAATGTGTACGTAAGTTTCTACAAGCGAATTCTCTTCAAGAACGATTTCACTATGAGATAGAATGTTACGAATATTATATTAAGAATTGGATGCGTTATGCTGTGAGAAATGTTTCTGATATAAAACTGTGGCAGGAAGTTTATCCTCAATTAAATAACCCCTTCCATAGAAATCCTTATTTCAGAAGTCGGGACCGTTTTATGGCGTTGCTGTTATCTTTACGTATATATCCTTTTATTAAGGCTCTTATTAGGAAATATTGATATGAAGCATGAACACATACAGGAAATAGATAGCTATGTTCCGATTCCTGAAAATTACAAAGATGCTATTTTGCTTATGCAGAGTGATTTCTATAGATGCTATGCAAGGAAGTTGTCTCTTTTTGAGATGTATTTTAAAACATTTTTTGAGCCGTCACTTAAATTTTTATTTTGGTTTCGTCTTTCACAAGTTGACGGATGGCTAAAGATAATTGCTAAATTCAGAAGACGTCATTATGCCTTTAAGTATGGGATTATGATCCCCTCTTCTACAAAGATAGGCTATGGCTTTTTTATCGGCCATCCTTTTGGTATCATTATTAATCATACTGCAGTTATTGGCAATAATGTCAATGTAAGCCAGTTTTTATCTATAGGCTCTAATGAAATCCGTGCAGCTTTTGTGGGTGATAACGTCTATATTGGTCCACATTGCTCTTTGGTGGAGGATGTCGTGGTTGGACATGATTCAACAATTGGTGCAGGTGCAGTAGTTGTAAAGAACATACCCCCCTGTTCTGTTGCTGTTGGAGCACCAGCTCGTGCGATTCATTCCGATTTAAAGCCAGGAAAATATATATTACGACGGTGGCCTGTGACGGTTCATTAGATGAATCTTTGATTCTTATGAACTAACTCCTACATCATCGTGCGTTTCCTCACGGCCCCTCCATCGATCTGACAGCTCTCATATGCATGGGTACAACAAAGGTGATATCTAATGTCATTTGGGTTTCTTGTTTGGCAAATAGACACTTCATGGACAAGGCCTAAGTAATAAAGACTTTCATTATGAGTAATAAAGCTATATCTGTCGCTATGTCGGTGTATAAAAACGACGATGCGACCTTTCTTCGTGTGGCCCTTGACTCTGTGATTGGGCAGACGCTCAAGCCCAAGGAGGTTGTGGTGGTTGGTGACGGTCCTGTGCCTGAGACTTTGCAGGAGTGTATCGG
>OMXX01000152.1 GCA_900315105.1 uncultured Prevotellaceae bacterium | reverse complement strand
AGATTGCTGAAGCTGTTGGTGACCGCCCAATAAAGGTAACACCATCTTTATTCGAGGGTTTGCTTGTAACAAACGCAAGAGGAGAACAGAAGAAACTCAACGACGACGATGCACAAGACTTGCTTTTCACGCTCCGCATGAAGAATTATGTTACCAAGCAAGGCCAACTCACACAGCAGTATCATGATAACAAAAAGCAAGGTGCTCTTGATTTTGGAGAATATAGTGAATACAGAAACGATATTGAAAAACGTCTTGATGCTGTATTTAATCCTGATGCAGTCAAACCAGAGAATGCCCGTCTGACTAAAGAGGCTCATTTTGACCAGAAGAAATTCTCTTCAAAGCAGTTCCAGGATATGTGGAAGAAAATAAACCAGCAGACATACTACACGGTTGACTTCAAGACAGACGAATTGATAGAGAAAGCTGTTATTGCACTTGACCACCATCTTGTAGTTTCGGAGATACGCATTGAGGTGGTAGAGGGTACGCTGGGCGATGAGATTAAGAATAAGGAGAGGCTGCAACAGGGCGAAGCAATGAAGGTGAGCGGAAAGCACACGCAGAATGTTCGTGAGCTTATAGGCAGCCGGGTGAAGTATGACCTTATCGGCAAACTGGTAGAGAACACTGGCTTAACACGCCGTGCCATTGTCACCATCTTGCAGAAGATTAGTCCGAGGACATTCTTTCAGTTCCAAAGCAACCCTGAAGAGTTTATTATCAAGGCTGGCAACATCATAAATGAGTGTAAGGCTATCGCTGTGATTGAGCATGTGAAATACCACAAACTCAATCAGGAGTTTGATAGCGACATTTTCAGTGCATCGGCTCTGAAAGGTCGTTTGGGCGTGAACGCTATGGAGTCGCACAAATCTCTCTACGACCTTGTAGTGGTTGACTCAAAAGGCATAGAAATGGACTTCGCTAATCAATTGGAATCCCGCAACGAGGTGGCTGTCTATACAAAGTTGCCCAATGGCTTCTATATCAATACCCCTGTTGGTCACTATAATCCCGACTGGGCTGTGGTATTCCATGAGGGTAGTGACATCAAACATATCTACTTTGTGGCTGAAACGAAAGGCTACGACAAGGATAGTCTAAAAGACTACCGTCGAGCCGAAAGCGTGAAGATAGAATGTGCAAGTCGTCACTTCGCCACAATCTCTGATAGTCACGTCAGATGAGCTTTGGGATATTATCACAAAACCATAAGAATTTAACTCAGTTCTGTAATTTAATTTCGGGCGGAAACTGCGATATTTTGCAAGTTTCCGCCCGAGATGTTTATACACTTAATCAGTAAACATTAATTCTCCTTGTAGGTTAATACAACGTATATCTATATCCACCCCAGCCAAAGTTCTCCTAATAACTTCATCGGATGTAGACTTAGGTATTGCCAATGCTAAGAATTGCGTAGCTCTAGAACAAGCCACATAAATCATTCTCTGCCCCTCACTCATTACACTAATTGGATCCTGCGGAAAATCATTCAATGAAATGTTCTGTCCCCTACTGTCTGATGACAGGAATAGCAGTACTGCATCCAAAGTTGCACCCTTCACAGCATGTATTGTGTCTATACTCTTATGGTAATCACTTCCTTTATCCTTTGACTGATGGAATCGTTCAACTGGCACATCTGCCATTTCCCTCATCCGATAGCCCGTCTGCCGCTGATAAGGGACAAAAGCCGGTTCTTTATCCAGAGCCCAATACTCTTTAAGCAATACGCATGTCTGCTCAGCCCATTCTTTAAAGCTCAATGAGAACGAAGGTATCTGTTTCAAAAAGCCAAATATCCTTGCATTCCATTCTATATCATGTTCAATCTCATGGATAAACTTTCGCCTTTCTTCTGGATTGTCTCCAACTATTAGTCCTGAAAGCACCATACGTACTTTACGGAAAGCATAATCCATGTCTTCTGCCTCAAAAGCGAATACCGCGTCTATTAGCATATAAGGCTCTTCAGACTTCCAGTATCTAAACTCTACATCCTTCACCCCTGCCAATTTCTTGCATTTATTCACCCCTCGGGCTAGAATAATTCTGCTGGATAACCCATTTGCCTCACAAACCTGATAGAAATCCTGAATTATATCCCTCACATTGCCATCATCGTACTTGTAAACAATTATTGGAATACCTTTATCCTCAACGCCATGTGAAGTAATTGCAGGGACATCACTAGATTTCAGCTTGCTATACAAGTCGATAATCCTTTGGTTCGACCTCCTGCATTCCGACATGGGCAGTACATTCCAGCCTTCTTCTGCCATCAAAGCCTGTAGTAACTCTGGCTTGGCACTATTGAAGCCATAGATTGACTGGCAAATATCACCCACGAACTCCAGGTTTCTCAGACCTGCCGCTTTCAGCAGTTTGAAGAACTCAAAATGCAATTCTGAATTGTCTTGCGCCTCATCAACAATAATGTATGGAAATCTTGTAACAAGTGCTTTTGCGATATTCTGATGATGTTCCAAAATATTGCAAGCCATCCACAAAGCATCACTGCTGGTGATAAACCCTTTTCCCAACCTATACGTAAAGGCAGTTTCACAATAGGCAGCCTCTCTATCATTTGTTACTACGTTGTGATTCCAAAAGAATCCGTTCTTACTGCGAGAAACTTTTGCAGGCGTTTTTCTGTGTACTATGTCCGAGTATTGTCTAAGTTGAGGTGCAACAAACGTCTTCCAAGTCCCTTTCACCAGAACATTGTTGAAATGAATCCTCTCCAATACTTCTACCTCATTAACAATGATAGGTTTCTTCTTGCAGACATCGCACAGATACCAGAAAGGCAGCACTACATATTGCATGATAAAGCTGTCAATGGTCAACACCTCGTTCGGGAAGGTCAACCGCTCATCATGCATCACCCTGTACTTCTGCTTTAATTCAGCACATGCCTTGTTGGTAAAAGACAAACAGGCAAATCCGGTATGTGCCCCATATTGTTCACGACAAAAACGAGACACAGCCAGAAGCTTCTTGACGATGCTTGTTGTTTTACCACTACCAGGACATGCAGTCAAAATGGTGTATCCACGGGCATCAAGATATGCTTGTCTTTGTGGTGTGACTTCATATTCCATACTTATGGAACCAGATGGTTGATAGCAGTTTGTATATATGAAGGAACTGTGAACTTAACATCAGCCCCAGCATCAATCTTATCCCGCAAGAAGGTATTCAACATTTGTGCAAATTCTGCCTTTCCCGGTAGACATTTCCATAGAAGCAGGGCTACATTCTGTTGTTCTTCATCATTCAAGTCGTGTTCTCCAAGACCGTTGATATATGCTTCCACTTTTCTGATACCGTCTGCATTTTCACTCCTTATAAGCTCATACAGCCATGTTCCTTTGGTTGCCTCCTGCCCTGCAAAAACATTAGCCTTGCAAATCTGATACTCCAATGTCTTCACACCCGAACAAATCTTTATTTCTGCCCGACCATTAGCCATCGCATTCATATTGTTCACCCGGCCATTCATACTCCCAGCGTTGATACTGTTTCTCAGTACAGCCAATTGAGCATAATCATTAGCACAAAGTGCATCCAGATTATACTCCTTATCCTTAGAGCTGGTAAATTGATCCTCGTCTGTGATAAATGCGGCCCTCATCGGAAGTCTTACTTTATCATTCGACGAGTTAAACAACATCAAGAACTGATAAAAAGCCGTTCCGTCCGTATCTACAATCTCTATCTGGTTGTCTATGAGAGACTTACTCGTCAATTTAGAGAAGGTCTCCATCAACTGACATTCTGAAATACCTTCAATAAACAAACATCCATTAGAGAACAACAACTGTGAACGAGTCACGTCAAAATACCGTGTAATCATTTTACGGTATGACTTCACCTCGTCTTCCGTCAGCTTCCTGTTATGGTTTGATACATCTCGAACTATATTTTCCGTATGACGGTTCACAAAACAATCACCAACATGATAAGCGGCATTATCCTTCAGCAAAATCAGGTTCTCCAAAGGTATCTTTGAGGTCAGTGTAGGCGAATGTGTAGTTATAAACGTCTGACTATTCTCGCTGTCATCAGCATTCTTCAAAAAATTGTATAGATTCACCTGTAGCTGAGGATGAAGGTGAGCTTCAGGTTCCTCTATCAAAAGGGCATAAATACTGACAGCATCATCTACATGACATTCCTTGATGTCACTGAGAACCGATGCTATGTATATCAAGTTGTTAAATCCTAGGCTATTCTGTGTTAGCAAAAACCCTTGCTTGTCTGCAGCGGCATAAGGTAGAAAGGGCTTAATAATGTTCACGATATATTCAATCCTGTTCTGCTCTATATGCAGCTCTACATCTTTAAGGACTGTCCTGCTTATTTGAACCAGATTGTCGTTGATACCCGTCTGAGTTTCTCTGACTTCTTGTCTCTGTAGTAGTTGGTCATTAGCTCTATCTACAATACTCTTCACATCATCCTCAGAACCTGCCCTATCTATTTTTCTTTTAATCACTCTACCAAGCAGGTTGTTGCGGGTACTCATCAAGTCTCGCGTACTGTCACGCAATGCGCCAAGATAATAAGGATGGAAGTAATGAAATGTATCCCAGTCTGCACGAAGACCATTATCTTCATTGCCCGTGATATAAGAAGAAACGATTCTTCCCTTTTCCTTCATCTCAAAACACAGATGAACCCTGGCAACCATAGTACCATCATCCTTTCGGTCCAAATACTGATAGAATGCCCCTTCTTGCTGTGCTGACAGTCCCTCAAACAGATAGCATATATCTATCTTTGCTGAGGGTGTTACCGTTGTTGAGCCATCTACATTACTTGTTACTTCTACATAGAAGTCCTCTTTAGTAATCTCAATGTCACGATTCGGTTCACCCCATGCATAGAACAGACGAATAGCATCTATCAAAGAAGTCTTTAACTGCCCATTGGCTCCGATAATTACGTTCAAATTCTTATCGAATTCCACTAGTAGTTCTTTTATTCCCCGAAAGTTCTTTATATAGATCTTACTTAGATACATAAATTTTTTATAATACCAATAATCTTAATAGTATTCATTCCTTTATTCTCATTCTGCAGCAGATTCGGCCATTGCTAGTTCTGCGGTTTCTGTATCATTCCTAAAATTACGTTTGAATTTTCGGTCTAACCACATAACCTTCTTTACAGGTTCCTCATTATATATAAGATTTAGATATGTAGATGGGATCCCATAACCCTCACATAACATGCTTTCTAAGGCTTCTTCTCGAATGTCCTGTTCTTTTGTAAAGGGGAATACGTTACTATCATCATCTGTTGCTAATAAGTTATGGCCATCAAATGATATGCTCTTTACTACAGACATTTCCATCGGGTCAGTCCATATTGGATCTACCATTTCCTTGTTCAATTTCACGTTTATAGAAACCTTTGTCGGTTCTGGGCTTGGAACAAAAATAAGGAATGGTGAAAAACCTTGTAACAATTCATGTATGAAAGCAAATGAACTTTTCAATGATTCAATATTTGCATGCTGTAACAGTTCATTAAGAAAAGTAATCTTAAAGTTCTTATAGCGGAATTGCCCATCTTTATTAAAATAAATTTCAAAAAGAATTCCGTTCAAAAGATGATTCTTGCCTTCAATACTGTATTCCTCTAACAGATTGCTATCTGTAATGGCATCTCTGGCACCATGCGAACCTCCTACAGCTGCTTGTAGCAAGTTTCTTCCTATAATAAATAGTTGATTCTTATTCAATTTATTGGGGGTAATCCTTTTGAATAGTGCTACACCATCATTTTGTTCGTACCAGTTATATGATTTAAGTTTTTTGATAATGGGTGCTATAACATTATCTGTCATGGTATATTGTGCATCTCTCAGCACCATGCTATCATAGCCAACATCATCAACATGTACCATTTTTCCGCTATTAAAAGAGAAGGAACCAATTAACGAAGTATGTTCCCAACTTGTTTTCTTGCCGCCAGTCATTGCATCTACAGTAGAGCGTACTTTCTTAAAGAAAGTTTCTATCTCTAGTCCTTCTTCTTTTAGGTGCTTTAGTAAAGCGCCCGTATATACACTATGACCGTCCATTCCAAAATCATCTGCTTTTTCACCAGGAGAAGTGGAATAGGCTATCAATGTACCTTTAGGTGCAAATAGGGGTGCTAAATTAACAGAGCCCCAACCTCTTTCTTTTCCTTCAAAAGGATTATTCCTACATGCATCAATAATGACGATTATCATTTTGCATTTGGTTTCATGCAATTCTCTTATACATTCCTGTAGGTCAATGGAATATCGTATTGTGGTTTTCGCAAGTTCTCCTATCGGGGTGTTGCGCATGATTAGATAATTTTTCCCGTCTATCTCTACGCCATGTCCAGAGAAGTATAAAACGCCTACCTCATAGTGTCCGAGTTCTGACTTGAAATTATCAAAAAGTTCATCGAATCTATCCGTGTCTATATTGTATGCTTCTGGCATCATCATAAAGCCCAAATCTTTAAATGCTTCATAAATGCCTCTTGCATCATTAACTGCATTGTCTAAATCAGGCTTAACTTGGTCGTAATGGTCGTTACCAACCACTAATGCCTTTCCTCTATAATACACTTTCTTTGGCTGTACCTGCATATCTTGTTTTTCAATGTTTGTATTATACTGTTTTCTTGTTGTGTCATCATCATCTTAGGCAGGAATCCTCCTCAGTTTCAGCACGAAGTGGAAGATCTTTACCAAATGCCTCCACCTCTTCAGCTACGACTTTCTTCAATTCTTCCTGTGGAACAATCAACTGATAGTCTGCCACACCTATGGGTTTGCCCATCTCTTCCAATGCCAATTCGACTTCTACGCGATCTTTTTTCAGCACATAATATGATGCCAATAGAACGATTCTCGTCTTCCCTACGTTCCAACCGGTCAAGTAATGACAGGTAGTAGTTCATCTTGCCAGCATATTCCGGTCTAAATTCGCCAATTTTCAAATCAATGGCAACAAGGCAATGCAGGGCACGGTGGAAAAAAAGCATATCGACCTTACTCCGTTTTCCATTATATTCAAGTACGTGCTGATTGCCAATATAAGTGAAGCCTTTGCCAAGTTCCAAAAGGAATTGCTTTACCTTCTCTACCAGTCGGGCTTCAAGTTCCGTTTCCAAGATGGGGTCTTTAACCCCAAGGAATCCCAGATTATAACCGCTTCGGAACACTTCATTGGCAAACATTGCCTGAGTGGCAGGTAGTGTCTGCTCGAAGTTGTTGTCCGATGGCTCATTCTTTCTCTTGTGCATCTGCAAAGAGATGGCACTGGAAAGAAGTTCACGATTCCACCCTTTTGAAGTAATCTCCTGTGCGTAATACAATATGGTATTATCATCGTTTCCAAACTTGCGCATCAAGGTCAGAGTATGTCCCCATGGTAAAACTGCGACAGCTTGTCGCAGTTTTGGATCGCTTCCACAGAACCGTTCATAAAACTTCTTCATGTCCCACAGGTTTCTTGGAGAAACTCCCATCTGTGGATAACGTTGCTTCAAGTCAAAGGACAAACGATTTACCACACCGCTTCCATGCTTACTTTCAATCTTCCTGTCGTGAAGTAATTTTCCTATTTCCCAATGAGCGGTTCCGATGGCGGAACACACCGTTGTTGCCACCATTGCTCTTGTCCTGTCAATAACTGCGACAGCCTGTCGCAGAATTGCATCATACACTGATTCTTGAATCTGTACAATATCTGTCATAGCTTTAATCTTTACCTGTTATGAGTTCTCGCTTGTCAATATCAAGCAGTGTTGCAATCTTGTCTAATGTGTATAGGTCAGGTTGTGATACGTTAGTGCACCATTTGCTGACTGTAGCCGGATTTTTACCAAGTTCCTCTGCAAGCCACTTCGCTGTCCGTTTCTTTTCGACGAGTACAACTTTGATGCGATTCAAATCTTTCATTTATAAATATCTTTAATTTGAACGCAAAGATACACAAAATAATCGACAACAAAAGAACTTTCATTCAGAAATGACATTTATGAATGTGTTTTTTTAGATTATTAAGAGTTTTTGTGCCTTGGGCGGATTCCAGAAGCAAGTGCAAAGTTACGCTATTTTTTCTTTAATCATGTCTTTGGGCTTGCGAAATCCGTTTTTCTTTCTTGGCCTGTTGTTTAA
>OMXX01000150.1 GCA_900315105.1 uncultured Prevotellaceae bacterium | reverse complement strand
AGTAGGCGTAGTTATAGTAAGGAATGGCGAGATAGTAGATTCTTTCTACTCGCTCATCCAGCCAGAGCCCAACTATTACAACTACTGGTGCTCACAAGTACATGGCTTATGTAGAGAAGACACCGACGATGCCCCCGTATTCCCGAAGGTATGGGCGCAGATAGAGCCATTGATAGAAGGCCTGCCCCTTGTGGCTCATAACAAACCATTTGACGAAGGCTGTCTGAAAGCCATCTTCCGTGTCTATCGTATGGACTATCCCGATTACGAGTTCTACGACACGCTATGCGCCTCACGACGTGCTTTCCGCTATCTTCCCAACCACCAGTTGCATACCGTAGCCGCCGAATGCGGTTACTGTCTTGAGAACCACCACAACGCCCTTGCCGATGCCGAAGCCTGTGCATGGATAGCGAGGGAGATACTATAAAAACTACATAAAATATGAAACAGGATCAGGTTGTAATATATCAAACGGAAGACGGACAGACGCAGATTGATGTCCATCTTGAGAACGAGACTGTATGGCTAACTCAGGCTCAGATGGCTGAATTGTTCCAGAAGGACAGGACTGTCATTACACGCCATATCAATAACGTATTTAAGGAAAAAGAACTTGAAAGAGAAGAGGTAAGTGTAAAAATTGCACATACCACTCAGCATGGTGCTATAGAAGGAAAGACTCAAACACAAGAGTTAATGCTCTACAATCTTGACGTTATCATCTCCGTAGGCTATCGCGTGAAGAGCAAACGAGGTACAGCCTTTCGTATATGGGCACGTAAAGTATTAAAGGAATACTTAGTAAAAGGCTATGCTGTCAATGATCGTATCCGTAAGGAACAAATAGGAGAGCTTCGCCAATTGGTAGGTGTGCTTGGGCGCACTATTCAAAAACAGTCATTGATTTCTACCGATGAAACCAATGCTCTCTTTGATGTAGTTACCGATTACACCTATGCCCTTGATACCCTCGACAATTACGACTACGAGCGACTGACCATAGAGAAAACCACGAAAGAAGAACCTTTTCATGCAACTTATGAGAATGCGATGGAGGCAATCAAGGGATTACGTGAGAAATTCGGAAGTAGTTCTCTCTTTGGCAATGAGAAGGACGATTCTTTCAAAAGCAGCATCGGACAGATATATCAAACCTTTGGAGCAGAAGAACTGTATCCAAGTGTAGAGGAGAAAGCTGCTATGCTCTTGTATCTTGTAACCAAAAACCATTCATTTAGCGATGGAAACAAGCGTATAGCCGCAACGCTGTTTCTCTGGTTTCTCAATAATAACGGAATACTCTATCGTGAGGATGGTTCTAAACGTCTTACAGATAGTACCCTCGTTGCTCTTACCTTGATGATTGCAGAAAGCAAGACAGAGGAAAAAGATGTGATGGTAAAAGTGGTAGTAAATCTGATAAATCAGAGAAATGAGTAAACAAAGTTTGGCATAAAAAAACAGAAAATGGATCTAAAGTTTGCAAGTTCGCAATTAATTCACTATATTTGCACACGATAAAAACAATTCCTAATAACTTAAAAACACATTATTATGAGTAGAGAATTATATCTTACACCTAAATGAATCAAGTGAACAAATACTTGTATTGACACCAGAAATGTCAATTATTGTGACAACCAAATCACATACCAATACTCCATTCTACAATGGAGCAGAAGAAGTTAAAGAGCAGTATATGCGCATCTATGGTTTTGACTACAAGAAAGCGTGCTGTTCGGCAAATGATTTTGAATTCGAGAAGTTGGATTAAAAATGATTTGTTATGATAGATTTTGATGTTGATAAAATAAGAGAAGAAATCAAAGATTTGTCTTATAAAGACAAACTAGAACTTCTTGAAGAAAAAGGTAATGACATAGAAGAACTCATTGAGGAACTTCAAGGTTATGTTTCAGACATCTCATCACTTGAAGATGAGATCCGAACAGAGCAAAACAATAGTATTTGTAAAGACATTCTTCAATCATTGAAGGGTGCAGGCTATAATATGGAATTGGACAGCAATGGTAATCTTTCATTTACGCTCGGATTAGCTAATTTTACCATTATCATGCAATTCCTTGATGTCAAGGTTCAATTCTATTTCAACGCAAGCCAAAGCCAACTCTTAATCCGCGAACTTATAAATTCTATTTTGCCTGAGTTCAAATCTGATGCAAATTACTACAGTTTGCAAGTACCAGAAGAACAAATCTGCAAGTGTGTCGTAGGTGTGGTTGATAAACTGATGAAACATAAAGAAGCTTTTTTGAATGTTTAATAATCAGTATTTATCATCACTACGATCTTCAACAAAGATTATAGGAAAAAATTATAAACATAATCATTAAGTAATTATATGGAAAAAATACCACCGCTATCCGAAAGAATAAAAAAAGAGATTAATAGCACAACAATTAGACTCGGAGAATACTTGAGACTCCTTCATAACGAAGGACGTTTTGTCATACCTGATTATCAACGAGGTTACGTTTGGGGACAGAAAAAGAAAGATGATGACATTGATTCTGTTACTTTTCTAATCAGGACCCTAAAAGATGCATTTTCTTATGCAAAAGAGAGTTCTTCTGTAAAGAATAATGATGTATTCTTACAAGGTATTACCGTTCATGGAACTGCGAATTCGTATAACATCAATATTGTTGATGGCCAACAACGTACGACCTTTTTTTATCTTTTGCTAAAGTTCCTTGAATACAAGGAATATTTGGGGATTTCTTACCAAATAAGAAAAAAGTCTAATGAGTATCTCAATAGTATTGATATTACATCTGTTGATCGGAATGAAGAAGAAGAATTTCAAGACATTTTCTTTTTCAAGAGGACGCTTCGGATATTTACAAGAGAGCTAAAAGACTATAACAAAAAAGAATTCTTGGAATTTATCCTTAATAGTGTAAAGTTTTTGTTCGTTATTATTCCAGAAGAACAGGCAAAAATAGTATTTACCATGATGAATGGTAATAAAGCAAAAATGACCAATGAGGAGTTGATAAAAGCAGAATTGCTTAGATGTGCCTCTCGTAAAGATGCTAGAATCGAAGAAGCAGAGCATCTTGATATGAGAAGTCGCTTGGCTCGTGAATGGGATTACTGGTTACATTGGTGGAATGATGAAAGTGTAGTTAAATTCTTCAGAACTGATGGAAGACAACTTGGTTGGCTTTTACCATTAATAGCCAATAATTCCAAAGTCTCTTTTAAGGAATTTCGAGAAGAAATGCTTAACGAGCAAGGCATAAAACAAGCCAAAGCCGTCTTTAAAAAAATGAGACTTCTTCAAAAGCGTATAGAAGATGTATATAACGATCCAAAATCATATAATTATTTTGGAGTTATTCTATACATCCGAGATCGTATGGAGTCAAGGTTTGCTTTCCTGAGATGGTTTTTTGCCTTAAGTAATCAAAACGAAGAGACTCATACAAAAACAGAAATGGAACTTAAACGATATTATGATTGGACCATTATTGGGGTTAATCATGAGGATATTGTTGCTAATAACATAGAAAAGTATAATGATGTTCGAAGGAGTTTTCTTACTGCACTGGAAAGCGACTTGTTATTTGTGCAGGATTATGAGGTCGCATATAGATGGCTACTTCGTCAAAACATAAAACAAGATAATCAACTTCAGAAGCAAAAAGGACGCAAATTTAATTTCAATATAGAAAGAGATCGTTCCCTTGAACATATATATCCCAAATCAAAAATTGGGCATAGAAATGATGAGGGAAAAGCTCTAGGATGGAATGATAAGGAATTGGACAAAAAGCATCTTGATGATATCAAATTGTGGCGTGAAGAAATGGAATGGACATGTCCTTATGACAAACATGTATATCATGGTTTTGAACATTCTATTGGCAACTTAGTATTATTGTATAGAAGAGACAACTCGAAATTTAACGATGCTGATTTTAGACAAAAGAACAACTACTTCTTTAGGGATTTAGACGATGATGCTTTTGAAAGCCGTCATCTGATTCACACTACCATGATTTTTTCCGATGTAAGTTGGGAAGATGAATGTACAGGAAGTGCTTGGAATAAAGAACAGGTCCCTCGTAGAAAATATGAAGAACTAAAGTGTTTTAATGAAGAATATCCAGAACTAAATGAGAAGAACAATGAATAAATTAATTAGTGGCAATACATACTCCTTGAAAGAAATCTTCTCAGGAGAAAATGACAAAATTATTATCCCAGATTTACAGAGAGACTATTGTTGGGGGAATCCATACTCTAAAGATAGTGAAGAATCTCTGGTAGATTCTTTCCTTGACAGTGTTCTTGGCCTATTCAAACAAACCCCCGATAAGGATATTACTATGGGATTGATATATGGCTATTACGACGAACTTAAGCCTTATCATCTACAGTTATGTGATGGCCAACAACGCTTGACGACCCTATTTCTTATAATGGGAGTTATCAATAGAAATGTGAACAATAGATATAGAGAATTGCTAATCTCTAATTTTGAATTAAACGAAGACGACAAAGAACCTCATTTGCTCTATGGAATCCGAGAGAGTTCTATATATTTCCTTAGTGATTTATGTACACACTATTTCCTTGATTCCAGAGTCTTATATAACGATATAAAGACTCAGTATTGGTTTTTGAACTCATATAATCAAGATCCTACGATTCTTAGTATATTAAGAGCTCTTGAAACAATAATAAATCGTCTGAAGGGTATAGATGCATTGGAGGCATTGGGCGATTTTTTACAAGAGCATATAAAGTTCCTATTTTATAATATGAATAATAGGCAAAATGGCGAAGAGACCTTTGTTGTTATAAACACCACAGGTGAACCATTGTCTGCTAATCAAAATCTAAAGCCGCTCATTATTCTGGAAAATCCAGACTATGTGCGAAAAGTTTTTGATACCAATGGAGTTGAAACCGTACATGATACGGCAGAGGATTGGGAGGAAATGGAAACCTGGTTTTGGAAACATAGAAGACTCAATGATATAGACACCTCAACAGAGGGTATGCTTGCTTTTCTTCATTGTGTTAGGGTCTTGGAGAGTGTTTCTGAAGCTGATTGGCATCATACAATAGACATCAGTGATGACAAGTTCCCAATTACAATTAAAATGAAATGCATATGGGATTGGTTCTGTGCATATAAAAGACTTTATGAACTAGATTATAGTTGTTTATCGATTCCGAATCTTATTTATCCGGACAATCAGACACATTATACACAGAAGGATCTCTATTCGATTCTTCCTACGATGCTCTATTGTAAGAACAATAATGATGCAACAGATGTAGATATTCAGAGAATATATCATCTCTTTTATAATATGGCAAGATACAGGCCTGTTACTCGTTCATCTCAAAATGAAGCGATTAGAGTGCCTGCATATCGGTCGTGTCAGTTAGTAAAAAAATTGCCATCAAAGGACGTCTTATCGTTACTAGAAGTTGATTCTTTTGAGGTTGATGAAGAGAAAAACAAATTGTCTTTCCTCAATAATTTCAAATTTGATGAGTCAAAGCGTCTTCATATTGAGAAATTGTTTGCTAATGCAGAAAGCTTTAAAATTTATGAGGGAAGGATTTCTACTTTGGTTAATTGGAGTGCTTCTTCAATAAATAAGTTGGATTATTATTACAATAGGATAAAAGACTTATGGATTGAACCTGAAAGCTGTAATAAGCTACGTCGGGCGCTATTGGCTTTCGGTATAAGTGGATATCCAATGTCTACAGGTACTGCGAATCTGACCTTATGTTCAGGTACAGAATGGCGTGAACTATTTGAGAGTCAAGGTGATCAAATCGTTGATTTTATTAATTGCGATAGCCTTGATGACATAATAAATAACTTTTCAGATGTGGAGTCACCCTATTATCCTTTAGTACACAATGAAGCGTTTCTTGATTTTTCCAGAGACCATAAAATACGTATTCACGTTCAGGGAGTTATTGAATTGATGGCAAAAACAAAGGCCAGTGCAAACTTTCTTCTTTTTCATAGAGGTCAGATGTTTGAAAAAGATATGGTTGACATGAATAAGTGGAATGGCTTTTGGGTCTGGTCTGACGGTATGATATCCGTTTTCTTTTCTGAATGCCATGTGTATAATATCGTTCTTGATATGAATATCTTGGATAATGGTTATCAGATTATTGCCTGGATAGATAGGATGCCTGCAAAACCATCTGTAAAAACAGAAACATTAGAAAAATTGGGCTTTAGTTTTATCGATGGGAAATGGAGTTATCCAATAATTGAAAATCCGCTGGAAGCAAAAAACAGATTTAAAGATCTAACTGAAAGTATAGTCTCTTGTACATAATCACTTATGTCATTATGATTACATACATCTCAAACTCTTCCCACTACAAAGAGGTGCTTTCACGGGTACAATCCGTGAAGCACACTCTTTGGATTGGAACGGCTGACATAAAAGACGTTTATATCGAGGTGGGCAAAGAGAAAAAGCCGTTTCTGGCTCTCATTGCCCAACTCATCAGGCGTGGCGTGGATGTGAGACTCATTCATGCAAAAGAGCCTGGCCCTAATTTCCGCGAGGACTTCGACAAATACCCTGTGCTGTTCGACCGTCTGGAGAGGGTGCTCTGTCCGCGCGTTCATTTCAAGATACTCGTCTTCGACAGCCAAGAGGTATATATAGGTAGTGCCAATCTCACAGGTGCGGGAATAGGAATGAAAGCAGAAACAACTCGTAACTTTGAGGCTGGAATATTGACTGACGAACCAGAGATCGTAGAACAGGCCATGAACCAGTTTGATGATGTATGGATAGGAAAACATTGCAAGAAATGCAAGCGTAGAGAGTTCTGTCCTGACCCGATAGTATGTTGACACACTTTCACGAGAAAGACTTAAATACCATTATATCATTATGAAAGTATATTTTGCTGGTTCAATCCGAGGTGGGCGCGTTGATGCCAACCTATATGAACGACTGATTAAATACATTCAGAAGTCTGACGTTGTGCTTACAGAACATGTCGGCAACCTCAATTTGTCAGAAGAGGGGCAAACTGTAACAGAGATATACAACCAAGATACTACTTGGCTACGTGAAAGTGATGTACTGATAGCAGAATGTACTTGTCCGTCTCTGGGAGTTGGTTATGAACTGGCATATGCTGAGCGTTTCCAGATACCTTGTCGCAATGCTGGCTGGAAATAGTTTCTATAACATCCATCCCTATGAGGATGAAACTGAAATATATCCTATAATAGACAGCATATTACAAAAGGAGTATGATACATGAAGATAATCTTCCGTGATTTTGACGGTGTTCAGAATACGGAACATTATTATGTATCAGAGGAATGAATAACGACCTCCCAGATGCAGAAGCTAGTGCGTGGATAGCAAGAGAAATATTGTAAAATGTTTAACTTTTAATTTTTATTGTTATGTTTGTATTAATGATGCCAACCATTGAAAGTATTTGCGAAGATTATGGTCTTGACTATTATGATGATAGTAATACGAGAGAACTTCTTGAACAACAAGGCCTAAAAGCTTATCAAATAGAAGTAAATGATGGCGAGTCTTTTGAGATTCCCCAATGTTTTACTGGTAGAATTGAACAAGACGAGCAGAATTATTATAAAAAAGTCTTAGTGGATGAGGATATGGATTATTATGAGCGAGAGGTAATCCAAGATGATTTGCCTTCTGGCCTATACCAGTTAGATAAAGATGAGATAACTGTGAAACAAATCTACCAAACAGATGTATTCTAATTATAATCCCGACAATGTTATGAACGTTCAAGAAGAAATTGTAAAATGGGCAGAAAAAACCGTCAGAGAGTATCATGAAATTGCGAGTCGTAAGGAGGTAAATCTAGCATATTATACCCAATCTGATCTTTCTCTGATTTCAGAAGAACCGGAATTGATGATTGTTGGAATTAATCCGGGTAGTGGAGGTACTTACAAGGAGCAATGTGAAAATAAAAACTGGTCATACTTGTACCATAATAATCAAGACGAAAATCATTTGCTTAAAGGGAATTACTGTAGGGAAGAAGGTAAACCATCCTCATGGGAGAATCATAGAAAATGGAGATATTGGAATGGCTTGAAAAGATGCTTGTCACAGACTAAATTGAATGCAATAATAGAAGATGATAGTAAAATTATTGTTACGAACGCATCATTTTTCAGTACCCCAAAAGCAGATGAAATAAGCGATTCCTTATTAGTAGAGACAATCCCATATACACTTAATTTAATAAATATAACTGCTGCAAAGCATTTGATATTCCTTAGTGGAAAGAAATGCTTTGAAAGACTTTTAAATTTGTCAAGAACGTCAGAAAATATCCAGTTCGAATACAAGAAAGTTTGTGGTAATATTTATGTAGGTGTTCTTAATGGAAAACTATGTATTGGTATCCCACACCCAGCATATAAAACAAGAGAAGAGCTGAATCTTGTTGCTTCCATTATCCCATTCCTTTTTAGTATCACAAACTATAAGGATATAGATATTGAATCAATATGCAAAGAGTGTACTGAACAGATCAAGAAATATGAAGAGAGGATCCACAATAAAAAGAGGCAAATAAAGATATCGGATGTGAGGATTCTCGTAGAAAAAGTTATATCAGAATGCAATCTTGAGGCCTATGAAGAAAAGAACCATAGGTATAAGTTGAATAGTCAATATGGAATAACGATAACAGATAAACAGAAAGGTTATATAGCAATAAGACACATTGACTATGATAATAAGGGTTATGACAAAAACCAAGATAAAGAAGTCCTTAAATTAAAGGAAATTCTGAATGGACGTAATTACAACATTTCTGTGAATGCTTGGATTGGGAAAAAAGTGTTTTCTCAATTTGGCAATAATGACAACGAGATTATAGAAGGTATTTGCAAAGAAATAAAAGAACTAAAAGAAGTAATTCTGAAGTTATAGATTTCTTCAAATAATATCTTTTTCCTTCAGACCTCTGCCACCAGTTGGCGGGGGTCTTTGTTTATTTTGCACCATGAAATCTTAAAATTAATAGAATATGGATCATATAAATTCAGAATATGGAGTAATGAGGGATAACCTGTTACCTCTGAGTTTCATCAATACCAACTTCAAGAAAGATGTTGTCTCGTTAGTCGCAGGTCGCCCTCGTATGGGGAAAAGTGTTTTTGCTTGGTGTTTGGCTGCAACTCTCATTAGACAAAAACAAAGAGTATTATTCTTTTCTCTTGAAATGAGTAAAGATCAAGTTTTGAAAGGACTTCAACGATTTGGCTGCAACTCAAATGATATGAAATCCCTTTTTGCGATAGATGACACACCAGCATCTACAATAAGTTATATGTGTCAATTGTTAGGAAGAGGCAAATATAACTATATTATTGTTGATGATATACAACTTATGTCCCCTCCTTGCCTAGCGAAAACGAGACAAGAGGAGATGCTACATATAATAAATGGATTCAAAGAAATGGCAAAAGAGAATAACATTTCTGTTATCCTATTTGCACAAATAAGGAAATTAATGGAATATAGCCATAAAAATGACATAAAGCCTCGTCTTGAAGACATGGGTGAATCCTATTCTGATTATAATTTTGAGGATGTACATATTTCCTTTCTACATCGTGATGCTTTTTACAAACGCTCAACAGAAGACCTACTAGAGTTTATTACTTACACAAATAATGAAAGGAAAATAGAATACATTCAGTCTTTATCCTCATAATAAACAGGTAGAACTATGGTAGATATTCATGACTATGACATTGCTCTTGTCGAGAAAGTAATCATTATTCAACCATTTAACTTTCAAAGAGTAAGATGAAACCGAAACATAACAAAACAAACAACAAGGAGAGCTATAGTCACCAACATGACTACCCTGTTGAAGAGGTATGGAACACTTACCATACTTTGTAACAATGCCATCCAGAAGATGATAGATGCCTTTGAGTTGTTGAAATATGCAGCTTCATATACAGAGGATGAGGAACGAAGAATCGAGCAAGGGCTTGATTTGTTCCGTAAATTTTATCGCAATTTATGGGATTAACAATAAAATTGAACAAATATGAGAACTCAAAGTTTTGTACATCTGAATGTGCACACCCATTATTCAATAAATGATGGGTGCGCTAGCATAAGGGAACTGGTTGATGCTGCCATCAAAGACAAGATGCCTGGCATGGCAATTACAGACAATGGTAATATGTTTGGGGTGATGGAATTTTTCGACTATGTTTCTCGTATCAACAACGAAAGACGACAGAAGGGGAAGAAACCTTTTAAGCCTATCATTGGTTGTGAACTGTATGTCGCACCAGAAGCAAAAGAGGACAAGAAGCTTTGCAAGCACTGCAAAGGCTTTCGCTTAACAGTCTTGGCAAAGAACTATCAAGGCTATAAAAACCTTATCAAGATTGTCTGTAATTCCTGGACTGATGGCTTCTATATGAGACCACGAACAGACCATCATGACATGGAGAAATACCATGAGGGGGTGATTGCCCTCTCGGGTGGTATTGGTAGTGAGGTATATTCCCATATAGTAAGCGATGACATAGCAGGGCTTGATGCGA
>OMXX01000289.1 GCA_900315105.1 uncultured Prevotellaceae bacterium | reverse complement strand
TTACTAGTGGTGCGATATTTTTTCATCAAGCCACAATATGCCCTTTATTTATAAGGGTTTAAGTGCGTTCTTTGATTTTTTGATTTGAAAATGACAGAGTAACTTTGCAGTAATAATACTGCTGAGTTATGAATACAGGTCGCTATGTTTTCTCCCAAGTAATGGATTATATTCCACGTTACCAATTTGATAAACTGGTTGAATATTATCACGGCGATTGGCACGCAAAGGGCTTGACATGTTACAATCAATTATTACACTTGCTGTTCGGTCAAATCACCAGTTGTGACTCTTTGCGCGACATTTGTCTTTGCCTTAATGTACATAAAGACATACTCTACCATCTGGGATTTCGCAATACTGTTGAGCATACCTCACTTTCCCGTGCCAACGAAAGACGTGACTATCGTATCTTTGAGGGACTTGGCAAGTATCTCATCGGTTTAGTAAGGCCTTTGTACAAAAATGAAAACGTACCAGAGATAACCGTAGACAACGCACTATATGCGCTTGATTCCACAACCATATCCACCAGTATCAAACTGGCTGTATGGGCTTTGGGCAAATACAGCAAGGGAGCTGTGAAGATGCACACGTTGCTTGACCTGAGGGGAAGCATCCCTGCCAACATCCATATTACAGATGGCAAATGGCACGACAGCAATGAACTTGACCATATTGAACCAGAGCCACTGTCATTCTATATGATGGATAAGGCATATGTTGATCTGGATGCATTGTTCCGTTTCCATTTGGCAGGTGCTTACTGGGTGACAAGACCGAAGGGCAACATGAAGTATACGATAATCGGTCATAGAAATGACTTTTCCCGCGAAGATGGCATTTGTGGTGATTTTACCATTTTGCTGTCAATGAGCAAGTCATTGACACTATACCCAGAACCTATAAGAGCCGTCTGTTACCGAGACGAGGAAAATGGGGAAATAGTGTTCATTACCAACAACTTTGAAGTCAGTGCAACTGAGGTTGCTTGTCTGTACAGACACAGATGGGATATCGAGGTGTTCTTCAAATGGATAAAGCAGAACATCACTGTCAAGACATTGTGGGGATACTCCGAGAATGCAGTGCGGACACACCTCTGGGTGGCAGTAATTGCATACCTGCTTATTGCCAGAATAAAGGCTGACCACAAAAGTTCTTACTCAATTACCGAGATAGCAACTTTGATAAGGATAGCAGCTTTGGAGAAAACCTCGCTTAGAGCGATTTCACGTGCTTCTGTCAATCTCAATCAAAATGTCAAAGAGCGTACTTTGTTTGATAACTTATAAAGCAGTGCGAATTTATTGCACCAGTACTATTTTGAGATATTTGTTTCTATTAGCAATATATCCTTAGTCTTTCCGTGGATAAAGGGGGTAATGTAGTGTTTCTTGTTTCCTTTATCGTGGCATAGGGCAAAAAAAGAATCTTTGCTATAATAATAGCCTTCTATTCTTTTTATTGTAAAACTTCCCTGCAGGTCTTTATTGCAGAAGCAACCAGTTCCTTCGCCATAGCCTTCAAAGCCATTTGCAATTATCTGAAATTCATACTTCATTCTGTTTCCTTTTTTATAAGAATGAGAGTCGAATTTCGGCTGTAATCCAAAAGGTAAGAGTTTATAATCAATATAACTCTTACCAATAAAATATCTGTCTCTATCGAATTTTATAAATAGTCCAATAGCGATACAAGAAATAAAAAGAATTGCTTTTATTTTGTAATGGTGCATACTACTTTTTACTATGGTCTACAGGTTAAAAAAAATAAGAAACTTTTCTCGTTTTATAATCATATGGAGTTCCTCCTGGAAATCCCACCGTCCTGCCGAATTTTCGAATTCGGCAGAGGATAAAATCGGGAATTTGCAATTCCAACCGATGAAAAAAGTCATTTCCACTCGCGGTTTTATGATGCTGCCAAATTCTTGCGTCCCTTCGGTAGCAAGTGACCAAAGGTCGAGCGCGGAAATTCGGCAGAACTGAGATTTATTGTTTATCGTCCACAGACAATATTATATTCTCAATGCGTAACGAGTC
>OMXX01000192.1 GCA_900315105.1 uncultured Prevotellaceae bacterium | reverse complement strand
CAAGGCCTTCTGCGATGAGAATGGCATTCCCTGCACCTTCATCAACTATCCTGACCAAGGCCACAACTTCGTCGTCTGGAAGTACGGCCTCTACAGCTTTGCCCAGCTGATTTTCAAATAATCGTCCATATTGTTTAGATTATAAATGACTCATTGGGACTCTTGCCCCTTTGAGTCATTTCCATTGAGGTCTTGGCATATTTCTTCAGCCATTCGCGAGCAACAGACAAAGTATAAGCCCTGCCAAGCTTCTTCACCCCCTGCCAATAACCGCGAACTACGCTGCGGATGCTTGTCTCCATTACCTTCGTTACATGGATTACGGCATGCAGGTGGTCGGGCATCAAGCAGAATTGCAGAATGCGGATTGCAGGATAGTGCCTGCACATTACGTAAAGCTCATCTACGACCGCATTGCCCAAGACCGTCCGCTCTATCCTTGCATTCGTGGGGTTATTCTCAGGAATCACCAATGTCCCCAACAACGGCTCACGCGATGGAACCGTCAGCGTGATATGATACACTCCGATGCCCCTCCATGCAGTCCCAGACTTCTGCCATTCCCATTTCTCCTGCTCAGCCATTTACCTTATTATAATATTATAGCTAGAAAATTCGATATCTGCTTGCAAAGATACAAAAAACTAATTAATCTTCACTAATGTATATGGGCAAATCATTGTAACGAGGTTCATCCTTTAGCACTTTGAGTGCTACATCTTGCCACGTCTTGCATTTGAAATAAGGTGCATGAGCCATCTTGATGTGAAGGTTACGCACATTGATGTGGTATGGATATGCCAACATGGCGCAACGCTCACCAATATCCACCTTCATTTCGTCACGATCCAAGTCATAGAACACATTACCAATGACGACAACCTTACTCGTATAGTACATCTGAATAGGGCAATTATCAAGAATATAGTAATAGTCATCGCCTCTCTCAGCAAAGTTGTTTACTCCTGCAATAAAGACAGATCCCTTGTAGTTTTTATTGGGATGTCTGGCTCTTCCCATGCCGCCATTAGAGATGAGGCTCGTATTCATGATGACGTTTGCTTTGACTACGTCGCCAGTATAAATTATCTTGCCTCTGTCATCAAGATAACCTGTATAAATGCCAGCAAAGATAACAGGGAATATCTTGATGTCTTCAAATATCTCTAGATTCTTTAATGCACCATAGAGTTTGAAATCGTCTAACGTCAGATGCTCTTTCTGTGTGCTCCGCTGTGTCCAATAGTACATTTTGTCGTGGTAAAAGAACAAATCGCAGACGCTGGTATAGCCGAAACTTCCGTCATCATTAATAAATCTGACTTCGACATCTTCACCAAAGTGCTCGACATCATCTCCCATGGCACATTTCTCCAGAAACTCGTTGCACATCAGCTTCAAATTCTCCAAACTTAAAACTCTTACTTTCATACTTCATTCCTTTTAGTTTGACAGTACAAAAGTAAGAGTAGATGTGGCAAGAACGTTGCACAGTCTATATGTTTTTATTTATAAAAAGTTCTTCAACCTTTTCTCTTAATGTGCAATCATTATATAAATCCGTCCATACCTTATCCAAAGAAACATGCATGATATCTCTGAAATCTCCCTTCGTAGATAATTTTATGTATTTCTCGTCTGATAGTTTTGTAAACATGAGATGTAGCTCTGTCTTTATCATATTAAGCATCTTCATTTTAGACAGAATTGTATTTTCGTTTTCTGTATAAGATACCTGAGCAGCCAGTACGTTGTTACTGCTGGTTTTCCCTAATATGTCTAAGACAGGAAAATTTAATTGACCGTTTTCTATGTATACTTTTTCCAACCGAATAATCTCGTCTGCATATTTTGATTTTAGCCAAAGAGTACACAAATCTTCAATTCTTTCGTTGGGGAAGTTTTGTAATGTAAGTGTAATAGGTGTTTTGTCTTTTATGAAATGATATAATTCGTTGACTGCAGTAGCTCTGTTAAGGACAGGCCCTAACGTTACATTTGAAGGAATTAATCCATTTAGAATGGTATATTGGTTTTTAGGTATTGTTATAACAGAATCTGCATCTAATTCTAAATAGAACAACTCATAAATACTATCTTTCTTTGATTCTATTGAACTACCTTTTCTGATAATACCTATTTTCTTTTCTGGTTTATTCCCAGTTCCTTTACCGTCGTCTTTATATTCTAGTATAATTAAGACATCTTGTTCCTTTGCTAAATGGGCTAGTTTTATAAATCTGTCAACGTAGCTTGGGGCATGTGAAACCTTTTCTCCTTTAAGTAGAGTTTCGTAACAATGCTTGTCCCATGTTTCTGTGTATAGAATTGTTATAGGGCAACGATTATGTTCATACAAAGATGTTACATCTTTATATTGTGGCATTTTGCTTCCTAAATCAATATAGTTACATCTGAAAAGCCATACAGGCATGTTGTTAGTAATATTCATACATTTAAAAGTTATTAGTTGCATGCAAAGATACTATTTTTATGGCAAAAACATTGCACAGTCTCAAAATCTTTTGCTATATTTGCACAAAAATCTGTGTTTATGGCCAAAAATCTTTTAGCACGCTATATCTGGGAGGTTTCCACCATCTACAGAGCAAAGCGCATCACATTGAAGGAAATCAACGATAAATGGTGTGATTCTCCATACTATGATGGTAAGGATATACCAAGGCGTACGTTCGACTACCATCGGAAAGAGATAGAAATGCTCTTCGACGTAAACATTGTCTGCGACAAGCACGACAATACCTACCGCATAGAAGATGACGAGGGTTTTAAAAATGGTGAGGTAAGACGCTGGCTCATTAATACGTTTGCTATGACCAATGCCATTCGTGAAGCCAGAGACCTTGACGATAGAATCTCCCTGGAGCAGATCCCTTCTGCTGAGCCATATCTCTCAACGATTATTCAGGCTATTCGTGAGCAGAAAGTACTTAACATGAACTATCAGAGTTTTGAGCGCGATGCTCTTACCCAACACGAATTAATGCCTTATGCTATCAAGCTGTTCCGTCTGAGATGGTATGTTATAGGAAAGGTAAAGGATAAAGACGGCATTCGGATATATGCCATGGACCGTATCAAGCATATAGAACAGACAGACGGGAAGTTTAAGTATCCCAAGCAGTTCAACGTTCATGAGTATTATCGTGACTCGTTTGGAATAATCATTGACGATACAAAGAAATGTGAACTAATAAGGATAAAGGTAATGAACCATCAAGCCGATTATTTCCGTTCGTTGCCTTTACACCCCACCCAAAAGGAGGTTGAAACGACTGCTGAATACTCCATCTTTGAATATAGGCTAAAGCCAACCTATGACTTTGAGCAGGAAATCCTTTCCCATCGTGAAGACGTGGAAGTCTTAGAACCCGCCTCGCTCAGAAAGGTTATTAAAGAGAGCATTATGAAGATGGCGAAGCTTTATGCGTGAAAAGACAGCTCAGACGGTCACGGTCACAGTTGTGACCATGTGACCGTTTCGAAGGGAAATTCTTAATTTTTAAGTTAATTATTTGGCCGTTTCATTTAAAGTTTGTATCTTTGCCGCAGATAACTTAAAAGTTAAGATCTGGCATGAAGCAGGAATACAGTATAGAATTACTGGAAGAGTATGAAAATGTCAACTTCTACAGTATTAGAATGGCTGGGGAGGAGTTGACAGAGCTGGAGGCTTTCTTCGAGAAATTCCCGGAGGGCTGCGAATATGATGATGAGATAGATGTCATTATTTCATGGATAGATCAGATTGCAGAACGTGGGGCTTTGGAACGCTACTTTCGTCCTGAGGGAAATTATGGTGATGGCGTAGGAGTCATTCCCATTGATGTGGGTAATAAACTCAGATTATATTGTTTGCGCCTCTCAGATAAGATACTTGTCTTTGGCAATGGAGGCGTGAAGGATGCGAGGACTTGGCAGGAAAGTGAAACGTTGGCTCCATACGTGAAGCTATTGGTAGATACAAGCCGTTTCATATCGTCAAGAATCAAGGATGGCACGATGGTGCTTGTGGATAAAGAAATAGTTGGAAATTTAAATTTTACGAGATATGAGGAGGAGTAGAGTGTTAGAAGAAAGGCGTAAACGGGTTAATCCTGAGATTCGTGAGTCAGTAGCCTTGTCTTTCCGTATTGTTGACAGAATACATGATATTCTGGAAGAAAAAGGACTGAAACAGAAGGATCTTGCTCTGAAATTGGGAAAGAGCGAAGCCGAAATCAGTAAATGGATGCGTGGTACACACAACTTCACGATAGATACACTTGTATCTATTGAGGAAGCCCTTGATGCCCCCATTGTTGAGGTGTATCATTCGCCTGCCTATGAGTTTGAACCAATGATAGCAGCGGAGCCTTAAGAAAAAACGCTATTTCGGCATCTGCTGCTTTCCCTGTGACAAATTAATTATGGAATTGCAGCATCTTTCGTATACAGCTATTACAGTTCTGTATTAGGCTAAGCCAGCTCTGTATTAGGCATATTTCTGCCGAAGGGCTTTAGGGAGTTTCGATACTATTAGTTTGTAAGACTCTTTGATCCATTCCATGATTTGTGAGTCTTCTAACTGCTCGTAGTACATGTCGCTCCAATGCTTTTTGTTCCAATGGAAAGCAGGAGTTAC
>OMXX01000134.1 GCA_900315105.1 uncultured Prevotellaceae bacterium | reverse complement strand
ATCTCCGACGTAGCAATTGAGAGGGTACCATCCCGCCGCAATCGCATCTCTTCTTTTCAGAGCAAGCTGGCTATTGCCCACTATGCTCATGGTACTATCTTGCTTTGGTCATACTCCTTTATGCGTTTGGCAGTGTGGGACTCATCGGAGTGCCACTTGGAGAACCTTGGCTCAAGCAGCCTCTGCTTCAGGCCGTAATTCTTTTTCTTGCCTTCCTCTCCGACAAGCGAGAAGTCAAGCAGCATCTGGCTCCTGCTGTCAGTGATGCCAAGGAAGAGTGCCTTGAAGCCAAGTATCATCGAGTGTGTCACGTGGGAAAACACCTTTCCT
Source organism: uncultured Prevotellaceae bacterium (assembly GCA_900315105.1). The sequence continues at coordinate 8,229 of OMXX01000134.1, read as the reverse complement.
ATAAGTTCAGTCTGGAAACCACGTTTCGGGAAGTCAGTGTCATCAACCATCAGACAGACCGGGCCTGTCTGTCCACTGGTGCGGATTTTCTGCACTTTACGCCAAAGTTGCCTGAAAACTGCGGAGAGGATCTTGCGCCAGTCATGGCTTGGAAAGAAACCTGTTGAATGTGTCGCTCTTGCAAGAGTACACGCCAAACAAAGAGGATGACGCATAATTAAAGGCATTACGAATCATGAAGCAAGGAAACAGCATCAGCAGCCCGAGCAATTGCAACTGTGTCAACTTGCAGTTGCATCTGCTCTCAATCCCGAACAGCCTCTTTTCCGACAGGCAGAGGGCATCCATCATGTCCATTATCGCATTCATTGCGCTTGTGGCATCTTTTTCCTTGAAAAACTTGCCGATTTCTGAAAAAACATTTGTACCTTTGTTGTTGGGCATAGGGCAAGATGCCACTGGACAGCTGGAGTCGGACATCTATCGCGACACAACCATTTGTCCAGAGATTTACGAACTATATGATGAAGAGAACCGTCGTATACTGGTGATTGAGGTTCCATCACGCCCTATTGGCAAAGTCTTCAAGTTCGCGGATGTACCTTTGATGCGTGTTGGCGAAGAACTCAAGCCAATGTCTGATGCCATGTATCTCAAGATTCTGCAAGAGTCTGAACCAGACTTCTCAGAGAAGATCTGCGAAGGACTTACCCTCGATGACCTTGATGAAGAAGCCATCCGTGTGATGAGGAAAAAGTACGCAGATAGATGGGAGAAGGCAGAGAAATATATACGAGATTATAAAACGCGGCGAGATAAATGGTACGATAAACGCACAAACATTATCTGACGCTTTGGGAGCGAGTGCCATAACTATCAAACGAGATCTCTATGTTCTACGTGATTTGAATCTCATCAAATACACAGGGAGCAATAAGATCGGACATTGGGAAGTGGTAAAATAATATAGATTCATATAATTATGAAAGATTATATACAAATAGGAATAGAAAAAGGACTTATTTCCCTCAACGAGGATAAGTCTCGAATTAAATATATATGGCAGAAGAAAGAGCGCAATTATAACGATCCCGAAGAAAAGGTACAAGCATTAGCTTTTCTTAAGTTGATACTTGACTACAATTATCCAGTGTATCTTATTCGCTTGTTTGTGCCCGTAACGATGGGAAGCGAAGTTAAGGAGGCTGATATTGTTGTCTATGGTGATGAATTGTGCCTCAGTCCTTTAATTCTTGTTGAATGTAAAAAACAGGAAGTAAGTGAGGCAGAGTTTCAACAAGCCATCAATCAAGCATATAGTTATGCATTTGCTTTGCCTGGTGAGGTGAAATATGTTTGGGTAACCTCTGGCATTAAGGATGAGTATTTTGAAGTTGATAAGACTAAAAACACACGTATTCAGATTCCTGATATACCACAATATGGTGTTCAAGAAATAGCTAACTACAAATATGTTTATGGTGCAGAATATCTTCCGAAAGAAGACGGGAAGCAGCGTTTCTTTGATTTGTCTGTTATTGATCAAGCTGATTTGACTCGTCGATTTAAACAAGCTCATGAAGCATTATGGGCTGGAGGCCAGTTGAATCCATCTGAAGCTTTTGATGAACTTGATAAACTCATATTTTGTAAGATTTGGGATGAACGCAAGCCAAGAAAGATTGGTGAACCATACGATTTCCAAATCATAACAATATCAAAGAAAGAAGAAAAGGACGAGCACAAACGCAGGCTTAAAGAAAATAACAATTTGTACAACAGGGTAAAAGCTCTTTATGAAGAAGGACGAAAGCGTGATGCAGAAGTGTTCCGTGACAACATTCGATTAACTCCTGAGAAAATTAGGACTGTTGTGAGCTATCTTGAAAGTGTAAACCTTGGGGAAACAGATCTTGATAGTAAGGGCCGTGCGTTTGAAACTTTTATGGGTTCATTCTTCCGCGGAAATTTCGGGCAATACTTTACACCTCGTGAAATCGTTAAATTTATTGTTGACGTGCTTCCTATTACGCATGATTCAAAAGTATTGGATACATCATGTGGTAGTGGCGGATTCTTGCTCTATGCTCTCAATAAAGTACGAAACGAAGCCACTGATTATTATCCGAATTACAAAAATGATGCAAAACAATATGCCAAGTGGTTCCCATATTGGCATGACTTTGCCGAAAAGAACCTTTATGGAATAGAAATCAATGAGCAGATTTCACGTGCAGCCAAGATGAATATGATCATTCATGATGATGGTCATACAAATGTCATAACATCTGATGGACTAGTCTCTGATGCCGCAATCAAAGAGCGCACAGGCAATAAAGGCTTCGAGTATGGAACATTTGATTTCATCATTACTAATCCACCTTTCGGAAGTTACATTCGGCAGACAGAACAGGCATACCTTAAAACCTATCAGTTAGGCAAAAAGGAAGAAGATTGGCTTGCGGTTAAAGCTAAGGCTGGTGATAATACCCGTGATGGACAACAAAGTGAGGTTCTTTTCATTGAGCAGGATTATTTGTTCCTAAAAGAAGGAGGAATGCTTGCCATTGTATTGCCTGATGGAATTCTCACAAATAGCAGTATGCAGTATGTACGTACTCAATTGGAAGACTGGTTCCGTATCGTCGCTGTTGTGAGTATGCCACAAACTGCTTTTGCCGCAAATGGAGCAGGAGTAAAAAGTTCTGTTTTATTCCTAAAGAAATGGCCGAAGGATCATACGGAAGAACTTGAAAGCAAGAAGAAATCAATTGAGGCGAAGCTTCTGAAAGATGCTGACTACATTGCGAAAAGAGACCTCTGGGACAGGGAAATTAGGCAGAAGCAGAAAGAAAAAGTTAATTCGCTGAAGTCGCACGATTTAAAGTCAGCAACTGCAATAAAGAAAACTCAAGCTTATAAAGAATGGAACGCTGAGTTATTGGCAGAGTATGCTGCTAAGATAGACGATTTGAAGTCAAAGCTTACAGATAGCTATCTTGTACGAAAACAGAAAGAACTCCCTGATTATCCTATCTTCATGGCGATAGCAGAAGAGATAGGCTATGATGCAACAGGCAAGAAAACTGCGGTTAATGAGTTGGATATTATTGGACAAGAATTAAAGAAATTCATTCAAAGTTTGGATTGAGTAAAATGTATCAAGTTCCCCAACATATAGACAATAATAAAATCTTCATCGTGCAACGATCGGAGATAGAAGGTCGATTGGACCCTATAATGGCTTTGTATAATCGCAAAGCCCAGAGCTCTTTATATCCTAAAGTTCGTCTCAAAGATTTAATTGTGTGCAAACCACAATATGGCGCGGGAGAGCCTGGAATTGAGCGAAAGAATGTCTCAGATGCACGATATATTAGAATTACGGATATAGATGAGAATGGATTGATTTCTCAAGACGATTTGGGTGCAACTGCAAATTATATAGAAGACAAGTATATTCTCAATGAGAATGATATTCTGATTGCAAGAAGTGGAAACACTGTCGGGAAAGCATATATCCATAAATCTGCACCTTATGATTGTTTCTTTGCTGGATATCTAATTCGTTTTATTATTGATAAACAGAAGGCATTACCTGAGTATATCTTTACTTTTACTCAACTTAAGACATACAAAGATTGGGTAAAAGCAGTTCAGCGACCAAGTGGGCAGCCTAATATAAACTCTGAAGAATACCAATCTCTGGAAATCCCATTGCCGGACATTGATAAACAGCAAGAGATTGTTGATATTATTAATTCTGCCTATTTACAAAAGCGACAAAAAGAATCCGAAGCACAACTGCTTTTGGATAGTATTGACGCATATATTCTCAATGAACTTGGGATAACTATTCCGGAAATCAAGACAGATTTGAAGAATAGAATATTCAAGGTGAATAGAAGCGAACTTGAAGAAAGATTAGATCCAACTGTTTACAAAGATGGTATTAAACTCTGTTCAAATAATTGTGATAACGTGAAATTATCTAGTGTTGCATATGTTAATCCTACAGGAACGTTTAATGGGAAAGATATTGAGACCCCAATATCTTTTATACCTATGGAGTCTATAGATGAAGTCTATTCAGAGGTAAGCAAACTCGAAGACACAACGATAGAAAATGCGTCAGGTTTCACTAAATTCAAAGTTGAAGACTTGCTTTGGGCAAAGATAACCCCTTGTATGCAGAATGGAAAGTCGGCCATAGCCAAAAACTTGACAAATGGTTTGGGATGTGGCTCAACAGAGTTCTTTGTCATGCGTCCTAAAGACGAACGACTTGCAATAGAATATCTTCACGTAATTCTTCATATGAAGTGTGTAAGAGAAACAGCGATGCTCTTCTTCGGCGGTTCTGCTGGACAACAACGTGTTTCATCTGCATTTCTTGAGAATTTTAATTTGCCTCTTCCTCCAAAAGATAAGCAGATTGAGATAGCCAACCATGTTTATACAATACGCCAAAAAGCAAAAGCCTTACAAGAAGAAGGTAATGCCTTATTGGAGGAAGCAAAAAGAAAAGTAGAATCAATGATAATTGGATAACAAATGGAACCAGAAATAGTAAAGACAACAATAACGCCACTCAAGGATTTACTTCCAGAGATATATGGAGATGCTTTAAAACCAGGAATGAAAGCAGTTGGCCATGCTATCGGAGATGCACTAGAGATGTGCTTACTCCCTATAACAGCTATGGGATATGTACCAAAGTTAGCCAAAAAGTGTTTAGACAAACATCTTAAAGCATTTGAAGAGAAACTGAATAAAATACCAGAGGACAAGAAAACAGATATTCATCCGCAGATATCAATTCCTGTTATTCAGAAATTACTATATACAACAAATGACACTATTGCAGAACTTTTTATAAACCTCTTAACAAGTTCTGCTAACATTGATATGTGTAGTAATGCACATCCTGGCTTTGTGGAAATTATTTCCCAATTATCTCCTGATGAGGCTAAAATCATCCAATATTTAAATGGAGAAAATGAGATTCAATATGCAGAGATTAAAGCATATGTCAAAAATGGGGCAGGTTATAATACCATATTGCCAAAATCGACATTAACTCCATTCCATGTAGCCTTGGCCTTCCCTAACAATATACATGCGTATTATTCTAATCTTATAAGATTAGGAATACTTGAAGATGAAGCTGGAACCTATAAAATTGCAAATAATGTTTATGATGAGATTGCTTCAAAATACAACTTTGACTATTTTAAAAAGCTAGTTCCTGATTGTTTCAAGAAAATTGAAATTGAAAAAAGTTACTATGAAGTGACTCCTTTTGGAAGACTATTTATATCAGCTTGTAGTTCAACTACCAAATAAGAGTACCCCATATGAAAGGTGACGCACAACCATTAATAAAGTTCTTTGATGGATCAGACAAACGATTCATCATCCCTCTTTACCAGCGCAACTACGACTGGAAAGAAGAGAACTGCGAGCAGTTGTTTCAAGACTTGATGAAACTACACAACAGTGACCGCAGGAGTCACTTCTTTGGCAGCATCGTGTCAAGCATACAGTCTGGAACAGAAGACAGATTTATCATTGATGGACAACAGCGAATCACAACTGTTTCGTTGTTGCTCATTGCGATGGTAAATGCTAAGAAAGAAGGACTGATTGAAGCAACTGATGCAAAACTTGTAGAGAAAATCTTCAAGCGTTATCTGGTAGATGAGTATCAAGAGGATGAACGAAAGGTAAAGCTAAAACCGATCAAGAAAGACATGCAGGCTTTTGATGCTTTGCTGTATAAGCCTAAGGAGCAATATATCAAAGAGTCGAATGTTACTCGCAACTACGACTTCTTCTATGATAAAATAATTCATTGTGGATTGACCCTTGATGAACTATTTGAGACCATCAAGAAACTGGAAGTCATCAATATTCGTCTTGATGAAGATGATGACCCACAGTTGATATTTGAGAGCCTGAACTCTACAGGTCTTGATCTGAGTGAGGCAGACAAGATACGTAATTATTTGCTGATGTCGTTAGCGCCTGCAGAGCAGGATGATCTGTACACTCGATATTGGAATCCTATTGAAGAGTTCACAAAGTATGACCCGTCTTCTTTTGTACGCGATTACCTAACCATGAAGCAAGGGAAGATTGGTCGTATTGATAAAATATACTTTATCTTTAAAGAGTATGCCGAGGATATAAGTGTGGACAGGGCTACACTCTTAGAAGACATGCATCACTACGCCAAGATATATAGCCAAGTGGACAATGCAACGGTAGGCACAGATAAACTCAATAGAAAGTTGAATCAGCTACGAACGTTGGATTCTACGATTGCTTATCCATTCTTTATGGCTTTCTTCGACTATGCATCCAAAGTTGGATTGGCAGAAAACGAGATATATCGTGTACTTGATGTGATTGAAGCATATTGGGCACGAAGAATCATCTGTAATCTCCCATCTAATGCCCTGAACAAAGTGTTTGCAACACTCCATAGGGATGTATTGAATCATATCAACAAAGCTGGTGATGATACTGCACCTTCGTATATAGATGTACTAACTTATGTCTTGTTGAAGAAGGGACGTTCTTCCGTGTTCCCATCTGATGAAGAGGTAAGGGGTGACTTTAAAACTCGTCAGGTTTATAAGATGCCTGCTAATGCGCGTATGTTTATCTTGGAACGTATGGAAAACCAAGATAATAACGAGCGGCACGATGTGGTGAAGGAGCTGACAGAGAAAAATATCACCATAGAACATATCATGCCCCAAACTCTGTCGGATAAGTGGAAAACAGCTTTAGGCAAAGATTGGGAAAGAATTCATGAACAGTATCTGCACACAATGGCAAATCTCACGCTCACAGGTTATAATTCTCAATATAGCAATCTCACGTTTATTGAGAAAAGAGATATGGAAAAGGGCTTCAAGGATAGTGCATTCCGTTTGAATAACTATGTGAAGTCGTGTGAGCAATGGACAGAAACAGAGTTGAAAGCACGTCAGAAAGAATTGCTGAATGTATTCATGCGCCTTTGGCCTATGCCAACTACGACTTTTGAACCATTGAGACGTGAAGCAGAATCTGCATCGCTTGATGATGAAGACTATGAGTTCACAGGCAAGAAGCTGCAAGCATATATCCTTCATGGTGTTAGATATGCTGTTAACACTTGGAAGGAAATGCTCATTCAGGTTTGCGGACATATTCTGTTGGAGAAACGCTCAACTATAGAATGGCTTTGTGCAAACGAAAAGTGCAGTTTCTCAACAACTCCTGAAGAGTGGAGGCGAGAACTTGCACCAGGTATGTACGTATGGACCGACAACAGTACTGCCACCAAGATTAATATTCTTCATGGCATGTTTGAGGAGTGTAATATCCCTGCATCAGAACTCGTTTTTGAATTCCGTTCTGATCAAGAGGGAGAAGACGAGGAGTAAATTCAAACCTAAAAGGAAATGGCAACATTTAGGTCAATAAAGGAACTGACGCGTGCACTTCAGCAAGGCTCAAAACTGCTGAGCAATATGTTCTTGCACGCAAGACGGTTGCTGTGTGGTATGACGATGCTCTTGACACCCTGGATGGAGACGAGAACAAGTTGAAACACCTTATCACCTTTGGGTAATTGTGCAGACGGGCGACTCTCTGGAACTGGACGATGCCTACCAGCGATTTTATTAGGCTTCGGACAAGATAAATTTGGCCGTTTTGAATTTACCTGACAGCAATAAATATCAATAGTTTGGCTGAATTCCTTGATGGGAATCCAGCCAAATATATGTTTAAGGGTCGTTGTGAGGGAGTAAACTGCCTCTAAATCCTTTTTTTCATCCTGTCTGTCGGAAGCCGGCCGACAGGCTTTCATTTGCGGACCGGTGGGGCGGCAGATGTGGGCCGGTGGGGCGGCAGATGTGGGCCGGTGGGACGGCAGATGCGGGCCGGTGGGGCGGCAGATGCGGGCCGGTGGGGCGGCAGATGCAGACCGGCATGAATGGGCTGACAGCACATTGCTATTTCTTGTTTTTCTTGCTCTTTGCCATCAGATCCCGCAGTGTACAACCTTCCACATCGCAGTATGAGCAACCACCGTGCTTATGGCTGTGTTGTTTGAAAATGCGCCATAGCACTAAGCCTGCGGCCGCTATAATGATGATTAAAAGTATGATGGTTTGAATGTTCATTCTCTGTATAATTTATGATTCTTGGCTGCAAACTCAATGATGCTTA
>OMXX01000182.1 GCA_900315105.1 uncultured Prevotellaceae bacterium | reverse complement strand
TGACCTCTACGGACTGGCACCATTGGCGATGTTCAAGGCGATACTCCGTGACAACCGCTATGAGACACTTCTCAAATCGGGACGCATCGACCACTTCCGTCACTTCATGATGCACTCCACCGACCTTGAAGTCTGTTGGAACTCCTACAAGATTGCCAAGCGCAACCACTACCATATTGGCAGCATCAGTCTATGGTGTGACACCATCCGAATGCTCAGCAAGGTTGGCAAGGACATCCGCAATGCACACTACATTTGCCCCACCGACCTCCAAGCAACACACGACAAGTTGGTGAAGAAGATAGACGAGCAGGCAGAGCGTGAGCGCAGAGCCGAGGACATGGAAAGAGCAGCCAAGAGCGAAGCCAAGTTCAAGGCAATGAAAGGCAAGTTCTTCGGTCTGCTGTTCACTGACGGGCTAATCAACGTCCGTGTGTTGGAGAGTGTAGAGGAACACCGCCAGGAGGGAAACCACATGCACCATTGCGTATTCAGCGCATCCTACTATCTCAACGAGGAAAGCCTAATCTTCTCTGCCACTATCAATGGGGAGCGAGTAGAGACGGTAGAGTTTGACCTCAAGCAGTTCCGTGTAGCACAGAGCCGAGGTGTATGCAATAAGAACACCGAGTATCACGACCGCATCGTGAGCCTTGTGAACAGCAATGCAGATGCCATCCGACAGAGAATGAGAAAGGCAGCATAAGTTTAACCAAGGTGGGAGGACATCAGCACCTCCCACCACTAAAGACAGATGATTATGACTATCAAGATTGAAAGCATTATCAACCAGTGGGACAACGAGACTAACGATGTGATAGTCCGTTTCCTCAACCTGCTGACGCTTGCCAAGACCCGCAGGGAGTTAGAGCAGGCACTGGATTTCACTCCGTTCAAGGAGCAGTACAAGAAACACCTCCTATGGGGATGGGGAAGCAGACATCTTTGGGTGAAACAAGTCTGCCCCTACAACGGCAGCATAGCCGAGAACAGATTACTGATTGTTGAATTTTAACGAGAGCACATTATGAGACATGCAGGAACATTCCCCACACGGCTATGTGGTGGACTGGACGGGCATTGACCAGCCCTATTTTGCAAGCCATCCCGAATTTGGCATAGCAGCCGAGGTAGTTGAAGCCGACTTCTACCACGCATAATAATAACAAGGTGGGAGTAATCGGCACTCCCACCACTTAAAGAACAGACAAGAACAATGACGCAAGAGACATTCAAACTGATTGATGCCGTTTGCCGTGAAGGAGTGGCAAACGATGTTTGGGGAGTAGCCGAGGACTTCAACACCTCAGTACACCTTGGTTCAAGAGAGAACATAGACCTGTTGGGCAAGTTCCTCTTTGTATATCGTGAGAGAAGGGAACATTTCCCGTTTATCGGCAAGCATACGCCGACCCATTCCCTCCACTATGACGAGGACACCATCATCGACCTTTATCAACTCAATTAAATACACAGCACTATGGCAACGAAAATGACCGTGAACGGAGTAAGCACCACTCAGAAAGGGCAAGAGCAGTATGAGACATTTTCAGTCAGCACCCGACCAAAGCGGACGGCAGTGCAATATGACTACCGCAGCGCAGAGACTGGCGAGTTGTTCACATGTGTCCGCCCGACCTTGGCAGGATGCAGGGTGCAGCGAGACCAGTGGCTAAGACAAAAAGGACTGACCAACTAACCGATGAAGTCGGACGGACGAAAATTCCGCCCGACTTCGTTTCTTTCATGAGCAGAGGGCGAGAAAGAAACGAAGCAAAAGAAACCGAATTAGAAAAGATGCGTGATATAATTTTTACAGGAGTCTGTACATAAGAAAACAAAAGGTACTCCTAAGAGCACCTTGTATTTGCATATAAACGAAGACTTCCTGTAGAATCACTTTTTTATATAGCCTGCCAATTACAATACCCTCCATTTGAGTCTGTGGTGGCAAAAGCAACAGTTGCACACAAACCGGAACCAGAGGCAGCCAAAGGTACTGTTACTTCAGTTGTTGTTAAAAGCGAGCCTGTCTTAGTTTTTGCATTCCACGTACCCATCACATATGTTTTACACGTATAAACCGGGATAATTGCCGCTGCTGTCCTGCAATAAAACTTCACGGAAGATTTAGTTATTGTTGGATAGAAATAATCTTCACCTGTTTCTGTTCCATTTGTTGAAATCGAACCGTATTGGTCAGCACCATTATTACCTGAACGCATTTGTTTTGATATGGCTAAAGATTCTTTGTACTTCCGATATTCATTTTTGACATCAGCAAGTTCAACATCTACACCTTCTTGAAGTGATTGATTTACAATCTGATTGGTTTCTTCTATATCTTTAAGAATATCTTCATATAGAAGCGTATCTACTCCTATCTTTATAGCATCATCCTTGTTTATATCCAAACTATATATGGTTCCAGATAATGACACATACTCAGATAGTAACATTGCTGCTTTTCTTTTCTCCCTAATAGGGATTGGTATTTTTTCAAACTCTTCTACAGTTATTCCCATTTGGTATGCTTCTGTTTCATTCTTTATCATAGAATTAGAATCATACTCATTAATACTATCGTCCTGGGAACATGAAAATAATCCAAGGACAAAAGTCATAATTAATAAACAACATTCTTTTTTCATATTTCCTTCCAATTTAATTAATAATGAAGCCATCGGAGTCTCTATATGCAAATTATTATTTGGCAGATTGTTCTATCATGATTTGTTTCTTCATTTTTTTAACATCATTATATATACATTTCATATCTTGCTTTAGAATTATAAGTTTTTCATTTCTTGGGTCTTTCTTTAAACATTCAGACAGAAAAGATTCTGCATCCGTAGGTTTATCTCTGAAAAGATACAGGAATAGCATTGTACTAACTGCGTTATATTCAATTTCATCATTTAAAGTCTTCTTGCAAATCTGTTCTACATTTGTAAAATATAATACTTGAGAATCACGTTTCCCTTCAGAATAGCATCTAAGACCTTTATATAAGGCATATTCCATCGAATTTGGATTAATATTAGACATATAATTCTCTTTCTGAAGAATCATACCGATATACCCTTTATCCTCAAAAACTTCCATAATAGAATCTTGTCGATTATCCCCACAAATATTGCTTTGATGATGAAATGTTTTGAATGGTGTTTTTATGATTATATACACTATAATCATAGTAGATATCGATAATATAAATATCCTCCAAAAGACTTTTACTATCTTCATTTTTTTTATTGTTTAAGCATCCTGTTATCTACAATCTTTTTTATCTCATTATGCAAATTCAACATAAACTCACGAACCAAATCAAGATTTTTATACTCTTTATATGCCCATAGATATGGATTCATCAAAGTTGCTCGAAGAACTGTAAGCCCCTGAGTTTCGTAATCCTCCTGAGTACATTTCACTCCACATCTCTTAAAGAAGTTTAATAACGCTGTATAACTATAGAAAGGGTGTGAGAATGTGGTGTTGGACAAGAAGAACGGTTGTCCATAGCTATATTGCCTATTTCCTAATTCTACTTGCAGGCTATATTTCTTATAGACCTTATTTGTCAGATTATTCATGTTTTCAAGTGTCGGGGCAGAATTCTTCGGTTTGATAGCAAATACGACCACATTCAAATCTGGTTGTTTGTTTGACAATGGGATTATCTCATAGTTGGCTGTTTCACTTGCACGATGCAAAATAGTATTCCATTGGCTAATCCATGCATATAATTCACGGGTAGCCAAAAGCGAATCTCGTACAATAGTTCCATAGCCATTTACTGTTAAAGGGATGCACTTGTTTGTCAGCCACAAAGACGCAGCAGAAGCTCCAGGCTTAGAACCTTCAAGAATAAATGGCGCAAAGGCACTAATGCAATTACCACGCTTCTCATTAGAATCCTCTCCATAGAAATCGCCTAGGGCATGAAGAGGCGGCTTATGAACAAGGGCCGAATTATCTAGGGACGTAATATAAGGAGCATCTTGGGCTATCAGATGCCTGATTCTATCATTCTTAAACGCAATGATGCCACATGGATACGGCAGGTATCCTTGTTTATGAGGATCTATTGTCACCGAATCAACATATTTAAATGCTAGATATGCAGAGACAAAATTTTCATCATCGCCGCACAACTCGCATGACATTGACCTTTTGTAATCGATATTCAATTTGTAGTTTGTGAAATACCGCAATTCTTTAATCCTATCTTCCAATGTTATATTAAGGAAAGACATGTAGTCTTTCTTTATACGCTTAGCTTCTTCGTCTCCCTTTTTTAGTTCACTATAAGATGTGTCGTTCCATAATTCAAATAAATCCAGATAAAAGCCTTTCATACATTCTAAAGCAGATTCATACTCCTTTCGTTTTGCATAATCTAAGATGAGTTCCAACTCTTTAGCCAACTTGCTGTCTAATTTAAGAATCGAACTGTAAGGCTTTAGAACCTGTCTTTCTTCTTCCAATTTCTCTATTCTTGTATTGACAAATTTGCTAATATTGGCATTCTTCTGATTGCGTTGATTATCTACATACTTTTTCAATAAAGGTAAGGCATCTATAGATTCTTTGTGCTTCTGCACAAACTCGTCCATAGGGCAATCTGTAGTTAAATCTTTGTATTTACGCAACTCAGACTTGACAATATTATACCGATTAGTAAATGTTGTTTCGTCTTCTGCCGTATTAGGATATTTTGCGTCAATTTCTCCTTGCATCAGGGTCTTCTTGTCTTTGACCATAGCCTCCATACAAGTTTTAATGGCTTTTAAGCTACATAAAGTATCGGTATAAATTGCTTCGCCATTGAATTTGTAATGGAGTTTATTTGCTATAATCCTAAACTTTTGTTCGGGTTCCAGTTGCAGGATGGTCTTGGAATAACCTCCCCATGCGGAATCAACATGAATCCAGAAGCTGAAGTTTCTTTCTTCAAATTCTTTACGAATGTCATATATCTTATGAACCGGGTCAATTGCTCCTTCCTCCGTTGTGCCGACAATCCCAATAACAGCTAATGGGGATACATGTTCTGCCATGCATACCCCTATCGCCTCCCTAAGTTTGTCTGTATCCATCCTGAAATCTGGACCAATCTCAACAAATTTGATATTGTTTCTGCCTATTCCCAACAAATCAGCAGCCTTATGGATACTATAATGCGCAGTTCCAGAGACAAAAATTGCAAGAGGATATTCTGAAAGTAGTTTTCCCATATTATTGGAAAGACTATAATCCGACTTGTTCAAATATGCCATTGCTTCTTTAGAAGCCTTTTTCATATCAATCTTCCAGACTTCTTCACCAGCATGTTTTTCTTCCACGAAATCTACGTATGCTTGAATATATTTGGATAAAAGATAGATTGATTCTGTTGGTTTGATGTTTATCAAATCAAAATTATCGAAATCCAAAATATTCTTCGTTTCTCCAGAAGGATTCTTTAGCTTAACCGTCAATTGGGGCAATTCTTTCGAAATCACATCCTTGATTGACAGAGGTAGATATTTTACGCACCGAGCAACCCAAAGGGCCTCTATATTGGCTAATGTACCACCAGAAGCTATATGCGCCCAACCAAATTCCTCTTTTAACTGTTTGTTATAAGCTTTCTTTTCACTTGATTTGCTCGACTTTGGTGGAAGTGGCGGTAATTTAAAACCAATCATCTGTAGGATTTTGTTACATGCCTCAATTTCCCACTCCGCAGTAACAGGAGCTGCTTCTGTAGTTACATTGTTGGGATTATAAAGCAATCCCCCAATATAGCCTAACAGTGACGGCATTGTAATGTCAGAAAGCATATGCGCTATATACCGTGGGTTGTAGAAAGGGAAGTTACGTCTCAGTGCTGCCAAGAACTCATGGACATTCTGATATAACTTATCATTCTCTTCATCAAAAACATGCTGTTCGCTTTTAGTAATCAACAGAGGGTCATCAGGGAAATAGTTCTTTCTCCAATGAAAACAATCATTCACCATTACATTGAGTAAGTCCTCAAATGTAGAAGCATTCTCTGCCTTAGGTCCAATAAACCACGATAAATTCTTGTCCATAAAAC
>OMXX01000148.1 GCA_900315105.1 uncultured Prevotellaceae bacterium | reverse complement strand
CCTTACGGACTGCCCTATTAGGTGTCGGGCTTTCAGCCCTCGCAGTCTTGAATTATTCGCTGAAGCTCATCAAGCTGAAGCAAGTCGTCGAACTCACGTTAAATATTAACTAATTAAAAAGGAGGTAATTATGAAAGCCTTACCCACTCCGGCTTATGAGCGCTTATTACAATCTCCAAGAACTCCCCCTTGGGGGGCTGGGGGGCTATTATTACCACCTCCTGCGCATGCAGATACAATCTCTTTGCATGTTTACCGTATAGGTCATCGCCGAGAATTGGCATTCCGAGACCGTCGGGATGTGCGCAATGCACTCGTAACTGATGCGTGCGACCAGTAACAGGATTAAGTTTCATGAGAGTGCGCTTCTGCCCTTCCACCTCCACTTCTCCCATAACCTCATAGAGAGTGAGAGCCTCCTTTCCATTCTCATAATCCACCTTCTGGCAAGGACGGTTGAGATAGTCGGATGATAGCGGAAGTGATATCTCGCCCTTAGTGCCGACAGGCATTGGGAGGATGCCTTCGAGGAGGGCGAAGTAGGTCTTGAAGCCCCTCACCTGCCCTACGGGCATCCTCTCCCCAAGGGGCGAGGAAGATATTACCTTTTTTCGCTGTGGTGCATCTTTTAAGGTTTCATTAGTAACTTTTTCCTCGCCCCTTGGGGAGAGGATGCCCGAAGGGCAGGTGAGGGGCTGAAGCTGTTTATTGTTCCACATTCTTTGCACCTCCCTATACACATCCATCGTCTTGGCGGCAATAAGCACGCCTGATGTCTGCATATCAAGGCGGTGAGCCATAATGAGGTCGGGACAGTCAGGACGCATCTCACGGAGAATATCCAATGCACTCTTGCGCTTTGACTTCCCCGGTACGCTCAGCATCCCTTCGGGCTTGTCAATCACTATGATACTTTCGTTTTCAAAAAGTATCGGTAATGAAGTGCGTTCTTCAGGCTCTTCAAGTGGATTTGCCTCTACCTCAAGACCTTGCAACATCCAGTCAAGGATAGGTTTGCAGCGACTTTGGCAGGCTGGGCGGAAAGAGAAAGACAGCCCCTCACCTGCCCTACGGGCATCCTCTCCCCAAGGGGCGAGGGTAAAGTTAGTATTTCCAATCACGTTTTCAGCGAACGAAGGTAACTTCCTCCTCGCCCCTTGGGGAAGTCGGAGATTGAGTATCTCCGAGTATGTGCCAGAGGATGCCCACAGGGCAGGTGAGGGGCAAATCTCCCCAATTTCCACCGGCTTCAAGCCTTTCTGATACGCATACTGGAGGAGTTTCGGGGCACAGCATTCGCCTGAGCCTGACGGTGGGATGACACACTTGGAACCTGTGTGTTCTGCCCATTCAGAAAAAATGTCGAGAAGGTTCTTCTTTTCACCCTTCGCATTAAGCATGACGAAATGCTCGAAGAGCCAATGCTGGAGCGCATCAGACTTACGTTTACGTTCTTGTTTTAGTGATGTAATCTGGTCTTGAATAACTTGCAAGGCATTACGGCATTCCGCCACCTTCTCATTCCATACAGCCTTCTGCCTACGATACTCTCCCTTCTCAAACTGTCGCTGACGGCAATAGGCCTCATATTCCTCTGACGTAGGATCCACGTCACGCGAATGTGGAAGCACAGGCTTTCCTGCCTCTGCCTCATATAATGCCTCACGCGCTTGGCGGAGTTCGTCGGAAGCAGAGAGGCGGTCAATCTCCCTATTTATATTTACGATTTCCGCTTCGTGTATCTTGAAATAACCATTTTCGTCAAGATAATCGAAGACAGGTGGCACGAATCCCTCTATATCATAACGCCCAAGCATCTGTCCGGAATAGGCGAACAAAGTCTCACTCTCAGTTATAAGCACCCCGAATGTCTTTCCTTTTCGCACCTCTTCATGCCACTCCGGGTGATTCTGAATTTGTTTCAGTATCACCGTAGCTGCCTCTTCACATCGGGCAGAAGGGGTGTAGAAGAAAGGGTTATTCATAACAAGTTAATAGTGAAAAGTGAATAGTGAAGAATTTAAGTTTGTATTGCAGTTCAAAGTCCGTTATCGTTTTATTCGCAATAAAAGGTAATTCAAATTTTTCACTATTCACTATTCACTTTTCACTTGGAGGAGTTCCTCCAAATGCCTCTCCAACGGAATGCCTCTGTTCTTGTCCCTGTTATTCTTGTTTGCCTCTATCCACTTGCTCAGAGTGTCCATAGCAATACGGGCAGAGGTTTTGAGGGAGTCTCCACGGAGAAGATGACCGTCAACAATGGCAGAGAAGATATCACCCGTTCCAGGGAAGTGAACAGGAATCTCGTCATAAGGAAGCAGGAAGAACTCACCTTCATATCCCGCAACTACATGCGAACCGTCAGCAAGAAGTATGGAAGTGATAAGCACCGACTTTGCACCTAAGGCACGAAGCTTCTCCACAAGCTGAAGAACCTCTTCCTTTGTGATACCATCAGCCTTATAAGGAGTATCCGTGAGATAGCAAGCCTCGGTATAGTTAGGGAAGATGAGATGCGCCACACTAACCATCTGGCGCATGGAATTGATAGTCGAAGGCGTAACACCGTTATACAGCTTACCCTCATCGCCCATGATAGGGTCCACGAGAATCACACTACCCTTGTCAGCCTCCTCACGGCAATATCTTGCCACGATCTCAGCCTGACGCTCAGAGGCGATGAAGCCCGTTGCTATGGCATCAAATGAGAACCCTAGCTCACGCCATACAGGGAACACACCAGTGATATAGTCTGTAGTCTCAAGTATGTTGAACTTGCCATAGTCGAGCGTGTTGCTCACGAGAGCCGTAGGGAGGTTATACACGAGGTTCCCCATATACGAAAGTATAGGCAACATGGCTGCTGTAGCCACCTTGCCATATCCGCACATATCATTAATCAAAAGTATCTTATTACCCATTTATTCTCTAATGTCAAAGGTCGAAGGTCTAAGGACTAAGGCTTTTGACCTTTGACTTTTGTCCTTAGTCTTTTGATATTTTTCTGCAAAGGTACTGAAATTCTGCCTCAAATCAAAATAAATCTCGAATTATAACTATTTTTTCAAACAAAATCAGTAACTTTGCAGCCGAAAAGTGCCTCTCTCCCACCCTTCCTGGGGGGAGTGGCTAGTATTTACAGTCATTTTTGGATAAAATCTATAAAACATCCTTCCCTTTGGGAAGGCTTGTCAGGTCTTATGGAAAATATACAACAACAAGAAGAACTGATGCTGCTCAGAATCACGGGTGAGGATCGCCCGGGACTTACCGCCAGCATCATGGCTATACTCGCGAAATACGATGCCAGCGTACAGGATATCGGTCAGGCAGATATTCACTCTACCCTATCTCTGGGCATACTTATCCGCGTTCAGGAGAAGTATTCCGGTTTCGTAATGAAGGAACTGCTCTTCAAGGCAACGGAACTCAACGTGAACATCGGCTTCATACCTATCACTATGGCTCAGTATGAGGACTGGGTATCACGTCAGGGCAAAAACAGATATATGCTCACGGTACTTGGTCGCAAACTGGAGGCTCGTCAGATTGGTGCTGTTGCTCAGATTATTGCCGATCAGGGACTCAACATTGATGCTATCATCCGAATGTCAGGTCGTTCTAGCATCGAGCACCCACGTGAGAATGCGCGTGCCTGCATCCAGTTCTCTGTACGTGGCAATCCTTCTGACAAGAATGAGCTTCACGCACAGTTGCTCCGTCTGTCTTCCGAAATGGAGATTGACTGTTCTTTCCAGTGTGATAATATGTACCGCCGTATGCGTCGCCTTATCTGCTTCGATATGGATTCTACTCTTATTCAGGCAGAGGTAATCGACGAGCTTGCGCGTAAGCATGGAGTATATGATCAGGTAGCAGCAATCACGGCTTCTGCCATGCGTGGTGAGATTGACTTCAAGGAATCATTCACCCGACGTTGCAAACTGCTCAAGGGATTGGATGTCAGCGTGATGCGCGACATTGCGGAGAACCTTCCATTCACCGAGGGCGTTGACCGCTTGATGTATGTTCTGAAGAAATACGGATATAAGATAGCCATCCTTTCAGGTGGTTTCACATTCTTCGGAGAGTATATCCAGAAGAAATACGGCATAGATTATGTATATGCCAACGAACTTGAGATTGACGAGACAGGTCATCTCACCGGCAATTATGTAGGTGAGATCGTAGATGGTCGTCGTAAGGCAGAGCTTCTGAAACTCATCGCCCAAGTAGAGAAGGTTGACCTCCAGCAGACCATTGCCGTAGGTGATGGTGCCAACGACCTCCCAATGCTCTCAGAAGCAGGTCTCGGCATCGCCTTCCATGCAAAGCCAAAGGTAGTGGCTAATGCCGACCAGTCAATCAACACCATAGGTCTTGACGGCGTTCTCTACTTCCTCGGATTCAAGGACAGCTATTTGGACGAGAAGGCACAGTAAAAGCCTAACCAAGCCTTCCCAAAGGGAAGGATGTATAATTAAAATATGCCGCTTAAAGGAACATCCCTTTGAGCGGCATATTTTTTGCATTCGTATAGAGATTCATTCAGGATAAGAAAAGTATAGTTAGCATTGTGGATATATAGCAGCGAGAGTGTACAAAAAAAACAAATAATTTGTTTAATTCTTGATGAAAGCATTGTTAATTCAGAAAAATATCGTATCTTTGCAACCAAGATTAGGATAGGAGATATTAATATGGCAACAGCAATCAAAGCTATCCCTACGCTGAAAGGTAAGGAAGCACGCGAGTTCCTTAGTCGTGCAGAAGAGGCCGAGCGTGACTTTAAGGGAAATAAGAACAAGGATCAGCATCCCTTCTGTATAATGGCTCATAAGATACTGAGCAAGGCAGGGATGTTGTAAAACTTGAATTTGTAGTGTAATTTTAGATTATATATGATTCCAATTGCACATAGAATAGAACTGAAGCCTAATAACAAGCAGAAGACTTACTTCCGCAAGGCTTTTGGGTGTGCACGACTGGCTTATAACTGGGGCTTGGCTGAATGGAAACGTATGTATGAGGCTGGGGAGAAACCAAATGGCCGTGAAATAAGGAAACGATTTAATGCTATCAAGAAAGAGCAGTTCCCTTTTTGCAATGAAGTTACGAAATGTGCTACTGACCAGCCTTTCGCAAATTTGCAGAGTGCATTTGATAATTTCTTCAGGAACTTGAAGGAAGGAAAGGTTGCCTATCCGCAGTTCAAAAAGAAAAGAGACAATGAAGGTAGCTTTTACCTTCAATCCAGCGAGATACATTTATCGGAGTTCAATCAGAACTCAAAAGCGTTTAAGTGCCTTGTCCATAATGAAAAACATAAGCATCAGTACATTCATTTTCCGAAGCTTGGTTGGGTGAAGATGATGGAGCACATACGCTTTAACTATGCAAAGATAAACAATGCTTGTATAAGCCAAAGTGGAGGGCACTTCTTTGTGTCATTTAGTTTACAAATAACCGAAGAGGAATACAAGCGAACACATCCGAATGTGGATTTAGTTGATGCAGGCAGGAAGGTTGGTGTTGACGTGGGTATCAAGTCAGCCCTGATACTTTCCGATGGCATTGCCATTGACAATCCTAAACCACTAAAGAAGAATCTAAGAAAAATAAAACGACTCAGCAGACAGCTCAGCAAGCGCGTCCATCCGAAAACCAAAGAGGAGCGATTGCAAGGCGCCAAGAAGTCGAACAATTATATGAAACTGTCAGTCCGTCTTGCTCATGCTCAGGGACGAGTGGCTAACATCAGACGTGATTTCCTGCATAAAGTCACGACCATTCTCACCACGCACTATGGTGAGATTGCCATTGAGGACTTGAACGTGAAAGGCATGACGAAGAATCATCGACTGGCGCAAGCCGTCAATGATATGTCTTTCGGCGAGTTGCGCAGACAGATAGAATATAAGGCAGCAACGAACGGTGTCAGGGTATTAAAGGTTGACCGCTATTATCCGAGCAGTAAGACATGCTCTGTTTGTGGATCGGTAAAAAAAGACTTGACACTACATGATCGCACCTACCGATGCGATAAGTGTGGTGCTGTGCTCGACCGCGACTATAATGCCAGTCGCAATCTGCTGGGGCAGTTAGTTAATCACAAAATAGGGACGGATTATCCCGAATCTACGCCTGCGGACTTGACGGCTCTGCTCTCCCGTTTCTCTGTGAATGGGATTGCAACCAGCAAGTTTGAAACAGGAAAACAACAGAAATCTTATGTATAGGATGCACCTGCATGGATTTTGTAAGGTTGTTACATCCGGCATTTATCGCATTCCAGATCTCGCTCTGATGCACCTGCATGGATTTTGTAAGGTTGTTACATCCATCATAATGAAAGCCTCTACGAAATCGCGATGCACCTGCATGGATTTTATAATCTGGACAAACCGCAAACTATAGTATAATAGGTTGAAATGAAAAAAGATAAATTATGGATAATAGTTTTTTTGAATTACTACTTTCAGAAGTGAAAGTCCCTGAAAGGGTTACAATTAGGATGTATGACAATAAATATCCATTTGTTACATCAGTAGAGAACACGAATGACACATGGGATTGGTTCCATGTAAATAGTGCTGTGTTAGAAAAAATCCTGCATGAACATGGCCTTACATGGTGTTATATCTTCGAGACAGCTCCTAATAAGATTCCTTGCATATATATGTTCTTTGGACAAGGACTTTCTAAAGAACTTATGGAAGAGGTAATGGATGAAGAAAGGAGTGCTATAGGAGAAGGAAGGAAATTATACTTCGAGGATGACTCTTTTTCTTCTATTGATGTTGACCGATATGATAATAGTCTATCCGAATTAGAGCGAGAATTAAAAAACAAGGCAAGCGATGTGTTTGTAGTTTATAAGCCATAATTTTGCGAATTTTTATTCGCTCTAAGCAAGTCCCTACCAAATCCCCTGTAAGTCCCCAACTTCTTGTCACAACGAGATATTCTCGCTGAAAAAAAACTTTTTCGCACTAACCCTACACCCCTACATTAGCAGGTGGTACAAACTATTGATGCACAAAAACTTGCAGCGTTTTCAGATATTGCCCAACCATACACTAACCCTACACAAATCATGCCTGTCAAGGCATGAAATTAATAATTGATAATTAATAATGAGTAATTTGAATAGTATCATAAGCGTTCAAGTCAAACTAAATTATACATTATCCATTATTAATTATTAATTAACCTACATAAAAATGTAGGTTTAGTGTAGGTTTGGAGCATATTTGAAATCCTTATAACAGATTAAGGATGTGATAGTTATATGGGGTGTCGATGTAGGTATGTAGGATTAGCTTACTTCACCTTCGTTGTGCCTTCGTTCTCCCTTCGCTATGCCTTCGCTCTGGGTTCGCTTCCATCGATGGAGTATCTACGGACTTACAACGGACCTGAAACGGACCTACTGTGAAGTCAGAAAGAACGTAGGAAAGAGCGATGATTTGAAGGAGAAAATCAGGGCATGATGGATGTAATAAATTTGGTGTAATACCCTTGCTTTGAAAAAAAATCAAGAGAGTTGAAAGAGGGGGGTGCACTTTTACCGGTTTTAGCCATATAACGCCCTGATAATCAAAAGATAACGAAGCGTGCACCTCCCCCTAAAGCAGGGAGATAGGGTGCACTTGTTTTGGGGGGAGGTGCACTAAACGTAAATCATTGATAATCAATGTACATAAGTCGTTTTTTTATTAAAAGTGCACCCCCCTCTTTCAACTCTCTTGATTTTTTTCACTTGCACCTCTTAGCGTTCACTTTCTCTACGATGATTATTAAGCCTTTGATGCTCCTCCACTACACCCCCACTCTATCGCCCATTTGTGAATGGGATTTGAATGGGATTTGGAACGGACTTACAACGGACCTGGAACGGACTTGGAACGGACTTGCTTTATACAGGAATTAGTACATTAACGTGAGTTCGATGAATTTGAGCAATTCTATTACGATTTGGCAGCAAGCTGCTTTTTACTGACAATAATTACCAATCTGCGCAATCTTTTCAAGATTTTATTTTCAAAACTTATTGGAATAAGATTGGTAAGATTGGTAATTTTTGTCAGTTTAGCATCGGAGATGCGTTTATTTTGAATTATTCGCTGAAGCTCATCAAGCTGAAGCAAGTCGTCGAACTCACGTTACATTAATCAAAAATGCCAAAGCGGAATGATGCCAATACTTGGATATTCTATGTCATCTTTTACAACGTCACAAATATACTTCTAACGTGAGTTCGACGAATTTGCCCACTTGTATATTATTGAATATCACGTAGTTGAAAGAACTCTGAAGGCTTTAATCACGCATCTACCGAATAACAGCCCTTACGGACTGCCCTATTAGGTGTCGGGCTTTCAGCCCTCGCGGTCTTGAATTCGTCGAACTCACGTTACTTCTACATAAAAAATACACCCTCGAAAGCTTTTTTTGAGCATTTTTCTTGGAGAATTGATAATTTTTTACTACATTTGCCAAATGAATGACTAAAATACTTATACAATTATGGAGAAAACTGATACTAACAAGAAAGAAATGAAGATGAGATTGGCGGTTAGATTGATATTTCGTATGTCTGCTGCCCCATCGTGTGATATCATAGAAATGGACAACGACACATGGAACAAGTTCCTGCGTTTGGAGTCTATGACAAGTAGGATCAATATGGTTCTTAAAATTCTGGATAGGGAATATATGGCAGAGACAGTTCGTGAACTTGCATGGATCCCTCTGGATGATAATATGGAATTGGTCGTACACACGGAATAAAAAGCTCTATGTTTTGGCGTATTTCATGGCCCGCTCATTATGAGTGGGCTTTTTGTTTCTGAACACGGAAGGAACTAATTAATTAACAATTAATAATTAACAATTAATAATTAACACTTGCGCAGCTTGATGAGTATTGCGACTTGCTTCTGCTTGTTGAGCCTTAGCGAAAAATAAAGCCAATTGCCTGGAAGGCAATACTATGAGTAACAGAGATGCATACTCGACGAAGGAGAGGATGCCCTCGGATATAGAACCTCCATATACTAATCAGCCTGGAAGGCTGTACCTAATTAACGTGAGTTCGATGACTTGCATAGCTTGATGAGCTTCAGCGAATAATTCCTATATGGCAAACAGCAAGCTGTTTTAACTGACAATAATATCATTTTTTATTGGAAAAAGATTGGTAAGATTGGTAATTATTGTCAGTTCAGCATCGGAGATGCGTTTGCCATGAATTCGTCGAACTGAGGTTAATTAGTTTTTTCACTTACGACCTTTTACTATGTACTGCCTTCCAGGCAGAAGAAGAATTACAGGTTTACCCCGCACATCCTCGTTTCACTCGTATGTACGGGGTTACGAATAGTACTGCCTTCCAGGCAATACTAAACATCCGAAACCTGAATACCGCATTAATAACACATTAATATCGCATTAATTTTAACGTGAGTTCGACGACTTGCGTAGCTTGTTGAGCCTTAGCGAAAAATTTATTCAGTTGTATATTGTTGACTATCATGTGGCTGAAAGAGCTCTGAAGAAGCGGCACCTAAAAGGGCAGTCCGTGAGGGCTGTTATATTTGCCGTTATTAGAGGGATGAGGTCTGAAGGACCGACACCTAAAGTCTTCAGGTGTCGCACTTACAGCGCTCCTTTAATCACGCATCTATAGAATAACAGCCCTTACGGACTGCCC
>OMXX01000189.1 GCA_900315105.1 uncultured Prevotellaceae bacterium | reverse complement strand
TCTTCCTTATGTTGGCAATGCAATTATGTTGGCATCGTAGGATATTACCTTGCACTTTAGTTTGTTAGCTGCCATATCCACAACATAATGTATCGTATATTACTATAGGTCCTCAAATGGATCAGAGCAATATATGATAGAAACACTATTCCAGATCAAAAGAAAAGTAGAGGCGCACATGAATGCTCCTCTATTGCGGGAACGCGAGTTGTTCCTTGTTAAGAAGCAGTCTGAAGGAAACGGCATCCGCTCACTTCAGATGACCGCAGACCAGTTGTTGTTTGCTACACTTCATTTGTCATTGGGCAATGAAGGCACCATGGTAAGTTTATCAGAAATAATGGTTATGCAAAACAACTACGATGGTCCAAAATCCACATTCTTGGTGAGCACCGTCACACAATGGCTAAATGAGATGGGGCGTCTTGATCCAAGGTATAACGACTCAAGCATCTTGTTCAATCGCTTTAGTTCAGTCTGCCATTACAGAATGCGCTACTTGACATACCCTTTTTACGATGAAAGGTACTCATACCTTAAAAGTCTTGAAGTACAAGGCATGTCTTACAATCGCTTACACGAGTATGCCTGGATGCAAATTATCATAATTGACCGTTTGTCTTTGACAGAACGGAATCACGTGTTGGAGTCAGATCTTGAAAAGGTTATAAAAGATAGAGAGGCAGAAGATTGTTCGCAGGGACGTCCCCCTTCTCAAAAATGGATAAAAACGTTCAGGACTGTTGCATATGGCTGGCTATCATATGCTGGTATTCTGCATCGAGAAGAGAAATTAGATCCTTTGGAGTACAATGTAGTGTGCGATTATGTTCAATGGGCTCGTGATAGCAAGGGACTGGCAGAGGCCACATTGATAGGCAGGGAGCGAGAGTTGAAGTGCTTCATGTCCTTCATCCGTCGCAAGAGCAGTTTGATATCTTTGTCGCTGGAACAGATTGATGAATATCTTGGTTATCGCCATAACGGCGGATGCTGTCGCCGAACGATGGCGACTATCGTCGCAACCTTGAGAGACTTCTTAAGATATGCCGTTGCATGTAACTTATGCTCAATTGTTCCTGATGCCATTAAGGCTCCTCGTCAGTTTACAATGGAAACCTTGCCTTCAGCACCCTCGTGGAATGAAGTGGAGCAGCTTGTAGGGTATTATGGTGTATCGAACGCACGAGGAAGAAGGAATACGGCCATTATGGCATTGATGGCCGTATATGGAATGAGATCCTCAGAAGTGGCAGACCTTCGCCTGCACGATATCGACTGGAATAAAGAATGCATCTACCTCCGGAGAGCAAAGAGAGGCGGCATTCAGGCTTTTCCTCTAGATAAAACAGTTGCCGGGCTCATTACAGATTATCTTCTGGAAGGACGTAACAATGCAATGGGACGAGATCATCTCTTTCTAACGCTGTGTATGCCATACGAAAAAATCACGAGAGGCGTTGTTTACTATTTGGTTGCCAGAGCGTATAAGGGACTTGATATCCATGTTCGACATAGGGGTGGCCACTCCCTACGTCATGCCTGCGCCAGTCACCTTGTGAACAATGGCGGGACATTGAAAGAAACTTCAGATCTGTTGGGTCATCGCTTGCTTGATACCACCCGAATATATGCGAAGGTAGACTTGTCACATCTGCACAAGGTCTCCGAAATGGAATGGGAGGGCTTGCTATGAAAATGGGAGAAGCAGTAACTGTGTACATATCGTACAGAATGAGTCTTGGAGAGAAGGCTCGTACAATAGGCTTCATTATAAAGAACTTCTGTGGCTATATAGGAGCAGATAAAGACCTCTCCATCATATCAGAGCAGCATTGTTTCCACTACTTGAATGCGCATGGTGTCAGAGAAGGAGTTGCCACCACATACTGGTTCAGTATATATGCGGCGTTGAATGGGTTCTTTATGTGGGCAGTGGCCAGAAGATATATGACGGTAAATCCTTTGCCGAAGGATAAGCCAGCGGAACCAGATGACTTTGTGCCATACATCTACTCCAACGTGGAACTGAAACTAATCTTTGAAACCGCCTTAACCTATAGAAAGCGCTTTAATATTGAATACCCGGAGGTCATTCAGGCGATGCTCAAACTGACATATTGCCTTGGGTTACGTCCCGGTGAGACCACTCATCTCGTTATAGATGATATCCGTCTCCAAGATGGCATTGTGCACATTCGGGAAACAAAATTCTACAAAAGCCGTATAGTCCCTTTTGGTGAAGAAGTGTCTCGAATGCTTGAGGACTACTTGCTGTGGCGTTCTGAAATAGCGTTGCGCAGATGTGTCTCCGATAACCACCTCTTCATTGATAAAAGAGGAAATCCTGTTCAGTTGTCTTCGTTCCAACAAGCCTTCCGCTTAATCAGGGAAAAAGCCGGCATCCATCGTTCGGATACTGCTTACTCTGACGTTCGTCTTCAAGATCTTCGTCACACTTTTGCAACAAACCGCGTTGCACAATGGTATAAGGAAGGAAAGGACGTACAGGCCCTCTTGCCGGTGTTATCCACATACTTGGGTCACAGCAATCTTGATAGTACGGCTGTGTATATCTCTTTCACAAATCAACTATTGGATGAGGCGGGGAAACGCTTCCAAACTTATGCTGCGCTATGAAACAGTCTGACAAAGAACTTATAGGATACTGGCTTCGAAGATATCTAACTGAATATCTGCCCGTCGTGAGAAACCTGTCGCGAAATACGATTACCAGTTATCGGGACGCCCTGCGTCAACTACTTGAATATGTTACAGAGAATGGGCTTTCTCCTGATAAACTTCGTGTTGAAGAACTAACTTCAGAACTTGTGGCGAGCTTTTTACTCAATCTTGAGCGAGCAAAAAACTGCTCTATACAGACGAGAAATCACCGGCTTTCTGCCATACACAGCTTTGCGAACTACATCTCAACATCGGAACCTCAATACCTGTTTTGGTATACAAAATTGAAGAATATACCCATCAAGAGGTTCGGTCTTAAAAAACATTATGAGAAAGCAATCCCCAAAGTTGTGTATTTGGAAAAGGACGAAATGAAAACGCTGCTTTCCATACCTGACAAAACGACATCCCAAGGAGCTCGAGACTATGCTCTACTGATGTTCTTGTACAATAGCGGGGCGAGAGCGACCGAAGCAGTGAATCTTCGAATACAAGATATCGCTATAGGCAACGGAGTTCATGCATCCTTGGCGACAATCAGAGGTAAGGGCAACAAAACAAGAGTATGCCCATTATGGGACAGTACGGTAAAGCTATTGCAGCCATATATGAAAAGAAGTCCTGAAGAACCGATCTTTCTTAATCGATATGGTGATCCCATCACAAGGTTCGGGATATATGAACTGGTATCAAGATATGCTGCTAAGGCTGCGGAAGTCATGCCGTCAATCGGAGAAAAGAATATCAGCCCTCATACGATACGTCATTCGACCGCATCTCATTTACTTGAGTCGGGAGTGGATATCAATACCATTCGTTCGTGGTTGGGACATGTATCAGTTGACACTACTAACATATATGCTGAGGTTAACATCAGAATGAAGTCCAAAGCTTTAAAAACTTGCGAGGTGTTTGTAAAAGGCGTCCCAAAGTATAATCCCAAAGACAAAACGCTCATTGGCTTCCTTAAATCTCTATAGACAGTTGTACGTTATGTTGGCATTGTAGTAATCATATCGTTAAATATAAAAGACTTAACTTACGATGCCAACATAATTGCATTGCCAACATAAGGAAGATTATGTGGTGTACAACATAATCTTCCGACCACCAGCGGCCTTATGGCGGTCTCCACGCCGATCTCGATGTAGTCCGGATTCCCGGCCTCCTCAGGGTAGAGGTCCTTCACCACCTCCACGCGCAGGTCGTGGCTCGTCACTGGAGTGCGCACCTCTCGCCTGTGGGCCTTCTCCTCTATCACATGCGCATTCTCCTCCTCCATCCGCCTCACCTGCTCCTCCTCCGGAAGAGCCTCGTCGAACAGCGTCGGCTCCATGACGGACGGATCCATCGGCAGGCGCTTCTCGCTCATGCTGCCGAAGATCTTCCTGCGGAACCATGCCATCTGGGCCCGGAGGTCGTCCACCCGTGCCTTCAAGCCTGGTCATGTTGGCCGTGAGGCTCTCCGCAAACTTCGTGACATCCGAAAGCTCGGACGAGAGCCTGACAATGTCGGAAGTGAGTTATGCGTTTTGGGAAGCGAGTTCGGTGTTCCTCGAAGTGAGTCTGGTATTCACCGATGACAATGGTGACGATGTCCCTGCGGAGCATCTCGATATCCGCAGTAAGGGATGATGTGCCCTTTGGGTTTTCGGCCATTCGCCACTTCCGTTTTTCTTAATGTGACTATATGAAAATCGCCATTCCGTGCAAGTGAAACACCGATTTTCCACAATTATTCTCACTCTTTTTCCGACCTGCCACCTGACTCCGCTGGCGAGCATTTTCATCCTTCTGACGTATGCACTGTCGGATGCCATCCGGCACCGGCGATGAGAACATCTCCAAAGCCTGCACGATGGGTATCGCAAAGGTCAACGTGGTTACCGACGTTCTCCAGAACGCTGTTAAGCATGTACTGAATTCCGAGATCGACTTCACCGAAGGCAACAACGGCTTCCGTCTCTGCCCGACCATCCAGGCAGCTGCCAAGGAAATGGCCATCCACATGTTTGAAGTCTGCGGATGCAAAGGCAAGGCTGTCGGCACCG
>OMXX01000145.1 GCA_900315105.1 uncultured Prevotellaceae bacterium | reverse complement strand
TCATCGTCAGTCAGATGGAAATAGAGATCCTTCCAACTGTCCGGCACACCAAGGTTCTTCTCAGTGTACTTGTGCTTCACCTCGCCTGTGATGAAGTAGAGTGTCCTCCGTTCTATCAGTCCATAGACGACGGGCGAATTGACGATTGCATTACTCCAGCGCACCTGCTCATGGGTTATCTTACCAACCGCAGGATAGCGAAGTGTTATATTCATCGGCTCTGAAAGGTTCAGGCAGCTGACTTCGTTTTCTATCTTCTGTTTCATTTTAAAGATCATTTCTGTTTAACATTTGCCTTTTGGCTTGAATTATTCGATGCAAAGTTACTACAACTATTCAGTAATGATAAAAACGAGAATGTTAATTTTCCAAGCCAAGATTTCTTATTTAGACAAGCGCAAAACCTCCTAAGTTCGATTTATGTTCTCATAGAATATCACATCCCGTCGGTCTTGGGTCAACGTCTGGGACAACCATTTAGCGCATTTTCTCCTAAGTTCAGCGCAAAATCTCCTAACTTCCAGCGCAAAATCTCCTAAGTTCAGCGCATTTTCTCCTGAAAAAACTTCTGAAACCCCTGTAAATACACATAGTTCGGCTTCCTTTAAATAAAGCTATTATAAATAAATTAATAAATAAAGCTTTATACGCGCATGAGAGAGGCGGATGGGCTTAAAGGGAAAAAGATGAAGGTCTATGATACGACGGATTTACCAAAGGGAAAAGAAAATCTGGGCTTTATGGCACCATTTTGCGCATTTTCTCCTAAGTTCGATGTTCTATGCAATTCTATGATTTGAGCATGTGAGTAAAGTCCCCTTTTTTGTCCATTTCATCGAGAAATAAGCACACAATAATTGGCCAGGCTTCAAGCATCGAAACTTGAAATCTGGCTCTCATCGGTCGATGGCTACTACCCCCTTAGCAGTGAACCCCACCAGCCAATTCGCCGACTACACGGCACAGAAGCGCCGCCAGAAGCCATCCGAGCTTGGCGATGCATACGAGTATCTTGAATGCTCCAAGCACGATGCCGTAGCCGAGCATGAAGAACAGTACAAATATCTGCATAGTACTTACGTTTTGTTTATGTAAAGATACGCAAAATCCGCGAGACCGCCAAGGCTTCCGGCATCTTTCTGCCGCCCCATCCGTTCTTTTCCCTCGATGTAGAAAGGTATATTTTCAGAGACTCATATACTTAGAAACTATGCAATTCTATCTTTCAGACTTTCAGAAACTCTATCTTTTAGAAATACATAAATTCAGTAATTCAGTATTTATGAAATACAGATAATAAGAATTTCAGCAAATAGGTAAATAAGAAACTAAGAAAGACAGAGTTTAAGAAAATCTATCTTTCAGAGTTTATGAAATACTGAAATACATACTTTCAACAATTAAGTAATTCAGAAATTCAGAAAATAAGAAATTCAGTAAATCAGAAATTCTATCTTCCAGAAACAGCCGATTTCATCGGTACTTTCTACACGCAATGTTTGCCCACGTCAGCGAAAATCCGTACCTTTGTAGATGCGAGGCCAGCCCACCAAGGCAGCAGACGAGCAAGCCGCAAGGCGAGTCCTGTGGAAACAGAATAGCAAGTTGTGCTTTTGTGCGGACAAACTTCGTTCGCCACCCCAAAAGCCACCTTGCCAGCATCTGCGAAGCTGGGGGCATGTCACCTCGCAACTCGGTAACATTATAATCAGGATAACAGCCCTATGGAGCAAAGAACAAAACGACTATGGGTACGGCTCTCACCCGAAGAAGAAGCCCTGTTTAAGCGGAAAGCTGCCCGTTACAAGACCATTTCAGCCATGATTCGCGATGCTGTCAGGCAGTTTGACGACACCGCCACCCACGGCAAAGTCAAGGCTCTGAAGGAAATGACCGCCCTCTATCGCCAGTATCAGCAGGAACTCAGCTGGCTTGGCGGCAACTTCAACCAGACCGTCAAGCGAGCCAATGAGCTGGCAATCGCCGAAGAACTCACCCCGCAGTTCTTCGAGCAGACCCTCTATCCCCAAGTTGCAGAAATTCAGAAACTCATCAGCAGCATAAAGGGGGAACTACATGACATAGCCAAAGAGGTGTCGAAACTTTGATTTACATAAAATCTGAAATTCAGAGACAGAGCCGCTTTAAATTGTCTCTTTAATATTTTCTGTCTTTCTGAATTACTGTATTACTTAATTTCTATTTTTCAGTAATTCTGCAAATGATAGCAACAATTCTACCGTCGAGCACCACCTTCCATGCTGTCGATTACAACGAGCGGAAGGTTTCAGAGGGTGTTGCCGAGCTTCTGGAGATGAATGGTTTCGACCTCATTGACCAGAACTATACACCCGAAGAGTTGAAACAGGCGCTCATTGATTACACTTATCAATCTAATGAGCGCATCAAGAAGCCGCAGTTTCACCTTGCGATTTCATGTAAAGGTGACGAGTACACCCATGAGCAACTGCTGGAGATAGCCCATAAATATCTCGATGAAATGGGCTATGGCGACCCAGAGCAGCCAGTTCTGATCTATGCTCACCATGACACCGACAATAATCACTTGCACATTGTTACCAGCCGAGTTGATCCTGCTGGCAACAAAATCAACGACCATCACGAAAGAGTCCGCTCTCAGGAAGTCATCGAAAGCCTTGGATTACCGCTTCTCCACCATCAGCCAGTTCAAGGCCATCCTTGAATCCAGCGGCTATGAGTGCTACGAGAAGGATGACAGTCTCTGCATTAAGCGCGATGGCCACGTCATCGACACCCTGCCGATGGCCACTGTCCAGTCGCACCTGCAATCCTTCGAGCCAGACGAGAAGCGACGCCGACAGCTCCGCGCCATCCTGAAGAAGTATCGCGACATGACCGCCGACAAAGACGAACTCCGCGCCCTGATGAAAGAAAAGTTTGGCATCGACCTCGTTTTCCACGGCTCCAAGGACAAGCCCTACGGCTACACCATCATCGACCACCAGACCAAGACCGTCTTCAAAGGTGGCAACGTGTGGAAGCTCAGCGAACTCCTGCAATTCCAGTCAAAAGAGGAACGCCTGCACCGCATGGACGAGTTTATCGATGCGATGCTGGAGGACAATCCCGACCTAACCACCCGCGAGCTGAACCGTATGCTTCGCCGTCAGTTCGGCACCCACATATCCAAAGGCCGCATAGCCTATGGTGACGAGTTTATTGACCTGCAGGACTATCAGGTAGAAACCCTTCGAACCAACGACCGCAAAGCCTGGCAGCAGGAGCATCCCCTCGAACAGCATCCAGCAGTCCATCACCACAACAACGAGGAACAGACCAAGTGTTCAAACAATCCTCGTTTGCGCAAGCCGACTATCACCAAGGAAGGTTCTCGTGACCAGAACCGTGAATGGGAAGTTGGGCATAACTCTCGCTATAACGACATTGATGATGAGCAGCAGTTGAAACGATAGTTTTTCCCTTTGTCGTTCGTTAAATTATACTAAAATGTATTCCCCAATTATGTAAAACTCCGATTTTGAGCCTTTGTAAAGTTTTGTTTTTCGTATTAAAGATTATAGTAAACCTATTAATTATTTTATAATATGGATATAACAAAAGATCTATTGTGTGAGTTGAATATTACTGGCATTCATGACAGACCTGTAAAGGATGGGAAAACTCGTAGTTGCTGGCTACTTTATGACCTTATTGAGGGGAATCTCAACAAAGAACACATAAAAGAATGGGCAGGACTCCAAGTCAGCCAAATATTTAACTTGAGGGTGTTATTGAAAGTCGCCAGCAAAAAGAATATCCACAAAACGCTCAGTATCATTCAAAGTTGTAATAGTACAAAGGAGGCGGCTAAAAAGCTTTCAGAGGAATATGGTTATTCGCCAGTAATCCATGAGTTGATTCTTGAAATGCCAAGAAATGAATTGTTACTTGTGCAGGATAAAGAAGAAGTGTATAATCAGCTTTTAAAGCGTAGAGAAATACTATATAGCTCTCTTCTGTACCTAACTAAAATATGTGATCTTATCAACGATTAGGAAAATTATGAAAATAAAATTGAAAACAGCTCTAGCGCTAAAGTATAATGCGTTTATTGGCGAGACCTTTAAAGAACTGGTATTTCCTGAGGGAATGATAGAAATACCAGGGTCATTGTGTGAGGATTGCCGCCAATTAAGAAAAGTAGTTCTGCCATCGACTATCAAGCGTATCGATGTAGGTGCGTTCAACGGTTGCAGGAAACTTGAAGAAATCAACTTGCCTGATGGCTTAGAAGAGATAGCGGATGATGTCTTTCAAGGTTGTCACGCTTTAAAACATATCACACTACCTCCTGGTCTTAAAAGATTAAGCCCAGAAATATTCGACAACTCTGGTTTGGAGTCTATCGAATTGCCTGATGGCTTGGAGAGCATTGGGTATTGGGCTTTCTACAGTTGCAATTCCTTGAAGTCGTTAGAAATACCCTCGTCAGTAAGGGAAATTGGGTTTGGTATAGTCTCAGAACATGAGAACTTCGAAGGGATTATTTGTCATGCAAATGGGTTTCATGTTGAGAACGATGCCCTTATTGATGACAAGAACAAAGAACTGTTGTGTTGCTGGACTAAACAGGAGAACTATGTGGTACCTGAATGTGTTGATAAGATTGCATGCATTAGTAATAATGGCTACGTCAAAACCATCACGGTAAAACAACCTATTAAGCTAACAACAGTAGATGCTTTTGCTTTTGACATGGGTCTGAAAGAGATAGATTTTCAAGGAGGAGTCACAGGTATCACAAAAGATACGTTTTATCTGTGCAACTATCCTTCAAAAATCAAGATTAAACAATCTGGGTTTCCTGGTCATCTGTAGCACATCGTTCAGTAAGGCGGCATTAGAAAACACAATGCCGTCTTGCTTATGAGTACCATATCCTTCATGGGCATGACCAAATAAATGATAGCGAGGTTTTATTTCTAATATCCGATTGCGGATGGGTGCATTACCCCAATGTATTCCAGCTGATTCATCTAGAATCATAACAGGAGGCTCATGCGTAACCACCACATCAGCATCTTCTGGTATCAGATAATCAGGATGGTCGTATGCCAACCCAAAGAACTTTACTCCATCAATTGTGACACTCTTGTCTTGCAGAAAATGAACGTTGTCTGGTAAGTCCTCTATACCTTCAGCATCCCAAAGGCATATATCGTGGTTGCCTGCAACGAATATCTTATAGGGATAAGGCAGTTCGATGTACCAATTCAGGAAGTCCAGCACCTCTTCCTCAGAGCCATTATTACTGATGTCACCGCTGTGAACGATGACATCAGCCGCTGGCATATCCTTGATTCTATGGTGTAAGCCATGGGTATCTGACAGGTGCAATATCCTCATTCTGTTGCTCTCAAACTTGTCAAGAGTCCTTCTTCTATCTTATTGTCCGCCATATCTTCCTCGTCAATTAGCTCGTAGCGGGTTTTGTTGGTAGTGCCAAACAAAGTACGAGCAAGAGCAGAACGTGCCTGTTCGTTGGATTTGAAATAGCCAATACACTTTCGTTTCCTTCCACTCACCACCATAGCATATTCCGAATCGACATATCTATCAGTAAAGGGAGATATTGAATCACCATCATTAAGAACGATGATAGGCCACTCTCTGCGGAACAGCTTGGCAAACTTTTCAGGATTGTCTGTATGTATAGGAATGATAGCCCTTGGATGTAGCATCTGGAACAAGCTATTTAAACTGTCCATATCACAGTGGCCACTGGTATGCATATACAGGTAACCTTTGCCAACAGAGGCAGCCATATCTTCATTGAAAGCCTCGTTCTTTGGATCCACATAGCCTTTCCACATCGATAGGTACTTCTTTTTCTCACCAGGAATACGTTCAATGAAGTCGTCGAACATAGGATTGGCACGAGCTACCAGCACATAGCCGACTTGATCAAGTAGCCATTTGAATTTATCGTTCACCATAAATTCGCCATCTTCATACTTTAGCACCATCGGCATGGAATCTTCCTTGAACATATACAACTTCGATTTCCCCCACATCGTATCACGCTTCACCACCTCCTCCATGATAGACATCTGATAGTTGTCCACAATGAATTTACGACCTGTCGCTACCGCTGCGTGATAAAGGGCAAAAAGGCGGTCAACGTTGGTAGAAGAAACATAAACAATATTACTCTTGTGCTCAGCAAAGGCCTTCTTAAACTGCTTCTGAAGTTCATGTTCTGGTAAATTGGCAGCTGTAGGGCGAGAAACATTCGTGCCCTCGCATACTACATAGTTGACATCGCCCACATATTTCTTGATGACCACAGGCAACTTCTTACTACGGAAGCCATGCGTGCGGAAGTCTCCCGTGTGGAAGACCGACACGCGACCACCTTCAATTCTAAAGGCGTAGGCATCGAAAGCAGAATGATCCATGACGATAGGCATGATATTAAAAGGTCCGAAAACAAAGCTCTTCCCTGCTTCGAAAGTCCTAACATCTTCTAAACGTGCCAGCATTTCCTTATGAGCGTTACTGACCGATTTTAGACGGTTTGACAGGATCTTCTGTATTTCACAGCCAACACCACCCATGTATATAGGAAGTTCTTTTGGCAGCTTAGTAATGTTACCGATATGGTCTCCATGATAGTGTGTGATGAGCACCGCACTCTTTGATAGGTCGCCATGCGTCAAACCTTCTATCTCTAAGTCGCCAGACTTTGGGCCACCAGGTAGCTCTTCACCATAGTCAACAAACAAATGCCAGCCGTCGTACTCGTATTCTGTGACGCATCCACCTATCTGGTGTGTACCACGATGGACTTTGATGTTTAATGGGCTTTTAATACGCTCACTAACTTTGCTTTTCTTTATTATAGCCATAGCATGTCAGTTTCATTTTGTAGACTTAATCTCTCCACGTTCACCATAGACATAGGTCGTACCACCCTGCTTTACAGTAACAGTGTTTGATGTGTAACCAACCAAGTTCCCTGTCTTGTTAAACATAAAACTTCCTGTTTCGCTAAAAACCATTACGTTTGTTCCTTGCTGTTTTGCCGATCCTATCATATGTCTTCACACTATGTTCGTGCCGTGCGCAACTTTGATTTTGTTATTTCATACATGATTTTGACAGTTTATGTCCATCAGAAGAAGGAAAATTATAATTTTCTTCTACGGGAAGATATATTGTTTTAATGTTCAACATATCATTTTTCTCTAAATGTTCATTGAATTCCTTCTCATCAGAATCTTTTTCTTTTTTCATAATGAAAGCAAATACCGGCTTCTTGTCAGCTATCTTCACGTTTTTATCTACAATGAGAAGATCTTTTTTTGCCTGAAGTAATATCTTCACATCCTCAATGAATGACTTCCATTTCGAGTCATCTCCTACTGTAGCCAGATAGTCTTTATAGTGTTTTTTTGCACTTGCATCTCCACCAACTGACTTCATTCCGTATTTAAGTTCCATTACATATACTTGGCCTGTACCCTTCTCAATGGCAAGAACATCAATTCTTGGCTGCTTTTCTCTCTCTTCGTCTTTTGCATATAGAGCATTGGTACTTAAAGCATATTCCAAATCCAATACTATGAAATCTGTTTTATCATCGAACTTCTTGTTCTGTAATGAGATATAATGTTGTACGGTTCTTTCCCCAACTTTAGACTTCCTGATTCCGTTTTTCGCAAGGCAATCTTTCCAATCATCTATTGTTTTCTTCATCTTATCAAGAACTTTTGCAGTACTGTCAAAGCTTTCACT
The DNA here is from genome assembly GCA_900315105.1 of uncultured Prevotellaceae bacterium. The sequence continues at coordinate 2,448 of OMXX01000145.1, read as the reverse complement.
TGTCTTCAAACGATTAATTATATCATTATTTTTATTTGTCAGACTTTGCATAATATCAAGTGCTTCTTCACGAAGTGAACTTAATTCCTCTTTTCTCGGCTTTAAAAACTTAGACTCATCGGCCTTTGTAATATAGTCAGGATGACATAGCCTCTCAATATCTGTCATTCGAAGACCATCTTTCTCTGGCAAGTAGAAATAGTTCTTGTCAAAATCATAAGTTTGTCCACCAGACAACTTTAGAAGATTGCCGCCTTTATAATATATATTGATATAACTACCTCGCAATTGTACGTCCAATCCATTAGATTCAATCGCGGCATACTGCATAATGAATTGATAGCTTTTCAAACCAGTCATTTCACTTACTTTACTGCCTCTGGGATCATATTTCCCAATAACTACGTTAAGTTTTCTTTTTGCCATAGACGACTATAATTAATTAGCTCCAGATAATTCTTTGTCGAAATACGATATCAGGTACTCGTCAATTTCAGCTTCAGTAAAACGAGTGTGCCAGTCCTCGTTAAACATCCCTGTAAGTATTGAAACGATAGAAGCATAATCGTGAGGTGACTCCAGCTCATACGCTTCATAGTTGTCTACCAAATCTTTCAATTCGGCTACTAAATAATCCTTCTGTCCTTTTGTCAACCTGCCTTCGTTCATATATTCAAATGTTTACTCTTATATATCGTGAGTTTGGAGGAAATTTATCACAGGAATTAAACCTTATTAACTACCCAGGAGCAAATTTAACTCCTCGTAACGCAAAAAGGCACATAGAATATATCTCTCAGATTTGCTCAAATATTTACTACTGCGACCGTTTTCTTCATCCTTCGAGCCTCAGAAATAGCGTGATGTGTACCGCGAGAGTCAACTGAAGGGAAAGCAATCACTTTTGAAGCCTCTTTTACTATCAGAGTATTTCGGCGAAGCGGAGCCTGTTTCCCGTAGCGAGCATAATCAGGAGTAAACTCCATCAGAGGAATGTGGTGACGGCCAGCGAAGAGTTTTGCGTAAGTGTCAATTCCTTGTGCACCACCAGAGACAATAAGAGAAACATCATTTGGCGAGAGTTCTGCAAGCAGAAGCTCTTCCCATTCAGAATAACTAACCCTTGGTGTTCTCGTACCAACAATTGCAACTTTCATTTTCATACAATCCATCTTCTTTTGCTTTGTGAGTATATTGCTAATACGAAGAACTTACCAAAGCTAAAGCCCTTTTACACATTCTTTTTAAATTATTTAACTCTTGCGGCTATAAAGTCTTATCGCATCTTGCATAATATCATAATGGTCGAAGGCCAGATGTGGTAAATCCGACAATGGCCACCACTCTGCCTTGGCTGCATCATCCTGACCTATAACAGTTGCAGGCTCATCCATGATGGCCAAATAAGCCACAGTCACAGTTCGTCCTCTTGGGTCACGATCTATCTTGGAATACGCTCCAATCTGATGAATATCCGTTAGCCGAAGTCCTGTTTCCTCTTCCAGTTCTCGAATAGCACATTGCTCCGTAGTTTCATCCATATTCATGAAACCACCTGGGAATGCCCAAGCCCCCTTGAATGGTTCATCACCCCTCTGAATCAGCAGCACCTTTGGTTCTGCCTCCCGCGTTATAACGATGCAGTCAGCCGTAACAGCCGGTCTTGGATATTTGTATGTATAACTCATATTATACCCTCATTTATATTGATTCAATCTGCGATATTTCTCTGCTACTTCCTGAAGTGTTTTGAATTTCTCCAGCCTATCTTCCGACAGTTCGCCTTTTGCGATACGCTTTTTTGTGGCTTTGTACCAATTGAGCATATCATGTTCTTCTAATCTGTGCTTGGATGGTCTCCTATGATTCTCGTTCATAAAAGCCATCATTTGTTCATATTGTTGTTGCCATCTCTCGTCTTGAGTCATACTGTTAATTCAGTTATAACCAGTTCTCTACAATTCCTTGAACGCCTCCAGCAGCATTTTCATGCCCTCTGTGGCTGTGGTTTTGAAGTGGGTGAAACCCAAATGCGTGCATTGTTCCATCTCTCCTGGGTCAATCACGAACTTAGGCACTTCATGGTGGGCATAGTTGATGAACCCTGCTGCCGGATAAACCTTCAGCGAGGTGCCAATGACCACGAAGATGTCGGCCTTGCTCACGATGTCAATAGCAATGTTCATACTGTCAACATACTCGCCAAACATCACGATATAGGGCCGTAGTTGTGAACCATCCTCAGCCTTATCCCCTACTTTAATGGGCGTTGTCAGCGGATATTCCTTCACGCAGGTCGTACGGTTATTCATCGAACATACCTTGCTCAGTTCCCCATGCAGATGGATGACCCGTGTCGAGCCAGCCCGTTCGTGCAGGTTATCCACATTCTGCGTGATTACCGTCACCTCATGCTCTTTCTCCAGCTCTGCTATCATGCGGTGAGCT
>OMXX01000142.1 GCA_900315105.1 uncultured Prevotellaceae bacterium | reverse complement strand
CGTTCATGCGCGGCATCCAACTTGTGTTCAACATATCGTCGAAATCATTGTCAAGCCAATTGTTCATGTCTCTTAAAACTGGATACAACATAGTCAAAACCTCCTAATTATCAATTAATTCTTTATTTATCCTCGGTTCATCCATCGTCCTCAGGTTCCTTTCGTTGCCCTCGTCCGACCTCCGAACTTCACTAACCATCAATGCAATATCCGTGCCTATAAACAATTGGTGTCAAATCGTGCCATCATTGTCAGCAATGCTTAAAATATTTACACTTTGCTGACAACATTTCTCTTTTAGAAACAAGTCTTTTTTTACATGGCATTCATTTCTTTGTAACAAAGAAAAGCAATAATTCATATCTAGATTCCACAAAACAGTTGTATCTTTGTACTCGTAATATTTGAAAAAGACAATGGACAAGAATACGTTCAAGCAAGAGATCAACGACTATACAGCTCGCGGAGGTAAGTTCTCATTTGCCTTCGGTGACATCCGTCTTCCTGTCTTATCACGAGGCGTTGAACATGTTGGGCGTGAAAATGCCAGCACAGGAGGTGTTTGTACCTATAGATTACTCGCACGATTTAGGCGATAATCTCAATGTGCTGATGGATAAACTCCTCGAAAAGTACCCACAACTAACTGATTGATGGCTCTATGCGTACCTGAAAAGTTCGCATACAAAAAAATGGCACAGACTATCTATTATCAAACTTTATTCGTACCTTTGTGGATGAAACAAAACAGCATATAACAATGAACTTAGGAGACATTTTCGAAAAGGACTATTACTTCGAGTTCGAGCCGAGGAAGAATTATGAAACAGGTAAGGTAGCCCATAAGCTTCCACGAGGAACCAATGAGCCACTTCGGTTTACTATCGAGGAAATGTACTTGTTGAGACAGTTCTTTAAGGAATATGGAAGTGATGCGTCTTTTGATGAATTGTATGAGTTTAATGAAGACTTATACCTTGACAATGCAGAAATCCTTTTGGATATTATATGTTCAAGACTTAACACTGTATATTTAGAAGAGGAGATGATGCTAATGGACAACATCTCACTGGATGACTATACAGTTATTTGGCCAGAGTCTTTGATTAATGACGTGCTCGATGATGACTTGCTTGATTGGAAGGCTATCAAGGAAGCCGAAAATGATACGGATGAAGATGAGTCAAACTTGGATACATTATCAACAACATTAAATATAGGAGACACTATTATGGCAACAAAAGACACAGTATTGGAGACTATGAAGCAGGCCGGAACGCCGCTCAACGCAGGTAAGATTGCAGAACTCTCTGGCCTTGACCGCAAGGAAGTGGATAAGGCTATGAAGGAGCTTAAAGCAGAGGGAGCTATCGTTTCTCCCGTCCGTTGTAAATGGGAACCGGCACAGAAGTAAGCCTCTGTCTGAGATTAATAAGACCGCAATTCGGACATGTACTTTAACTGTAGCTGCTTAGTTCCACGAGATTACCATCGGGATCTCTGACATACAGGCTGTGCATGACTCCGTGGGCACCATGACGCTCAACAATATCCGTCAGAGGTGTGATACCTTTGGCCTCTAATTCTCCTTTGACGGTTTGCAGGTCATCCTCTACTATCAGGCAGAAGTCCTGTGAGCCGTAAGTTGGATTTAGGGCAGCTGGCTGAAACTCACCTTTACAGGTATGGATAGAGATTTTGCCACTGGGAAAGTATAGGTTGTGATGGCCTTTACTTCCCCGATGTTCCATGCCTAATATTCCAACATGGACTTTAATGTCGGCAAACGGTTGCAAACGCCATTACCTTTTTCTGCATAATACCCCCATAACGAGTCAATTTCGATAGGTCGCTTGTTGATTTTGTCATATGTGAAACTAATGGATTTATACCGTCTTAGTTCTTCTTCTACATCTTTGCTATCGCAGTATACCTCTCTACAAGATTCTGCGATATCGTTCATTCCGTCAAAAGTGCCAAAAAGCAATGTATTTGAAGTCAAAATCTTCAAGGCTGATTGGAATTTAGTGAAATGGAAGAGCAAATTGTTGAATGTAATATAATTTGCTCCATTGAGAATTTCTCCATTACTACTTTTAAGCATAGCACTTACCATATATTAATGTTGTTGTCTATGTCTATATCCGGCGTATTGCTTCTTACAAATTCGGCTGGAACAGTTATGCTAGTCTGTTTACTATTGCCGTGATAATCTTCAATAGTTATAGGAATAATGTTATCTCCACCTACAAAATGCATGTCATAGTTGAACACATATGGATTTCTTTTACCGCTTAGATTAATTGTCTTATTTTCAACCTTGTGCTCACCAGGATAGCAAAGTTTACTGTTTCTATGAATGGTAACTGACTTAACATCGCCTTCAAAATAAATCGAAAATGTTACATTACAGGTCACACCATTGCCATCCCAACTTTTTACAAATACTTCTGCGAGACCATCGGTTTGAGGTCTTGATTTGGGAAGTATTACCCGTTGATTATCAGCAAACTTTAAATCCTTTACGTTATTAGATTTATTGCCGTTAGTTGAAGGTGGCAGATTATCAATTGCTACCAACCCTAATGGAATAAAATGGTATGACCAATCTTCATTAATTCCAATAAGGACTATGCATTTAATTCCGTTATTATCAAGAGCACGATAGCAGTTAAGAGAGTTATTAACAGAACGGGAAGCAAGGGCAAAGTTGTTGGAAATAATTTCTTCAACAAAATTTTTAACCTCTGCATCGCTTGAAGTTGCAAATAAAATATAATAATCGGCTTTAAGATCAGTAGTTACCTTGTAGGAAAGTCCATCAAATGTTTTAATGACTGGAATTCTTTCATTTGTTATATAATCAGTAGAGCCATTGGAATTAAGGAAATTAATAATATCCAACATCCTATTCAGTTTATTATTATCAATATGAGCGTTTCTTCTGAACAACCATTTCTTTAGGTCTATTTTTTGCTGAGGATCGTCAGAAGAAGAAACTAATTTAGCGCAGAGACCCTTAATAGTGGTGATGTGAGCTTTGTGTTGAATAGGCTTAAATCTAAAGAAAATTGTAGTATCACTTGCATTATCAATTTTTATGTCAATCGGTAGCCCTGTTTTTGCATTAGACATTGCCATGAAAGCTAATTCATAATTGGAATTATATTTATTAAGTATTTTTATTACATTGTAAGTGCGATTGCCAGAAAAAGTCTCTGAAAACAAGTTCTTCCCTCTTATAGAAAACAGTACATTGTGCATGCCTTCATCAAATGGGACAATGCGTATTGTCTCATTGTCAAGTTTAGCAATGGGTTTCTTGTTAGACTTTGTACAAGAAACACAGCATAACAATATGCATATGTATAGTAGAAAATGTTTATTGCCCATATTTGCCTATTCTCTTTGTTGATGATGAATGTTTTTTATTCGTTTTCTTTTTTGAAGCATTGCTTTTTGATGTTCTTGCGTTTGTTCTTGCTTTTGTAACTGTCTTGACTTTATCTTTGTGGTATGGTTTCCATGCCGAGTACAAAGCCTCGTAAACAGCCTTTGCCACAGGAGCTGACTTTGCATTAATGTACCACCAGCTCATCAAAAGGTTTTCTGTTGTATTTCGTGCTATACTTTTATCAATAACTTCTATTCCTGAGTTATCGGTAAAGAATATCTGAGGGTTATAGCTATTCTTCCCTTTATATGAAACTTCAAGTTTAGAGGTCTTGAGATTAATTTTGACAGTAATGGGATTTAAATACCTTTCACCTTGATAATTTTCATTCGCACAATAAGATATAATCAGATAATTATTACTTACATAAGCACTGTTGATTTCTCTTGGTTCTTCATTTGTTAATTGTTCACCGTCATAGTAAATAGGAAGCTCTATCTGGAATAGATGAGTATTAAGCACTGATTGGATTTCATTTTGTGCTACTGATAACAAAGAGAATGAACCCAAAAGGGCAATTATAAGGTATTTCTTCATATTCTATGATGTTCAAACTTATAGATTTATATTTTGATCCATTATAAAAAAGATTGCAAAATTCGAAGGTTTAATAAAGGTTAGTAAACAGGTTTTACCACCTCTACTCTCATACCTAATGCTCCGATAATTCTATAAAATGCGCCTACACTTGGTGTTATAACACCATTCTCTATCTTGGAGATATAAGACTTTGTTGTATTTGTGCGCTTTGCCAATTCCGCCTGTGTGACTTTGGCATTTTTTCGAGCATCATGAAGGATTTGTCCTGAATAGAAAGAATACGCATTCTCTTCCGCCTGAGCACGCTCAGGTGTTCCTTCTTTTCCGAATTTCTTATCAAGGATTATATCGTAATCAACGATTTTGTGATTGTTTGTCTGCATAGTATGCCTCCTTTATTTTTATTGCTTTTTCAATTTCTGAGTTTGGTGTCTTCTGAGTCTTCTTTTGGAAACCGTTGAAAAGAACCACAATCCTACCTTCGTCGAAAATGAAGAACACACGGAATATATTGCTGTTGAATTCCGTTCTCAACTCATAGATGCCTTCCCTAATCAGTTTCACAAACTTCTTTGGCAGTCGATCTTGGTTCTTCAAGAGAAGTAATCCATACTGAATTTTCTCCTGCTCTTTGTCCGTCAGCGTTTCCATGAAAGCTTCAAAATAGCCACCATACGTAACTATTTTTCTTTCCATACCGCAAAGGTAGGGAAAGTTTCAATATTAGACAACTTTTCCGTATACTATTTTCTTATAAAAAATGTTAATTCGTATCTCAAAATTGATAAACATCCATAATTTACGATTTGTAATCAACACATTTTTTATTAGAGTAGGGCTGAATTCGTGACTGTACATTTTTGTACCATTTGCCTTCTAACTATCTGATAATCAGGATACATTTTATTTCCACATGGAAATCGAGACACGCCCGCAAATTCTGTGTTGTTATCACGAAATGGTCGATATTCTTTATCTTAATAGCCTTCTTTTTTTATAGTCTCATGAGAGATATACCTGCCTTCCAATGCCAAACGGCCAGATATTTGCCTGGGAGACCACTGTTAAGTAACAAGCAGTGAGACAACCTCGGTCTTTATCCCTGTTTTCACCGCGTGATTGCCGGGAAGTCTGTGCTTGTAGTATGTGGCATTCGACTGAGCCGTATTCCAGTTGTATTTGCGACTCTTGGTTCTATTCTTCTATCTCGGTGAGCGCTCCAGTTGTGGAGTCGATAATAAAACCGCGGACAATGATGTTGTCGGGAACGAGCGGATGGTTCTTCACCCGTCGCATTGTCGCCCGCACGCTCTTTTCCGTGTCGCCGAAGCCGTTGAGCCACTGGTGGAGGTCGATGTGCTGTTCCACTTCCGCTACCTTGTCTGCGTCAATCCGCTCTCGAATCAGATGCTCCATGTGCTCTCCGGTCATTTTTCCGGCACCGCAATCCGTGTGGTGGATGAGCATAATCTCCTCTATGCCCAGCTCATAGATGCCCACGATGATGGACCGCATGACAGCATCGTAGTCGTCGAGGATGACACCGCCTGCCACCTTAACCATCTTCACCTCGCCATTCTTGATGCCTAATGCCTCAGGCAGCATCACACTCAGACGGGTGTCCATACATGTGACAATAAGCGTCTTGCCTGACGGCTTGCCATCGGTGATATGCTTTTCGTAGCCCTTCCCGGCAACGAAGCGGCGGTTGTTCTCCAGTATTTCGTCTATCATAATTGGTGCGATATTATATTATTGGTAATTCCTTATTCTCACGTCGATGCCGGTTCCTTTGAGCTGGTCGGCAACCATCTGAATGTGAGTATCGGAGTAATGGTAAGGGAAGAGCACCTTGGGCTTGATGAGCTTGGTGGCACGGGCTGTCTGTTCAGGTGTCATGGTGAACGGCTGGTTGGTGGAGAGGAATGCCACGTCAATGTTTTTGATGTTCCGCATCTCTGGAATATCCTCGGTATCGCCGGAGATATATACACGGAAACCGTCAAGAGTCAGTATGAAACCGTTGTCACGCCCTTTGGGATGGTATTTCTCTTTACCCGGAGTGGTGTTGTACGCCGGTACGGCATCCACTTGGATGTCATCAGCCAGCTGCAGATGATCACCATTGCGCATGACCTTTCCCTTGCCGATGATCTTGGCACAGTTCGAATTCGTGATGATTACAGTCGTTGGCTTCTCCAGTTGACGGATAGCTGCCGTGTCGCAGTGATCAAAGTGCTCATGTGTCACGAAGATGTAATCAGCCTTGGGATAGGTTCTGTAATTCGTCGTAGGCTTCAAGCCACACACCGGATCCACTTCTATCTCACTACCGTCAAACGTGATGCGGAAGCTGCCATGTTTGATGGCGGTAAAGACAATCTCTTTGCCGCTCTTGGTCTTGAACGTGTCTGTCTGGACAGAAGAGTCCTTTTGTAAAGTACTCTTCTTCCCTGTGCAGGCAGCAAAAGCCATTGTTGCCATCAGAAGCAACATCGTCAGTAATATATTCTTCTTCATCTCAATACAGTTTTATTGAGTATCACTTCTTGGTGTCCTTTGCCTTGCGCGCAAACTCGAACAAGCTTTGCGGCAGATGGCAGTAGCCGTCGGGATTCTTGTCGAGATAATCCTGGTGGTAATCTTCTGCCTTGAAGAAGTTCCGTAAAGGCTTGTTCTCAACTGCAATCTTTCCGTTGATGTGCTTCTGCTCTTCGGCAAAGACCTCGTTGATAATCTTCTCGTCATCCTTGTCGGTGTAATAGACACCGGTGCGGTACTGCGTTCCCGTGTCGTGGCCCTGCTGGTTAATGCTTGTTGGGTCGATGGCCTTGAAATACATCTCCAACAGAAACTTCAATGAAACCTTTGCAGGATCGTACGTGACATGGACAGTCTCAGCAAAGCCGGTCTTGTCGGTGCATACCTCTTTGTAAGTCGGGTTTTCCGTTCTGCCATTGGCAAAGCCAACCTCAGTGTCCACAACTCCATAAATCTGCGTGAAATAATGCTCGGTGCCCCAAAAGCATCCTCCGGCAAGATATATCTCCTTCAAATTTCCTTTTTCCATATTTATCGGTTTTATGTTTTGTTGTGCGTCTGCCCGACAAGAGAATAACATCGTTACTTGTATAGCCACAAGAAGTGAAAGCTCTGACATGCGGCGCAACCTCTGAAAAGCAACTTTAGTTATCATGTTGTCATTGACTTAGAAATCATTGTTCACTATTTCCTTCCCGAATGGTGCCAATGCCAACCACATCAGTCGGAAGTGCATCCTGCCCCAAGGAATGCCGACAATGGTGATGCATAGGAGCAAACCAAAGCCAAGATGAGTCAAGGCAATCCAAAAGCCACCGACAAAGAACCAAAGAATATCCATAAACACGCTGAGACATCCTCCGTCCTGCGGCTGGTCAACAACATGTGAGCCAAATGGCCACAACGCAAGAATACCCAACCGCATGGTGGCTATGCCGAATGGTATGCCGATGATGGTGATCATCAGCAGGAGTGATGAAATGAAATACTCCACTGCGATGCCCAATCCTCCAAAGACGAGCCAAATGATAATGAACGCTTTTGCTTGCAAAGATAATGAAAATCACTGAAAGCAAAGTACAGGCATGATCAATATTTGACTGACAATAATTTCTTTGAAGTTTGTACTTACACTGTTTGGAGAGCAGAACGACTAAGATTCGAATCCTTCCAATACCGAGGTTCAAGTCCTTCTTGGTACCGGGGGTTCGAATCCTTGAAGTTCTGACCCAAATTGAAGAGAAGCGGCGCGAAGATAGAGTCCGAGTCTTCTGACATGTCCGCTGCGTTCATCTCTGCGATTAAGAAAAACCAAACTGATACCATTCACGTTTTCGATCACTTCCATGTGCAGAAACTGGCTGGCGAAGCCTTGGGCAAAGTCAGAAGAGATGTCTATAATCAAGAGAAGGACTTAGAAAAAAGAAAAGTCATAAAGGGAACCCGCTGGCTGCTGTAGCGCCGTGATAAGGATATTTTTACAGAGGATGAAAAGCAGAGATTGGATAACGTAATCAAGATGAACGAATCTCTGAGCAAAGCCTACATTCTCAATGAATACTTGCAAGAAGTAT
>OMXX01000140.1 GCA_900315105.1 uncultured Prevotellaceae bacterium | reverse complement strand
GCCAGAACATACGTTGTCGCATCTGTATAACTCAGCCACAAAGGGCGACTTTTCAACGATGCTTGATGCCACGCTCATTGACATAGCCAACGTAAATGCCGAGACTTTCTCGGTTACTACATCAGGCAAAAGCAAGGTGAACATTTTCAGCACTATTACAACATACGTGACCGATACCCAGAAGCGTGATGAATTTGCAAAATCCCTGATGCGTAACGTGGCATCGTTCAATTTCGAGGATGTTTTTGACGAAAAATATGATTTCTTCTCAGGCATTTTTGAATATCTGCTAAAGGGATTCAACAATGCAGGTGGCGGTAAGTATGCGGAATACTATACCCCTCGTGCCATTGCGCAGGTAATGGCTCGTCTGTTGGTAGGTAACAATAGCGACCTTCGTGGCATAACCTATGGCTCGTCTGTTGGTAGGTAACAATAGCGACCTTCGTGGCATAACCTGCTACGATCCGTCGGCAGGTACTGGTACGCTGCTCATGGCTCTTGCCCATCAAGTAGGCGAAGACCGCTGTTCTATCTACAGTCAGGATATTTCAGAGAAGTCAAGCGAGATGCTGCGACTGAATCTTATTCTGAACAACCTTTCTGCATCATTGCCTAATGTGGTACAGGGCAATACACTTACCGAGCCATCACACAAGGAAACTAATGGAACGCTGAAGAAATTTGACTTCATTGTCAGCAATCCTCCTTTCAAGCTCGACTTCCCAGAATACCGTGACACATTGGCTTCTGACTCAATACGTTTTTGGGCAGGAGTACCTAATGCAGTCACTAAGGTTGACCCGAACAAGCCTAAAATGGCTATTTACACCTGCTTCCTACAGCATGTGCTAAACTCATTGAAGCCAACAGGAAAGGCTGCCGTGGTTATTCCTACAGGTTTCATCACAGCAAAGAGCGGCGTTGAGAAGAAAGTGTTACAGCGTATAGTTGATGAGCGCTGGGTGTATGGCTGTATATCCATGCCAAGTAATGTATTTGCAACAACTGGTACTAACGTCTCGGTTATCTTCTTTGACAAGTCGGCAAAATCGGACAAGGTGATTCTTATTGATGCCTCAAAACTTGGTGAGGAATATAAGGAGGGAAACAATCAGAAACGCCGTCTGCTTAATGAAGAGGTTGATAAGATTGTAAATACCTTCTTGAATAAAGAAGCAATCGATGATTTCTCGGTTGCCGTTACCTACGATGAAATCAAGGAGAAGAACTACAGTCTCTCTGCCGGTCAATATTTCGACATAAAGATTGAATATGTGGATATTACCGAGGAGGAATTCAATAAGCGCGTTGCCAACTATCAGGAGACCTTGACCAAGCAGTTTGAGGAAAGTCACAAACTGGAGGAAGAAATCATGCAGCAGTTGGAAAAGTTGGTGTTTAACGCTAAATAGGCAAATGTAGAATTTATATTCCCATTTCTGCAAGTCTCACTTGCAGAAAAATGTAGATAATGTAATATAAACTCTCTGATATTGCAAAAGGATTTTTGAATTATGGATGATTTTGCAACATTATATAATACAGGATGGAGTGAATGGCTACAATTCCCTAATCCTGAGAAAAAAGAGTATCTATATGCTCCTTTCGGCCCTGGTGTATATCAATTGAGAAACCGAAAAACAGGGCAATATGTTTTGTATGGAGAAAGTAAAAATGTGGCATTTCGTATGTCGTCGCTACTACCTTATCCTCATGGAGCAGGTACTCGTAACAAATCAGCCAAAAGAAATTATGTCTGGGATAATATTGATTATATAGAATACCGAACTATAGCTTTTGCATCTAAAGAAATGGCAAAATCATTTGAGAATTTTGTCAAAATAAAGGAGAGTTATATCTTTAATACATAAATTATATGGAATTTACAAAATATAAGTTGGGTGAAATTGCAGAAACAGGTTCAGGTGCAACGCCGACTTCTACAAAAAGAGAGTACTATGAAGACGGAACTATACCTTGGATAAATAGTGGGGAGTTGTCTAATCCTTTTATTCAAAAAGCAAATAATTACATAACTAAATTAGGATTCGACAATTCTTCTACTAAAATTTATGCTCCAAATGAAACAGTGTTGCTTGCTATGTATGGTGCAACTGCAGGTAAGGCATCCTTATTACAAATTAAGGCCTGTACAAATCAAGCAATTTGCGCGATAATTCCCAAGAAAAACATTGTAGAGCCACTTTTTTTAAAATACAAATTGGATACAATGTACAATTATTTAGTTGGATTAAGTACGGGTTCTGCAAGAGACAATTTATCGCAGATAGGTATATCCAATATTAAATTGGATATACCTCCCATCGAAATTCAACAAAGAATTTCAAAGATTCTTTATGCTCTTGATCGTAAAATTGCCCTTAATCGTGCGATAAATCAGAATTTAGCGGCTTAATTTCTTCTGGATTCAATCGAAAGGCATTGGCATCTACTTTCATCTGGAATAGTTTGATTTGCGGATTCATTTTTCGAGCATATTTAATAATCCATTCCTTCTCTGCCTCGTCTGTATTGACACCCAAATAAATGGAATCAAAACACTCTGGTTTCAACGTAGCATAATAATGTGCCTTACGGCCACCCTTATCTTCTCTTTCAGTGTTAGAATTAGCGCGTTCTAAACTTGAAGGGAGCATATAGGGGTATGGGAATACAAACCTAACTTCCTTTTCATATTCCCATGCCTTTGCTTTTGTCTTCCATTGATACTTAACCATATCCATGATGTTGTCCCCTGTGGGACAATCTATTATTTCCTTATATTGAACAACCGTAAGATCTGGCTCAAAATATTTATTTTGTGGTGTTAAATGAAAACATTCTTTCACATTGTAAATGTCAAGTCCTATGCAAACGCCCTTATGATTCTTGCAATAATGCGCCCACATAAGTATGGAGTCATTGATTTCCGACAAACTGCAAAGCCATGTATTATCACGCAGTTTTTTGGCAAATATTTCTCCTGCTGGTTCTTTGCTATTTTCTGATAATACAACCTTTGAGTAGTCTATCAATTTTTGATGACATTCAAATGGATCATTCAGTTGGGGGGCATTAGTGAATTGGAGATTATGATTTTTAATCATACACTTTGCGCCATCAATATCCAGATATTTGTATAAAATTCGAGACATTTTTATTCTATTGTTACTTGACCGTTCATTAAGAGTGGAAGGAGTTCGTCGCGCTGCTTGATGAGGTTAGATGTCTCATTTAGCGTCTTATCCAACTTACCCCATATTGATTCAATCTGCTGATTGAAAATTTGTAAGATCTCAACAGAAGGCACGATTGCATTAAGTTTTTTAAGCACATCTTGACTGATATTACTTAAAATAGAACCATTACTTTGTCCTTTTGTAATGCGTTCTAAATCTTTTAATTGGTAAGTAATAAGTGGCTTCAAGCCATTGTCATTTACTGAAAAACAAATAATGAAGCCACAATATATTACATAATCTACTCCATCTTGTAATATTCTCGTTGCTCCTGGAGTTCCACTTCGAGCAATAAGAATATCCTTTTTACCTACAAGGTAATTGTCTGCCGTTTCTGATTTTAGGCATATTTTATCAAGGTCTTGTGTGTCTATGAATAAACTGCTAGATGAAATATTTCTAACATTCACAATCTTATAATCAAAATTTCCAATTTCATCCTTTGAGTAGTTTATACCATTCTTAAAAGTCCCTAATGATTCTAATGATAGTACATTCCATCCCTCCGGTATTTCTCGTTTCAGTTTCTCATTCCACACCATTTTACCACCACTTGATTTGTAAGGCTTGCCTTCCTCATTTGGGAAGTCAAACTGCACAAACCAGTAGTCGTATAGTTGCTTTGCAAGTGCTTCTAAATTCTGATTTATCGCACGATTAAGGGCGATTTTAGAATCAATATCAGATAAGATACGACCTATTTTCTCTTGTGTTGGCAAGTCTGGAATCCATACGGTGCAATCCTTGATTTTGTCGGGAGAGGTATGTCGTATCTTTGTTTGTTGTGCAGCGGCACTAAGTTGCTTCTTTACTGCATCTGATGATATGAGATAGAAAGCAAAAGAAGGGCACAATAAATCCTCGTTACAGATTATCTTTGCAATATCTTGACTTTGAATATATTTATCGTCTTCTGGTATTATTGCAGTAGAGCCAAGCAAACCAATAGCTTGTTCAGTTAAAGGCGTAATGATATCGCCTTTCTTCATTATAAACTCTTCACGTACAGGCCCCGAATAAAACAGGTTGTCCTTAGATGTGTTTACCTTGAAAGTATTGTTTTGATAATCGAAGTTTCCACATGTTAATCGTATATATTCACCAGAGGTTGCATAATGCTCTCCTGCAAGACTTGCACCTCGCTTTACATCCATCAATTCTCCCAGTTTGTATTTCTTTAATTCCATTCTACTTTTCGTTCTTTAATCTGAAAAACTCCTTTTGCTGTTCTATCTCACGACGCAGTTCCTCTTGTGTCGGCATGTAAGTGAGATACTTGGCAGCAAAGAGTTGGTCGTTGTTGTTGAGAATAGAATAATGCGCAACGTCCTCGTCGGTATCAGAACAGAGCAGTATGCCTATGGTGGGATTATGTCCTTCGGGGCGTACTAAGTCATCATACATCTTAACATACATATCCATCTGACCAACGTCTTGATAACGTAGTTTAGTTGTTTTCAAGTCAACGAGAACGAAGCAGCGAAGGTGGTAATTATAAAATACCAAATCGATATAATAGTCTTCCTTCTCTGTGTGAATGTGTTTCTGGCGATCGACAAATGCAAAGCCCTTGCCCAACTCCATCAAGAAGGAAATAAGGTGGTCGATAATGCTCTGTTCTAAATCGCTTTCAGAATAGTTGGTATTGTTTTTGAAGCCTAAGAATTCAGCTACAACAGGGTTCTTCAGATACTCCAGTTTATCTTGCAAAGGTTTCGTTAACTGCACCATCTCGTCATGTACGATGGATTTATCTTGTGACTGTAGCAAGCGATGGTAGTACTGCGAAGACACATTGCGTTGTAGGGTGCGAGTACTCCACATTTCTTTTGCAGCCTCATTCTCATACCATGCACGACCTTTTTCCGTAGGCTCTTGAAGGATAATACGATAGTGAGTCCACGAAAGGCGGATTGGAGATTTTGAACGCACAGTGTTCATTATTTCCAAAGGAGCGACATATTGTGGCGTAGTGTCAGATTTTCTACTCACTGCGTAGAAAATGTTGTCAAACTCATCCTTCTCAGATTCTCTATTCACTGCGTAGAAAATGTTTCTGAAACTGTTATAGAAGGAGACAAAGTGGTACAAGTTGGCAGGTTTGAAACCTTCTCCATATCGTTGTGTCAATGACTTGGAGAGTTCCTTTATCACTTGTTTCCCGTATTCAGCTCGTTTGTCTTTCAAAACTTCGTGCTGAATACGAAGTCCGAGAAGCCAGTTGCGCTTGACAAGAGTCTCGTCAACCTGTTTATACGCATAACGCTTGGCACTGTCAATGATTGCGCAAGCATCCTGATACAGGTTATTGCCATCGCCAACCTGTATGAAGCCTTCAGTTGATATGATGTTAATATCGTTCATTTGTGCTCGATTTGAGCGCAAAGATACAAAAAAATCGGTACATATCGGCCGTTTTGGTCATCCAAGATACTTTTTGTGAGCCATTTTAACATTGTTTTGGTTCACAATGGCATATTGAAGTGTGGTATCTATGCGCACATGTCCCAATAATCGCTGCACCTGTTCAATGGGCATCCCTTTGTCAATAGCCATTGTAGCAAGTGTCCTACGGAACTTGTGAGGATGGACTTTCTGCATATCCAATCGCTTGCCAATAGTTCTTATCCTTACCTCTACCCCACTTATTGTAAGTCGGCTATAAGGAGAAGAAAGGGAAACGAATAGAGCCGGATTGTTGTCTGTGCGCTCGTTTAGGTATTGCTGTAAGTGGAGTTTTGTTCTTGCATTGAAATAAACCGGCCGTTCTTTGTTGCCTTTACCAAATACCACACATTGTCTTTCGTGGAAATCAATATCGGTGCGGTTGAGCTTTACCAGTTCGCCCACACGAATGCCAGTAGATGCCAGTAAATCAATCAAGGCAAGGTCACGATGGTTGGTGCAACTGTCACGGAGTTGTTCCAGTTGCTCATCACTCAACACTTCCTTCACGAGAGAATCCGTTTTCACTTTGTGAATACGGCGAACAGGACTTTTTGCGATATAATCTTCGTCTTCAAGCCACGCAAAGAAACTTGAGAAGATGCGACGCATATTGTCTATTGTCACCTTGCCACTTCCTTTTTCCTCTTGATATGAGGATAGATATTGACGAATGTCGGCTGTTGAAACATGGCATACGGCTACAGATACCGTTAGTAGCATCTTTTCGATGGTATGCCGATAGTATGCTAATGTCTTTTCAGAGCATCCTTCTATTTTCTTGGCAGATAGAAAGCTATCAAGAAGTTCTGAGTTTTCCTTTTTGCTTTGCTCTTGGTTATCAGGCTTCTCAATTATCTCTATGTTTTGCAGTTCTTTGAAAAGCACGGCTTTTAAACGTGCCATCTGTTGGATATCTAAGTCTCGCTGCATATCCGCAACTATCGCTTGAATAATGTTTTCTTTCATCGCTTTCTGAATTATGTACTACTCTATAATATAAGAGTAACGGCGATAAATCAGAATTTAGAAGCACTTGCTAAGCAACTATATGACTACTGGTTTGTACAGTTTGACTTCCCGAATGAGGAAGGCAAACCGTATAAATCAAGTGGCGGTAAAATGGTGCGGAATGAGAAACTAAAAAGAGAAATTCCTGTAGATTGGGAGGTACTACCATTATTTGATGCCGTTAGTGTACAATATGGTTTTCCATTTGCGACAGACCAATTTACAGAAGATGAAACGAACGTTCCTGTAGTGCGAATCCGAGACATACTCGAAGGAACTACTTCCGCATTTTCTTTGGAAGATGTAGACGAAAAATACCATCTGAATGAAGGAGATGTACTTGTAGGAATGGACGGTAATTTTCATATGAACTTCTGGCATGATAATATTGCATATCTTAATCAACGATGTGTGAGATTGCGAGCACATTCTGATTCAACAATATCATCAATTCAGATTCTTCATAGTATAAAACCTTATATAAAGGCAAAAGAACAAAGTGCAAAAGGGTCTACTGTTGGACATCTTTCAGACAAAGATTTGAAAGGGCTATATCTGGTTAAGCCGTTAAAATTTGGTACTTTCAATCCGCGAAATATTTTAGATAGATTACTCGCTTTAGTAATTGAAAATAAAAGACAGATACTTTCTTTGACTAAGCAGCGCGACGAACTCCTGCCGCTTCTGATGAATGGTCAGGTGTCGCTAAATTCTGATTTATCGCACGATTAAGGGCGATTATTCGTCAAGATCTGAAAGAATGAAAGTAAAATGTTTATGTTCTTTCAAATCTTGGATCCATACAATCTTTTATTGTTTTAGGCTCAAACTGTTTTCTTGCAAGAAGGAATCCGAACTTTATGCTTCCAATGGAAATGACGGGAAATCCGCGGTATTCTTTTTATTCTGAGCATTTTACAAAAAGTCAACGAGCTGTTGACCAAATTGACATAACAGAAAAAGCCACCTAGTTGGTGGCCAATTAACGTTCTGGTAAGCAGACTCACTTTGACTTCGTCTTATTCCCTCACAACTCGACATAATTGATGCAAGCATCATTCTGTTCTCGCTGCTCTATCATTTCCTGTCAACCCCTGAAGAGCAACATTTCGTTCATGGCCCACTCTAAATGCTAAAGCGTTGCAAAGATACTCTATTTTTTCAAATATTCCTATCCATTCGCATAAAAATGAGTGCCTTTGAGAATCTTTAACCATCATACTTGGATAGAGTATGAAAATCATACTCGACATATGTACCTACAACCTATCCAATCGCGCAATTACCAGTTCTTCATACGCTTGTTTCTGATCTTCGCTGAGGAAGGAATCTTTTATAAGCTGTTGCCATTTTGGAAACACCTTATGAAGCCCTGCAACGAGACGCTGTACAACATTTTCTTCCAGTCCCATTGTTTTTGCAGCATTCAGGAAGTCTGCCAAACGGAGTTTCGTTTTCTTTCCCGCAAGAGTAAGTGCCAAGGCAATGGCAACATTCAGCAGGTCATAAGCTGGCGTCAGTTGATAGTCCTCAGCAGGTCGGTAAAGCGAGAAGTTCTTCAGGTGCATGTCGTTGTTGCCAGTGACAAAACAGAAGAGCAGCAACTGCATGTAATTCGTAAGGTCGAGTTTTGGTGTGTTGCTGTACTGCAAGATTGTCTTTGCTATCTGCTCATGCGATCCCTTGTACTTATATTCCGTAGGGTGCAGCGTGAGTTGACACATATCCTCCATGTCTATCTTCTCGCCATTTTCTGTGCGATCAATACGCTTTGTGATATATCCCAGTTTCCCATCGGCCAAACGAATTAGGCTATGAGGCACCACACTAATCTTTGCAGCTTCCGCAAGGTGCATCGTTAAGTCCTCATTTTCTGGCAACTTCGCGTAACTCTCCGTTTGTGGCTTGAAGATATAATCTCCCCAAAGTCCTACTGTGGTCAGTCGGCTACAGCCATCATGTCTGTCGAGGTTCAGAGACAATTTAGGTTGAACGCCTGTCAGGGATGTTTGAGCACGAATTATCTGCTCGGCTAATTGGTCGAGCTCTTCATGTTTGTACTCCAGCAAGGGAACATCCTTTGTTCCAAAGAATTTTCGGGCACAACTTGGATGAAAGTCTTTCTGACCTTCTTTCAATTCCTTATAGCAATACAGACATTTACACATTGTCGCCTCCTTCCTTATTTATAGGCACTACACTGACAGAACCTATACACTCCTTACAGCATAACAATAATAGCGACATACGGTCAAGAATGCTGATGTCAGTATTGCGAAGTGCCACGTCAAGTAGCCATCCTTCTGGTATCAATCCGTCAAAGAACGGGAATAGTACAGGACTTACGAATGTCTCCGCTTGTAATGGGAGTGTCAGGCTTACAGGTTGCGCATCTCCACGTTTGAGGTACGCTTCATCATAACAGAAACGGTATTCGCCACCATCTTCTGTCAAGATGCCAGCAAGGACATCCTTTCGATAAATCTGTGCTTGTCTCATTGCTTTTTGGTTGCTGTAAGTTCGTAGTTAAACAAATCAAGTAGCTGGTTGACCTTATCCATTCTTAACGTCGGCTTCCCCTGTTCCAGATTGCGTACAAAGCACAAGCCTACGCCAGACTTCATTGCAAGGTCTTCCTGCGTAAGGCCATATTCCTTGCGCAAATCCTTTACCACCTTTGATAACTTTGTCTTTTCCATATAAATTATATTCTTTCGAATGCAAAATTACAATATTATTTGCAAATTACATGCTTTCTGATATAAAAAGTGTGATATTTAACATTTTTATATGCTTTCTACTATAGTTTTTCTGTTTTTTCGGTGATTTGAGGCAAATTTATTCGGTCATTTGTGGAATTGAAGCATGAATGTAGATAATAACTGAAAAGGCTCTTTGCTGGGACAATAATCATAGAGTCACAGTCACTCGCGCAATTATTTTTGCGCGAGTAGTGCATAAACCTGACGTAAACAACGTGAGTTCGACGAATTTATTCAATTGTATATTGTTGACTATCATGTGGTTGAAAGAGCTCAGAAGGAGCGATACCTAATAGGGCAGTCCGTTAGGGCTGTCATATTTGTCGATATAGGGGGT
>OMXX01000063.1 GCA_900315105.1 uncultured Prevotellaceae bacterium | reverse complement strand
CGTCACGCCCCCCACCTTGTCGAGGTACATGTTGCGTACGGCGTTACATCCGCCACCACCAACACCCACCACCTTGATGATGCCCTGCATCTTATCCTCGATGGGAACCACAAAATCTATCATTGTCTTCTCTACTTCCATATGCGCTCATTATTTTTCTGCAAAAGTAGCAAACTTTTCTCACATCTCCAAATCCTCACAAGGCTTGCGAGGATATCAATTTCGGATTCCAATCATGCACTAACAGGAAGAGCCGTTCCATTTCCTCTTCTATTATTGTTGGGTAGCGCAGAGCAAGAATATAGATTCTTTCCTCTTCCACCACATACTGTTCATAAAATCGGTAGTCACCCTCCACTGTCTCACCCTTCAGATAGAAATACCCCTCGTGCATATCTCGCATCATGATAGAGTCCCCATTCTCCTCACTTCTCGCCATCGCAATCAGTTCTGCTGTCGTCTCAGCATCCCATTTTTCGCTATTCTTCAGTGAATAGACTATCATCTCCATCCCCTTGCCAATGGTATCCACCAAGAGCAATCTACTATGGAGATTGTCGCTGCTGTCAGGTACAAAGATATCAGGGTACTCCACACTAAACAATCCATTCCCAATATCTATTGTGTTGGTATGTTCCCATCCGATGACATGTTTTTCTTTTTCATGCCACGTCCAATCGTTGATGTGGTATCCCTCGTCATACGTGCAGTAATACACCAACCCTGCTACTAATCCTATCGCAATCACTATCAATAGTTTCTTCATGTATTTATTGCTTTTAAGTTCTGCCACAAAGTTACGGAATTATTCTCAAACTTGTTGTTCACACTCCTGCATTCTGCATTTTTCTATCTCCAGTTCCAACATCCGTGCCGTTCTGAAGAAACTGTTCAGGATCATTCTTAAGTATTCCTCCACTTCTGGAATCTGTGGCACCAACAAGAAATGTTTCTTGATGTGCAATGCCACATCGTCAGAATCTGCTAACGTATAAACGACAGAAACTGTCCCTTGCACATTGATTTCGTTGACTACCTGTCGAACCCTTGCAAACTCATCAATATCGAACTTGGAGAAATGATGGCACCATGGCCAAATCAAATTCACAAACAAACACTCATTGTCCGCCTCCATTAGGAATACTATGCCTTGATACTCAAACTGAATGCGTCCTGTTTCATCGTATTTAGGCTCACTCCCGATATTCTCAATGGTTCTTAAAGCCAATTGCCTTGTACTAATCGTCTCTTCCATATAAGTTTCATTTACTTCATTGTTCTGGGTTTCCGGCTCTATGATATCATCGCAATCATTTTCATGATAGTAGCGCCAGATGTTGAAGACCACCACAATAATTGTAAGAATTATTATATGCCAAACCATAATTAATATATTCTTTTAAAATCATCACCTATCTGGTTCCAGAATATCCGAGAGAATGAGTGACTGTTCACACTCATGATTCTACTCATCTTGAAAGTGCGATCCTCTTCCACTTCCAGACAAAACGCCTCAATATACATGCCACCATACCGACGAGAATAAGCAATGTCAGAGATATGAAATGAATATATCTTACCATTTCTGGTGCAATACTCTATCTCTATCGTCTGGTGCAATACCACTGCCCTATGAATCACCTCCTCGATAGCCATCTATTGCTGCCATTTTAAATGGATCATATTCTTCTTTCGTAAAGAGCACATCACGAAACTCTCCACCTGCTGATGGAGGAAGATTCGTTTCTTCATCAAGATCGTCATAGAGTGTATATTCACCAAGAAATTTCGTCAAGACGATTCCTGTTGCACCTTTTCTGTGTTTCGAGATGATCACCTCTGCTTTGTTTTGATAGTCAATAGAACCGTCCTTACTCATCCTAATTCCAAAATACTCTGGTCGATGCAGGAAAATCACCATGTCTGCATCCTGCTCGATTGCTCCCGATTCTCTAAGATCTGACAACTGCGGGCGCTTCCCTTCTGCACCGTTACGTGATTCTACATTTCTGTTCAGTTGACTTAATGCCAAGACAGGGATATTCAGCTCCTTTGCCAATCCCTTCAGTGAACGGGATATGAGCGACACTTCCTCTTGGCGACTGTTAAACTTCATGCCACTGGCTGTCATTAACTGCAGATAGTCAATCATCACCAGTTTCACGCCATGCTCCCTTACCAAACGGCGCACCTTTGACCTCAGGTCCATGATAGACAAGCCCGCTGTATCGTCAATATACAAAGGAGCATCCATCAGCTTCTGAATCTTCTTGTCCAGTCGCAGCAAGTCTGGCCCATCCAACTGCCCACTCACCAACTTCATGCCCTCAATCTGACAGGCATTCGATATCAAACGGTTTGTCAACTGTACATCAGACATCTCCAGTGAGAAGAACACCATAGGAATTTTCTGGTCTGCTGCAATATTCTTTGCCATCGAAAGGGCGAAGGCCGTTTTACCCATAGCAGGACGAGCTGCAATTATCACCAAGTCAGAGTTCTGCCAACCTAACGTCATTTCGTCCAGAGCCGTTATCCCTGATGCTATTCCTGATAACTCACCTTTATTGGCATAGGCCCGCATGATCGTCTCTTTAGCCTTGTCTACGATGGGAGCCAACACAGAGTAATCCTTCTTCATGTTCTTCTGCGACAGCTCAAACAGCGTACCCTCTGCTTCGTCTATCACGTCCTTGATATCATAAGACTCGTCATAGACCTTCTTTCCGATCACGTTGACATACTGAATCATCTGTCGTGACAGATACTTCTCTGCTACGATGTTTGCATGATACTCCACATTGGCAGAAGTGGCTACCCTCAAACTCAACTCCGCAATATATCCAGGGCCACCCACTTCTTCCAGCTTACCCATCTTTGCAAGTTTGTCCGTCACAGTCAGCACATCTATCGGGCTGTCTTCTATGCTGAGATTGCGAATGGCGTCATACACCATTTGGTTTCTTGGCTCATAGAAACTCTCAGGAACCAACCTGTCGCTTATCTCCATAAAGGCGTCCTTGTCTATCATCAATGCTCCAAGCACAGCCTTCTCCACCTCAGAGGCATGAGGCTGCACGTGGGCATATTCAAGAGACGATGCAACTTGCTGTCCCTTACGCTGATATGTTCTTCTCTCTTCAGGCATAACCGTTATTTCTCGCTATCCATCTTCTTTAGTTTCCCCTCTGCCCAGCTCTTGTTAGCCTTGGTCGTAGCCAACAAGGTGTTGATAATCTTCATCTTGTCAGCATCCTCCAACGTATCGAAACGCTCCTTCATTTCAATGACGATGAACTTCCCATAACCATTCTCATCCTTCAGGTTCTCTATCAGCTCATCTACGTTCATCGCCTTTATCTTCTTATCCCTTTCTTCGATACGAGCATCGAACAGCAGATGGAAAATGCTATCCTTGAGAGGCTTGTCATGCGACAACCACCTGCTGCTGTACAGCAATACCAACTCCTGTCGTGAAATGCCTGGCAGCATATCCACGCACTTCCTTAACTCTACATCATTCCATCCTGAATAATACGCCTTCTTTGCCTGTTGCAAAATGTAATCAAAATCCTTCATAGTCACCAAAATTAAGTTTGGTTGCGAAGTTAGCCATTTCTAACTCTGCAACCAAACAATTTCGCCCCACAAGGCTTGTGAAAATGAAAGATTATTCCTTGCTTAAATCAACTATCATTTTTTCGACAACAGGTTTCATCGTGGGGATATCCTTTTTCAAGGGTTTGAAAGACGACATCAGTGTCCATTTCAAAATAGTGATGCGAAATCTTGTCACGTATTCCCATCGCTCCCCTCCAATATACGTCTGGATAATTTTTCAGCAACTGGCCATTCGTTTGTTTATCCAAACCTTTGACTGTTTCACCAAGAGCTATTAAGTTCATACAGATGGCGTCAAGGCGCATCATACCACCTGAAGAACGTAAAAAATCATCGGGAGTTTTAACGACTTTGGCCCTTTTAGTAATAAGTTCCAACATCGCCTTAATTTTCTTAAGACTGTCAAGAGCAATCTCTTTATCAAACGTATATTCCATCCCTTATGATTCTTTGACGCAATAAACTATTCATATTGTCGCGCACTCTGACAAGGTCAACTTTACAATCAAGCAATTGCTCAAGTTCTGTCTGAATCATATCTAAGGTTAGCAAAGAAGGAGCCTGACCTTCGTAGCAGACATCAACATCGCTTTTGTCGGTTTGTTCTCCACGAGCCACAGAACCGAAGATGCCGAGTTTCGTCATCCCATATTTTTTCTGAGCCGTCGATTTGTAACGTCTCATCAAACTTAATATTTCATCTTGCGACTTCATCTTGCGACATTGAGCAATTCATTCACCCTGCAAATATAGGAACTTTTTTTTAATGCACAAAGAAAAAGAGGAAAAAAATGCAATCCACAAGTCCTCTTCCTTCTTCCCTCTTCCTTCAACCATCAGACTTCAGACATCTCACCTCAGCCCTATTCCTATTCCCAGACTACCAAATCGCGCGGCAGGCTAATTTTCTTGGCCTCGCCACGAGGACCATCTATATAATAATGTTGTGCCAGGTCTTCATCAAACTGAGAGATAAAAGTCCCTCGAATACGAGCACATTTCTCGTTGATGGAGTTCAGAAGCGGATTGGTTACATCTTCAATACTCTGAAGAGCCCTTTCATTCAATCCTAAAGGCTTTATCATTTGATAGATATCTGCCAGTTCCTTCCTATAATCAGGTAAATGCTTAAAAACTATTCCCTCTGGATGCTTTAAGAACAACAGGAACACCGCCTTGTTGATAGGTTCAAGCATTATCTCCATATTATTGTAATCGGGTAGCATAATGCGCAAGTCCTTAGTAATCACCAAACGACTTAATTTAGGTTCAAGGTGGATAATTCTTTGAATCAGCTTTTCTGCCATACCACGTTCTCGTAGTGCATTCACCCTTTCACGCACTTCCTTTACGATAATTGCAATCTCAGGGTCATTATTTACTCTCTCAAATAGTTCGTCAGCATACTCATCAGTATGTTCCTCAGAACTATCCTCTTCATCGTTTGTGTCTACCTTACAATATAATGCAGCATGAGCATGGAGAGAATGTACATCCTTTACTATCTGCCTAAGTTGTTCAATAATTTCCTCATCAGTTCCTTCCTTCAGGTGAAAATACTCTCCTTTAATATATTTAATACCGTAATAGTCACTATAACTTCTGAAAAACATCATGCCGTGCTGAATGTTTTTCGCATTTTCCGGATACCAAAGATACTTAATTGGATAAGATGAATCCATCTCAATTTTGATCCTTTCCTCCGCGGGCAAGTTTGGTGAAATATACCTGGCCAGTTCCCCACAGCTCAACTCCGTACTGAAATTGGGAAGATACACGAATTTGTACATATGGTAAAGGCGCAAGTCTTTATGTCTGATAAAGAAACTATTAAGAGACTCACAATATTCATTTTCGACATACACAATTTCACGAACCTCTGCATCGTAATCAACAGAAAGGTTCATTTCGTCTTCGAATTCGAACTCATGAACCCCATCGAGTCTTGGCAATTCATCTCTAGTCAGCAAACCGTTAAGATAAGCTGTTCGTTTAATGTTGTATTCAACCTTTTCCTCTTGCTTTCTTTTTTGCTCAGCCTCATACTCTGCCTTCCTTTCCTTTATTAATTGATAGTGCTTTCTGAATCCGCCATCTTTCCATACCTCAGAAAGGTATTCCAGTAACTCCATTAACCCTCCGATTATTACAATTGGAATAACTATGAGCATTGCAAGCAACATCCACCATTCCCTGTCCTTAAACTTCTTATCATCTAAAAGAAGTCCAATAAGCGCGATGATAAAGGCAATTGCAGTAATTGCCCCACAGATGATTAGTATGATTTGCCAGATAGTCATTTCACAAACTTCAACCCTTTTTCTGAAAGATAGTTAACAGGCTCACTAACTATACCACTAACTATACCACTAACTATACCACTAACTGTACCACTAGCTATACCACTAACATGTCCATCTGGCAGTCTTATAGCTTGGACACTAAACCAATATTTTATAGTCGAACTCACCAAATCACTGGCAAAGCCCACCTTATCTGCCAACCATATAGTCAGCAGTTCTTTCTCGTCGATTTCCAGTAGTTTGGCCATAATAGTACGCTTCCTTTTAGTCTTATCTTACTTTCCGATACTTTTGATTCTTACTTTGGGGTTTGTCAGGTTCAGTCATCTCTAAATATCCCATCTCCAACAATGGTCTGACATACGTGGTCATATTCTTAGAATTGTTGTAGTAGCCTATGTGGTCCATGATTTCCTTTGCCGTTCTTGGGATAGCACAAAAATGGATGATGTCCTTTTGAACACTTGGCAACTGCTTATAAGGAGTGCGAACCACACGTGCTCTATCTTCGGTTTCTTCGGCTCCATCATTGTCTCTTTTTGTAGCCTTATTATTTTCTATATACTTCGAAGACAATGAGTTATCTCTGCCTTCTTCGTCTCTTTTATCTCTGTCTTCTCTATCACTATCTCTATCATTTTTAGCATCGGTTTCTCCTACATTTCTGCGCTCTACCGTTACCACGAACTCATTAAGCATCTCGTCATTCACGAACTTGATGTCTGGAGTAAATTTCAAGGCTCTGGTGATGCCACTTCCTGCACCAGTGTATGGCAACAAGTTGATACCATGATTGAACAGCAACTTGTTCCTTGGCACAGATGCGCCATGCTTAATGCTTTCCATGCTGACACCTTCTGGCAACAATCCCGGACTATGAATCTCAATTCTGTTGTCGAAGATGAACACCCGCAATGGTGCTTCTATCACATACGAGCGATGTAGGATGCCATTCGTGACAATCTCTGACAAGCTGGCGGTTGAGACCTCCAACTCGCCCTGACTGTTAAAGTCCTTTTCCACTTGCTTCCTGCGAAGATTCCTGGTCAGGAATGAAATGATATAGTTGTACAAGTGTACGGCATTGCCATCTGCATCATTTCCACTCTTATCACGGAACTCCGTGCCTCCAATGCTGTTACCCACAAAACTGACACATCTAACAGTAAATGCAGGTAACCAACGTTGAGGGTATCTTCCCATCAGCATTAAAGCAGCCACTGTCAATGTACCATCCTCTAATATCAGACCATTGTTCTTTAAGATGCCCTCTGGCGTTTGACTAAGAATACCAGCAATCTCGTCAAGACTCCTATGCCTCATTTCTGTTATGGACAACTGCTGTCGCTCAAAATCACTGCGGAACCGGTTGAGCAGATAGTCCCGCAAGGTATTCTCATCCAAATCTTTGATACTGGTGCCATTCACAGGCATGCTGTCAGGATGCATCTGTCCGTTCTCCATCAGCATGGCTATCAGTTCTGCATTGTCAAACACTTTGCGTTTGTCTGCGCCCTGTTTTACCCACACGATACCCTTGCTGTCACGATAAGGCTTGTTCTTTCCTTGTTTGACAGTAGCCACTACAATGACACCACCATCCATCTGAACATTCTCGATGTCAAGCAGAATCTGTGGAACCACACCTTCCGATGCCAAACTCCCCAACAAGTTCGTCGTCTCTTGCACCTCAATAAACGAGAGAGGATTAATGCGTCCTGTCTTGTCGTCAATACCCACTACAATCATGCCGCCACGCGAATTGCTCTGTGCCACCATCTCGCAACTCACGTCATACTTGTTGTCGCGAGTTACACGTTCCTTGAACTGTACTCTAGTCTGTTCAGCCGTGTCTCTTAATCTCAGTATATCTTCTTTTGTCATTACGCCTTATTTTGATTGTATAACGTCTTTGTCCATTACATTATTATTGCTTCAATCTCTTCAAACAGCCTTTATCCTGCTTCCTGGCTTCTTCTACCCTGCTTCTTACCATATTCAAGAGTAAGCCTAGAAGCAGCATTTTGTTTATGTGTTATTCTATCCTAACAATTTCCCATACATCTTTATTATGTTCCTCATTAACTCCAACTTTCTTGAGTTCTATCTCTTTCCCTTTATAGGTCTTATCAAGAGTTATACCTCTGAAATTGCTTCTGTGAACATATAATGTACTTCTATCAGGGAGTCTTACAATGGCATTTCCATATTGTACCCAGTTGATAACGCCTTTAACTGTTTCATGTATTGGGATTTTTCTTTGTTTATATGATTTCTTCTCTTGTTGACAGTATGGCTTTGCATAAACATGCAATTGTGTATTTCTAAGCCATCCTCTCCCACTTGTTTCCTTATGAAAGTTTTTGATGATAAGATCTGCATATTCTGGTACGTTGCCATTCCAGTACTGAGTAGAAATGTCTCTAGGTACAAGGAAGTCCTTGCCTGCTACATTAAATACTATAGTTTTATCTGATTCCCTTGTTTTTACCCCTTTAACTGGAACTATATTTGTTGTCTTCCAATTGGTTTTTGTTATCTTCTTGTCAGCAATTACATAATAATAACCATGATAAGTTGTAATCTCATCATATAAACAATCCAAAGTAGTTTGGCCTTTAGAGTCACGGATTCCCCATTTTCCCATGAAAAGGTATTTTATACTGCCGTTAGATAATTGTATCTTCTTCTCGGCAACGGGCTTTCCATTTTTATCAATATAACCGAGGCAATTGTTCAATAGAACTTTTGCCTTGTCGTTTTCTAATGCACATATTTGTCTGTAGCTAGAGCTTACACGTTTACCAGAAAAATCAACTAAGTACTCGCAACTAACATCTTCAACCTTAATGATATTTTCAGCCCATAAACTAATAGACTTGTGATTGCATGGAATAATTATCCCATTTGCATCAACTAAGCCAGAGTTGAAATGCCGATGAATGACAATAAGATTCTCGATAAGTTGTTCTATTTCCGTTATTCTTTCTTTTCGACTCAGAATGATTTTTCCTTCTTGATTGAATAATTCCCAATAACCTAACAACTTCGATGCCTTTATATTGTCAGATAACTGTATTTCTATTTCTGGAACAAGATGGCCTTTTGCATCAATATCCGCATTTTTCCCTTCAATGACAACTTTCGCTTTTCCTTTATTCAACCCGCCAATAGAAGACAAGCCACCTGTAATAATATTTCCTTCAGTATCAATGACATCGAAATATGTCCTTTCTGGTTGTAGCCAGCTCCCTTCTTTACGAACTCTGCCTATTCGAAGCCCTTCGCCCCATTCACTTAATTCTTCATAGATGGTCCAATCGGAAAGGTAATTACCATCAAAATCCAAATCGTTCCACTTTCCATCCTCTTTTCGTTGTACATGCATCAGATTTCGATCAAGGATGAGTTTCATTTTAGAGAAATCTTCTTCTACAATTTTATTTCCTTCTAGGTCAATAAGAACAGTGCTGTAACTTAAACGAACAAAAAACTTTGTCCCATCTATTACATAGAATGAAGAAAATGGTTCGCTATCATCTTTATGAAATAAGCTCACTTTCTCTACTCTTCCAGTCATTGAAACAGACTTGACCCTATCTCCAGCTCTACGTTCACGAAACGTACTATTTATATTGCCTAACCAAAAAGAATTTCGTCCCTCTGCTATATATGCACTTCCAGAAAGAGAATAGATTTTGATGTACTCGCATTCACGAGTCATTTCGCCATATTGATTTACTATACCTTCCTTCCTGTTAAACCCAACTATAAAAGTCCCATCAGTACGTGAATCACAAGAAGTAAAGTGCGGTTCGATAATATGTGTGGTTCCATATTTAAAACCAATTTTTTTCTTTTCTTCAAATGGTATGACGTGTCCGTCCTCTCTCATCATTTGTTCAATAGCTTCCTGCTTCCTTATTTCTTTTTCTTGTGCTCTCTGCTCTAATTCCTTAATATATTCCTCCCTTGTTTTCTGTTCAGAAACGAGACGCTTCCCAATATCTGGATGTTTTTCGAAATAAGGTGTTTCTGCGTCTATATAATAGAGTTTATGAGTATCATGATCGAACTTTAGCATATCGAGAGTGACTCGTTCTCCTCCGAAACGCTTTTCTGTGTTGGCGTAATGCCATGTTGAATCTGGCTCAACCCAATTGCATTTCAGGACTAGCTGCCCACTCTCTCTACTCCATGCTCTTGCTTCGTCATCAAAGATAAATGCATTACGTTTGTTTGCGAAATAGATATCCTTCATGGCAAGATTGTTTAGGTCAACGTATTTTCTGTTATCATCAAAGTTGAATATCCAGATGATATAATAGTCATTTAAACGGTAGAAAGTGTCACGTTCTGTAATGACACTAAGAAATGTTGTGGATAGTTGTATTTCGAATACGATTTTATGCCCTTGATAATCTATTTGAATATCAGGCTGTCGCCAACTGAAGAAAGGTAGTGTGCTATAAACTCGTTTCTCCATTTCTACGTTACTAATACCCAACGACAGACTTTTTCCGTCACAAAGTCTGTCACAGAGTTCCTGCTTCAAATCTTTAT
Source organism: uncultured Prevotellaceae bacterium (assembly GCA_900315105.1). The sequence continues at coordinate 11,336 of OMXX01000063.1, read as the reverse complement.
GTCGTTGACTTTGGCCAAATAATCCGTATTTTTCCCTGTTGATATCCTCTACAGATTGTCCTGTAGTGGTTCTCTTACACGAAACGCTGTCATTTTTGTGAGTAAAGATAGCAGGTACGCCACGTTCATCGCCACGTCCAGATATGCGAATCATCTCAAGACATTTAGGACAAACAAAACGCCTATTGTTTTGTGATATACATTGCTGGAAAATAGCACGCCACTTCTGCAACTCATCTATGGGCTTTTTAAAGAAATCTTCTGCATACAAGGTCTCACCTGTTTCTATATCAAAGACTTCTTTAATTTTGTGGTCGCGTTTTTTCCGAGTTGGTGGTTCTACTGTTTCATTTCTTTTACCTTCATCAGGCTCTTTCTTGTCAGTTGATTCTTCATTGGTCGTATCATCTTCTAATTCTTTTTCTGCCTCTTCAGTATCTTCCTTTATGTCTTCTTGAGGTGTCTCTATGGGCTTATCATCTTCCAATGCATGAATGAGTTCTGTAATTTCACTCTCTAATTGCGTTAAATCAGCACTATGAATCCGTAACCATTCTTGAAGATTAACAATCTCATAATTAATGACCTGTAACTCATCGGAAACAGTATCTTCAGTGTCTATTTCTCTTTCATATTTTCTTTTTTCAGTTTCAAGCAGCGACTTACGGCTCTTCAAGTCGATTGTATCCTTCTGGAGAGGTGCGATAGATTGTTGTAACTCTCTAATATTTGATAAACAATCACATATTTCATTCTCTTTATTTCTAATATCTTTCTCTGTCTGTATTATTTGTTCTGCAACTTTTCGTAAAAGACACTTTTCATCAACCTCATTTCTCAAAGCTGTTATTTGCCTATCATTATCTTTCTTTTGCTTATCTAAATTAGATAACTGCAGATTGAGTTCTTGCTTTCTCAGCAACAACTTCTTCAACTGAGACAGATAATCAGAAGTTTCATCCTTATATAATTGTATTTTGTCGAGAATAGATTTAACATTCTCGCCCAAAAGCATACTGGCAATTTTTATCTTCATTTTACAGATATTTCAATAGCGTTATTAACACGTCTCTCGTAATCCTCAAGTTCACGTTTTAATCCTTCAAAGGATTTCAGACTATCAGCATCATCTATCCTTGCCTTAAAATTATCCAAAGTCTCTTGCCACTCATTTTTCAGTGTTAAGAGATTATCTCTAATCCCTCTCCGCTGAGAAAGAAATTCTTCTCTCTTTGCTTTCTGTTCATCTCTATGCTTTGATTTCTCTTTCAATAATTCTATCTCACGAGTTTTATTGTCAACATCATGCTCTAAAGAAGTCTTTTCTACCTTCAATTTCTCTAATTGAGCCAGAATCAAATCATGTTCCTTCTTGGAGGATTTCAGTTTTACTATTAATCTTCCAAGTAGTACTTTTTTGTTATCAAGCCTTCCTTCCAGTGTTGTCTGAGCATTACCTAATTTATCTTCAACAAGTAATTGAGAAAGCAAAGCATCTATCGAATCCTTCTCACTTTGTAAGCAAGTAATTTCTTGTTTAGATGTATCCAGAGATTTGCTTAATTCTTTTTTCTTTTTTTCAAGTACACCAACTGCTTGGCAAGCATTATTATACTTGCCTTGTACCTCACGGTTTTCCTTTTCAGCCATAGCTAAGTCTTCGTTTATGTCTCTACCAAGGAGTAGTTTTGCAAGAAAGCCTTTTACTGCCATATTACTATTGTGTTTTCGTTATTTGCTACAAAACAACCTTAAATGTTTTAATAAGCTTTGTCCAACTATTTGCCCACTCACCACGAAGGGCCACATCTTGGAATAACATGTCGAATTGAGGCATCGTACTAAAACTATTGACGAAAGAATCAAACCTTGCGGTTTTAATATCGCTGATATAAGGACTTACACATATCATATAGTTATAGCCTTTAACTCCTTGCTTAACTATTTCAATTAAGTGTCGCATGGAATAAGCCTCGACATCAAGTATATTGGAAAACAAATGAATCTTTATGCGTTCATCTATGCCGTTAACATCTGCAATGTTCAAGGAGTCCATATCTTTTAGAATAGTTCTAATTCTAACTTCAGAGTCAAAATGCTTGACATGGAGTGAAGCTCGTTTTAAGGCGATTTCTGAAGGTTCAATAAGGGTTACTCGATCTATCTCCAAAACAACACCCTTTTCCTCCAGGTATTCTAACAAGACTATACTGGCAAGTCCCTGTCCACAACTCCAATCATAGATTTCTATTTTTTTATCCTTGATTTCATTAAATGGAAAATTAGAAAATGCAGATAATAACTTTGCCTTATGCATTAAACCATAACTTTTCAAATACGAGAAAAGCTGTTCTTCTTGATCAAGGATGGCAACACCTCTACCAAGTGAGTGAAATATCTCATCGCTATTTTGGATTTCTTGTAGTTGAGAGATAGCGATCTCTCTAATAGCATTAAAGCTTTTAGGACAATTTGTTAATAATTGAACGTAGTTGGTGTTGGCTTCAGTAATGAATCCAACATCATTTATTACTGTTATTCTCCTCTGCCTGCCTAATAGTCTATCGATTGTTGCCTGAATGGAGGAATAAACCATCTCTGCTTGATTAATATCAAGCGAGAGGGATTCCGTGATCTCGTCCTTATGTAAGAATGGGTATGTATCTGCAGAAACATTTACCTTATTGATTAACTCTTGTACAAATTGAAGATGAGGGGAAGTATTGTAAACTACTGAAGAGTAGTAATTAAGAAATGTTGCAATTGCCCTATTGTCGTCATCGTCTTCTTCATCTATCGCTATTTGGAGTTTAGAGCAAATCTCATCGAATCTATCAACATAGACCTGATTATTAGGGACATTATATAAATATAGCATAGTAGCCTCTAGGCGCGAACCAACACCAAGATTATGCTTCTGGATAATTTGATACAACTGAACTGCAGCAGCAACTGCATTGACTCTTTCTGCATAGTCAAATAAAAATGCAATAAATGCGCGATTTGTACTCTTAGTAAAATCGAGTGCGTTCATTATTTGTACCCTAGAATTTAGAAGTACAAATTGTTGAAATAGATCCTCTTGCCGTCTTTGGGCTTCAATACTGGAATTAACAAATTCACCTATCAGTAGTTGATTACTACTGATAAAATCACCTAAAGATTGGGCATTGCTACTATTGGCTATTAGTTGTTCAAACATACAATTCTATTTGTTGTCTGGTTCAAAAGGAATATCATACGTAGTTGATTGTTGATTCGTAAGCAACTTAATAATATCCTCCTTTTTAGGCTTATTAGGTACATTTAGTCCCCTTTTTTTTGCCAATTCTTTTAGCTTACCAACTGTTAGGCTTCTTAAATTCTCCTTCTTATAATCTTTAGCAGAATTATCCACAATGCTCATTGAAGATTTTTTCAATTGATGCTGTAGAGAAATATTCTCTTCTGTTTTTTGCTCCAACTGTTTTTCCAATTCATCTATCTTTTTCTCATATGCATTTAGCTTATTCTCATATTTTGAGATAATTTCATTTGTCTCATCTTCCATATCATCCTTTATATCGCTACTTATCTCCTGAAAAAAACGAAAGATTTCCTTAGCCAAACGTCCGAATTCTTTATTAAATATTGGAAGTAAGCCATTCCACCATTCTTCGGAAAAAACTTTTGCTTTTCTTTTACCAATAATTACTTCATCTAATATCAAATAATCTGTTTTACGTTGTGGCTTACGGTTAGCTTTTTTAGGGCACCATTCATCTAAATATGGAAATATGCGAGAAACTACACCATTGAAGACATACTGATACACAGACTCAATAGTGTAATAATCTAGTTGGCTTTCTAATTTGTACTTATATGACACCTTTTCATCTATTCCATAGTCTTTTGTAAATGAAGAATAACCCCTATTATAACCATAACAAAGGGCAATACCTTCTGCTTTCCCATTATGTATTTCTTTAAAATGAGATTGGATAAGGCCATCAATTCTTTTCCTTCTAGATTCATCGCCTACGCCATATGCATTTAAAAAGGCAATAGTATAAGTCCAAGTATTTTCACTTATACTGCTTATATCTATTACACGAGTAATATTATTCTTTTTTATCTCTTGCTTCTCCTCATTTGCAATCATATAGAGAACCTGTTCATCGATATGCTTGTTAAGATAAGGTAGAACTTTCTCAAAACCTTTTGAACTTGTAAAGATACCTTGATAACTATTCTTGAAAGTAATATCCTTACAGTTACTTGCTTGATCTTTTATTAAAGAATTAAATAAGGATAACGTTACTATATAGTTCGGAGAATAATTCATATAAGTTTCTCCTGCCGTTTTCATCAATGCTAGAGCTCCCAGAAACTTATCAAATCTATCAATTCTTTCTTCTTGATCAACACCATTACATTCTGGCGGAAGCTGAATATAAGCAGATGAATTGTCATCAAAACAGTGCAGCCCTACTAGATTTTCCGGTATATATGCAGTACTCATTCTGATGTTAGTTATTGTAACATTCTTTTTCTCCATGTCGGAGAAATAAATTTTCTTAATCCTAGAAATTGGTAATGGTTTCACATCAAATAAGAACCAGCCATTCTTTACGTCAATTAAGTCTTTTTCTTCCTCAGCAGTTAACACGACTTCTAAGCAGCAATCCGTTTCGGTAGTTCCAAATTTGGTCGTGAACAACAAAAATTGATTATATCTGTCTTGAATGTCATTGGGTTTATTCGTGAAATACTTGGCAGGCTTAATTATGGCAGTTCCAAAATAATGTGCCAAAGAAGTTGATTGGATTGGGAAAAAAAACGTATTCATATTATAATATTACTTTTTCTGTTACAGTATTAAGGTGAGGTAAATCATAATTACTAATCAAGTAGAGATTGCTTCTAGGACGAGTACATGCGACAAATACATCTTCCCAAGAACACATTAGTTTCCTATACGTTACATCAATTAGACCGTCTGGTCTATTTGCCTCCGACAATATCACGTCATGATCTTTTTGTAAATGAGTAAGTCTATCTATGTTTTTTTTCATCGAAATAAGATGTTCTTCTGTCATTGGTTCTTCTCTCTGAATATGAATAGGAGTTCTTTCAATGATATTGAAGTTTGGAATGATGACAGTGTCAAATTCTAATCCTTTTGCAGATTTAAACGTGGTAATGTGAACATTTTGAATTTCTTCAGCACCCAAAGGGAACCTACTTTCATCTTCATAATAAATGCTATAATCAATATTTTTGTTTTTAAAAACATTCTCAAAATACTGAGCATCCTTTTTCCAAGGAACTAACACTGCTATGTTGTGATCATCAGCACGAAACGAATTAATAATACTTTCGATAGCATTATCTTGTTTCTCATTACTACGCTCATACTTGTTGCCATAAGAAACCTGGAGAACAGGCCACTCCCCAACATTTCCGGATAGCCCTTCTATAATAGACATGGGAATATTAGCGTTCGGGAAAGCCTGTTTTACAAATTTCATTATTCTTTGTGTGTTACGGAAATTCTTATCTAATACATGGCTAATATTAGTAGGGAATAAAGAGTTTAATTCTGTTTGATGAGAGCAATGGTCTGGATAAAGTATTTGAGAATCATCAGCCCCATACGAGACAGGGGAAACTATACCATCGTAAAAATCATTAGACAAATCCTGAGCCTCATCAATAATCACTTCTGTAAATCTAGTATTGTGAATTTTGTATGAGTTCTTAAGTGATGTTCCTACATTCTTAGACGAAAGATCTCCAGCATCAGGAAAGTCCTCATTTCGTACGACTTTACAGCATGCTGCTAAATAAATTTTTAACGTCGTTGTATATGTAAGTAACATACTTTTTTTTACAGGATTAGATTGAAAGTTCCTAATATGCCTCCATAAAGAAACTACGCTTTTCCCTGTTCCTGGGCCTCCTGACAATGCAATTTGTTGGGGTTCTCCTACTGCCGCTTGTTGCGGAATTGTCAACTGCGTTATTGCAGGTAATCTAAAATAATATCCAGCCATATCATTTGATATTAAAATGTTTCACCATCACTTATACCATCCAAATGTAGTTCATCTAAACTATCATAACAAGAATAATTGTCAACACTCCGTGGATAAATGGCCAAGTCACAAGTTTCGCTATATAGCCCTAATCTAATCAGTGCATCTATTGCCATATTCACGCCATGCTCAGCTGCCATTTGATAATATTTAATAGCCTTATCCATGTCTTGGGGAGTGCCATTTCCGTTCTCACATGCAACAGCAAGGTTGTACATTCCAAAAGGATGTCTCTTTGCTGCTGCCCTTTGATAATATTGAACTGCTTTCTTGTAATCTTGACATACGCCATTACCATAATAGTAGGAAACACCTAAATTAGAATAAGCCTCAGCAGTACCATGACCATTATTAATAACATATTGCCAGCATGCTACCGCATATTCCATCATCTCGTAACGAGCGAAGTCTGTACCTATATTTACAATACTGTCAATATCGCCTTCAATGGCAAGCCTATGCCATTCTTCGTTATAAAACAAACTATTATGATAATTTGATAATGCTTCTTGTATGCTCATACGCCATTCAACCTTTTATTGTTTCTCCAAATGGATTTTTTTTATGCTCTTTCCAGTTCCTCACAGCAATTTCCTTACTGGAGTTTGCATAGCAGTATTCACACAAGTGTGGACAAGTATTGTATTCTCCAACATCTTTGCTCATAATACACCCACAAAATAGTCGCTGCCCTTTGTCGCGATTATCGCCATGTGTTGCGTATGTATTATTGGGAAGAAGAATTGCATCCTCAGGTAAAGATTCCGATTCACCAAAAAGATTTTGTACAGGCATTGGGAAAGTCTTGACTTTAAGAAAGTCCATAAGATCCTTGCCTTTGTATGCAAATCGGATAATAAGAGCATCGTCAACACAGTGGTTGTGCTCTATGCCAAACTGCTGCAAGTCCACTTTCTCGCCACAGGTTGCAAGCGTATATCCCCATTTCTTATTTAGTTCTGCAAGTCGTTCTGCAAACTCCAGCATCTGCGGCTCTGTCCATTCATGATAGGGAATATGATTTTTTTCAAGATTGGCCTTAACCTTCCGGTAACTCAGAATGTCGGCATAGCTGAATACAAGTTTCTCCGTATAGCCTTGTAACAGGTCTCCAATATGTTCTATTTTAGATAGCAGTGCATCAAGAGAAATATCATCCGTCAACAGTAATGGGTCAAAACGCCAAATCACCCGTCCCTTTCCCAACTTATCTACTAGTTGCTTGAACGTGTCTATGCGTTCCGAGAGTTTGGGGACTCCACGTTCCAGTCCTTCCTTTTCGTAGTCATTCAGCGTATATTGGATATAGCAACCGATATTCCTTTCTTCGAGATAGTCAAGATGATTGAGCAATGGACGAGGATTCTTAGACCAAAACACAATGAAGCGTGTGTTCTCATACGAGACATACGACTTTACACCATTGAACGGATTTGTCCATGCAGAATAACCCACCTTCAAACGATGGAAAAACCAGTCAGCATAGAAGGCAGGAATGTCCGTACTCCTGCTTGCAGAGACTATCACGGGAGCCTGAGCTTTAGCAGTCTCTCCGTTTTCTCGTTGTATTTGAATCTGTTGCCATTGAGCCATAAATCTTTCATTTTAGGTGTCCTTGTTCCGTATTGCCAATTTCTGACCACAAAGATACGATTTTTTTTCTAATGAGATGCACAATTACGAGAAAAATAATTTCACATTGCAATCGCCACACTTTGACCAGCTGTCAAAGAAGCCTTGCGGAAGCGTTTTTCTTGGAGCGAATGCGCAAAAACAACTGCCCCACCAAGGACAAGAGGATTTCTCGTCTCTCAGCTCTACTCTAGTTATTGCTTCGTTCTTGCCTAGTGACAAGGTACCAGGAACATCGTCACTTCTTTAAAACGTTTTAGTTATGAATAATGTTGCAAGTCAAAATCCGGAACTCTCCAACTCGTCAATATACTCCAGACAGAAATCTTCCAGACCGATGTAGTAGATGCCGTTCTCGTCAAACCATGGCACGATATGATCACGCACCACGACAATCTTTCTGTACGAATCACCTGTACGCTGCAATGAATTGGTTTCTTGCTGTCTTTTCTCTTCGTCAGGGATGGCAAAGGCCGACTGTATGTAACAGCGATGATTGCCTCGGTTTACCACAAAGTCTACCTCCAGTTTAGTGCGTTTGCTCTTGCCCTGTTCATCTTTATAGTTGTATTCTACCACTCCTACATCCACGTTAAAGCCTCTGGCGCACAACTCGTTGTAGATTACATTCTCCATCAAGTGAGTTTCTTCCTGCTGACGGAAGTTTAGTTGGGCATTGCGCAAGCCAACATCGGTCAAGTAATATTTCTGCGGTGTGTTGATATATTTCTTACCCTTGATGTCGTATTGTTCGACCTTACGTAGAATATAAGCTTCTGCAAAATAGCCCAGGTAGGTGCTGATGGTAGAATCATCTATCTTCGTATGCTTCACGGAAGCGAACGTGTTCTCCAGTTTCTTTGGATTTGTTAGCGACCCGATGCTGCTAGCCACGATATTCAGCAGGTCGTCTAACACAGATATATCCTTCTGGATATGATTTCGTTCAATCACATCCGTCAAGTAGGTCTTCTGGATTAGATTCTGTAAGTACTGGCTTTTCTCCCTATCAGTCTTCAATGCCATTACCCTTGGTAGTCCTCCGTATGTCACAAACTCCTGCCATGCATGGCGTTTGTCTCCCTGATACGAAGCATAAAACTCCTTATACATCAGTGCGTTTACATGAATCTCGTCCCCCCTATCCTTGAATTCAGTCATCACGTCTGTTGAGAGCATCTTCGAATTGCTGCCTGTTACATAGATATCCACATTTTTCAAGTCCAACAGCCCCAATAGGATATCCACAAATCCTATCGTAGAATCTTCATCGTTCAACCATGGATTAGGAATGTTACTTACCTCCTGAATTTCATCGAGTAGCACATAGTATTGCTTTGTAGTATCAGTAATTTGCTCCCTCAGATACTTATCCAATTCCAATGGGTTCCGATATCTGGCATTTCTCGCTACATCCAGTTTCAGCATAATCAGCTGTTCATCAGTTACTCCATCTGCTTTCAGATAGTCGCCATAAATGTCGAACAGCAGTACCGACTTGCCACACCTGCGGATGCCAGTAACCACCTTCACCCGCCCATTGTCACGCTTCTCAATGAGTTGCTTGAGATAATAATTCCTTTCAATTCTATTCATACTTCCGAACGTTTTGCGTATTTACGCATCAAATTCGAATGCAAAGATAAGAAAAAAGAATTGAATCACCAACTTATTTCCGAATATTTTGCGTATATACGCATCTCATTCGAAATGTTAGATAACCAATTTGAGAAATGCATTTTTTTTCATGGGAAAATTTTACACATGTAGTCACCTCCATTCATCCATATTTACCTCAGCCTCCACAACTTTTTCTATATCGTCTGGCAGAGAGGGGAAGAAGTCGAGACCAGTAAGGCGTTCTACATCGTCAACAGAATTATAGTAGAGGTCTCGTTTCTTGGTGCCCTCATTATTACGAACAACAACCCCGAAGGCTTTAGGTTTGCCAACCATGCAAAGCACCACCTTGAAGAAGGCTTCTGGAACGACGACCTTATTAGGGCCTATGGTTTCATGCTGGCGTTTCATCAGTACTGGACCACAAACGATATAAACTTCGCCATACTGACGGGCCCATTGTCGACAGTCCATCTCAAGGCTGTTCCAGACACCACTGTTCAACTTGGAATCCTGTGGACAGACGTTAACCAGCGAGAATGAATCGTACATGGCGTCGCGACTCCACTTGTTGTCACCAGCCGGACACATATGTCCTCGTGACCATCCGCTATCTTTGTAGTCCTGCAGCGTAGCTCTTGGGCGTGGACAATTCTCCTCCTCATGGAAGTTGTTCATACGCTTCAGTTCACCATCGGTATGTTCAGCCGTCAACTGCCAAGCAACCCAATTGGGCATCCTGGTATCTTGATTGTAGGATACGACATAGCTTTTCTTGCGAAGAATGATTTCAGGCGTTGTCTTTAGTGGAGCTGGCATGCACAGCTCGATGACGGAGTCGGGGATTGTAGTCCCTTGCTTGGCGTCTTTCTGAAAATCTGTAGCCTCTTGCTTGACGTCTTCCCGAATGAACGCATGGAAAGCAAAGGCGCCAAACATCAGCAAGGCTGCTACCCATAACAGTGATATATGTTTCATTTTCATTCTAATTCTTGTTAGAATGCAAAGATAGTGCAAATCGAGCGAAATAGCAAATTTATTTAGGTATTTTTGAGCGGAATAGACGAACGAAAAAGCCTCGAAGTAACTCCGAGGCGTTAAATGTCAATCTGTGGGGGTTACACGGTAATGCTACTCACTTACCCTCTGTCATTTAATCTTTCCGTTACGAAGCAGGCCACGAGGCCGTAGGTGATGGTGGGACGTATCCAGATTTCCGTCAGCATATAGTTGGTATATTCGCTGAAGGGCTCCAGATAGATGTCGTAGTTGTAGAGCGCAGCTATCAGCATGTCGATGATGCAGATGGCCCACAGGTTTCGCTTGGTATAGCTCTGCCAGTTCTTTCGGGCATAGAAGAAGGTGAGCGTGCAAAGCAGCAACACCGACAGCGTGAGACACGACAGGTGCAGCGCATAATAGGCCAGAGGCGGTGCAAAGAGGATGTCGCGCAGCAACACCGTTATGCCCACGGAGACGGAGCACCAGTAGTTGAACCGCTGGGTGTCCAGTCGGTTGAAGAAATACATCCATATCATCACCAGACAGGCGATGTAAAAGAGGTTGAGTACCAGTTCGGGCCATGCCTCCTGCAATCCGAAGTGCGCTACACCATAGAGCATCACGGCCACCGACACCATGCCCGCCACGGCGGTGATGCCGATATCAAAAATCTTGGCGTTCTTTTTAAATCTTGTATTCATCATTTGAAAGTGCTTTTGCTAATTTTTTTATTCCATAAAATCCGGGTCGAAATGACTGTGGTATTCGAGGCACAACTTTTTATAATATTCGCGCGTGGCTTCGCTTTCCCCTAATCGTTTTAGATTTTGAGTACAAAGATAACAAATTTTCTCCAAAAACAAACAAAAATCACAAAAAATTTCAGCTTCTTGCTAATTTTCAAGCTTTTTTCGTATATTTGCACCAAGATTTAAGAAGATACAATAATAATTATGAAAACTACAATAGAACGCGTATTCCAGATCTTTAAGGAACTGAACCAGA
>OMXX01000139.1 GCA_900315105.1 uncultured Prevotellaceae bacterium | reverse complement strand
GCAAAGATGTATTTATCGTGGTACGCAACAATTTTGTACCAAAACTCATACCTCTGCTGCCAACTGATGCTGACATCAATATAGTGGAAATATAAAAATGGATGGGCGCAACATAGAAATTCTTGACAGCCGGAAGCTGAAATAGCTTTTAATCTTTTTTAACACGGAAGGGTAACAATTGTTGTCAGAAGCATTTTTTGTTTCTGACAGGTTAACCACAAAGTGTGGCGGTTGCCATCCAACAGTGTGGCGGTAGCCATCCAACAGTGTGGCGGTAGGGTAGCCATCCAACAATACGGCAGTTGCCACACAACAACGTGTCAGTGGGCGCGAAAGAGGCTTAAACAAAGAATTGGCAAGTCAAGTTTCACAATCCAACAACTTGCGGAACTTGCATTACTCAATACTTTGTTCATTATTGTCGATATAAAGTTGTACCTTTGAGGCTGAAATAAATAATTCATCAGCTTATGGCATTTAAGGAATTAGCAACAAGGCGCTTCTCCGTGCGCAAGTACACGGACGAACCTGTCAGTAAGGAGGAAACTATGGTTATCGTTTCCATCGGCCATATCGCCCCCGACTGCCCACAGACGGAGAAGAAGCGTAAGGATTTGAACGAAATATTTGAGGAGGTATGAGGACGAAGAACTTTCTAAAAATCGCATGTGCGGCTTTTCTTATGGCAGCCATATCATGCAAGGCGCAGGACAATGTCCAGCTGCCGAAACCGTCCATGAACAATCAGGTGACGCTGATGCAGGCTTTGCGAAACGGAAGGCTCGTATAGGAGTTGTCAATGCGGGATATGTGTCGGAAAACATCTGCCTCACTTGCATTGCGCTTGGGTTGAACACCGTTCCCCGTATAACCATCATTTGAAAAGAATTTGTTGAAAATTTCGGTATATAAACAGAATAATTGAAACAATGACAGCAGATAACAATCGTAAGTTTGATCAACTGGAATTGAATTCAGATGTTTTCGCCTTTCAGGCCGTGGAGAGTCATATCGACTTAAAGCGTATGATTGGCGATGCCGCCAGTACATTCCATGTGCCTGTGCTGCATCATAATATAGAGCCAGACGATGAAGAGAAGGGCAGAACGATACTCATGGTTAAAGGCAAATCTACGCAGGGTCTGGATTGCATACTGCTGAAGAGTGGTGTGTTCACTATTAGCATTCCTGAGTTTGCCTCAAAGACGGATGTGATGCTATGCTACGCGCTACTGAGGGAGGCTAAGAAGCAATGTGAGCCGATGCTCATCTATCAAAACGATGGCAACACTATTGCCGATTTGTCTGATGATGCTGAGCGTGAGACATTTTTCTACAGGCTTGACAACATGGCCAAGGTTATCGAGCAACAGGATGACCATGTCGGGATTGAAGGCGTAAAACATCTTTTCCATATATTCCCTACGTATATTAAACAGCAGCAGCCATACGCCAAGCCTGAAGCATGGACCTATAAGGCTTACGAGGACTTTGCATCTGTGGAGTGGGATTACGAGGACTATCCATCGGTTGATCCTGCTAAGATTATAGATCCATCGGGAGAAGAATATTCTGCTCGTTTCGTTTCTAACATGAAATGCTTTGTGGGTGTTTGCCAAAAGATTGTGCTATGTGAGTCAGATGGAGTGAAGATTACTGATGCTGAGGATTTCTTTAAGACTACCTCCGGCAATGCGCATATCCATCGTCTTGATTTTGCTCAGTTTACCCTCGACCCAATGTCGGATGAGGATTGGAAACAACTCATGGATCGGGTACCTGGTGATTATCTCACACATCCAAAAACATACATTCTCCGCTGGAATCCAACCATCAGCAGCTTCAAACTGGAGCATTACAGAAAGGCCTGCGCTTACCACGATGGCTTCAGCATGAACTGGAGCATTTATGAATGGGAGAAAGCCAAAAAGGGTGACCGCTTCTATATGGAACGGTTGGGAGATGACGGCAGAGGAATCGTCTTTCGCGGGCAATTTACCTCAGACCCTTATCTCGGTGAGGACTGGGCAGGGACCAGCAAGAAGCGATATTACGTCGACATAGACTGCTTCGATGCCTCTCCTGCTGATGGACAGCCACACATCACGGTGGAAGAATTGAAAAGTAACCTTCCGGAAATCAACTGGGACAAGGGCCATTCCGGACAACTCCTCACTGAGGGTCAAGCCCAAAAGCTTGAGGAACTATGGGACAGTAAGATGGAGGCTTGAAAAATTAATGATGAATCATGAGTAATTTGACTTTAGCAATAACAACGATTGGTGATTTGCTGTTAAATGAGAAAATTTCAAAAGACAAGGATGATAAATCCATAGACAATGTCAGGCTTACCATCCCTGATTATCAGCGGCCATACAAATGGACTGCACGAAATGCCATACAACTGCTTGATGACATCATCGAGGCCAAGAACGGCAACAAAGAAGTCTATCGGGTGGGCACACTCATCCTACATAGTGAAAATGGATGTTACAACATCGTGGATGGCCAACAACGCACTATCACCTTCTCTCTCTTGCTTTATGCACTCTATGAGATGGAGACGGATGAGAAAAGGAGAGAAATCAATTTTCTCAAGCAAGCGGTATATAACAATACTTTCAGTCGACGCAACATCCCCAACAATCTAAATGCCTTCAGACGCAGGGTTTACAAGAACCCTGGGGAAAAAGAGAACGTTGACCATGTAAGGGATATGAAGAATTTGCGTGACTTCATAGAGCAGAGGTGTGAAATGATTGTTGTCATTACGGACAACCAATCTGAAGCCTTCCAGTTCTTTGACTCGCAGAATGCGAGAGGGAAAGCCCTTTATCCCCACGACTTGTTGAAGGCCTATCACCTCAGAGAGATGACCGACGTTGACGAAAAGACAACAGAAGAGATTGTAAATGACTGGGAAAGTGCGCCTCAGTCCAAATTGGCCTCTCTTTTTGGCAACTACATCTACCGTATCAAAGAATGGATTAATGGCAACTGGGCTTACGGTCTTAACGAGCACAACATCTACAAATTTAAGGGCATCACAGGGTATGCCCATACTCCTTTCGCACAGTTCTATAAGAGCGCGTATTCCTATGCTGAATTGGTCAACTCTTCGGCTATGCCTTTTGTTTCGGGAACAAGAAAAGTGAATGCTTTTCAGTTGAACTCGCCCATTATTGCCGGTAAACCTTTCTTCGAATACACGAAGCATTACTATAAAATTCTGGAAGACATCCGGGACAACAACCAGTACGAAGGCTTCTACATTAAGGGAAATGTTATTGTCAATACGCTTGACAAATTCTATAACAAGGGGGTTGGCAACAAAATTACAAGGTTGCTTTTCGACACGGTATTACTTCTGTATGTAGACCGCTTTTGTCCGGCTACCTATCCGACACAAGAGGACACGAATCTCTTTGAGCAATTCGTGGTAGATGCTTTCATTTGGGCTTATTCGCTCCGTGCTCAGTACACCAATCTTGGATGGCAATCAGCTCAGAATTACATTCTTGAGAGAAGTGGCAGGCCATTAAAGAACTCGTTCAATATGTATAAGATTATAGAGGCCTCCGACAATCCTGTAACATTGCTCAGTGATTTGGCTGACAGATTGGTGCCACTATCAAAAGAGGATATCACTTTCCGGTGCCTCAATGAGGAAAACATAAAAGGTAAGGAAGAAGGAATTTATAAAAATTTCATGCACTTTTTTAAATCGAATACGTATTATAATGAGTAATATGAAGGCTAAGGAATTGCCCCTCTTGGAGTGCTCTATCAATGACATCTATTGTCAGGGCCAGGAGTCAAAGACCTACTTGATACCTATCTACCAACGCAATTACGCTTGGCAAGAAGATGAAATTCGCGCATTGATAAAGGATGTGTATGACTCAATGAAGAAATCGGACAAGACGATTTACTACATTGGAACATTGGTAACCTACAACCGTGGAGATCATGTTTACGAGGTCATTGATGGTCAACAGCGTCTGACCACCATTTATCTCATACTAAAAGCTATGAGGGTCAACAATGTCTTTAACAAGTTGACATACAGTGCCCGTAAGCGATCAGCCTCGACTATCAGGCATCTGGATAATTATCCAGACTTAGGTGAAGAGGTGGACAATGGCATCAGAGACGGCTATCAATATGCAAACAAGGCCTTGAATGATATTGTGGGCAACGACGAGCGGGAAAAATTCATGCAATTTTTCCTGAATAATGTCCATATCATACACTATAGTGTTCCGAAAGATGTCGATCTGAACCACTATTTTGAGGTGATGAACTCACGGGGCGAACAGTTGGAGAAACATGAGATTGTCAAGTCTATGCTGAGCAAGCACTTGAACAAGACCGACATCGCAACATTCGGTAAGGTGTGGGAGGCTTGCAGCGAGATGAATGCTTACATCCAACAGACGTTTTCTGAAAAACAAATGTTTGGGGATCATCTTAATGATTTTGCCATCAATGATTTTTCCGAGATACCAGCGCGCGATGAGTCGGATGGAAAAGAAACTATCATCAGTCTGTTAGGTAAGCCTATAGAACAGCAAAATGTATCTACCGCTTACGAACAGAGCGATAAGTTTCAGCCCATCATTGACTTTCCTAATTTTCTGCTAATCGTGTTGAAAGTGACTATGATGGATCAAAAAGGTTTTGTCCCTTCAGATTTCATCCTCGACGATAAGGAGCTGTTAGATGAATTTAAGAAGTCATTAGACGGTGCCGCCGACAAAGCGTATTTTGCACGACAATTCGCATTCAACCTGCTCAAGGCAAAGTTCTTCCTCGATAATTATATTGTCCATCATGCCTTGGACAACAAGGAGACCGTGGGTGACAATCCATGGAAACTGCAATGTCTTTACAAAGAAAATAACAAAAAACAATATCTAAAAAATTTATCCGAAGATGCAGACGTTCAGAAAGAGCTGGTCCATCTGTTGTCGATGTTCGAAGTAACATTCACTCCCAAGCAGCGAAAGAATTACCTGTTTTACTGTATGGCATATTTGTTTAAGAACGGTATGCAGTCAGACCGTGATTATCTACAGTTTCTTCGTCAGCTCGCCGACAAGTATTTCTATGACGTTTATCTCAATCAGGAATGTTTGAATGAAAGAAATCAGCCATTGCCAAACGCCTTTGACAACGTCGTGCTGAAAAACGGCAGATTGAACTTGGATGAGATTGGAACAGACGGCGTAGACTATAAGTCAAGATTCAATGAAATATACAAGCGGGGCAAAATGGATATACCTCTGTATGTCTTCAACTATACCGACTATAAGCTTTGGAGAAAATATTCTGATGAGTTGCGTGGCAATAAGACAAAGAAAGGCTCTCGCGAACGTAGCCAGTTCTTCGATTCGCTTGGTTGCAGCGACTTTGAACTTGACCCATTCAACAACTTCTATTTCTCACGTACAAGAAAGTCGTTGGAGCATTTCTATCCACAAGAGAAAGCCGGGGAAGGTAAGCTGCTGAGCTCGGAAGCCATCAACAGCTTTGGCAACTTCGCCATGATTGGTGCTGACGCAAACAGTTCAGGTTCCAATTGGAGCCCGAAAGCCAAGTTGGATCATTATAGTGATGAGAAGGCAGACCAGGTAAGTGTGGCTTCGCTGAAGTTTAAGATTATGATGCAGATGTGCCAGGATAATTATGCCCAAGAACTCGAAGGAGAATTGGATAGAGGTTCTGGATTGGAATGGAATGATGATGACATGAAAGTGCATCAGCAAAAAATGCTTGATATCATTATCAGCGACAAGCAATAATGTAATAGTAACTTTTAGTGTAAGTGTACTGTCGCATATAGCACATTAAGTCTATATGTGACAGTCAATATCATAAAACTATTCTGTGATTCCGACAAGATTCGAACTTGCAACCTTCTGCTCCGGAGGCAGACGCTCTATCCATTGAGCTACGGAACCAGCCCGATACAAGGCTTCACTCTTGGTTGAATGTTGTTACGGGCTTGCTGCTTTCGTCAGTGATTATTCTTTGCCAAATACTTGTACTTGTCGATATAAAGTTGTACCTTTGAGGCTGAAATAAATAATTCATCAGCTTATGGCATTTAAGGACTTAGCAACAAGGCGCTTCTCCGTGCGCAAGTACACGGACGAACCGGTCAAGTAAGGAGGAAGCCGTGGCTATCGTTTCCATCGGACATATCGCTCCCGACTGTACACATGCAGAAAAGAAGCGGAAGGAAATGAACGAAATATTTGAGGGGGTATGAGGATGAAAAAAGCATTTCTATTGTTATTGATGTCTCTGTTTTCATTAGTCCTTTTTGCACAAACAGAGCATATGAAATTTGCTGGCATTCCGTTGACCGGCAGTATTGAACAATTTCAAAAGAAACTTATCGCTAAGGGTTTCAGATTGAACGCAAAAATAAGTAAGTTGCTTCCTGTTGGAACACGAAGTTTCATCGGCACCTTCGCAGGCAAGAAGGGGAATATCGCTGTTTACTATGACCCAGATACGAAGACCGTATATGGAGCCAAGGTTTACTATGATGGTTTGACTGATGATAGGGCAAAAGAAGAAATGGACAATCTTCGATCTATTCTTTCTGCGAAATACGGAGAAGATAATATCACTGATGGTATAGACAAGTCTAACAGAAACACGTTCACAGTTGATACTGGCCTTGGTTCTATCTATTGCTATATGTTGATGGACGAAACAATGCTTACATATCCTTATAATTGGTCTACTCATGCTGAGTTTAATGACTACATAAATGGCAGGAACCATCAATCAAAAATCATAGATGACTTCTAATAACAACAATGGCTAACACAATGATGAAGAAACTATTTTTATTTCTCATGCTTATGACGACAATGGTAGTAAATGCACAGACGAAAAGTGCTGTGCAGGAAGTTCGTGACTATCTCCATGAGTGTGGTGTGTTTTATATTGCAACAGTGGATGACGACCAGCCTCGTGTGCGTCCGTTCGGAGTAGCGGAGGTGCTTAAAGGCAAGCTCTACATCCAGACTGGAAAGAAGAAAAAGGTATTCAAGCAGATGATGGCCAACCCAAAGTTTGAGATCACTGCCGTGAAGCCATCCGGCACGGAGTGGATCCGTATCAGCGGGAAGCTCGTCAACGACGACAGTCGTGAGGCGAAGGCTTATGTGCTTGACAAGAATCCGGAACTGAAGGGAATGTACTCTGCCGATGATGACAATACGGCAGTGCTCTACATCACGGACGGCGTGGCGCAGTTCTGCTCGTTCTCAGCTCCAATGAAAGAGATAAAATTCTGATGATACAGCAAGTAGAATTTAAGTTGAAGCCTCAGTCCCGCGGCTTCCATCTGATAACAGATGAAGTGCTTAGTCATCTGCCACAGTTGCCAAAGACGGGACTGCTCAATCTCTTTGTGCAGCATACGAGTTGTGCGTTGAGCATTTGTGAGAACTGGGATCCGGACGTGAGGAGTGACATGGAAACTATTTACGACCGGTTCGTACCTGAGAATATGCCGGACTATCGACATGTCCTCGAAGGTTCTGACGACATGCCCGCACATGCCAAGTGCATCATTACCGGTGTGAGCATCAACATTCCCATCACCGACGGACGGCTCAACCTTGGCACCTGGCAGGGCATCTATCTCTGCGAGTTCCGCAACGACGGTGGCAGCAGACATATTGTAGCAACAATTTTAGAATAAGAAAAATAAGAAGAATATGAAGAACTTTGATCCAAAGGCATGGTTCATGCCACAAGCAGTAATCATTATCGGCACGTATGATGCTGACGGTACGCCCAATGCAATGAACGCGGCATGGGCTGGGCAGTGGGACGGTGATAAGATCATGATCTCGATGGGCAACCATCAGACAACCGTCAACCTCAATGCCAATCCCGACTTCACCATTGCTTTCGCAACGACAGAGACGATGGTCGCAGCTGACTTTGTCGGTGTGGTAAGCGGAAAGAAGGTGAAAGACAAGGTGGCTAAGACGGGCTGGAAAGTGGAAAAGGGCGAGCACGTGAACGCTCCCGTCTTCACCGACTTCCCCATGACCATGGAGTGCCGCATAGAACGCAAGATTGATGAGTCGGAAACCGGCTATTATATCGTGGCAAAGATCGTAAATATCCGAGTGAACGAGGAGTACCTTGCCGAGGATGGCAAACCGGATTTGGAGAAGATGCACTTGCTGACATTCGATCCCGTCCACTTAGGCTATCTCGAGATCGGCA
>OMXX01000187.1 GCA_900315105.1 uncultured Prevotellaceae bacterium | reverse complement strand
TTTTATCAAATCTGAACAAATTTTGGTTATCTCAATTCACTCAAATCTTCTGAAACCCCTTTATTTATTGACAATCCGTCTGAACAAATTTTGGTTATTAATTCTCGGAATTATCCAGTTTCATGGAGTATCATAAACTGCTGCAAAGTTACTAACTTTCTGTGAATCAACCAAATTCGCTTAAACCAAATATCACAAAATCTTACATTTTTTAACTGTTAATCAGGGGGTCGTTGGTTCAAGCCCATCCTGAAGCGCCTAAGAAAATAAAGGAGTTACGAGAAATCGCAACTCCTTTTTCTTTTTGCAATAGGGGAAACCACGGGAACACGGAATGTTTTGTTATGTAGCCCTCACAAAGTATGTGATTCCATTATATATCAAGAGGCTTTTGATTAAATAATCTTTATTTCACGCTCTTATTCTTGAAAATATAAAATATAATTTGTACCTTTGGGCCAAAATATTACTAAAAACATGGCAAAGAAGAAGGAACAGATAGAAGAGCCGTTAGAAAAGCAGTTGTGGAAGGCAGCCGACAAGTTGCGCAAGAATATTGACGCAGCCGAGTACAAGCATGTGGTACTCGGACTCATCTTCTTGAAATATATCTCCGTGTCTTTTGAGAAACTATATGCGGAGTTGGTAAAGTTGAAAGATGAAGGCGCAGACCCTGAAGACAAAGAGGAATACAAGGCTGAAAACATATTCTTTGTGCCCGCTAATGCCCGTTGGAGCTATCTGGTTAGTCAGGCTAAGAATCCGCTGATTGGTAAATACATCGACGATGCGATGGATGTGATTGAACGTGAGAATCCGTCGCTGAAAGGCGTATTGCCAAAAGTGTTCTCCCGTCCGAACCTCGACCCAACAAGTCTTGGAGAATTGATAGACTTGATAGGCAATAGTACGCTGTCAAATGTGAGTACGGGCAGTGCCGACCTATTGGGGCATGTCTTCGAATATTTCCTCGGCGAGTTTGCTTTGGCAGAAGGTAAGAAGGGCGGCCAGTTCTATACACCTCGTAGTGTTGTTGAATTGTTGGTCAATATGCTGGAGCCCTATAAAGGTCGTGTATTAGACCCTTGTTGTGGTTCTGGTGGAATGTTTGTGCAAAGCGAGAAATTTGTCAAAGAGCATCAGGGACGCATCGATAATATCTCCGTCTATGGGCAGGAGAGCAACCAGACCACTTGGCGACTCTGCAAGATGAACCTTGCCATTCGTGGCATTGACGCCTCAAATGTAAAATGGAACACCGAAGGCTCGTTCCTCAACGATGCCCATCAGGATGTAAAGGTTGACTATGTAATGGCCAATCCTCCTTTCAACGATAGTGACTGGAGCGGCGACCTGTTGCGTAATGACAAGCGTTGGCTCTATGGCGTACCTCCTACGGGCAATGCCAACTTCGCGTGGATTCAGCATTTCATCTATCATTTGGCACCATCAGGACAAGCCGGCTTCGTCTTGGCAAAGGGTTCGCTCACCTCAAAGACTGGTGGTGAAGGCGATATCCGCAAGGCATTGATAGACAAAGGGCTCATTGCCTGTATCGTCAACCTGCCCGCTAAACTGTTCCTAAACACCCAGATTCCTGCTTGTTTGTGGTTTGTTACTCGTAATCGTACTTGTCATCCTGGTGAAATCCTCTTTATCGATGCCCGCAACAAAGGTCGTCTGATTAATCGTCGCACCCGTGAACTGACTGCCGAAGATATCAAGGAAATTTCCGAGACCTATCATCATTGGCGCGAGGAGTCCCATGACTATCAAGACATCCCAGGCTTCTGTGCCTCTGTTCCCATCAGTCGTGTTGCCGAACTGGATTATGTCCTTACCCCAGGCCGTTATGTCGGCCTCCCCGAAGAGGAAGATGACTTCAACTTCGCTGAGCGCTTCACTGCCCTCAAGGCTGAGTTTGAAGAGCAATTGAAAGAAGAAGAGCGACTGAACAAACTGATTATTGAAAATCTAAGTAAGATCAAACTACAATAAGTATGGATATTGAGAATCAAAAAATAGATTATAAAAGTATTCGGAAAATCCGTTCCGGTGATAAAGGTTTTAAAGAACTCGCAGTCTCCTGTGTTGCCTTTGCTAATGCACAAGGTGGCACTTTATATTTAGGTATAGAAGATAAGAGCTTAGTTCCATTAGCAGAACAAACTGTAACAGAGAATGAGATAAACGACACAGTATCTCGCCTTCATAGTCTCTGTTTCAATGTCAGTCTGACATCTTCTGGACTCATCAAGCATCAAAACGGTGGCGAATATTTCATGATTATTGTTGCACCTTCCATCAAATCTATTGCTACGACATCAGACGGAAAGATTTACCTTCGTATTGCTGATAAATGTGAACCTGTAAGAAATGAGGACATACAGCGTTTGTCGATAGAGAAGGGCGCCTATCAATGGGAATTACTCGCTACGAGGTTTTCATTGGCAGATATTCCCGCTGAAAACGTGAAGAAGTTCGCCAGTGATATCAGAGAGTCAGATCGTGTAAAAGACCACATCAAGCAAATGTCTGACCTTGAAATTATGGAGCACTATAACTTGATTGATGGGGAAATCGTCACAAATTTAGGTATTCTTTGGTTAGGTAATGCCAAACAGCGTAGCCGAATATCCTTTCCCATTACCGTACAATACATTGTCTATAACCACTTAGAACAAAAAGTTCGTAAAATTGAATGGCATGATAACATTCTCAATCCGAAAGAACTACTTCTTGCCATTGAGAGCGAGGCAACAGAGTTAAGTTATTCGTATGAGTTTCCTGATGGGTTATTCCGTAAACAGATTCGTCACTACCACCCAAAAGTGCTACGAGAGCTTTTACTGAATGCTTTTGCCCACAAGAGTTTTACCATATCCAGTGATATCATGATATGTGTTTATCCTGATAGAATGGAAATATCTAATCCAGGC
The DNA here is from genome assembly GCA_900315105.1 of uncultured Prevotellaceae bacterium. Next base: position 1,859 of record OMXX01000187.1, on the reverse strand, counting down.
GGCTTACCATTAGGTGTTACTAAAGACAATATCCTTCACCAACGCCATCGCCGTAATCCTTATTTCATAACTATTATGAGCGATCTAAAACTGATGGAGGGAGAAGGCTCTGGATACGATTTGATTTACGAACTCAATGGAATGGAAGCCAAACGGCCACCAGTCATAGAATCATCGTTCAACGAGACTAAGGTGACACTCTATTCTGATATACAAAACGTAGATGTCCTGCCATTGCTTGACTATACACTTAGTAATTACAAACTCTCTCAAAAAGGTTATATCGCCTTTGGTGCTATTGCTGCAGAGGCGAAAATGCAGGCCACGAAGCTATCTGCTTATCTCCAATTGTCTGATGATGAGAGATTAAGGACCTATGTTGAGCCACTACTGAAAGATGGAATTATCAATAAAAAGGGAACAAAGAAAGGAACTACATATTATATTAATCCCAAATTGATAGCTAATTCCAAAGCTAATATCAAGACCTCATTGAAGACGATAGAGCCATACGCTCTAAAAGCATTAATTTTGGAAGACTTAAAATACCACCCACAAAGTCTTATATCCGAGATTGCTGAGCGTTTGCCAGATGTTGAGCGTAGCGAATTAACAGCAATGGTATATGGTATGGTTGATAACGAGATAAGAAGTGAAGGAAGTAAGAAATTAAGGAGATATAGTCTCAAATAAGTGGCATAAAAAAAATAAAATAAAAATAAAAACGAAAAAAGAAAATTGTAAGTGTCTGATAATCAGCACATCTTTCTTTTTCTTGTTATTTCGTTTAAAAAAGAAAATAATAATAAAGATAATGATATGATTAATGATTATACTATATATGATACTGCTGATATGTATATGAAAACGGCTTTTCCTATACATGAAATTGATAACGTGTATACAAAAACGTCAAATCGTATACATGTTCGTCATCATATATATAGTTCTATAGGTCTTCTTGGAATAATCTTTTGAGTTATGAGCGAGTGGAAAGAATATAAGTTGGGAGATGCCTGCACTGAATTAAGTGATGGTTTACATAAAGCTCCAATCTTCGTAGAAGGTGGGGACTATATATTTGTCAATGCCAAGAACATTGCTAAAGGTTATATTGTTGACAACGACCCAACAAAGAAATCCACATATGAAGAATATTTGAAGTATTCATCACCATTAAATGATACAACCATATTGTACTCTATTGATGGAACAATAGGAAATATTGCATTATATCGGGGTGAAAAATGTATTTTGGGAAAAGGAGCTTGCTACATAAATCCCAATCCTCAAATACTGGATCGAATGTTTTTATATTATTCTCTCCAGTCGCCCCATTTTAATGCATATATTGACCAAATGTCCACAGGGTCAACAATCCAGCATATTTCTTTGAAGACTATGAGGAATTATGTTTTTACATGTCCTCCGTTAGACAAACAAAAGCAGATTGCCTCTATTCTCACTTCCTTAGATGACAAGATAGATTTGCTGAATCGTGAGAATGCGACAATTGAAGCAATGGCAGAAACCCTCTTCCGTCAATGGTTCATCGAAGAGGCCAAAGAAGATTGGGAAAAAGGAAAACTTGGGGAGATATGTGAATATGCAAAAGAAAAAGCAGATATTGCAAACATTGATAGGAATACCTATATTACAACAGAAAACATGTGTTCCAATAAGCAAGGTGTTGTACCCCCATCATCCGTACCAGAGAATATAAAAGTAACTATCTATTCACCTGATGATATTTTGCTATCCCTTAATTCCGCAACACTTTGATTTAACTTTATTTATAAGTTCCTGAGCAACAAAAAGTTGCTCAGGATTTTGCCATGTCAGATTTTTCACTTATCTTA
>OMXX01000147.1 GCA_900315105.1 uncultured Prevotellaceae bacterium | reverse complement strand
CGCACTTACAGCGCTCCTTTAATCACTCATCTACCGAATAACAGCCCTTACGGACTGCCCTATTAGGTGTCGGGCTTTCAGCCCTCGCAGTCTTGAATTCGTCGAACTCACGTTAAGATAACTATACATGAACAATAGTTACACCTTATTTCTCGAATTTTGGCTTTACCCCCAACAAGACATCCAACACGACCTTTACACGTGCCAGTTTCTCCCTGAGTATTATCCTAAAACTCTTCCTGTAAATAGGATAAAGAGCATTATAGGCAATAGCATTTACACCTACATTCTCTGCAATATACAAGGCACGAACATTATGAAACTCTTGTGAAATAATCGTCACACTATTAAAACCAAACACATTTTTCGCCCTAACCACAGAATCCAACGTCCTGAATCCTGCATAGTCAAGCACGAACCTATCCTTTGGAATACCAAGTGCCACAAGATCCGCCATCATCGTCTCTGGCTCATTATAGTCTTTCTTACTATTATCACCACTAATCAGTATTGTATCAATCTTACCTTTTGAATACAACTCATACGCAGCCTCGATGCGTCTCTGGTAATATTCGTTATCTCTACCGAAAATAGTGTATTTTGAAGTGCCAAGCAATAATCCGACATTACGGTGAGGTATCTTATTCACATCATCATAATGACGGCCCTCAGCAACATCCTCTACCCTCTTATCGCAGAACAGAACACAAGCAACAGCACCAACAGCCAATATCACAGTCGTTAATGCCAACCTCCATTTCCATTCATAGACAAAAGTCCAAATCCTTTTTAATATTTTCTTCATATCACTTGAAAAACACAAAATACGTCTCACAATAAATCAGGAGCTTTGCAATCGCGAATCTTATTTTTTTAACATCCATTCCCCTGGAAATGAATCACCTTGTTCTGTTTCAAGTCAATCTGTACATGAATAAGAATACGACCACCATCATCTATTGAAGGAATATCTTCCTTACATGACGTGTAAGGAAAATAGCCATGACCTCCATCTGCACACATCTTAACACAAACAAGCAGTTCTCCATCCTTGACAACACCATAATAGGTATGAATATATTTATTGAAATCATATGGTTCACTACCACAACAAGAACCCCAAAAGCCTTCCTCCTTCAGATACTCCCTTCTTGCCATATATTTCTTGAGAATATAGCGAGCCTTAGTCATCTGATCTTTAGTCAGCACAACAGCCTTGTCATCGCCATACTCGTTATAACATTTGAAGAAATATGAGGATTTCATGATTATATCCAAAGAATCTGCGGGATAATCAACAGAGACTCTTTGAATTTTCTCAACAAACTCATCTATCCCATTCGGATATTTAATACTATCTTCCTTACATCTCCTTGGATCTTCACCTGGTCCCCAACCAAGATGTTTATATATGAGTACTCCATCCACACCAGGGAAATCTGTCAGTACAAGACGCTCATCATTTAGTTCAAGAATCTTGGCTTTAAGCACCTTGTCATTATCATCCACAAGACAAAGCATATCTCCTTTCACTTCAACTTTCTTGTAATGGTAGATTGTATCACTTATAACAGGATCAACGAAGTTCTCACATCCAAACTTTTCCGAACTGGTAAAGATGAGATTAGTGAACCCCATACCATTAAACTTCACTTCATTTTGAAGCTGCCAATAGGCATAGATATCATTGGGACGAGACACCCCACTATATTTTTCACACGAAACGCAAAGCATCATGCAAATCACAGCAAGCAAACAGATAAAATTTTTCTTCATTTCTTAGTTTGATTTTATTCATTTGCAAAAGTACATATTCTTTTTAATATTTTCTTCATATCACTTGCAAAAATAGCCAAAATTCCCGATTCCGCCAAAATATTTGCCCGAAAATTACAGTTTTTCCTCCTATATATGTCCCATGCAAGTCCCTTCTAACAAGGAAAAGAGCCAAAAAGGAAGGCACCCCTTGCGAGATGCCCTCCATATCTAAATTATAAAGCCTTTATCTTCAGTAAATAAAATACTACTTTGAAGAACGGACAGGACGAATAGGAACTCCCTCCAAACGAGTTCTGAGCTCCACGCTGGCCCACTTATCGATCCTGACTATGTAAGCAGCAATCGAACCTTTTTCTTCAACCGAACGAGTCCAGCAACAGCAATCGTTATTACCCATTAAGCCGTCGTACCAGCGCTCGTCGGCAGTTGGAAAAAAGAGAGTCTTACCATTCTTCTTACTCGTTATCTTCCAGCCATCTACACCATTCTGAGTCGCCTGCGCGATGGTAGTGTAGTCTGAATTTATCAGTTCGTTGAATTGGTCTTTTGATGGCGTACACCAGTCGCTTCCCCAGTTGGCTGTAGCAGCATCATCCTCAGGAAGAAGTTCGAGCTGGTTATCTACATTACCCCAATCGCTGCTTGCGCAATATTTAGTATATCGGCCATCTTTATTCCACTTGTAGTTATCATCGTATGATGCCTTTGGCTCTATCTCACCCCAAGAGAAATAATCACCAAACTCTTCTGGCTTGCTTGCACCTACATTACAGGTAGCCCATAGTGTGCCACTTGGAAGTCCGAGATCTACGTATTCGTGCTTATCGGCAACGACATCATTCTTGTTTTCATCGTCGTCATCATCACAACGTGAAAAATTTTCTAATTGTCATAATTGTATCTTCTTTGTTTTAAAATTATATTATCTCCGTAATGGTGTTATTTCTTAACGCGGACAGGACGAACTGGATACCCAGTAGGGCGAGGTCTGACTCCCCAGCTGTCGCTGTACGAATCGACAACGTAAGCAGCCGTCGAACCTGTTTCCTCAACCGAACGAGTCCAGTAAGTGCCCATGTCGTTATGCGAACACTTTCCGTACCAGTATTCGCCGGCTTCTGGAAAAAAGAGAGTCTTACCGTTCTTTTTACTCGTTACCTTCACGCCATCTACACCATTCAAAGTCGTCTGCTCAATGGTGGTATAGTCAGAGTTTTTCAGTTCATTGAATTGATCAAATGATGGCATACACCAGTTACTGCCCCAATTGGCAGTAGCGGCATCATCCTCAGGAAGAAGTTCGAGCTTGTTATCAACCACCCCCCAGTAGCTGTTTGTACAATACTTAGTCACATTGCCTTCTTTGGTACCCCACTTGTAGTTTTCGTACTCGTATGTTGCCTTTGGCTCAATCTCACCCCACGCAAAGTAATCACCAAACTCTTCTGGCTTGCTTGCACCTACATTACAGGTAGCAACGTGAAAAATTTTCTAATTGTCATAATTGTATCTTCTTTGTTTTAAAATTATATTATCTCCGTAATGGTGTTATTTCTTAACGCGGACAGGACGAACAGTAAGCCCATTGATGCGAGAAGTACCCCCATATGCCCACCCGGAGGAATAGATATGTAGCATGTACATAGAGGGTGAAGTTAATTCATTAAACGTACGAGTCATGTAGTAGCCGTACTTGCCTGCATCTTTGAGCTCGTCGTCAAAGCGTTCGCCTGCAGCTGGAAAAAAGAGAGTATTACCATTCTTCTTACTCGTTGCCTTCAAGCCATTTACACCATTCTGAGTTGTCCACTCGAAAGTAGTGTTTTCAGGTCTTATCAGTTCATAGATTTGGTCAAATGATGGGGTACACCAGTTGCTGCCCCATTTGGCTGTAGCGGCATCATCCTCAGGAAGGAGTTCGAGATTATTATCAACATCACCAAACTCGCTGCTTGCGCAATACTTTGTCAATTTACTTGAGCCCCACTTGTAATTTGAACTTTTGTATGATGCCTTTGGCTCTATCTCACCCCAAGCAAAGTAATCACCATAATCTTCCGGTTTGCTTGCACCTACGTTACAAGTAGCCCAAAGTGTGCCACTTGGAAGTCCGAGATCCACGTATTCGTGCTTATCGGCAACGACATCATTCTTGTTTTCATCGTCGTCATCATCACTACTACATGAAACAAATGAGAATGCAGCAAATAAAATTGTAGTTAATGTGAAAAATTTTCTAATTGTCATAATTGTATCTTCTTTGTTTAAAGGATTTAGGGTGCAGACTTTCCGATTAGTTTTCGTCCCCCTTTGACTAAGGAGATTACAAGAGTTAATGCTCTATAATTATTATAGGTAGTGAGAATCGGTGTTGAGCCCCCGTGGTTAATAATCAAAGTTTTTAACTTTCATGCGTCTACCAGTATCTGATACTGATTCGCATAAGTGAACGTTACCGTTCGTCTAATTTATTCTATTTCAAATACTTTCTGTTTCTTATTAATTGTTTTAAAGATTAATATTTAGGTTCGTTATAAACTAACAGGGGGCAAAATTAAACAAAATTCCCGAATTATGCAAATTGTTTGCACGAAAATTACATAAATAACGTCAGTTCGACGACTTGCTTCAGCTTGATGAGCTTCAGCGAAAAATAATTCGAATATTCGAAAAAATCGGGACAGAGAAAAAATAATTCGTGGAAAATTTGTGAGTATTAATGGTAATTTCGTGTAGCCCCACGCAGTGGTTAAGGCAGCTTGCTGCCATTCGTGGAATTCATCGAACTCACATTAAATATTTCATCCGATGATCTACCCTCCCCTATTGTTTTCGCACATCCACCATATATAATTTTCCTTTTTTCTTGGCTATGCCAAAATTATTGTGTATCTTTGCACTCGCCAATTAGGTGTTGGATGATAGGTGTTAGGTGGTTAGTAACATCGCCTTACTTGTCACCTGTTACTTTTTTAATTGTTAATTGTTAATTTCTATATATGTATTACGTAGAAAAGACTATGGAGATTTCCGGAAGTCATTACCTCCGACTCTCCCGCGAAAGCAAATGCGAGGCCCTTCACGGCCATAACTGGATTATAAAAGTGTATTGCAAGGCACGCGAACTTGACAAAGACGGCATGGTGGTTGACTTTACCGAGATAAAGCGACTAGTTCACGGAAAGCTCGACCATCAGGATCTCAACGCCGTTCTGCCATTCAATCCCTCTGCCGAGAATATAGCCCATTGGATCGTAGAGACCGTTCCAAACTGCTATAAAGCTTCCGTTCAAGAAAGTTCTGGCAACGTTGCCATATACGAGAAAGACGAGGACTGACACAATGTCAGTTCTCTTTTTTTTATTACATTAATATATAATATGCGACAACTTTTTGTCAGTTTCTGTCACTTCCCTCTGCCAACAAAACTTTTATTCTTCCCCATTGGCACACCCTTTGTTATAAAGATAGCGTAAAGCCTCGGGCTATCCGGCAAAACTGGAGAATCCGGGAAAACAAATCAAACTAGAATAATAACAAAAATAAAAAAAATAAATCATTATGGGAAAGATTATTGGTATCGACCTTGGCACAACAAACTCTTGTGTCGCAGTATTTGAAGGCAATGAGCCTGTAGTAATAGCTAACTCTGAGGGTAAGCGTACAACACCTTCTGTGATTGGCTTCGTAAAGGATGGTGAGCGTAAGGTAGGTGATCCTGCAAAGCGTCAGGCTATCACAAACCCAACTAACACAATCTTCTCTATCAAGCGTTTCATGGGTGAGACTTACGACCAGAGCGCAAAGGAGGCTACTCGTGTTCCTTATAAGGTAGTCAACGAGAACGGCTATCCACGTGTTGACATCGACGGACGTAAGTACACACCACAGGAGATCTCAGCTATGATTCTTCAGAAGATGAAGAAGACCGCAGAGGACTATCTCGGACAGGAGGTTACCGACGCAGTTATCACAGTTCCTGCATACTTCTCTGACTCTCAGCGTCAGGCTACTAAGGAGGCTGGTCAGATTGCAGGTCTCAACGTACAGCGTATCGTAAACGAGCCAACAGCAGCAGCACTTGCTTATGGTGTTGACAAGGCTAACAAGGATATGAAGATCGCAGTATTCGACCTCGGTGGCGGTACTTTCGATATCTCTATCCTCGAGTTCGGTGGCGGCGTATTCGAGGTACTCTCTACTAATGGTGACACACACCTTGGTGGTGACGACTTCGACCAGGTTATCATCGACTGGCTTGCTAACGGCTTCAAGGCCGACGAGGGCATCGACCTCACAAAGGACCCTATGGCTATGCAGCGTCTGAAGGAGGCTGCTGAGAAGGCTAAGATTGAGCTTTCTTCTTCAACTTCTACAGAAATCAACCTTCCTTACATCTCAGCAGAAGGTGGTGTTCCAAAGCACCTTGTAAAGACTCTCACACGTTCACAGTTCGAGCAGCTCGCACATGGACTTATCCAGGCTTGTCTCGTTCCTTGTCAGAACGCTATGCGTGATGCAGGTCTCTCAACATCAGAGATCGACGAGGTAATCCTCGTAGGTGGTTCAAGCCGTATCCCAGCTGTTCAGGAGCTCGTTAAGAACTACTTCGGCAAGGAGCCTTCAAAGGGCGTAAACCCAGACGAGGTTGTAGCAGTAGGTGCTTCTATCCAGGGCGCTATCCTCAACAAGGAGTCAGGTGTAGGCGACATCGTCCTCCTCGACGTAACTCCTCTTACCCTCGGTATTGAGACAATGGGTGGCGTAATGACAAAGCTTATCGACGCTAACTCAACCATCCCTTGCAAGAAGTCAGAGACATTCTCTACAGCAGTCGACAACCAGACAGCCGTAACGATCCACGTACTTCAGGGTGAGCGTCCAATGGCTGCACAGAACAAGTCAATCGGTCAGTTCAACCTCGAGGGCATCGCACCAGCACGTCGTGGTGTTCCACAGATTGAGGTAACATTCGATATCGACGCAAACGGTATCCTCAACGTATCTGCAAAGGATAAGGCTACTGGTAAGGAGCAGAAGATTCGTATCGAGGCTTCATCAGGTCTTTCTGAGGACGAGATCAACCGCATGAAGGCAGAGGCAGAGGCAAATGCCGAGGCTGATAAGAAGGAGCGCGAGAAGATTGACAAGCTCAATCAGGCAGACTCTATGATCTTCCAGACCGAGAACATGCTCAAGGAGCAGGGCGACAAGATCCCAGCAGACGTTAAGTCTGAGATGGAGGCAGCTATCCAGAAGCTCAAGGACGCACACAAGGCTCAGGACATCGCAGCTATCGATACAGCTATCGCAGAGCTCAACGCAGTTGCTCAGAAGATGTATCAGGCAGGTGCACAGCCAGGTGCTCAGCCAGGTCCTGACATGAACGGCGGCTTCAACGGCGGCGCACAGGCAGGCGGTCAGTCTTCACAGAACGGCCCAGACGTTCAAGACGCAGACTTCGAAGAAGTAAAGTAAAGTTTTTTGAGAAATAAATAAAGAATCCCGTATAACTCAAGCAGTTATGCGGGATTTTTGTTTATACAGATTTCTTTTTGACTTTTACTTTAGGTTCTTAACTATTATTCCCATCCAACAACATCAATCCTTTAACCGTCAGCAAATAACGTTGACGAGGATGATGGGGATTGTCTAAGTACTTCATACACACGAATCCTTCTCTTATTGCTGGTGTGAGAGAATAATCCAAAAAGTTAGGGCGGTTCTTCAGGCCTACGGCTTCCATCATACTCTTCACACTCATTTCTTCTTTGCCGATTGCCAATACCAAACGCCTCACATTCTCCGAAGAAGGTTGTATGTCGATTAAACTTGTATGGGTGGTTGTATGGGTAGTTGTATGGGTAGCACTCTCAGCATCCTTATATCCAATCAGCATATATCGATTCTTTAGTTCGTTGTTCTCCCCGAGCAACAAATTTCGGAAGAACTTTGTGTTTCTATTCACTTCACTAAACGCTTGTATTCCATAGTCAATTTCTTTCCAATCCTTTCCAATTCTTTAAACATTGGAAAGAATTCACCTTAATATTTGCTTGATAGCTTCCTGTTGCAAGAGGGTGCGTATTTCTGTTTGTACCCAGCTTTACTCATAGTTGTTTTTGTTTATCAGATTGACAACAACTTTTACCATGACATCCTTCTCTTCTGTTCTGCTCTCAGCAATCATCAGAGTAAGGGCAACGAGTGTACTATCTGCTATGCGTTTGCTACCATCTGGATGATAGAGAATATGATTATTGTTAAGGAACCAAAGGAAGAGCGTGGCAGCAATACGCTTGTTTCCATCGCTAAACGAATGGTTCTTGGTGACGAGGTAGAGAAGCATGGCTGCTTTCTCTTCCACACTTGGGTAGAGTTCTTCTCCACCAAAGGTCGGGTATATCTGTCCGATGCTACTTTTGAAAGAATCATCCTTCTCATTACCAAAGAGAACAGAGCCACCAAATTTCTCACGCAACCCATCGATTGCCTCCATAGCATTCTCATATGTGGCATGAAACGGCTCATCTTTCGTTGTCTTATTGATAGTAAGCCGCTCATAATCATAGTTGTCAAGTGTGTCAAGGGCGTAAGTATAGTCTGTCACTACCTCGAACAAGGCATTTGTCTCGTCATTAGACAATAGAGGCTGACTCTGAATAGTTCGCCCAAGCATACCTACCAGTTGACGCAACTCGCCAATCTGCTCCTTACGCATACGCTCATTGACAGCATAGCCCTTGATGAGATACTGCTTTAAGACATTGTTAGCCCATTGACGGAACTGCACACCTCGTTTACTCTTGACTCTATAGCCTACAGAAGTTATAACATCAAGGTTAAAATAATCTATCTCATGAGTCTGCGTTTTACCTTCGATTGCACCATGCTGAGTGGTATTCGCAAATTTTGCGACTACCACAGAACCTGCCAATTCCTCTTTAAGCGCATTATTGATATGCTTGCTGATTGTCTTATAATCACGTCCAAACAGAGCGGCTATCTGCTGGCGAGTCAGCCAAATCATATCATTCTCCATACGGACATCCACTTGCGTCTGCCCATCCTCACTCTGATATATTATGATAGGATTATTCTGCTCTTCTGCCATATTATTCCTTTGATATTTATTTCAGCTTATTTCTCTTGCTTGACGACAAAATTACGAAAAATAATCGGAATTAATGCGGATATGCTCATAAAAAAACAACAAACAAGCAAAAACAAGCAAAAAAATGAGAAACTCACCTGTATTTTGCGAAAAATAACGAGAAATTAGAGGAAATTACAAGAAAATTTCCTCTAATTAAGAAAAAAAATGTATCTTTGCATCGAAAAAACAAAAAAAGAGATGAAAGTAGAACCAACTCCAACGCAGAATTCACAAAAGCAGACAGAAGCTATTCAGCTGCTTACGAATCCGCAAATGCAGCCACTTTTCCAAAGGATAAGTAGCGAATACCTCTATTGGGACAAAGTGAAGTATATAGTGCCCAAAGGTATAGATAAGCTTGTTTTCTGGCAAGCAGTAAAGATTCAACGTCAATTGAGTTCTCAGACCATCAAATTTGGGAGATACACCTTTCATTTTACCATCACCAAAAACATGCTTGCACTACTGCATGACTTTGATATGAACTTGGGAGGAAGTCTGGGTACAAAAAGTATAATCCCGACAACAGACAAGAACTATTATCTGATCAGTTCAATTATGGAAGAGGCCATTGCATCCAGTCAGATGGAAGGAGCCTCCACAACGCGGCGAATAGCCAAAGATATGCTTCGCAAACAACTCAAGCCTATCAATAAGAGTCAGCAGATGATAGTCAACAACTATGAGACAATCAATAAGGTTTCCAAGAACAAGCAAGCGGATTTCTCTGTAGAAGGACTACTTGATATCCACCACTCCATATCGTATAAGACATTAGATAATCCAGAAGATGAAGGCGTCTTCCGTAAAAACGATGATATTTTCGTTGTAGATGGTATTACTGGTTTTGTTGCCCACACGCCACCTTCATATACAGAGATTGATAAGATGATAGAGGACCTGTGTGAGTTTGCAAACAAAGATAATAGTGATAATTTCATCCATCCAATCATTAAAGGTATTATCATTCACTTCGTGCTGGCTTACATTCATCCCTTTGCAGATGGTAATGGCAGAACTGCAAGATCGTTATTCTATTGGTATATGATAAAGAAAGGATACTGGCTTACAGAATACCTTTCTATTTCAAGAATTATATATACCAACAAAAAAGGATATGAAAAAGCATATCTATATACAGAAAACGATGACAATGACCTTTCTTACTTTATCCAATACCACTTGGATGTGATGAAGAAAGCATTTGAAGAATTGAAGAAATATTTGCAACGTAAGATTGACGAGCAGCAGAACATTATCAAATTCGTTGGTATTTCTAATATCAATGAACGCCAGAGATATGTCCTTAGAACCATTTCTGAGAGTAAACGTATCATGTTCACTCCAAAAGAGTTGGCTACTCAATTTAATATTACAGCGAGGTCTGCCAGAACCGACTTACAAGAACTGGTAGAGATGGGCTACTTGAGTGCAACAAACCTGAACAAGAGAGCCATTGGCTACATTAAATCCGACCAATTCGAGGAACTTATTCAAAGAGTCTCGAACAAAGAATAGAGGAAATTAGGGGAAATTTAAGGAAAATTTCCTCTAATTTATAATAGAATGGCGTTACAATCTCCTTGACATCTCCCCTACTTCTCCAGATCATTCACACGTGTATAATCAACTGATATATAATAACGTGAGTTCGACGACTTGCTTTAGCTTGATGAGCTTCAGCGAAGAACTTGCATAGCTTGGTGAGCTTCTGCGAACAATTCAAGACTGCGAGGGCTGAAAGCCCGACACCTAAAAGGGCAGTCCGTAAGGGCTGTTATTCTATAGATGCGTGATTAAAGGAGCGCTGTAAGTGCGACACCTGAAGACTTTAGGTGTCGGTCCTTCAGACCTCA